>NZ_JAWOWK010000016.1:0-81705 GCF_033340375.1 Vibrio sp. 1167 | reverse complement strand
TCAGCGAGGTGGCATTATAGAGATTGCGATCACATTGGCAAGCCCTTTTTCTCGTTTTTTTTGATTTTTTTATCGTTCGGATAAATTTGCATCAAAAGCGGTCAAAAGAGCACGTTATTTCTACAGTTCTCTAAATTTATCTGCGAAAAGAGCCACTTTTTCCCAATTGGTGTACTCCACCTCTTTGGTCGTATCGGTTTCGCCACCCGTCATCGACATAATGAACCTAATCATAGTTCTGTCGAACCAGCTATAACGTGGGTAATAAAGTGCACCAGCAAAAACACCGATTAGCGTTGGTTTCCAAGGCGACTTAATTAGGAACTTGCGAATGTAGGCACTACCTTCAGGTGTATCCTTTCCTTGGTCCTCTTTACGAGCGGTTAGGTTTACGCAGAAAAATGCCACTTTATTTTGCTCCAATTGATTGAGGTTTCGCTCAATAAACTGGTATAGCTTTTTATTAAGATGGCCATAGCGAATAGAGGCGCCTATCAATACTCTGTCGTATTGGCTGAAGTCAATCGTCTCGACATTATGTAAATCCACCAGCTCACAATCGAAATCTGGAAGTTGTTCATCTATATAGTGGAGAATTTTTTTAGTCTGCCCTTCGCGGGAAGAGTATAGAAATAATGCTTTTGCCACGATTTCCCCTTAGCTACGCCAAAACGTCGGCGTAAGTAGAATAAGTAAGGTAAAGATTTCCAAACGACCAAACAGCATAGAAACTATTAATACCCATTTTGCTTTGTCGTTAACATCACCAAAGTGAAGCGCCACTTCTCCCAAGCCAGGACCGAGGTTGTTCAGAGTCGCAGCCACCGCCGAGAACGCACTGAGCTCATCCATTCCTGTTGCAATCAACCCCAACATACAAACCACAAATACCAATGCGTATGCGGAGAAGAAACCCCAAACCGCATCGACAACACGTTGCGGTAGGGCACTGCCACCTACTTTGATGGTGTAAACCGCGCGTGGATGGACTAAACGTTTTAGTTCACGCGCACCTTGTAAGGTAAGAAGCAGGATACGGATCACTTTCATGCCGCCGCCTGTTGAACCAGCACAACCACCTATAAAGGAAGAGAACAATAACAGCACAGGTAAGAAGAGCGGCCAATCCGCAAAACCTGTTGTCGTAAAGCCCGCTGTTGTGGATATTGATACGGTTTGGAACAGAGCCTGATCGAAAGCATCGTATGTCGATGTGTAAGAATGATGTTTCAGTAATAATAGAAAGCAAATGATAAATAGCAGCACTTGAATAAACAAGAAGGCGCGAAACTCAGGATCTTTCCAGTAATACTTGGGATGTACGCCACCTGATGCAAATGCAGCAAAGTGCAGTGTGTAATTACATGCAGATATAAGCAGAAAAACCACAGTAATCAGGTTAATCGCGTAACTATCAAAATATCCGATGCTGGCATCGTGGGTAGAGAAGCCGCCAATAGCAATGGTGGAAAAGCTGTGACTGATGGCGTCAAATGGCGTCATACCAGCTAACCAAAAAGCCGAAGCACAGGCGATAGTCAGGCTCAAATAGATGTACCAAAGCGCCTTAGCAGTTTCTGCTATGCGCGGCGTCACTTTAGTGTCCTTGACTGGACCAGGGATCTCGGCGCGGTAAAGCTGCATACCACCAATGCCAAGTACTGGCAAAATCGCCACCGCTAATACGATGATTCCCATACCGCCGAACCACTGCAGTAACTGTCGATAGAATAGAATCGCTTTAGGTAACTCATCCAAACCAACAATAACGGTCGCCCCGGTCGTCGTGAGAGCAGAAAACGATTCAAAAAACGCATCTGTCACTGAGACGTTCGGGTTGTCAGCAATGAGAAAGGGGATCGAGCCTGCACTGCCAAGTACTGTCCAGAATAAGACGACAATAAGAAAGCCATCTCGAGCTTTAAGCTCGTGCTTATACCTGCGGTTTGGGTACCAACAAACGGCCCCACAAAACAGCAGAACAAAAAATGTCGTGACAAAAGGCACACCAGCACCATCTCGATAGATCAGCGCAACGAGTGCTGGCGCAAGCATAGTGACACTAAAGAGTGCGAGCAGTAGCCCGACGATTCGAATAATTGAACGAAATTGCATGGATAAATTGACTAGCGAAGCTGTCCCTGTTGCTTCCTGTTTTTCATTATTGTCCGTCTAGCGGAGTGACAATTGCCTTTGCCCCGCTTTTATTAATGATTGCTTGGGTAAACGCGCTCACTTCTCGAAGCTCAATTTCCACCACTAATACGACCTGATCGCTGTATTCAGCCTCGACTTCTATCGCACCAAATTGCGGCATGATTGATTGTGCGATCGGCATAAACCCATAGTCTAACGTTAGTCTGAGCTTTGTGGTTATTTTTTTCTCAATAGTTTGAAGCAGCTTGAGCGCTTGTTGTACCCCACCCCCATACGCTTTAACCAAGCCGCCTGTACCTAACTTGATTCCACCAGAGTATCGCGTGACCACAGCCGTGATCTCCCCCACACCAGATCCAGACAGCTGAGCAAGGATCGGTTTACCTGCCGTCCCTGAAGGTTCTCCATCATCACTAAAGCCCCACTGCATCGAATCTTCTGGTCGACTAGCAACAAAGCCCCAACAGTTATGTCTAGCATCAGCGTGTTTAGCTTTGATTTGATCAACAAATGCTTTTGCAGCTTCGATACTTGGCGTGTGTGCCAAATAAGTAATGAAGACGCTCTTTTTAATTTCTTCTTCAAATTGAGCGGGCTCTGCTGGAATCAGATAAGGCTTGTCATTCATAGGATTATGGATTCAGGTTTATTTGCCTGAAGTCTATCACGAGTGTGATTTACCCGTCGCATAAGATCTGCCACAGCGCACAATGTTAAACACTTGTTTAAAAAATGTATTGAAATTAGACAATCCACGATCCAAACTAACTTTACTGGTCAAACCAGAACAAAAATAAAACGACTTCCTCGATACCTATTTGCCGAGGTACACGGCGTCGTTGAAATAGGTATACAGACAATCCACGATTGTATGTCATGGAGATAGACAATGATTTACCAAGCCGAAACCCTACAGGTAAAGGAAATACAAGATGGTATTGCAGAGCTAAGCTTCTGCTCTCCAAAATCCGTCAACAAACTCGACCTAGCGACATTGGAATCGCTAGATAAAGCTCTTGATGCGCTCATTGCCCATCAAGGCCTCAAGGGGTTGTTGCTCACTTCAGATAAAGACGCATTCATTGTAGGCGCAGACATTACCGAGTTTTTAGGTCTGTTTGCTAAAACGGATGCCGAGCTCGACCAATGGCTGCAATTTGCTAATAGCATCTTTAACAAATTAGAAGACTTACCCGTTCCGACCATCTCAGTGATCAAAGGCCACGCTCTTGGTGGCGGTTGTGAATGTGTGCTAGCAACAGACATGCGTATTGGTGACAAAACCACCAGCATCGGCCTACCAGAAACGAAACTGGGAATCATGCCTGGCTTTGGTGGTTGTGTACGCTTACCTCGCGTTATTGGCGCAGACAGCGCAATGGAAATCATCACCCAAGGTAAAGCATGCCGTGCGGATGAAGCATTGAAAATTGGCTTACTCGATGCAGTTGTAGAGACTGATGCTTTATACGAATCAGCACTACAAACTCTTAACTCTGCAATTAACGAGAAACTTGACTGGCAAGCACGCCGAGCACAGAAAACATCTCCGCTAACGCTGAGTAAGCTTGAATCAATGATGAGCTTCACCATGGCGAAGGGTCTGGTGGCACAAAAAGCAGGCCCTCACTACCCTGCCCCAATGACAGCCGTTATCACGATTGAAGAAGGTGCTCGCTTTGCACGTAATGAAGCGTTAGACATTGAACGTAAGCACTTCGTGAAATTGGCTAAATCGGAAGAAGCAAAATCACTCGTTGGCCTATTCCTTAATGATCAATACATCAAAGGCATTGCGAAAAAAGCAGCGAAGTCAGCAAGTAAAGACACGCAACGTGCAGCCGTGTTAGGTGCAGGTATCATGGGTGGCGGCATTGCTTACCAATCAGCGCTAAAAGGTGTGCCAGTCTTAATGAAAGACATCGCGCAAGCGTCGCTCGACCTAGGCATGACTGAAGCATCTAAGCTGCTGAATAAACGCTTATCTCGCGGTCGCATTGATGGCTTTAAGATGGCGGGTATTTTAGCGTCAATCACACCGAGCTTACATTACGCAGGTATTGAAAACTCTGATGTGATTGTTGAAGCTGTCGTTGAAAACCCGAAAGTAAAAGCAGCAGTTTTAAGTGAAGTTGAATCCCATGTCGGTGACGACACCGTTATCACCTCAAACACCTCAACGATTCCTATCAACCTATTGGCAAAATCACTAAAACGCCCAGAAAACTTCTGTGGTATGCACTTCTTCAACCCAGTGCATCGTATGCCTCTTGTTGAGATCATCCGTGGTGAGCACACCTCTGATGAAACCATCAATCGTGTTGTGGCGTATGCTGCGAAAATGGGCAAATCACCAATTGTCGTTAATGACTGCCCAGGGTTCTTCGTTAACCGCGTATTGTTCCCATACTTTGGCGGCTTCAGCATGCTACTTCGTGATGGTGCTGACTTTACGAAAATCGACAAAGTCATGGAGCGTAAGTTTGGCTGGCCGATGGGACCGGCGTACTTGCTTGACGTAGTCGGCATTGATACCGCGCACCACGCACAAGCTGTGATGGCTGACGGTTTCCCTGAGCGTATGGGTAAACAAGGTCGTGATGCGATTGATGCACTGTTCGAAGCAGACAAATATGGTCAGAAAAATGGTAATGGCTTCTACAGCTACACCATAGATAAAAAAGGTAAGCCGAAGAAAACCTTCTCCGAAGCGATCTTACCGGTACTTGCTGACGTTTGTGCCGATAAGCAGGACTTTGACGATCAGACCATCATTCAACGTATGATGATTCCAATGATCAACGAAGTGGTGCTGTGCCTACAAGAAGGCATCATCGCAACTCCGCAGGAAGCAGATATGGCATTGGTTTATGGTCTTGGTTTCCCTCCATTCCGCGGTGGCGTATTCCGCTATCTAGACAGCGTGGGTATTGCTGAATACGTTGAAATGGCAAAACAACACGCCGAGCTAGGTGCGATGTACCAAGTACCGCAAATGCTGATTGATATGGCTGCGAAAGGTGAAAGCTTTTACGGTGCACAACAGCAAGGTTCTATCTAAGGAGGGATTCTAAAATGACTAATCAAACAAGAAATGTTGTCGTAGTCGATTGTCTACGTACTCCAATGGGTCGCTCTAAAGGTGGTGCTTTCCGTCATACACGAGCAGAAGATCTATCTGCGCGCCTAATGAAAGGCATTCTTGCGCGTAACCCACAAGTGAACCCAAGCGAGATTGAAGACATCTACTGGGGCTGTGTACAGCAAACACTAGAGCAAGGCTTTAACGTTGCACGTAATGCGGCGCTGCTTGCTGGTCTGCCGATTGAAATTGGCGCCGTGACGGTGAACCGCTTGTGTGGCTCATCAATGCAAGCGCTTCACGATGGTACACGTGCCATCATGACTGGCGATGCTGAAATCTGCCTAATTGGTGGTGTTGAGCACATGGGGCATGTGCCAATGAACCACGGTGTAGACTTTCACCCAGGTATGTCAAAGAACGTAGCAAAAGCTGCGGGCATGATGGGCTTAACGGCTGAAATGCTGGGTAAATTACATGGCATTAGCCGTGAGCAACAAGACGAGTTTGCCGCTCGCTCTCACGCTCGTGCGCACGCAGCAACCGTAGAGGGTCGTTTTAAAAACGAAATTCTACCAATTGAAGGCCACGCAGCAGACGGCACACTGTTCACTCTGGATTATGACGAAGTGATTCGCCCTGAAACATCCGTTGAAGGTCTATCTCAACTTCGCCCAGTGTTCGACCCTGCAAACGGTACAGTAACAGCCGGTACATCATCGGCTCTGTCCGATGGTGCATCAGCGATGTTGATCATGAGCGAAGAGAAAGCCAATGAGCTTGGCTTGAATATTCGTGCACGTATTAAAGGCATGGCCATTGCGGGCTGCGATCCTTCTATTATGGGTTACGGTCCTGTACCTGCGACGAAAAAAGCGCTCAAGCGTGCCGGTCTTTCAATTGAAGACATGGATGTGGTTGAGCTAAACGAAGCATTTGCCGCGCAGTCTCTGCCGTGTGCTAAAGACTTAGGCCTGCTTGATGTTATGGATGAGAAAGTCAACCTTAATGGTGGTGCGATAGCATTGGGTCATCCACTCGGCTGTTCTGGTTCACGTATCTCAACAACGTTGATCAACCTAATGGAAGCGAAAGACGCGAAATACGGTCTGGCCACCATGTGTATCGGTTTGGGTCAGGGCATTGCGACAGTATTTGAACGACCATAACAGTTCAAGACGTTGTTGTAGTGATCGAGCCAACAATCATAAGCAAATGAACTAATACTAAAATTTTTAGTATTACACTTAAGGGCGACAATTGATGTCGCCCTTTTTGTTTTACATCAAACATGCATGAAGAGCATACATTAAATGCTCAAGTTTCATTTTATTCATAGACAAAGAAGACATACACTTAGACCAGTTGATATCTTGCTGCATGTGACCCAGAGTCATGCTACCGCACAATCGGAGAACCTTATGTTTAATGCTCTAGTTCTAAATCAAGAAGACAAACGTACTATCGCTAACATCGAGCAAATCGATGAAACACAACTGCCTGAAGGCGACGTTCTGATTGACGTTGATTACTCATCGTTAAACTACAAAGACGGTCTTGCGATCACAGGTAAAGGTAAAATCATCCGTAACTTCCCGATGGTGCCAGGTATTGACCTAGCAGGTACGGTAGTAAGCTCAGAAGACGACCGCTACCAAGCTGGTGACAAAGTTGTCCTTACTGGCTGGGGCGTGGGTGAAAACCACTGGGGTGGTATGTCTCAGCGTGCTCGTCTAAAAGCAGATTGGCTAGTACCACTACCAAAAGGTCTAGACAGCAAGAAAGCAATGATGGTTGGTACTGCTGGTTTCACAGGCATGCTATGTGTTCAAGCACTGCTTGATGCAGGCATCAAACCTGAAAATGGTGAAATCCTTGTAACTGGCGCAAGTGGCGGTGTAGGCTCAGTCGCAGTAACGCTTCTAGCACAGCTTGGCTACAAAGTTGCTGCAGTGACAGGTCGTGTAGAGAAAAACGGCCCGCTACTTGAAAAACTAGGTGCTAGCCGCATCATCGACCGTACTGAATTTGAAGAACCAGCACGTCCGCTTGAAAAACAAGTATGGGCAGGTGCGGTTGATACTGTAGGCAGCAAAGTACTAGCAAAAGTATTGGCGCAAATGGATTACAACAGTGCAGTTGCAGCTTGTGGTCTTGCAGGTGGTTTTGATCTACCAACCACAGTGATGCCGTTCATCCTACGTAATGTTCGCCTACAAGGTGTGGACTCAGTAATGTGCCCAACAGAGAAACGTATCGCAGCATGGGAAAAGCTGGTCGAGCTACTACCAGACAGCTACTTCGAGCAAGCGTGTACTGAAGTTGCTCTTACTGAAGCACCGAAATATGCAGAAGACATCACCAACGGTCAAGTAACGGGTCGTGTGGTTATCAAGCTATAAACACTGACTCAGTGTAAACAGACGAAGAGCCGGCATTGCTGGCTCTTTTTTGTTAGCAGTTCAGTCCCATATCTTCGATACGTTTAGCTATCAGACGGCTACACTCTTCACGCACAATCGTTCTTAACCATTCTTGAGCGGGAGAATGCTCGCAACGCGCATGCCAAATCATCGAGTATTCAAACGGCGTGAATTGGAATGGTAACGGTTTCACCACCAAGTCATAACGCTCGGCAACCAGATACGCCAAGTCCGCTGGCACTGTGATGATAATTGGCAAGGTATCCATGATCGCCAATGCGGCTTCTAAATGATAAGCCCGCAGAACCATTTTACGCTTAGGTTTCTCCATCAAAGCTTGTTCGATCAGTGCCTTAACACCATCACTGATGGCGATCATGGCATGTGGATGACTCAGATAATCATCCAAGCTCATTTCTTTATTCGCTAATGGATGCTGTTTTGAAAGCATACACAGCACCCCCACTCGCCCCAACACTTCACTGCGTAGAGGCTCCACCGGGCCTGTCGGGCGACAAATCGCTAAGTCTGCACCTTCATAAGTGAGCTGATCTGATAAACGGTCGTGTTGCAGTGGTAAGAAGTTGAAAGACACATTTGGTGCTTCTTGGTAAATTCTCGGCAAAGCGAACGGTAATATCGTTTGCATGGCATAATCGGTGGTCACGATGTTGAAAGTCTGTACGCATTGCAATGGGTCAAACTCAACCGGAGATAACAACTGACGTAAAGACTCTAATGGCTCGCCCAATGAGCGATCGATCTCTAACGCTTTCTGAGTTGGGATCAAATGCTGTCCCTGACGAGTAAACAGCGGGTCTCCCAATAAGTCGCGTAGACGACCAAGCACACGACTCATTGCCGATTGACTCAAGTTCAGACGTGTTGCCGCCTTACTGACACTGTTTTCTTCTATCAGTACTCGCAACGCAACCAGTAAATTTAAATCTCGGCGATAGATATCTTCCAGTTCCACGAATTAGCCACTTATTTTGTATGTGTTTGGGTAAATTGTACTCTTTAGGCAAAAAAAATCCCGCCTTTCAGCGGGGAAGCCCAAGAAAAATGGGGATAGTGTCGGAATGAAGTGTCGGTAAAAAATAGGTGAGCGTTATTAAAAGCATTCTGATCCAAGCAAGAAGCGCTAATTTTCTTGCTCAGATGCGCCAGACCATCTGCGCATCTCGATCCAAATCCCAATAATAGTGGCAACCATGCCTACGAGAGGCGTCAAAGAGGTGTCAGCTGGCGTCCTAAGTACCAATGCACAGAACGAGATAAAACACAGCACTGAGTAAATCGTAAGTCTGTCTAACGCTGTTAACATTGCCTCTCCCTTGCCAGTTGTTACCAAATTGTTAATTTAAGGTAAAACAAAAAATTCGGTTTGCCAAGTGGTTATTGAATATTTTTTCAACGAAAGTAAAATTCAACGCTCAGTTAGTTACGAGAATCACACTATGAGCTTTAATCCTGAACTGGCAAACAAGACATTAGAGGCGCAAGGACTGCGCTGCCCAGAGCCAGTGATGATGGTCAGGAAGACAATTCGCAACATGCAAGATGGTGAGATTTTGCTGGTCAAAGCAGACGATCCATCCACGACTCGAGACATTCCGAGTTTCTGCCGCTTTATGGACCACCAGTTAGTTGCGGCACAAACGGAGCAAGTTCCGTATCAGTACCTGATCAAGAAAGGATTGGAATAATCTGGTCGAACTAAAAACGGCAGCCTATATTGGCTGCCGTTTGTTTATTCGTCGTATTCGAGTGTGCGAACTTCTGATTGGAGCTTGTTAAGTTGTTTCTTCATTGCCCGCATCTCTTCATGCATAGGAATGATGTGAGCGACACGAATCCACGCTTCTACTGTCAATCCAGTAAGAACGAACGATCCTGCTACAATCGGTAACCACATATCAGTTAGCACCATCGCTAGTAAACACAGCGCTAAACCAAAAGTGAATAAATAACTCTGACTCTTCGGGGACATCCCCATGTAACGTGTAAGCATAAACTTGCCCTCTCGCTATCATTCACACCATTAAACTACCATGACAAGTATGACACTTATATGTCATCCGTCACGCAACGGAACGATTTAGAGTCAGAGTTTGAACTCGCGCAGCACGCTACTAATGATTGATAACTCACATCATTTCACGTGCAAAAAATCAGAACAGTGCAGCCCCTATTGCCAGAGCAATAAACAAAAATGCGGTGATTTTACGGATCAGCCCTAAAGGCATCTTGTCGGCCGACAATTTACCAATCAGGACCACAGGTACATTCGCCAGCAGCATACCGATTGTGGTACCGATAATCACCAAACTTAACGCATCCGCGTATTGCGCCCCTAAGATGGAAGTGGCGATCTGAGTTTTATCGCCTATCTCCGCAACGAAGAACGCGATAAAGCTGGCAATAAATGGGCCTCGATTAGAAATCTGCTCGTCATCATCCAGTTTGTCCGGGATCAGAACCCAAGCCGCCATCGCGACAAAACTGACCACCAGCACCCACTTTAAAATCTCAGGTGATAGATAGTCTGCGACAACCACACCTAACCATGCAGCCAAAGCGTGGTTGGCAATAGTTGCCAAAAAGATTGCTGCAATAATTGGGATTGGTTTTCGGTAACGACTTGCGAGTAATAGAGATAGCAATTGGGTCTTATCGCCAATTTCTGCTAACGCTACAGTAGTAATTGAAATAGCTAAAACGCTCACGACATGCTCATTGGGGCAGGGATTATTATTTTTAACCGAAGACAAACCTCACGCCCCTACCCCGGTTCGTGATGATTTGTCTAAGGTCTTGCTAAACTTGAAAGGCTTCAAGTCTCGAACGCCATGGTGATTTTGCACCAATTATGTTGACGGACGAACCAGATGAAACAGAAACTTCATCAGGTAAGCTACTCCCCAAAGACAGGCGCAATTCTAGCCACCTTTGTTGCGCTTCTCAAGAGCCAAAGCAGGCGAAAACTCCCTTTTAGGAAAAATACAGCAGATAACGCGGTAAAAATTCATTAAAGGAGAAAATCGCCCACGAATTAATCAAGATTAGCTCTACTCCCATGCTCAATATCTGGTTATACTAGATTGTTAATTTATTCAACCGTAATTACTCTTTATCGCCGTTGTTAGAGTTGAAAAACTCGGCATAGATGACGAATTAACGAGTAACAAGAGAATCGCGCGAACCTGACTTATGCAAAAATACGATATCAAAACCTTCCAGGGAATGATCCTCGCGCTGCAGGATTATTGGGCTCAAAATGGTTGTACCATTGTTCAACCGCTAGATATGGAAGTGGGTGCGGGTACCTCTCACCCAATGACCTGTCTACGAGCGCTTGGCCCAGAGCCAATGTCGACAGCTTACGTACAACCTTCACGTCGTCCTACTGATGGCCGTTACGGTGAAAACCCTAACCGTCTTCAGCACTACTACCAATTCCAAGTAGCGCTAAAACCATCGCCTGACAATATTCAAGAGTTGTACCTTGGCTCCCTTGAAGTTCTTGGTATTGACCCTCTTGTACACGACATCCGTTTCGTAGAAGACAACTGGGAAAACCCAACACTAGGCGCATGGGGTCTAGGCTGGGAAGTTTGGCTAAACGGCATGGAAGTGACTCAGTTTACTTACTTCCAGCAAGTTGGCGGTCTTGAGTGTAAGCCAGTTACTGGTGAGATCACTTACGGTATCGAACGTCTAGCAATGTACATCCAAGAAGTAGACTCTGTTTACGACCTAGTTTGGAACATCGCACCAGACGGCAGCAAAGTGACTTACGGTGACATCTTCCACCAAAATGAAGTAGAGCAATCGACTTACAACTTCGAGCACGCAGACGTGGAATTCCTATTTGGTTTCTTCGAACAGTGCGAGAAAGAGTGTAAAGAGCTGCTTGAGCTTGAAAAGCCACTGCCACTACCTGCTTACGAGCGCATTCTAAAAGCTGGTCACGCATTCAACCTACTAGACGCACGTAAAGCGATCTCAGTAACTGAACGCCAACGTTACATCCTACGCATCCGCAACCTGACTAAAGCAGTTGCAGAAGCATACTACGCATCGCGTGAAGCTCTAGGCTTCCCAATGTGTAAGAAAGAACAAGCGCAAGGGGTAGAGTAACATGGCAAAAGAATTTCTAATCGAGCTAGGTACAGAAGAGCTACCACCAACGCAACTTCGCACTCTAGCTGAAGCATTCGCAGCAAACTTCGAAGCAGAACTAAAAGGCGCTGAGCTTGCTCACGAAGGCGTTAAATGGTTCGCGGCACCTCGTCGTCTTGCACTTAAAGTCGCAGCACTAGCAGACAGCCAGTCTGACAAAGTTGTTGAAAAACGTGGTCCTGCGGTTTCTGCAGCGTTTGACGCGGAAGGCAACCCAACAAAAGCGGCTCAAGGCTGGGCACGCGGTTGTGGCATCACGGTTGACCAAGCAGAGCGCATGGTTACAGACAAAGGTGAATGGCTACTGTTCAAACAAGAAGTGAAAGGTCAGCCAACGTCTGAGATCGTAGTTGAACTTGCAGCGAAAGCACTAGCAAACCTACCTATCGCAAAACCAATGCGCTGGGGTAACAAAACGACTCAATTTATCCGTCCAGTTAAGACGCTAACCATGCTAATGGGCAGCGACCTAATCGAAGGCGAGATCCTTGGTGTCGCTTCTGATCGCACTATCCGTGGTCACCGCTTCATGGGTGAGCAAGAGTTCACTATCGATTCTGCTGAACAATACCCTGCGATCCTAGAAGAGCGCGGTAAAGTAATGGCAGATTACGAAGCGCGTAAAGCAATCATCCTAGCTGACGCACAAAAAGCAGCAGCAGCGGTTGGCGGTATCGCTGACCTAGAAGATGACCTAGTAGAAGAAGTAACGTCTCTGGTTGAATGGCCAGTAGTACTAACAGCGAAGTTCGAAGAAGAGTTCCTAAAAGTGCCTTCTGAAGCGTTGGTTTACACCATGAAAGGTGACCAAAAATACTTCCCTGTTTATGACGAAAACAAGAAGCTACTACCTAACTTCATCTTCGTATCGAACATCGAATCAAAAGAGCCTCGTTACGTAATCGAAGGTAACGAGAAAGTAGTTCGCCCTCGTCTTGCTGACGCAGAGTTCTTCTTCAACACAGACCGTAAGCGTCCGCTTATCGACCGTCTGCCTGAACTAGAGCAAGCGATCTTCCAAAAGCAACTGGGTACGATCAAAGACAAAACAGACCGCATCACAGAGCTTGCTGGCTACATTGCTGAGCAAATCGGTGCTGACGTTGAGAAATCAAAGCGTGCTGGTCTACTAGCAAAATGTGACCTAATGACCTCAATGGTATTCGAATTCACGGATACTCAAGGTGTGATGGGTATGCACTACGCTCGCCACGACGGTGAAGCAGAAGAAGTTGCAGTAGCACTGAACGAGCAATACATGCCTCGTTTCGCAGGTGATGAACTGCCATCAAACGGTGTTTCAACTGCAGTTGCAATGGCAGACAAGCTAGACACTATCGTAGGTATCTTCGGTATTGGTCAAGCGCCTAAAGGCAGCGACCCATTCGCACTACGCCGCGCATCTCTAGGTGTACTACGTATCATCGTTGAATACGGCTACAACCTAGATCTTGTTGACCTAGTAGCGAAAGCGAAGTCACTATTTGGCGACCGCCTAACCAACGACAACGTTGAACAAGACGTTATCGAGTTCATGCTTGGTCGTTTCCGTGCTTGGTACCAAGACGAAGGCTTCAGCGTAGACATCATTCAAGCGGTTCTAGCTCGTCGTCCGACTAAACCAGCAGACTTCGACCAACGAGTTAAAGCGGTTTCTCACTTCCGTGAACTAGAAGCAGCAGAGTCTCTAGCAGCAGCGAACAAACGTGTAGGTAACATCCTAGCGAAATTCGACGGTGAACTAGCAGCAGACATCGACCTAGCACTTCTACAAGAAGACGCAGAGAAAGCACTAGCAGAAAGCGTTGAAGTAATGACAGAAGCGCTAGAGCCAGCATTTGCTACAGGTAACTACCAAGAAGCCCTAAGCAAGCTAGCTGACCTACGTGAACCAGTTGATGCGTTCTTTGATAACGTAATGGTAATGGCAGACGACGAAGCACTTAAGAAGAACCGTCTGACACTACTGAACAACCTGCGTAACCTGTTCCTACAGATCGCAGACATTTCTTTGCTTCAAAAGTAATTCATTACTCTTCGGAGTGATTAAGAAATAAGTAAAAGGGAAGCAGATGCTTCCCTTTTTTGTTGCCTTTGTGAACAAGACTAAAATTTGTAGGGTGAGACGCGTTTAACTTGTTGGTGTAGAGCTCGGATTGTAGAGGCACAGTTTTGCTATAACTGGACTGTTTATTCGGGGGAAGGACACAATGAAAAAAACAATTCTCGCACTCTCTATCGGTCTACTGAGCGCCTGCAGCCAGATTCCAGAAAATGCCATCGTATTAAGCGTTGGTGATGACACCGCTGTTTTTGAGGAAAACTCACAGGGCTTACTTGTCGCCGAGCAAAAACTCGAAAAAGGCAGTTACACCTTTACCATTGCTGACAGCAAGCAAAGTTGTGGCAGTAGCTTTGCCCTAGCAGAAGAAGATCGCATCAAGTTCAATCGTCCATTAAAAATGGATAACTGCGCCACTGATGCACAAATGCCGCTGCGCATCTTCAAAGCCAATACCTATCAATTTACGCTCAATCCAACCACCAACGAGCTGACGGTAAGAATCAAACCAAAACAGACTCAGGACATCACCTACTCTTGCCCTGTCGCAACTGACACGCCAAAAACCATCAATGTTGCTCAAACCTTTAATGATGGCACTGTGGTTCGTGACGCCTTAACCGGACAAGAAACCACTGTCGCCAATGGCAGCGTCACCATGCAGCCGGGTCCTATGAGCCAAGGTCTATTGCTGCTAGAAGAGGTTGAACAGCAAGCCGATAAACCATTTAGCTGGGATAACGCGACGGTGTACTTCGTCATGACCGACCGCTTCTACAACGGTAACCCAGACAACGACAACAGCTACGGTCGCAGCAAAGATGGAAAATACGAGATTGGCACCTTCCACGGTGGTGACTTGGCGGGTCTGACGAAAAAACTCGATTACATCGAATCACTTGGTGTGAATGCTATCTGGATAACCTCGCCACTGGAACAAATCCACGGTTGGGTTGGCGGCGGCGATAAAGGCGACTTTAAGCACTATGGTTACCACGGCTACTATCACCAAGATTGGACCAAGCTTGATGCTAACATGGGTACCGAAAATGAACTCAGAACCTTCGTCGATACTGCCCATAAAAAAGGTATCCGCGTGATTTGGGATGTGGTCATGAACCACACTGGCTACGCAACATTAGCAGACATGCAGGAATTCGGCTTTGGTCAGCTTTACCTTGATGACCAAGAAGCCAAAGAAGTCCTCGGTGAAAAATGGACCGACTGGCAGCCAAAATCAGGACAAAGCTGGCATAGCTTCAACGATTACATCAAATACGGGGATAGCGAAGCGTGGGATAAATGGTGGGGCAAAGGTTGGATCCGCACCGACATTGGCGATTACGATGCGCCGGGATACAACGACATCACCATGTCTTTGAACTACTTACCGGATCTCAAAACCGAATCAACTCAGAAAACCGGACTACCAAACTTCTTCCGCAATAAAGACACCAATGCGCAAGATGAACTGCAAACCCCGCGTGAGCATCTGATTACGTGGTTATCCGACTGGGTACGTGACTATGGCATTGATGGCTTTCGCGTCGACACCGCTAAACACGTTGAAATGGAAGCGTGGGCAGAGTTGAAAGCCAGCACCACTCAAGCCCTTGCCCAGTGGAAGCAAAACAATCCAGACAAAGCACTAGATGACCTGCCATTTTGGATGACAGGTGAAGTATGGGCACACAGCGTGGTGAAGAGCCCGTATTTCGACAACGGCTTCGACTCCATCATCAACTTCGAGTTCCAATCTGATGTAGCACCAAAAGCGCTGAAGTGTTTCGCTCAACTTGATAATGATTACCGCCGTTATGCAGAACGCATCAATACCGATCCTGAGTTCAACGTGTTGAGCTACCTGTCTTCACACGATACACAACTGTTTTGGTCAGCGCGCAGCCGCAGCTTTGATGACCAAGCACGTGCAGCAAATGCACTGATGCTGGCTCCCGGTGCAGTACAAATCTATTACGGTGATGAGATAGCTCGTGATTTTGGCATTACTGGTTCAGACGCCCACCAAGGCACACGCTCAGATATGCCATGGGATAAGATTCATGGCGAGCGAGAAGATCTACTGAAACATTGGCAAAAGTTGGGTGAATTCCGTAAACGCCACCCAGCAGTTGCTCAAGGTAAGCACATCACTCGCAACCAAGAAGGTTACTACGCGTTTGAACGCCAATACCAAGACGACAAGGTGTTGATTGTTTACACCGGTGAGTAAATCACACTCTCTCCACCAGCAAGGGAAGCATAAGCTTCCCTTTTTTATTGTTCTTTTTGCCATTTAGTCTCGTCCCTCTGGTCTGATGACACACTTTTTTCTTTTTCGGCTTAATTCACACTTTGCGTTAATTACACATTGAGGTAAGGTCAAGGATTACTCGATAAGCCGATAAAACATCGGCATAAACATACACAAAGCAATCACAATGAATTAGGTATAAGTCAGCATGCAGTTCTCAAAGTTTGGTGAAAAATTTAATCAGTATTCAGGTATTACGCAGTTAATGGACGATTTGAATGATGGTCTGCGCACACCAGGTGCCATCATGCTCGGTGGAGGTAATCCTGCCGCCATTCCTGCCATGCTCGATTACTTTCACCAAGCCAGTGAGGAAATGCTCGCCAGTGGGGAGCTCGTCGCCGCCCTCGCCAACTACGATGGCCCGCAGGGTAAAGACGCGTTCGTCAAAGCGCTAGCTCAGTTATTCCGTGAAACTTACGGCTGGGATATTTCAGAAAAAAACATCAGCCTAACTAACGGCAGCCAAAGTGGCTTCTTCTACTTGTTCAACTTGTTGGCAGGTAAACAGCCAGATGGTTCGCATAAGAAAGTGCTACTGCCTATCGCACCTGAGTACATCGGTTATGGTGATGCAGGCATTGATGAAGATATCTTTATCTCTTACCACCCAGAAATCGAGCTGTTAGATAACGGTCTGTTTAAATACCACGTCGATTTTGAGCAGCTAACCGTCGACGACTCTGTTGCGGCAATCTGTGCATCTCGTCCAACCAACCCAACGGGTAATGTACTGACAGACGAAGAAGTACGTAAGCTGGACAAGCTAGCACGTGAGAACAACATCCCGCTGATCATCGATAACGCCTACGGTCTACCTTTCCCGAACATCATCTTTGAAGATGTCGAACCGTTCTGGAATGAAAACACCATCCTATGCATGAGCCTATCTAAACTTGGCTTGCCAGGTGTGCGTTGTGGGATTGTGATTGCGAGTGAAGAAATCACTCAAGCATTAACCAATATGAACGGCATCATCAGCCTAGCTCCAGGCAGTGTTGGGCCTGCGTTGGCAAACCACATCATTGGTAAAGGCGATCTGCTTAAACTGAGTTCAGAGGTGATTAAGCCGTTCTACAAGCAAAAATCACAACGTGCGGTTGAACTGCTCCAACAAGCAATTACCGATGAGCGATTCCGCATCCACAAGCCGGAAGGCGCTATCTTCTTGTGGTTATGGTTTGATGAACTGCCAATCACAACAATGGAACTGTACCAACGCTTGAAAGCGCGTGGCGTATTGATTGTCCCTGGTGAATATTTCTTTATTGGTCAGCAAGACGAGTGGGATCACGCGCACCAATGCCTGCGTATGAACTACGTTCAAGATGATGAGATGATGCAAAAAGGCATTGCGATTATCGCTGAAGAAGTGGAAAAGGCTTACCGCGAAGGTAAATAGACGGATTGAACTCAGCCGTTCTTCTCTTTGAAATTACAGCTTTAAAATAGCGGATTTGAAAACCCCAAACTAAAAAGAGCGCCCATATGGCGCTCTTTCTCATTCTATAACCGGGTGGTTAACTGATTAGTTGTTCTCAATCAGGTTGTTGCCACCGATAGCAATCTTACGTGGTTGCATGGCTTCAGGGATTTCACGAACTAAATCAATATGAAGCAGACCGTTTTCCATTGATGCACCCACGACTTTTACGTAATCCGCTAGCTGGAATTTACGTTCAAAATCACGTTCTGCAATACCTTGGTAAACGTAGTTTTTGCCTTCTTCTGCTTTACGCTCGCCCTTCACGATCAACATGTTTTCATTTTGAGTTAGATCGAGCTGTTCTTCAGCAAAGCCAGCAACGGCCATAGTAATACGGTAGTTGTGCTCGTCTTTTTGCTCAATGTTGTATGGAGGGTAACCGCCAGAAGTATTTTTCGCTGTATTCGCTTCCATCAGGTTTA
The DNA here is from genome assembly GCF_033340375.1 of Vibrio sp. 1167. NCBI lineage: Bacteria > Pseudomonadati > Pseudomonadota > Gammaproteobacteria > Vibrionales > Vibrionaceae > Vibrio > Vibrio sp. 1167. The sequence goes on along the minus strand of NZ_JAWOWK010000016.1, from coordinate 63,574 downwards.
GCAGACGATCAAAGCCAATTGCATTACGGTATAGTGGTGAGAAATCTACATTACGCATAAATCTATCCTCTTAATTAAGCAATAGTCTTAGTTCAGATGAGTTTCATCCTACTGGCGTGTTTATGCAAAAACCAACGCCGAACTAAGAGATTCTTATCATTCCACTGGCCTTGGTTTGGCTCGGAGACATGATATTGAATCTAAAGGTTTAAGTTGTGTGCTAAAACGCCATATCCTCTTCTGAGCGATCTCGTTTTAGCGATTTCAGAGGGCTGGTCTTCTAGTCTCTAGCAAGCCAGTCACCCTCTTCGTAACTAGATATAAGGTCGTCAAAAATGACTTTCAAGGGAAAAAATAAAAAATTTTTAAAGCATCCACTATCCCCTTGAACAGCTTAGTTCCTCATCACTTCGCGATCAGTGATAAAAAGCCCGCCGTTCTGGAGGGCTCAATCTACACTTTACTTGCGGGAGGATTTACGCGCTTTTACAACGCCCTTTTCTGCCGCCTTTTCCTGCTTTAGTTTGCGCTTTTCTTTTAGACTCAACTGCGGTTGTTTCTTTTCTTTCTTACTCATGACTTCACCTCTATTTATTGGCACAACAGACAACCACACAGCATTTTCTGAGCTGGTGGCTGCGATTGATGAACAATTTCAGTAATCACAAAGCAGCGTCGCTGATTAAAAATTTCCACTTCGAGCGCATCATTTTTAGCTCGACCTAACAGTCGAGACCCCAAATAAGAATCGACCGCGAGCATACCTGTCATGGGTTGCCCCTTGCGCGAGCTGACCAATGTCATGCGATATTGATAGGCGCGTTCAACATCCACTAAGCGAACCGTGTCCCCAACCGCAATACGAGTTCGGTTACGGCAATGGGCTTGTTGCTCGCAGATTTCAAATAGCGATAACAACCTTAGTGGTGATTGATAGGTTAAAAAGCGACTGGTTAACCACCAAGTTCGCAGCGCCAAGCAGTACGCTGAGAACCAGCGTTCAAACATGATTATTTCCTTCTTAATGCCTTGTCTTACAAATAAATTCAGTGCATTGAACCGGAAGTGCATCACTTCCGGCTTAGTTCAGGAAAGTCATCACCATTTTCTTAGTCTCCTTATTCATCAGCTCTTCAGCACTATAGCGAGCAGAAAAAAGAAAGCAAAAGCGCTCAAGCGAACAAAATGGCGAGAAAAAAAGAAAACAGATATAAAATGGCAGGCTTGATCGCGTTGTTGGCAGTTAGTACCAGAAAAACATCCGCTTTAGCAGAAAGTGGCGATTTTAGCTGGTGGTAAAACAAAAAAAGCAGCGATTTCTCGCTGCTTTTTACTATCACGAACAGTGTCGTTATACGTCTAGGTTCGCTACTTTCAGTGCGTTCTCTTCGATGAAGTTACGACGAGGCTCTACTTGGTCACCCATTAGCGTCGTGAACAGTTGATCTGCGCCTACCGCATCTTCAATCGTTACCTGCATCATACGACGTGTTTCTGGGTCCATGGTGGTTTCCCAAAGTTGGTCTGGGTTCATCTCACCTAGACCTTTGTAGCGCTGACGGCTTAATCCACGCATTGACTCTTTCACTAACCAGTCAAGCGCTTCTGCAAAGTTTGCCACTGGCATAGTACGCTCACCACGTTTGATGTACGCGCCTTCTTCCAGAAGTCCATCAAGTGCTTCTGATAGATCGGCCAACTTGCCGTACTCTTTCGAGTTTAGGAAGTCGATGCTAATTGCATGTTCGTGCGTCACGCCGTGAGTACGAACCACAATCTTAGGCAAGTTTAAGCCTAGCTCTTCGTGCTGCTCAACTTCGTAGCTGTACTGACTTGCACCCACTTCTTTCGCATTCAGCTGTTCAATAAGCTGCTTCGTCCAAGCTTCCACAACTGATGCGTCATGGCATTGCTCTGGCGTTAGGCGAGGAGTGTAAATCAACTCGTTTACCAAAGCACTTGGGTAGCGACGGCTCATACGTTCCGCCAGTTTAATACCCGCATTGTACTGTTGAACAAGCTTCTCTAGTGCTTCACCTGCCAGTGCAGGTGCTTCTGCGTTTACGTGTAGCGATGCATTGTCCAGAGCCAATGATACTTGGTATTGGTTCATCGCTTCTTCATCTTTGATGTACTGCTCTTGTTTGCCTTTTTTCACTTTGTATAGTGGTGGCTGAGCGATGTACACATAGCCACGCTCGATAAGCTCTGGCATTTGACGGTAGAAGAAGGTCAACAGTAGCGTACGGATGTGCGAACCATCGACATCGGCATCGGTCATGATGATGATGTTGTGGTAACGAAGCTTGTCCGGGTTGTACTCGTCACGACCGATACCACAACCTAGTGCGGTGATCAGTGTTGCTACTTCTTGAGAAGATAGCATCTTGTCGAAACGTGCTTTTTCTACGTTAAGAATCTTACCTTTTAGCGGTAGGATTGCTTGGTTCTTGCGGTTACGGCCTTGTTTTGCGGAGCCGCCTGCCGAATCACCCTCCACTATGTATAGTTCAGAGAGTGCCGGATCTTTTTCCTGACAGTCTGCAAGTTTACCTGGAAGGCCAGCTAGGTCTAGTGCACCTTTACGGCGCGTCATTTCACGAGCTTTACGCGCTGCTTCACGAGCACGTGCTGCATCGATGATTTTCGAACAAACCATCTTCGCTTCTGTCGGGTTCTCAATCAAGAACTCAGACAGTTTTTCACCCATTGCAGACTCAACAGCTGATTTCACTTCAGAAGAAACCAGTTTGTCTTTTGTTTGGCTTGAGAACTTAGGATCAGGCACTTTCACCGAAACAACCGCAGTTAGACCTTCACGCGCATCGTCGCCTGAAGTCGCTGTTTTCGCTTTCTTCGAGAAACCTTCTTTATCCATAAAGCTGTTCAATGTACGTGTTAGCGCAGCACGGAAACCAGCAAGGTGAGTACCACCATCACGCTGTGGGATATTGTTGGTAAAGCAGAAGATGTTCTCTTGGAAACCATCGTTCCATTGCATCGCCACTTCAACTGAAATGCCGTCTTCACGCTCAGAGTTAAAGTGGAAGATTTTTTCGATGATTGGCGTTTTGTTGGTGTTTAGGTGATCAACGAACGCTTGAATACCACCTTCATACATGAAGTGATCATGTTTGTCCGCTTCACGTTCATCAACCAATTTGATCGACACACCAGAGTTCAGGAATGACAGTTCACGCAGGCGTTTCGCCAGAATGTCATAGTGGAACTCAGTGTTAGAGAACGTCTCGGCACTTGGCCAGAAACGAATTTGTGTACCGGTTTTATCCGTATCACCCACAACGGCTAGTGGCGCTTGAGGCTCACCATGGCGGTAGGTTTGCGTATGGATATGGCCACCACGATGAATCGTTAGCTCAACTTTCTCTGATAGTGCGTTTACTACTGAAACACCTACCCCGTGAAGACCACCCGATACTTTGTATGAGTTATCGTCGAACTTACCACCCGCGTGAAGAACCGTCATAATTACTTCTGCTGCAGAGACATTTTCCTCTGAGTGGATTTCTGTTGGAATGCCACGACCATCATCGCTAACGGAAACCGAGTTATCCTCATGAATTGTCACAACGATGTCTTTACAGTGACCTGCCAACGCTTCATCAATTGAGTTATCCACCACCTCGAAAACCATGTGGTGAAGGCCGGTGCCGTCGTCCGTATCGCCGATGTACATTCCTGGACGCTTACGTACCGCATCCAGACCCTTCAGTACCTTAATACTCGATGAATCGTAATTTTCAGACATGAGTTTCTCTCTTCTAGTTTGACTCTATCCTGCCATGTTCCACATGAAACAATTTACCGTTATCGTCCAACATATCGGCGATTTGGCTTTCAGTGATAGAGCTTACAAATACTTGTGCGCCCGTCTCTTTTAAGCAGTCAGCAAGACGCTTGCGACGTTGGCTATCTAATTCCGACGCGAAGTCATCAATTAGGTAAATGCATTGTTTACCGGCCATCTCTGTCAGGTGTTGCCCTTGCGCGACACGCAATGCACACACCATGAGTTTTAATTGACCGCGTGACAGAACATCTTCAACGGGCGTTCCGTTCACTTTAATGCGCAAATCAGCTTTGTTTGGGCCACTAAAGGTGTATCCCAAAGCCTGATCACGCTCAAAATTCTTTTCTAGTATCTCGTGGTATGGAGTGTCTTTATCCCAGCCACGATAATACTTCAATTGGATCTCAAATTCTGGCAAAAATGTCTGACAGATAGTTTCTGCGACGGTTTTCATCTGCTCGATGTAACTTGCTCGCCATTGGCTGATGTTTTCAGCCAATCCTGCCATTTCCTGATCCCAATAACTGAGCTCACGATAACTATTGGCGGTTTTCAACAACGCGTTGCGCTGCTTGTTCAGGCGCTTGAACCTTCCCCATGCTTGATAAAAAGCGGGCTCGGTATGAAACACGCCCCAATCAATAAACGCACGACGATGTTTAGGGCCATCTGTCAGTAAATCAAACCCTTCTGGGTGTATCAACTGCAGAGGCAGAACTTGTGCCAACTGCGCTAATTTTTGTCCAGATTGACCGCCTATTTTAACCTCTGTTGAGCCATCACGCTGCTTATTAATGCCGATAGGTAGCTCAAATTGATCCGAGTTCAAAAAACGACCATGAACAAACAGTTCGTCACGCTCATTTTGTATCACTCGTCCGGTGAGAGAGCTCTTGAATGAGCGGCCATGCCCGAGCAGATAAACCGCTTCTAAGACACTGGTTTTACCGCTGCCGTTCGGCCCGATAAGAAAGTTAAAGCCTGCTGATAACTCAATATCACAGGCTTTAATGTTTCGAAACTGCTGAATGATGAGACGAGAAAGAGGCATTCAGTTGGCTTATAGACGAATTGGCATCACCACGTACATGGCACTGTCATCGTCGGCATTTTCAATCAACGCGCTAGCGTTAGCATCCGACATCGACACACGTACATTTTCACAACGCAACGTGTTCAGAACATCAAGCACATAGCTTACGTTAAAGCCGATTTCGATGGCGTCACCTTCAAAGGTTACATCAAGCATCTCTTCCGCTTCTTCTTGTTCTGGGTTATTCGCGGTTATGCGCATTTCAGTATCAGCCAGATTCACTCGCACGCCACGGAATTTTTCGTTGGAAAGAATCGCAGCACGAGAGAAGGCTTGGCGCAACTCGTCACAACTTGCTATTAGTGTCTTATTGGTGCTCTGAGGCAATACACGGCGGTAGTCAGGGAAACGACCATCAACCAACTTAGAGGTAAAAGTAAAGTTATTCACCTCAGCACGAACATTGGAGCTACCGATCTGAAGTACTACGGGCTGCTCTGGCGCATCCATCAACTTTACTAATTCTTGCACACCTTTGCGTGGCACGATGATTTGCTTCTGCGCAAAGTCCGCACCTAGCTGAGTTTGCGATACCGCCATACGGTGGCCGTCCGTCGCCACGCTGCGTAGCGTGGTGCCGTCAATTTCAAACAACATGCCGTTGAGGTAGTAACGAACGTCTTGATTCGCCATCGAGAACTGAGTTTTGTCGATCAGCGTACGTAAATCAGCTTGGCTCAGTGATACTTCCACTTCACTTTGCCAGTCTTCAATATTAGGGAAATCGTTCGCAGGAAGCGTTGCCAGCGAGAAACGGCTGCGACCAGAGCGAACTTGTACGCGATCACCTTCTAATACAAATGTGATGATCGCATCGTCCGGTAAACCACGGCAGATATCGAGAAACTTACGCGAAGGAACGGTAATGCTGCCCGCTTCAAAATCACCTTCTAGCGTCACTTTGCTTACTAACTCTACTTCAAGATCGGTTGCCGTCATCGACAATACGTTCTCTTCTACTTTAAGAAGTAGGTTACCCAGGATTGGCAGAGTTGGTCGGCCACCTAAAGCGCCCGAAACCTGCTGTAGCGGTTTGATTAAATGACTACGTTCAATGGTAAATTTCATGCTTGGCTCTTTACGCTGTCAGCTCAATAAATGATTTGCTTAGAATACCGTTATTCTAACCGATTACGAAGACAGGGTGCGAATCAAGTTAGAGTAATCTTCTTTAATGTCGTGGCTCTCTTCACGCAGCTGCTCAATCTTGCGACAAGCATGAAGTACGGTCGTATGATCGCGGCCCCCAAACGCATCGCCAATTTCAGGCAAGCTATGGTTGGTTAGTTCTTTTGCTAACGCCATAGCCAGCTGACGAGGACGCGCTACAGAACGAGAACGACGCTTAGACAGCAAGTCCGCTACTTTAATCTTGTAGTATTCCGCCACGGTCTTTTGAATGTTATCGATCGTCACAAGCTTCTCTTGTAGAGCAAGCAGATCGCGCAGCGCTTCACGAACAAAATCAATCGTAATTGGACGGCCAGTAAAGTTCGCGTTCGCAATAACACGGTTCAGTGCACCTTCGAGCTCACGAACGTTCGAACGCAGACGCTTGGCAATGAAGAATGCCACTTCATCAGCAAGGTGGATTTGGTGATCTTCAGCTTTTTTCATCAAGATCGCCACACGCGTTTCAAGCTCAGGCGGCTCGATCGCAACAGTAAGACCCCAACCAAAGCGAGATTTAAGACGATCTTCAACGCCATTAATTTCTTTAGGATAACGGTCAGACGTTAGAATGATCTGCTGATTACCTTCCAATAGTGCGTTGAAGGTATGGAAGAATTCTTCTTGTGAACGTTCTTTATTAGCAAAGAATTGGATGTCATCGATAAGGAGCGCATCCACGCTGCGGTAGTAGCGTTTGAATTCTTCAATCGCATTGTTTTGCAGCGCTTTTACCATGTCTTGCACAAAACGTTCTGAGTGCATGTAGACCACTTTTGCGTTCGGGTTGTTATCCACAATCGCGTTGCCCACCGCATGCAACAAGTGCGTTTTACCCAAGCCCGTGCCGCCGTATAGGAACAGCGGGTTGTATGCTGCACCAGGATTATCCGATACCTGACGCGCCGCAGCCAAACCCAGTTGGTTCGACTTACCTTCAACAAAGTTATCGAACTTGTGTTTTGGGTTCATGTTTGAGCGGTGATTGATAGCCGCAATCGCTTGAGCGTCGTCATCCCAGGTTTTGTGTACTGGCTTACGCGCCTGTAATTGCGCAGGTGCAGATGACTCGGCAGCCACATCTGCAGGCGTACGTGTCGGCGCTGGTTTTGGTGCAGAGACAGGTCGGCTCCCCACTTCAAAACGTAAGTTAGGAATATCGCCACCGCAGTATTCCTGCAGTAAGCGAGTAATATTGTTCAGATACTTATCACGCACCCAGTCCAACACGAAGCGGTTTGGCGCGAATAGAGTGAGAGTATTGTCATTGAGCTCCGCTTGTAGCGGACGAACCCACATGCTGAATTCTGTAGCTGGTAGCTCTTCTTGAAGCTGCTGCAAACATTGCAGCCAAAGCGAAGATGACACGGTGCCCCCACTGAGTAATTGAATTATCGGAAAAGACTGGCAATTTTACCTGTTGATAACCAAGATCGCCAGCGATTGATCGACGATCCAGTGAATAAGATCCAAGTTATTCACAATTATTTCTGCAAACTTGATGAGATCAACACACCTTGCCCCAAATTTGCCCACACAACGATCCACAATTGGGCAAAGTTCACAAGATCGAGCGATTGGTGATAAGTCTGTGTATTATTTTATTCCCAATGCTGATTTTGTCGATCATTTCGCTAGGTTCAGTTCGCATTTTCGTCACATTTAACATTCTTCTTCTATTATCTAATAACTCACAGGTCTAGGTTATTGCTCTTGGTTATTTATTTAATTGAGCTAACTAACAGTAGTATTTCCAACCATAAAATTATGGAGATGTATTATGAAAAACTGGATTAAGGTTGCCGTTGCAGCCATTGCACTGTCGGCAGCAACCGTACAAGCCGCTACTGAAGTCAAAGTTGGTATGTCAGGTCGCTACTTCCCGTTTACTTTTGTAAAGCAAGACAAGCTACAAGGCTTTGAAGTCGACATGTGGGATGAAATCGGTAAACGTAACGATTACAAAATCGAATACGTAACAGCCAACTTCTCTGGTTTATTTGGTCTTTTAGAAACTGGTCGTATCGATACGATCTCCAACCAAATCACCATGACTGATGAGCGTAAAGCTAAATACCTATTTGCTGACCCTTACGTTGTAGATGGCGCACAAATTACCGTGCGTAAAGGCAACGACAGCATCAAAGGTGTTGACGATCTTGCGGGCAAAACCGTTGCGGTGAACCTAGGCTCTAACTTTGAGCAACTGCTGCGTCAATACGACAAAGACGGCAAGATCAACATTAAAACGTACGACACAGGTATCGAACATGACGTGGCGCTCGGTCGTGCAGACGCGTTTGTAATGGATCGTCTTTCTGCGTTAGAGCTGATTAAGAAAACTGGCCTTCCTCTGGAATTGGCAGGCGAACCGTTTGAGACCATTCAAAACGCATGGCCTTTCGTTGACAACGAGAAAGGTCGTAAGCTGCAAGAAGAAGTAAACAAAGCACTGGCTGAGATGCGCGCAGATGGTACAGTAGAGAAAATTTCCGTGAAGTGGTTTGGCGCTGACATCACGAAATAAGAACTCTTTGTACTTTAGGCCGCAAAGTGGTATCACTCTCGGACTAAAATAAACTTACGTAAAGGTGGAACTTGTTTTCCACCTTTTCTTTTCTCTAGCCTTTAGGTAAGCCGTATGGGATTTGACTTTAATTACATGTTGGAACTGCTGCCGATATTGCTGAAATATCTTGGCACAACCATGGAAATGGCGACATGGGGATTGGTGTTTTCGCTGATTTTATCCGTCATTTTAGCCAATATTCGCGTATTTAAACTGCCAGTTCTGGATCAATTAAGCCAACTGTACATCAGCTTCTTCCGTGGCACCCCACTGTTGGTTCAGCTTTTCCTGCTTTATTACGGCTTACCGCAAATTTTTCCATTGATGGTCGGTATCGACGCCTTTTCAGCAGCGGTTATCGGTTTAACGCTGCACTTTGCCGCTTATATGGCGGAAAGTATTCGTGCCGCCATTATTGGCATTGATCGCAGCCAAATGGAAGCGAGCTTATCGGTCGGTATGACGACATCCCAAGCAATGCGCCGAGTGATTTTACCTCAAGCAACGCGTGTCGCACTGCCTTCATTGATGAACTATTTCATCGATATGATCAAGTCAACGTCTCTCGCTTTCACGCTTGGTGTGGCCGAAATCATGGCGAAAGCACAGATGGAAGCCTCATCAAGTTTCCGTTTCTTTGAAGCTTTCCTTGCGGTTGCTCTTATTTACTGGGGCGTGGTGGTAATTCTGACTCGCGTACAAATCTGGGCAGAAGCAAAACTGAATAAGGCGTACGTACGATGATTAAGTTAGAAAATATTCACAAACGTTTTGGTGAGACTGAAGTGCTGAAAGGCATCGACCTCGATATTAAGCAAGGTGAGATCATCGTGATTATCGGCTCAAGTGGTACGGGTAAATCAACCTTGCTGCGTACGGTGAACTTTCTAGAACAAGCAGATGAAGGTCGTATCACGATAGATGACATCTCCGTTGATACTCAAAAACACACTAAAGCCGAAGTATTAGCGCTGCGTCGTCGAACTGGCTTTGTGTTCCAAAACTATGCCCTGTTTGCCCATATGAATGCGCGCCAGAACATTGCCGAAGGTCTAGTGACCGTTCGAGGTTGGAAAAAAGCCGATGCTCTCAAACGAGCGCAACAAATTCTGGATGACATCGGCCTTGGGGATAAAGGCGATAGTTATCCAGCGGCATTATCTGGCGGCCAACAACAACGCGTGGGTATCGGCCGAGCGATGGCGCTGCAACCAGAACTGCTGTTGTTTGACGAACCAACTTCTGCGCTGGATCCTGAATGGGTCGGTGAAGTTCTCTCATTAATGAAGAAGTTAGCTAATCAGCATCAAACCATGCTGGTGGTGACGCACGAGATGCAATTCGCGAAAGAAGTCGCTGATAGAGTGATCTTCATGGCGGAAGGCAATATCGTTGAGCAAGGTTCTCCACAGGATATCTTCGATAATCCACAAGATCCTCGTTTGAAAAAATTCCTTAACCAAGTAGGAATAGAGTAACGATCAAGCATCAGGATCGATTGATCCTTGAGATTTTACTCACACTACGTATAATCGCCCGGCCGGAATTTCGTACTCATTGAGTCATTGACACATTATGTGAGTGTGATTACAATTCCGCCTCTTTGTTGAGAGGCGTCGGTTGTCCTTCTCTATATAAAGAGCTTCTTTATATAAGAAAGCAAATACCCACGCCGGGTTTAACAAGAACCTAAAACTACTGATCAGTAAAGGTAATTATCATGAAACGCACTTTTCAACCTACAGTTCTAAAGCGCAAGCGTACTCACGGCTTCCGTGCTCGCATGGCAACTAAGAACGGTCGTAAAGTTATCAACGCACGTCGTGCAAAAGGCCGTGCGCGCCTATCAAAATAATCGCTAGTTTATTTTGAACACGTACGCGTTTAATCGGGAGTTACGTTTGTTAACTCCCGAGCATTATCAAAACGTCTTCCAGCAAGCTCATCGAGCTGGCTCGCCTCATTTCACCATCATTGCTCGCAATAACAAACTTTCTCACCCACGATTAGGTTTAGCGGTTCCCAAAAAGCAAATCAAAACGGCTGTCGGTCGTAACCGATTTAAGCGTTTGGCTCGTGAAAGCTTTCGTAACAATCAACATCAGCTTCCAAACAAAGATTTTGTTGTGATTGCGAAGAAAAGCGCGCAAGATTTAAGCAATGAGGAAATTTTTAAGTTGTTTGATAAGCTATGGCAACGCCTGTCTCGCCCTTCACGTGGATAGCCATTGGGCTCGTTTATCTGTATCGCTGGTTTATCAGCCCTTTGATTGGTCCTCGTTGCCGGTTCACACCAACCTGTTCCACTTACGCGCTAGAAGCTTTGAGAGCTCACGGTTTTGTAAAAGGATGTTGGTTATCAGGCAAACGTCTATTAAAATGCCACCCTTTGAATGAAGGGGGGTATGACCCCGTTCCACCAGTCCAAAAACAAGACAGAGATAACTAACGATGGATTCTCAACGTAATATCCTGCTCATCGGTTTGGCCCTGGTTTCTTTTTTGCTGTTTCAACAATGGCAAGTTGCAAAGAATCCAGAACCTCAAGCAGTTGAACAGGCTCAATCAAGCAGCACTCTACCTGCACCATCTTTTGCTGATGAACTTGACCCAGTTCCTGGTCAACAGCAAGCTTCTGCAAAAACTATCACAGTAACGACTGATGTTTTAACTCTGTCGATCGACACCGTTGGTGGCGATGTGGTACATGCCAACCTTAACGAATACTCTGCTGAGTTAGATTCATCAGATTCCTTTGTTCTGCTTAAAGACGCTCAAGGTCACCAATTTATCGCTCAAAGCGGTCTAGTGGGCCCTCAAGGTATCGACTTGAGCAGCACAAATCGCCCTCACTACAACGTAAGTGCAGACAGCTTCACAATGGCTGACGGTCAAGATGAACTTCGCGTTCCGATGACATTCACTGCAAACGGTATCGAATACACCAAAACTTACATCTTTAAACGCGGCAGCTACGCGCTTAATGTTGAATACGATGTAGTGAACAACTCAGGCAACAACGCAACATTTGGTATGTACGCTCACCTACGTCAAAACCTAATGGACGATGGTGGTAGCATCACAATGCCTACTTACCGTGGTGGCGCATACTCAACAGAAGATACGCGTTACAAGAAGTACAGCTTTGATGATATGCAGGATCGCAACCTGTCTCTTAACCTAGCCGATGGCCAAGGTTGGGCAGCAATGATTCAGCACTACTTTGCCGCAGCTTGGATCCCACGTAACGAACCAGGTACTAACCTATACACTCGTGTAATTGGCAACCTAGGCGACATCGGCGTTCGTATGCCGAACAAAACTATCGCAACAGGCGATCAGGCTAAGTTTGAAGCAACACTTTGGGTTGGTCCAAAACTGCAAGATGAAATGGCAGAAGTGGCACCTAACCTAGACCTAGTAGTGGACTACGGCTGGTTATGGTTCATTGCGAAGCCTCTTCATATGTTGCTTTCATTCATCCAGAGCTTTGTTGGTAACTGGGGTGTGGCAATCATCTGTCTGACCTTCATCGTTCGTGGTGCAATGTACCCACTAACAAAAGCGCAATACACGTCTATGGCGAAAATGCGCATGCTACAGCCTAAGCTGCAAGCAATGCGTGAGCGTATCGGTGATGACCGTCAGCGCATGAGCCAAGAAATGATGGAACTGTACAAGAAAGAGAAAGTGAACCCACTAGGTGGCTGTTTACCTCTTATCCTACAGATGCCTATTTTCATCGCGCTTTACTGGGCACTAATGGAATCGGTAGAGCTACGTCACTCTCCATTCTTCGGTTGGATTCATGACCTTTCAGCACAGGACCCTTACTACATCCTGCCGCTATTGATGGGTGCGTCTATGTTCCTAATCCAGAAGATGAGCCCGACAACGGTAACGGATCCAATGCAGCAGAAGATCATGACCTTTATGCCGGTTATGTTTACCTTCTTCTTCTTGTTCTTCCCATCAGGTCTCGTTCTGTACTGGTTGGTGTCGAACATCGTAACGCTTATCCAGCAAACTCTGATCTACAAAGGATTAGAGAAAAAAGGCTTACACAGCAAGTAACCTTTTAGGAAATGATTGAGAAAGGCGGCCAAAAGGTCGCCTTTTTGTTTTTGGCTGATTACAATTCAGCTAATTAATTGTGATGGCTCCCTAGGTATCTTCCCTATAGCCCAGCTCAAAAGGCAAAATTATGACTACAGATACGATTGTCGCTCAAGCGACCGCGCCTGGTCGTGGCGGTGTCGGTATTATTCGAGTTTCTGGCCCTAAAGCCAACCAAGTGGCGTTAGAAGTCACTGGCAAAACACTAAAGCCCCGCTACGCAGAGTACCTGCCGTTTAAGTCAGAAGATGGCACTGTGCTTGATCAGGGCATCGCACTGTACTTCCCTAACCCACACTCATTTACAGGTGAAGACGTACTTGAGCTGCAAGGCCATGGCGGCCCTGTCGTGATGGATATGCTGATAAAACGCATTCTAGGTATAGATGGTATTCGAGCTGCTCGCCCTGGTGAGTTCTCTGAACGCGCATTTCTGAACGATAAACTCGACTTAGCTCAAGCCGAAGCGATTGCAGACCTCATTGATGCCAGTTCTGAAGAAGCAGCAAAATCGGCGCTGCAATCCTTACAGGGCGCATTTTCAGGCCGCATTAATACCTTAGTTGAGTCGCTGATTCATTTGCGTATCTATGTTGAAGCAGCCATCGACTTCCCTGAAGAAGAGATCGACTTTTTGGCCGACGGTAAAGTGGCTGGTGACCTACAAGCCATCATCGACAACCTAGATGCGGTGCGCAAAGAAGCTAACCAAGGCGCTATTATGCGTGAAGGGATGAAAGTCGTGATTGCGGGTCGTCCAAATGCGGGCAAATCAAGCCTGCTGAACGCGCTATCGGGTAAAGAGTCTGCAATCGTAACCGACATCGCAGGAACTACGCGTGATGTACTGCGTGAGCATATCCATATTGATGGCATGCCTCTGCACATCATCGATACTGCAGGTTTGCGTGATGCTTCCGATGAAGTAGAGAAAATCGGTATCGAACGCGCGTGGGATGAAATAGCCCAAGCAGACCGCGTGTTGTTCATGGTGGATGGCACGACAACCGATGCCACCGATCCGAAAGATATCTGGCCAGATTTTGTGGATCGCCTACCAGACAACATTGGCATAACTGTGATCCGTAATAAAGCGGATCAAACGGGTGAAGATATGGGGATCTGCCACGTCAATAACCCTACTCTTATCCGTTTGTCAGCGAAGACTGGTGCAGGGGTTGAAGCTCTGCGCGATCATCTCAAGGAGTGTATGGGCTTCTCTGGCAACAGTGAAGGTGGGTTTATGGCTCGTCGTCGTCATCTCGATGCATTAGAACGTGCCGCACAGCACCTTCAAATAGGCCAGGAGCAGCTTGAAGGCTATATGGCAGGTGAAATATTGGCTGAAGAGCTACGCATCACCCAACAACATCTCAATGAGATTACCGGTGAGTTCAGTTCTGACGACTTACTGGGACGAATCTTCTCTTCATTCTGTATCGGGAAGTAAATAATCGAACGCGCGGTGCTGAGCTTAACTCACACCGCGTTTCTTTTTGTACGGCAAGCCATCCATGAGCTTTAGCCGTCGCATTCAATAAGGAAGAAGTATGATCCACATTATTACAGGCAGCACGTTAGGTGGCGCAGAATACGTAGGGGATCACCTGAGTGATCTACTCAACGAGAATGGATTTGAAACAACGATCCACAACCAGCCTTCCCTCAGTGATATCGAAAATCAAGGTACGTGGTTGGTGATCACCTCTACACATGGAGCTGGTGAGTATCCTGATAATATCCAACCTTTTATCGCAGCATTACAAAATACACCGCCAAAAATGACTGATGTAAAATTTGCGGTGATTGCGATTGGTGACTCTAGCTACGATACGTTCTGTGCCGCTGGTCAACACGCTTATGATTTATTAGAGGATATTGGTGCAACCCCTCTCGCAGATTGCTTTAAAATCGATGTACTGAGCCATGATGTACCAGAAGACGCCGCAGAGATGTGGTTAAAAGAGAATATCGAACGTTTTTAAACTCACGACTTTCCCTTCAACAGAGTCGAAATTCGGCTCTGTTTTCTCCCATTTGAATAACTCCCACCAAATTATTTTGTTTAACCGCTCAAAAACCAACCAAACAGACTGTGGATAACTACAATAAGATCCAGTGATTTTCCTTTAGTTATCCCAATAACAACTTTGATCAATTTTACCCCCTGTGTATAACCACCACTTTTGATCCCAGGTAATCCTCGATCTGATCCAATCATGATCACAAGATATGATCCAAAGAAGATCCATGATCTTGTTGATCATTTTTAGGTTATCCACAGAAACGGTCGATCCTAATAGTAGATCTAATAAAAGATCATATATATAGATCTTATATATATTTATCTTGAAGCTTAAAACGGATAAAACGAGAAAACGTTTTTCTCTCTGGCATAAAGCAGGTAAAATACGGCTCCTTTATCTGTCCATTAAATCCCTTTGAATACCTGAGGTCAGTTCATGCTTTATCACGAAAACTTTGACGTCATTGTTGTCGGTGGCGGACACGCAGGAACGGAAGCCGCGCTCGCATCTGCACGCACAGGACAAAAAACGCTTCTCCTTACCCATAACATCGATACATTAGGCCAGATGTCTTGTAATCCGGCGATCGGTGGTATTGGTAAAGGTCACTTAGTAAAAGAAGTAGATGCTATGGGCGGTTTGATGGCTGAAGCCATCGACCATGCAGGTATTCAGTTTCGTACACTAAATGCCTCCAAAGGTCCTGCAGTACGAGCAACTCGAGCTCAAGCCGATCGCGCTCTGTACAAAGCGTACGTTCGTAATGCATTAGAAAATGCGCCTAACTTAACGTTGTTCCAGCAATCAGTTGATGATCTGATTGTTGAACAAGATCGCGCAGTTGGTGTGGTAACTCAAATGGGACTTCGCTTCCATGCGAAAGCCGTTGTGCTAACCGTGGGTACCTTCCTTGGTGGTAAGATCCACATAGGTATGGAAAGCTCGTCTGGTGGTCGTGCCGGGGATCCACCATCGATCGCATTAGCGGATCGACTGCGTGAACTGCCGTTCCGTGTGGATCGTTTAAAAACAGGTACTCCACCGCGCATTGATGCTCGTACTGTTGATTTTTCAGTGCTAGAAGCTCAGCACGGTGATAACCCAACGCCTGTATTCTCGTTCATGGGCAAACGTGAACAGCATCCGCGTCAGATTCCATGTTTCATCACCCACACCAATGAACAAACTCACGATGTGATCCGTAGTAACTTGGATCGCAGTCCAATGTACGCAGGTGTGATTGAAGGTATTGGTCCGCGTTACTGTCCGTCTATTGAAGACAAAGTGATGCGTTTCGCTGACAAAAACAGCCACCAAATCTTCATTGAGCCAGAAGGCCTAACCACGCACGAGTTATACCCTAATGGTATCTCGACCAGCTTGCCATTTGATGTGCAAGTACAAATCGTGCGCTCAATGAAAGGGTTTGAAAATGCACACATCGTTCGCCCAGGTTATGCGATTGAATATGATTTCTTCGATCCACGTGATTTGAAGCAAACGTACGAGACGAAGTTCATCCATGGTTTGTTCTTTGCTGGCCAGATTAATGGCACGACTGGCTACGAAGAAGCCGCAGCGCAAGGCTTGATGGCCGGTCTAAATGCAAGCTTGTTTAGCCAAGACAAAGAAGGCTGGAGCCCACGTCGTGACCAAGCTTACATGGGCGTGTTGATTGATGACTTATCGACCATGGGTACCAAAGAGCCGTACCGCATGTTCACTTCTCGTGCGGAATACCGCCTGCTACTTCGTGAAGATAACGCCGATTTACGTTTAACGGAAAAAGCGCGCGAGCTAGGCTTGATTGATGATGTTCGTTGGGCTCGCTTTAACGAGAAAATCAACAATATGGAAACGGAGCGTCAGCGTTTGAAAGCAACGTGGATGAATCCGAAGTCAGAGGGTGTTGATGAGCTGAACAAGCTGCTGAAAACCCCAATGGCCCGTGAAGCGAGTGGTGAGGATCTTCTGCGTCGTCCAGAGATCACTTATTCGCAACTGACGCAACTTGAAGCGTTTGCTCCTGCACTTGAAGATCAGCAAGCGGCTGAGCAAGTTGAAATTCAAGTGAAATACGATGGTTACATCAAGCGTCAGCAGGAAGAGATCGAAAAATCACTGCGTCACGAAAATACCAAGTTACCTGCTGATTTGGATTACCGCGATGTAAAAGGTTTATCAAACGAAGTCGTTGCTAAACTGAGCGAGGCCAAACCAGAGAGCATCGGTATTGCATCACGCATTTCTGGTATTACGCCTGCTGCAATTTCTATTCTACTTGTTCACTTGAAAAAGCATGGTTTGCTGAAGAAAGGTGAGGAAGAATAATGAGCGCATTGCGAACAAAGCTGGATTCACTGATCGCGAAAACCGATTTGGAAGTGTCAGAACAGCAACGAGAGCAGTTAGTTGGTTATGTCGAACTGCTCGACAAATGGAACAAAGCGTACAATTTAACATCGGTACGTGATCCGCTTGATATGTTAGTGAAACATATTCTTGATAGTATCGTTGTAAGCGCACACCTGCCCGGTGAGCGCTTCATTGATGTTGGTACTGGTCCGGGGTTACCGGGCATCCCTTTGGCAATAATGAACCCTGAGAAAACCTTCTTTTTGCTCGACAGTCTTGGCAAACGCATTCGTTTTATCAAGCAAGTCGTGCACACATTAGGGCTGAAAAACGTGACACCAATTCAAAGTCGCGTCGAAGAATTCCAACCTGAAGAAAAATTTGATGGCGTTTTGAGTCGAGCTTTTGCTTCAATGACAGACATGGTGGAATGGTGCCACCATTTGCCGAAACAAGAGCACGGGGTGTTTCTAGCGCTGAAAGGACAGCACCCTAAAGATGAAATGGATCAGCTTCCTGAATGGTGCAGTGTGACAGAGATCATATCTTTGGCTGTTCCTGAGTTGGAAGGTGATCGTCATCTAGTAATCTTATCGCGCAAGGAAAATTAGCGAGGTAATCGTGGGTAAAATTGTAGCAATCGCCAACCAGAAAGGTGGGGTCGGCAAAACAACAACGTGCATTAACTTAGCGGCTTCGATGGCGGCAACAAAGCGCAAGGTTTTGGTGATCGATCTCGACCCGCAAGGCAATGCTACGATGGCCAGTGGCGTGGATAAGTATATGGTCGATGCCACCGCATACGATCTTTTGGTCGAAGATACACCGTTCGATCAAGTCGTTTGTACCCAAACAACAGGGAAGTATGATTTGATCGCGGCGAACGGAGACGTAACCGCGGCAGAAATCAAATTGATGGAAGTTTTCGCTCGTGAAGTGCGTCTAAAAAATGCATTGTCGTCAGTTCGCGATAACTATGATTTCATCTTTATTGATTGTCCTCCTTCTCTAAACCTTCTTACAATCAATGCGATGGCGGCAGCTGACTCTGTGCTGGTGCCGATGCAATGTGAATACTTTGCGTTAGAAGGTTTAACTGCTCTTATGGATACAATCAGCAAGTTAGCGGCTGTTGTGAATGAAAACCTAAAAATCGAAGGTTTATTGCGTACCATGTACGACCCACGCAACCGCTTATCGAATGAAGTATCCGATCAACTTAAAAAACACTTTGGGAATAAAGTTTACCGTACTGTCATTCCGCGTAATGTTCGTTTGGCTGAAGCGCCAAGTCACGGTAAGCCAGCAATGTACTACGATAAGTACTCCGCAGGTGCCAAAGCGTACCTTGCTCTAGCGGGCGAAATGCTCCGCCGCGAAGAAATCCCAGTTTAACTCTAACCTAAGGAATTCAATCCCATGTCTAAGCGTGGTCTCGGAAAAGGACTGGATGCGTTATTGTCGACCAGTTCGTTTGCTCGTGAAAAACAGCATATTGCATCGCATAGCCAAGAATTATCGGCAGACGGTGAGTTAACCGATTTAGCGATTGGTCAATTGCAGCCGGGCGTATA
The DNA here is from genome assembly GCF_033340375.1 of Vibrio sp. 1167. Classification (NCBI taxonomy): domain Bacteria; kingdom Pseudomonadati; phylum Pseudomonadota; class Gammaproteobacteria; order Vibrionales; family Vibrionaceae; genus Vibrio; species Vibrio sp. 1167. The sequence continues at coordinate 44,859 of NZ_JAWOWK010000016.1, read as the reverse complement.
CCAACCGCGTAAAGATATGGCGCCTGAAGCGCTAGAAGAACTAGCGGCTTCGATTCAATCACAAGGCATTATTCAACCAATCGTGGTTCGCCAGGTCGAAAATGGTCAGTTTGAGATCATCGCAGGTGAGCGCCGCTGGCGTGCTGCAAGGCAGGCGGGTTTAAAACGCGTGCCGTGTTTGGTGAAAAAAGTTGAAGATCGTGCCGCCATCGCCATGGCGTTGATTGAAAACATTCAACGTGAAGACTTGAATGTGATTGAGGAAGCCCAAGCGCTTGAACGTCTACAAGATGAATTCACGCTGACACATCAGCAAGTGGCCGATGTGATTGGTAAATCAAGAACGACGGTCAGTAACCTATTACGTCTGAATCAGTTGGAAGTTGATGTAAAAGGTCTGGTTGCAGATAAAAAATTGGAAATGGGTCATGCTCGAGCTCTGTTAGCGTTAGAAGGCGAACAGCAAGTCGAAGTAGCTCAACAAGTGGCTAAGAAGCAAATGACTGTTCGCCAAACCGAACAGTTAGTAAAAAAGTGCTTAGCCCCACAAAATGAGCAAAAAGGGCAACAAGAGGATACCGAAGCCGAGCAAATGTCGCATAAATTGAGTCAGCTGCTTGATGCAAAAGTTTCTCTTACCCGTTCTGCAAACGGAAAAGCGAAATTGACGATAAGTCTTGATGAGCCTCACAAATTGGACCAACTAATTGCCAAGCTTGAGGCCTAGATGAGATAATTGATTTAGGTCAATTAATCTAATTAATCGAATTTTGTGCGAAAGTTGTCGTTTTGTAAACAAAACTGTAAGTTTTTGATGCAATCGAATTGCTTTACGTTGAACTGAACGTATAATTTTCGCCAATTTCCCAGCACAGAGAGTTAAGTGCGAAGTGGATATTACTAGAGGTACGAATACATGGTAGCTGCGTTAGCTAGACCAGGACGAGAGCTCGCAAGGCAATTGTTAATGATCCAGTCTGGCGCGGTTATTTTTGTGGCAGCAGGAATGGCGGTAGCCATAAATCCTGACTGGGGATTTTCAGCGCTGATTGGCGGAGGCATTTTTGTTGTTGCCAATGCAGTATTCGCGCTGTGTGCTTTCATGTTTAGTGGAGCTCGCGCTGCCAAGCGCATCGCTGCTTCCTTCTATACGGGTGAAGTACTGAAAATTCTCATCACGGTTGCACTGTTCTATGTTGCCTACATGTATATGCAGGTGGAACTTGTTCCCCTCAAACTAACCTATTTGCTGGTACTAGGTATTAATATCTGTGCACCAGTGCTATTCATTAACAACAAAAAATAGGATGAGTTATGGCTGCGCCAGGTGAAGCGCTAACATCGTCCGGTTACATTGCCCACCACCTTTCTAACCTATCGCTATACAAGTTGGGTTTAGTAGGGTCGGAGACAAGTTTCTGGAACGTACATATCGATAGCCTGTTTTTTTCTTGGTTTACTGGTTTAATCTTCCTCGGAATTTTTTACAAAGTAGCAAAGAGAACAACAGCGGGTGTACCGGGTAAGCTTCAGTGTGCTGTAGAAATGATCGTTGAATTTGTCGCCGATAACGTCAAAGACACGTTCCATGGACGCAACCCACTGATCGCGCCTTTAGCACTGACTATCTTTTGTTGGGTATTTTTGATGAACGTGATGGACTTAGTTCCTATCGACTTCTTACCATACCCAGCAGAGCATTGGCTAGGTATTCCTTACCTTAAGGTTGTACCGTCTGCTGATGTGAATATCACCATGGCTATGGCTCTAGGCGTTTTTGCATTGATGATTTACTACAGCATCAAAGTAAAAGGTCTAGGTGGATTCGCAAAAGAACTTGCACTACATCCATTCAATCACCCACTGATGATTCCGTTTAACCTACTAATTGAAGTGGTATCGCTATTAGCGAAACCTCTATCACTTGGTATGCGTCTATTCGGTAACATGTTCGCGGGTGAGGTTGTATTCATTCTTTGTGCGGCAATGCTACCATGGTACTTACAATGGATGGGTTCACTACCGTGGGCAATCTTCCATATCTTGGTTATTACGATTCAAGCCTTCGTATTCATGATGTTGACAATTGTTTACCTGTCAATGGCACACGAAGATCCTGATCATTAATTTTTTTAAAGCTTTTTATTTGGGCACTAAGCCAACAACTATAAATTGGAGATAGTAATGGAAACTTTACTGAGCTTTTCTGCAATCGCCGTAGGTATTATCGTCGGTCTTGCTTCTCTTGGTACAGCGATTGGTTTCGCACTGCTAGGTGGTAAATTCCTAGAAGGTGCTGCACGTCAACCAGAAATGGCTCCTATGCTACAAGTTAAGATGTTCATCATCGCGGGTCTACTTGATGCGGTTCCAATGATCGGTATCGTAATCGCGCTACTATTCACTTTCGCAAACCCATTCGTTGGTCAACTAGGTTAATCACCTTTAACTCGGGACGGGCGATTATCGCTTGTCACTGATTAACACTAAGTCCAAATAGAGGGGTAGCTGTTGTGAACATAAACGCAACTCTGCTAGGTCAAGCAATCTCGTTCGCACTATTTGTGTGGTTCTGCATGAAGTATGTATGGCCACCATTGATGCAAGCGATCGAAGAGCGTCAGAAGAAAATTGCTGATGGTCTTCAAGCAGCAGAACGTGCTGCGAAAGACTTGGATCTAGCACAAGCCAACGCTTCTGATCAATTGAAAGAAGCGAAGCGCACAGCAACTGAGATCATCGAACAAGCGAACAAGCGTAAGTCTCAAATTCTTGATGAAGCTCGCGAGGAAGCTCAGGCAGAACGCCAGAAAATCTTAGCGCAAGCAGAAGCAGAACTTGAAGCTGAACGCAATCGTGCACGCGATGAGCTGCGCAAACAAGTTGCTACTCTGGCTGTAGCTGGTGCTGAGAAAATCCTTGAGCGTTCTATCGATAAAGATGCGCAAAAAGATATTCTCGACAACATTACTGCAAAACTTTAAGTCTGGGGGCGCATATGTCTGATTTGACTACTATCGCACGCCCCTATGCTAAAGCAGCCTTCGACTTTGCTTTAGAGAAAGACCAGTTGGACCAATGGGGCCAAATGTTATCTTTTGCTGCTGAAGTGGCCAAAAACGAACAAATGAACGAACTACTAACGGGTTCGGTTTCTGCTGACAAAATGGCAGAAATTTTTGTTGCAGTTTGCGGCGAACAAGTTGATGCGCACGGTCAAAACCTTTTGAAGGTAATGGCTGAGAATGGTCGTTTAGCGGCCCTTCCTGATGTTTGTAAAGAGTTTTTTACTCTGAAAAAAGAACATGAGAAAGAAATTGATGTTGAAGTAATTTCAGCAACAGAGCTTTCTGATGAACAACTTGCAAACATTGGCAGCAAACTTGAAAAGCGTCTTGAACGCAAAGTGAAGCTGAATTGCAGTGTAGATGAGACCCTACTTGGTGGGGTTATTATTCGAGCCGGAGACCTAGTCATCGATGACTCAGCGCGTGGTCGTTTGAACCGCCTGAGCGATGCATTGCAGTCTTAATGGGGATTGGAGCATGCAACTTAATTCCACGGAAATTAGCGATCTGATCAAACAACGTATCGAATCTTTCGAAGTTGTTAGTGAAGCTCGCAACGAGGGTACTATCGTATCGGTAAGCGATGGTATCATCCGCATCCACGGCCTAGCGGACGTGATGCAAGGTGAAATGATTGAATTACCGGGTGGCCGTTATGCACTGGCACTTAACCTTGAGCGTGACTCGGTTGGTGCGGTTGTAATGGGCCCATATGCTGACCTTAAGGAAGGCATGAAAGTTACAGGTACTGGCCGCATTCTTGAAGTGCCAGTTGGTCCAGAACTACTAGGCCGCGTAGTAAACACGCTGGGTGAGCCTATCGATGGTAAAGGTCCAATCGAAGCGAAAATGACTTCGCCTGTAGAAGTGATCGCACCAGGTGTAATCGACCGTAAATCGGTAGACCAACCTGTGCAAACTGGTTATAAGTCAGTTGACTCAATGATCCCAATCGGTCGTGGTCAGCGTGAGCTTATCATCGGTGACCGTCAGATTGGTAAAACAGCACTGGCGATCGACGCGATCATCAACCAGAAAGACTCTGGTATTTTCTCTATCTACGTAGCAATCGGTCAGAAAGCATCGACTATCGCTAACGTTGTTCGCAAACTAGAAGAGCACGGCGCACTACAAAACACTATCGTTGTAGTTGCATCAGCTTCTGAATCTGCAGCGCTTCAATACCTAGCGCCTTACGCAGGTTGTGCGATGGGTGAATACTTCCGCGATCGCGGTGAAGACGCACTGATTGTTTACGATGATCTATCTAAGCAAGCGGTAGCTTACCGTCAGATCTCTCTACTACTTAAACGTCCACCAGGCCGTGAGGCATTCCCAGGTGACGTATTCTACTTACACTCGCGTCTACTAGAGCGTGCAGCTCGTGTAAACGAAGAGTACGTAGAGCGTTTCACTAACGGTGAAGTGAAAGGTAAGACTGGTTCTTTGACTGCTCTTCCTATCATCGAAACTCAAGCAGGTGACGTTTCAGCATTCGTACCGACTAACGTAATCTCGATTACCGATGGTCAGATCTTCCTACAAACTGAGCTATTCAACGCTGGTGTTCGTCCTGCTGTTGACCCAGGTATCTCAGTATCTCGTGTAGGTGGTTCAGCTCAGACGAAAATCATCAAGAAACTATCAGGTGGTATCCGTACAGCACTAGCTGCATACCGTGAACTAGCGGCATTTGCTCAGTTCTCTTCTGACCTTGATGACGCAACGAAGAAACAGCTAGACCATGGTCAAAAAGTTACAGAACTAATGAAGCAGAAGCAGTACGCTCCAATGTCTGTATTTGACCAAGCTCTAACTATCTTCGCGGCAGAGCGCGGTTACCTTGATGATGTAGAACTTAACAAAGTTCTAGATTTCGAGGCGGCTCTACTATCGTACGCTCGCGGTCAATACGCTGAACTAGCAGCTGAGATCGACAAGTCTGGCGCTTACAACGATGAAATCGAAGCTCAGTTGAAGAAACTGACTGACGACTTCAAAGCAACCCAAACTTGGTAATTAGGTCGGTGGCAGTTTCTGCCACCAACTAACGGAGAGTAACGATGGCCGGCGCAAAAGAGATACGTAATAAAATCGGTAGTGTTAAAAGCACTCAGAAAATTACGAAAGCGATGGAAATGGTAGCAGCTTCAAAAATGCGTCGTTCTCAAGATGCAATGGAAGCTTCTCGTCCATACGCTGAAACAATGCGTAAAGTGATCGGTCATGTGGCTAACGCAAACCTAGAGTACCGTCATCCGTACCTAGAAGAGCGTGAAGCTAAACGTGTTGGTTACATCATCGTTTCGACAGACCGTGGTCTGTGTGGTGGTTTGAACATTAACGTGTTCAAAAAAGCCGTTACAGACATGCAAGCATGGAGAGAGAAAGGTGCTGAGATTGAGCTAGCCGTTGTTGGCTCAAAAGCAACAGCTTTCTTTAAACATGGTGGCGCAAAAGTTGCGGCACAGGTTTCTGGTCTTGGAGATAATCCAAGCCTACAAGACCTAATCGGCTCTGTTGGCGTAATGCTGAAGAAATACGATGAAGGTGAACTGGACCGTCTATATGTAGTATTCAACAAGTTTGTAAATACTATGGTTCAGCAACCAACGATCGATCAATTGCTACCTTTGCCTAAATCGGACAGCGAAGAGATGCAGCGTGAGCATTCATGGGACTACATCTATGAGCCTGAACCAAAACCTCTACTGGATACGCTATTAGTGCGTTACGTAGAGTCTCAGGTATACCAAGGTGTGGTTGAGAACCTTGCTTGTGAGCAAGCGGCTCGAATGATTGCGATGAAGGCTGCAACGGATAACGCAACCAGTTTGATTGACGATTTGGAACTTGTGTACAACAAAGCCCGTCAGGCTGCGATTACACAAGAACTATCAGAAATCGTTGGTGGTGCAGCTGCGGTTTAAGCTTAGGTAAAACGAAATAGTTTAGAGGATTAACGATGGCTACAGGTAAGATCGTACAGATCATCGGTGCGGTAGTCGACGTAGAGTTCCCACAGAGCAATGTACCTAGTGTATATGACGCTCTAAACGTAACGGACTCAAAAGAGCGTCTAGTTCTTGAAGTTCAACAACAGCTAGGCGGTGGCGTAGTTCGTTGTATCGTAATGGGTAGCTCTGATGGTTTACGTCGTGGAGTAGAAGTGGTTAACACTGGCGCTCCAATTTCAGTACCAGTAGGTACTAAAACTCTAGGTCGTATCATGAACGTCCTAGGTGACGCGATTGACGAGCGTGGTGAAGTGGGTGCGGAAGAGGTTTACTCTATCCACCGTAGTGCACCAAGCTACGAAGAGCAATCAAACGAAATTGCACTTCTAGAAACGGGCGTTAAAGTAATCGACCTAATTTGTCCATTCGCTAAGGGTGGTAAAATCGGTCTATTCGGTGGTGCAGGTGTAGGTAAGACCGTTAACATGATGGAACTTATCAACAACATCGCACTACAGCACTCAGGTCTATCAGTATTTGCTGGTGTTGGTGAGCGTACTCGTGAAGGTAACGATTTCTACTACGAGATGCAGGAAGCGGGCGTTGTAAACGTTGAGAAGCCTGAAGAATCAAAAGTAGCGATGGTTTACGGTCAGATGAACGAGCCACCAGGTAACCGTCTACGTGTTGCACTGACTGGTCTAACAATGGCAGAGCGTTTCCGTGACGAAGGTCGTGACGTACTACTGTTCATTGATAACATCTACCGTTACACACTTGCAGGTACAGAGGTATCAGCACTACTAGGTCGTATGCCTTCTGCGGTAGGTTACCAGCCAACTCTTGCAGAAGAGATGGGTGTACTCCAGGAGCGTATCACGTCAACGAAATCAGGTTCTATCACGTCTGTACAGGCGGTATACGTACCAGCGGATGACTTGACTGACCCGTCTCCAGCAACAACGTTCGCGCACTTGGATGCAACGGTTGTACTTAACCGTAACATCGCTGCAATGGGTCTATACCCTGCGATCGACCCGCTAGATTCAACATCTCGTATGCTTGATCCACTAGTCGTTGGTCAAGATCACTACGAAGTTGCTCGTGGTGTTCAGCAGACTCTTCAGCGCTACAAAGAGCTGAAAGATATCATTGCTATCCTAGGTATGGACGAGCTATCTGAAGAAGATAAGCAAGTTGTATCTCGTGCACGTAAGATTGAGCGTTTCCTAACTCAGCCTTACCACGTAGCAGAAGTATTTACAGGTGACCCTGGTATTTACGTACCTCTAAAAGAGACTCTACGTGGCTTTAAAGGCCTACTAGCTGGTGAATACGACGACATTCCTGAGCAGGCATTTATGTACTGCGGTAGCATCGACGATGCTATTGAGAATGCGAAGAAGCTATAAGGCTAACTAGGAGGCGATATGGCAGCAATAACCTTTCACCTAGACGTAGTAAGCGCTGAGAAGAAAATCTTCTCTGGTCGTGTTGAAACGTTTCAGGTGACCGGTAGCGAAGGTGAACTTGGTATTTTCCATGGTCACACACCGCTGCTGACCGCTATCAAGCCTGGTATGGTGCGTATTGTGAAACAGCACGGCCACGAAGAAATTATTTATGTTTCTGGTGGTATGGTAGAGATTCAGCCTGGTACAGCGACTGTACTAGCTGATACAGCTATCCGTGGTGAAGAGCTAGACGCAGCGAAGGCAGAAGAAGCCAAACGCCGCGCTGAGGAGCAAATCCAGAATCAGCATGGTGACATGGACTTCGCACAAGCGGCCAGTGAACTGGCTAAAGCCATTGCTCAGCTACGAGTTATCGAGCTGACAAAAAAGCGTCGCTAAGCTCAATTAGCAACGTTGCATGAAAAAAGGCGGCCAATTGGTCGCCTTTTTGATTAATTTTAGTTGGAAATTTACATCCCACCATTAACTAATCCTTCCAAGGTGTTTAAAATAACGCCCAATTAAAATAGAACGTCAATAGGTTATTAATGAAATTCAGTGCTGTGATCCTTGCTGCGGGTAAAGGTACCCGTATGTATTCAAACATGCCTAAAGTGCTACACACTTTGGCAGGGAAGCCAATGGCAAAACATGTGATTGATACATGTACAGGTCTTGGCGCACAAAACATCCACTTAGTATATGGTCACGGTGGTGATCAAATGCAGCAAACGCTAGCAGAAGAGCCTGTAAACTGGGTACTGCAAGCGGAGCAACTAGGTACAGGTCATGCGGTTGATCAAGCGTCTCCGAAGTTTGAAGACGATGAAAAAGTACTGGTGCTTTACGGTGATGTTCCACTGATTTCAGCTGAAACGATTGAAAACCTATTAGATGCACAGCCAACAGGCGGTATTGCACTACTAACAGTGATTCTAGATAACCCGACAGGCTACGGTCGTATTATCCGTAAGAATGGTCCTGTTGTGGCGATCGTTGAGCAAAAAGATGCAACAGAAGAACAAAAACAAATTAAAGAGATCAATACTGGCGTGATGGTTGCGACTGGTGGGGATCTTAAGCGTTGGTTGTCTGGCTTAAACAACAACAACGCACAAGGCGAATACTACCTAACTGACGTTATTGCAGCTGCACACGATGAAGGTCGTGCCGTTGAGGCTGTACACCCAGTCAATGCCATTGAAGTGGAAGGGGTCAATGACCGCGCACAGCTTGCTCGTCTAGAGCGTGCTTTCCAGTCAATGCAAGCTCAGAAGCTACTAGAGCAAGGTGTCATGCTACGCGATCCAGCACGCTTTGATTTGCGTGGTGAGTTACAGTGCGGTATGGACTGTGAAATCGACGTGAATGTTATCGTCGAAGGTAAAGTTTCACTGGGTGATAACGTGGTTATCGGTGCGGGTTGTGTACTGAAAGATTGTGAAATCGACGACAACACCATCGTTCGCCCTTACAGTGTGATTGAAGGTGCAACGGTTGGTGAAGAATGTACGGTTGGTCCATTTACTCGCCTTCGTCCTGGTGCTGAAATGCGTAACGATTCCCATGTGGGTAACTTCGTTGAAGTGAAAAATGCGCGCATCGGAGAAGGTTCAAAAGCGAACCACCTAACTTACTTAGGTGATGCAGAGATCGGCCAACGCACTAACATCGGTGCAGGTACTATCACTTGTAACTACGATGGTGCGAACAAGTTTAAAACCATCATCGGTAATGATGTTTTTGTTGGTTCTGATAGCCAGCTGGTGGCGCCTGTCACTATCGCTGATGGCGCAACCATCGGTGCTGGCACGACACTAACAAAAGATGTTGAAGAAGGTGAGTTAGTAATTACTCGCGTCAAAGAACGCAAAATTACTGGCTGGCAGCGTCCTGTAAAACAGAAATAAGCATTACCTACACTCTGTCTCTATATTGTCAAAGCCGCTCAACAAGAGCGGCTTTGTTGTTTCTAGCTAAGGCTTCATCGCTAGTAGCTAGGAATGGCAATACGTTTTTCGAGCCAACGAACGGCTTGAGATACAAATAGGATGAGTAACAAGTACTCCAAAACGAGGAAGGTATAAATCTCTAAGGGTAAGTACTCATTCACCACCAGCTCATTAGCACGGCGAGTGAGATCGCTTAAACCAATCACGCTGACTAAAGAACTCATCTTGAGGATGTAGACAAATTGATTGCCCAGTGGTGGGAGAATTTGCCGAAACGCTTGGGGAAGAATTACCAAGCGCATCTTTTGCCAATAGCTTAAGCCCAAAGATTCAGCCGCTTCATGCTGGCCACGGCTGATAGCTTGTATTCCACCGCGAAATACTTCCGCCATAAACGCGCTCTCAGCGATAGTCAGTGCAATAACACCCGCCCAAAAGTGATTGAGTGAGACATCCAATAGCGTAGGCATGCCGTAATACACCCAAAGTAGTAAGACTAAAACTGGCACTGAACGGATCACCTCGACATAAATACGGTTTATCCACTTCAGAGAGGCTGAGTCCGACAGAGCGGGTAACGCAACGATCAGGCCCAAGCTCATCGCAAATAACATACTGAGGAGTGATACCTGAATGGTGTCATTAAACCCAGCGATTAAAAACTTTAGATTGGTGAGCCCTTGATCCGTCGAAGGGTCAAGTACATACCAGCCCCATTGATAATCTGAACAACCAGTGAGTAATAGCAGTGAAAACAGCCATAGAGTTCGAAACGTCACATTTACTCCCTGAATTAACTAAAAAACTTCCTTTGTTGCTGCTATGTTATCAGTAGAGCTCTAATAAAGGTTAATTATTAAACCGTATAAGGTCATTATTTTTAAGGGAATAAAAATGAGAAAGATTTTACTAGTGCTAGGAATGTGTTTGCTTGCTGCGACTCAAGTCGCTCACGCTGAAAGCCGTCTTCAATCCATTTTAGACAATGGCGTACTCCGAGTTGGAACGACGGGAGATTGGAATCCGATGACGATGAAAGACCCCGCGACAAACAGTTATCGTGGCTTCGATATCGATGTAACAACAGAACTTGCTAAAGATCTCGGTGTAAAAGTGGAGTATGTTCCCACGGATTGGAAGACGCTAGTTAATGGCATTACCGCCAACAAATACGATATTACTGGCAGCGCATCTCTGAACATGTCGCGCGCGAAAGTAGCTGGATATAGCCAGCCATATTTCTACCTTGCCTTTGTACCTGTGGTGCAAAAGAAAGATCTCGCCAAATTCTCTGATTGGGCGGATTTTAATAAACCAGAAGTAAAAGTCGCGGCGACGTTAGGTACGGTACAAGAAAAAATGGTGAAAGAGTTCTTCCCGTCTGCTCAGCATATTGTTATTGAAGCGCCAGCGCGCGACTTCCAAGAACTACTAGCTCGCAGGGCCGATGTATCGGTGACGTCCAATGTGGAAGCTGCGACGTTGGTGGACAAGTTTAAACAGTTGGCGATAGTGCCAGTGACCGCACCGCGTAAACCAACCCCAATTGCTATGTTGTTGCCGCAAGACGATCAAGTATGGATTAATTACATCAATCACTGGGTTGAGTTGAAAAAGACTCAAGGCTTTTTTAAGCAGACCGCCAAGAAGTGGGGGTTGAAAAGCTTATAAACAGAAAGAGCCGCATTGCGCGGCTCTTTTTATTATTTGAACGATTAAAGTTCGTCTTCACTCACGACTCGGGCGTTGTCAGGAGTCGTAAAGTGCTTGGATAATTCGCGATTCGACAGAATATATCCCATCCACAGCCCACCCATACAGATGATGATTGCGATGCCAGTAACCATCTGAGCTTGGCTTGCCATTGCGGCTACCAATGCACTTGAGAAGCTACTTACACAGATTTGCAGGCTGTTTTGCAGACCTGCTGCTGTTGCAGGGCTCTGTTGTGCGCTGGCCAGTGCACGGTTTACCACGATTGGGTACAGCGCGCCGTTAGCGACGGCAATCAAACAGAATGGCGCAAGAATAGGCCAAATCGATGACAGCTCCCACTGTGAAGCAATGAAAATCATTAATGCCGCGACACTAAATAGGCCAATCAGTTGGCGTAGAACCTTTTCATCACCAAATTTTCGAACGCCTACTTTACCTAAGTAGCCACCAGCCATAAACGCGATGGTTTGTGGGATAAAGCTCAAACCAATATCTTTTGCTTCGTAGCCCAGTTGCGCCATGATTTCTGGCATCCCAGTTAGGTAAGCAAAGAATGCAGCTGAAGCCGTCGCAAACATAAACACGTTGCCAAGGTATTTTTTAGAACTCAGCAGCGCTTTGATGTCGGCAGACATACTGGTTTGTTTGATTTCTGCTTTCTCGTCTTTTTGTGCCATGGTCGCAAAGACCAAAAAGACACCAACCAGTGTTAGCGTAATAAAGATACTGTGCCAGCCGAAGTTATCTGCCAACACAACCCCTAATTGAGGTGCTAGTGCTGGTGATAGCGCGACGAGTGGCATGATTGTCGCAAAAATTTGTTGGCTACTGCTTGAGTAGCGCTTAATGACCATAGCCTGCCAGATCACGGCTGGTGCACACACACCGATAGCTTGGATAAAGCGCAGTGTGAGTAGTTGCCATACTTGATCACAGAAAGCCAAACCGAATGACGCGATAGTAAATAGCACCAACCCGGCTGCGAGTGTATTACGATGGCCAAATTTATCGGATGCCAATCCCCACATTAGTTGACCAATCGCCATACCAACGAGGAATACCGTTAAAGAGAGCGCAATTTGCTCAGGGCCTGTTGCAAAGTCGATTTCCATCGCTTTGAATGCTGGCAGATACATATCGGTAGCAACGAAGCCAAGCATCGATAATGCTGCCAGATAAATGAGCTGTAGTTTTGAGATTTTCATGATTCAACCAGTCAAATTATTTAATCATTTTTTAATCAACATCAGTTGGCGCCAACCCTGATTTATTTACCTTATTATTCTATTTTTCGATTTTGATAAAATAAAACGCTAAAATTGTTGGTTATCAATCAAATTTTTTGAAAGGTTAAATCATGTTCTCTAAAGCGTCTTTGGAAATGCTGGATACGGTTGCCCGTTTAGGCAGTTTCACCGCTGCGGCTGATGTATTGCATAAAGTCCCCTCAGCCATCAGCTATGGAGTAAGGCAGGTCGAGCAAGATTTAGATGTGGTGCTGTTTCGACGTTTACCAAGGAAAGTTGAGCTAACTCCAGCGGGTGAACTTTTTATGGCCGAGGCGCGCTCTTTGCTGCGTCAAATGGAAGAGGTGAAAGCACAAACGCGGCGAGCGGCTCAAGGATGGAAAAGCACGTTAAAGCTGACCTTAGATAACGTGGTGAAGTTAGAAAAACTCAAACCTTTGGTGGAAGATTTTTATCGCGAGTTTGAATTTGCTGAATTGCAGATCAATATGGAGGTCTTCAATGGTTCTTGGGAAGCCATAGCACAAGGTCGAGCCGACATTGTCGTTGGCGCGACATCTGCGGTTCCCGTTGGGGGAGATTTTGAAGTCAAAGATATGGGCGTATTAGATTGGGCATTTGTAATGTCACCCGCTCATCCTTGCGTTAGACAACAAGTGCTTACTGAAGAGTTTGTGAGTCAATTTCCGGCGATCTGTCTTGATGATACTTCGAACGTGCTGCCAAAACGCCATACTGGCCATTATCCGCAACAGCGCCGATTATTATTGCCCAATTGGTATAGTGCGATTGAATGTTTAAAAAATGGGGTGGGCGTGGGTTACATGCCACGTCATATTGCAACACCCTTAATCAATGATGGTGTGCTGGTGGAGAAGGTCATGCCGGATGATAAACCGCTCAGTCACTGCTGCTTAGTATGGCGCAAAGATGATAATCATAAATTGATCCAGTGGATGGTGGACTATCTTGGGTCGCCTAATCAGCTACATAAAGATTGGTTACAGTCATAAAAAACACCTCGCTAATGCGAGGTGTTGTCTTTGATATATTTGAAATGTGGCGTTTTATGACAAGAAAAACTTATACGATGGGTTGTCTGTCTCGTCTTTGCATTGATAGCCAAGTTCACGTAAATGTGCTGAAAACTGAGCTAAATCGCTTTCATCTAACTCGAAACCACATAAAACACGTCCGTAGTCAGCGCCGTGGTTACGGTAGTTGAACAAGCTGATATTCCAATGAGTACCGAGTGTGCTTAAGAACTTGAGTAGCGCTCCCGGATATTCTGGGAATTCAAAGCTGTATAGGCGCTCTTTAAGCGGCTTAGACGGCTTACCACCAATCATGTAGCGCACGTGCAGCTTCGCCATTTCATCATCAGACAAATCAACCACTGGGTAGCCACCATCACGTAAGTCGTGAATGATATGTTCTAGCTCTTCCTGACCGCCTTGCAAACGCACACCGACAAAGATATTTGCCAATGCGTCATCGTTGTAGCGGTAGTTAAACTCTGTCACGGCACGGCCGCCAATGAGGTTACAGAACTCAAAGAAAGCACCTTGACGCTCAGGGATGGTGACGGCAAGCAGACCTTCACGTTTTTCACCAAGCTCGCAGCGTTCAGAAACATAACGCAGACCGTGGAAGTTGGTGTTTGCACCAGACAGTACAGTTCCTAGATTCTTACCTTGCAATTTGTTTTGCTCAGCAAACTTCTTCAAACCTGCCAGAGCAAGTGCGCCCGAAGGCTCAGCAATGGCGCGAGTGTCTTCAAAGATGTCTTTTACGGCTGCGCAGATTTCATCGCTAGAGACGGCAATATGGCCATCAATGTACTTTTGGCATAGACGGAAAGTCTCTTCGCCAATGCGTTTTACAGCGACGCCATCGGCAAACATGCTGACTTGGTCTAGTACCACTGGTTCACCAGCATCCAGCGCGGCTTTAAGACAAGATGAGTCTTCAGGTTCAACTGCAATCACTTTGATTTCTGGCATCAGTTGCTTCACAAGTACCGCAACACCGGCAGCCAAACCGCCACCACCGACAGGGACGAAGATGTAATCAAGGTGACCATTTTGCTGCAGCATTTCCATGCCTATGGTGCCTTGACCTGCAATCACCAGTGGGTGATCGAAAGGAGGGACAAATGTGTACCCATGCAGATCAGAAAGGCGTTCCGCTTCCGCTTTTGCCTCATCAAAGTTGCTGCCGTGCAGCACTACATTGCCACCGAAGCCACGTACCGCATCGACTTTGATGTCTGGTGTGGTTTTGGGCATCACGATGGTGGTCTTGATGCCTAGCTTAGTACCAGAGAGCGCCATGCCTTGAGCGTGGTTACCTGCCGATGCTGCAATGACACCAGCGGCTTTTTGTGCTTCAGATAAACTCGCCACCATGTTGTATGCACCGCGCAATTTGAACGAGTGTACGGGTTGGCGATCTTCACGCTTGATCTGCACGTTATTCCCGATACGTGCAGATAAACGAGGCATTTCTTGCAGTGGCGTCACTGTTGCTACTTCATAAACAGGTGCGCGAAGGATTTGGCGCAGATAATCTGCGCCAGTTTGGTTCACTTGTTTTTCGGGTTGAGCTTCCATCATTGCTAGCCCTCTAGCTTCGACTTGTCTCGTACTGCACCCTTGTCAGCACTGGTTGCCATACTCGCGTACGCTTTGAGTGCAAATGAAACTTCACGTTGGCGGTCAACTGGTTTCCAGCCTAACTCGTCTTGTTTTGCACGGCGCTCAGCAAGTTCTTGTTCAGACACTTGGAGTGAAATTGAACGGTTTGGAATATCAATTGCGATCATATCGCCTTCTTTTACCAGGCCAATTGCACCGCCGTTTGCTGCTTCAGGAGAGGCGTGACCGATTGACAGACCTGATGTGCCGCCAGAGAAACGGCCGTCAGTCAGAAGTGCACACTCTTTGCCAAGGCCCATCGATTTTAGATAAGTGGTTGGGTAAAGCATTTCTTGCATGCCCGGACCACCTTTAGGGCCTTCGTAACGGATAACAACCACGTCGCCTGCTTTTACTTTGCCACCCAAGATGCCTTCTACGGCGTCTTCTTGGCTTTCAAATACCACGGCTGGACCAGTGAACTTATGGATGCTCTCATCAACACCAGCAGTCTTAACGATACAACCATCTAATGCGATGTTGCCTGATAGAACGGCTAGACCACCTTCTTGGCTAAAGGCATGATCGATAGTACGAATACAACCTTCCGCACGGTCGTCATCAAGGCGATCCCAGCGGCAATCTTGTGAGAACGCTTGAGTAGTACGAATACCCGCGGGACCTGCGCGGTAGAACTTAAGTACTTCTTCGTCTTCAGTTTGGATGATGTCGTATTTCGCCAGCTGCTCTTTCATCGAAAGGCCAAGCACGGTGCGCGCATCATTGTGTAGAAGACCTGCACGATCTAACTCACCAAGAATTGCCATGACGCCACCAGCGCGGTGTACGTCTTCCATGTGATATTTCTGGGTAGATGGTGCCACTTTACATAGGTGTGGTACTTGGCGTGATAGGCGATCGATATCTTCCATATCGAAATCCACTTCACCTTCTTGCGCTGCAGCCAACAGGTGCAAAATGGTGTTGGTTGAGCCACCCATTGCAATATCCAGTGCCATCGCATTTTCGAACGCATCAAACGTAGCGATGTTGCGTGGCAGTGCTGATTCGTCATCTTGCTCGTAGTAACGACGAGTCAGTTCAACGATGCGACGACCTGCATTAAGGAACAGTTGTTCACGGTCAGCGTGCGTTGCCAGCATAGAACCGTTACCTGGTTGAGAAAGACCCAGTGCTTCCGTTAGACAGTTCATTGAGTTTGCAGTGAACATGCCTGAACACGATCCACACGTTGGACATGCGCTGCGTTCGATCTGCTCGCTTTGCTCATCAGACACTTTTGGATCCGCGCCTTGGATCATCGCATCTACAAGGTCTAGTTTGATGATCTGATCAGAAAGCTTGGTTTTACCCGCTTCCATTGGACCACCAGAAACAAAGATAACCGGGATGTTGAGACGCATAGATGCCATCAACATTCCCGGAGTGATTTTGTCACAGTTAGAGATACATACCATGGCATCGGCACAGTGCGCGTTGACCATGTACTCCACAGAGTCTGCGATCAGTTCGCGTGAAGGCAGTGAGTACAGCATGCCGCCGTGACCCATTGCGATACCATCATCAACCGCGATGGTGTTGAATTCTTTCGCAATACCGCCAGCTTTTTCGATTTCGCGTGCTACAAGCTGACCCATGTCTTTCAGGTGTACGTGACCCGGAACAAATTGAGTAAACGAGTTTACAACGGCGATGATTGGTTTACCGAAGTCTTCTTCTTTCACGCCCGTTGCACGCCACAGCGCGCGTGCCCCCGCCATGTTACGACCATGTGTGGTGGTAGCTGATCTATATTTTGGCATTTCTTAAATCCTTCTTACTTCTGTTCTGGGTACACATAGTCTAACCAGCCCCACTTATCTTCCGTGGTGCCGTCAAATAGGCCAAAGTAGGCTGCTTGTAGTTCTTTAGTGATTGGGCCGCGTTTACCTGTGCCTACTTCAATTTTGTCGATGGTTGCCACTGGTACAATCTCAGCCGCAGTACCGGTCATGAAGACTTCATCGGCAAGGTAAAGGGCTTCACGAGCAATGTTCGCCTCACGTACTTTGTAGCCTTTATCGCGTGCAATTGTCATGATCGAGTCACGAGTGATGCCCGGTAGAATCGCGCTAGTTGCTGGTGGTGTGGTGATTACGCCATCTTTGATAACGAAGATGTTTTCACCAGCCCCTTCCGATAGGTAACCATCTACGCTTAGCGCAATACCTTCGTCGTAACCGTGACGACGCGCTTCACCACCAACCAGTAGTGAAGATAGGTAGTTACCGCCTGCTTTAGCCGCAGTTGGGATGGTGTTTGGCGCAGCGCGGTTCCAGCTTGAAATCATCGCATCGACACCTTTTTCTAGCGCTTCTTCGCCTAAGTAAGAGCCCCAAGGAAATGCTGCAATGATTAGATCCATCTCAGTGCCAACTGGTGGACATACGCCTAAGCCAACATTACCGACAAAACCCAATGGACGAATGTAAGCGCTGTCGAGTTTGTTTTGGCGCAGTGTTTCGCGGGTCGCTTCCATGATTTCCTCTACAGAGAAAGGGATCGGAAAGCGGTAAATCTTGGCGGAATCTTTTAAACGTTGTGCATGCTCACGGTGACGGAAGACTATTGGGCCTTTTGGTGTGTTGTAACAGCGCACGCCTTCAAACACGGATGTGCCATAGTGCATTGCGTGAGTCAGAACGTGAACGTTCGCCTCTGCCCATGGAACCATCTCACCATTAAACCAAATGAAATCTGCAGTTTTCGTTGCCATTTGTTGCCTTCCTTATGCACTTACGTGTTGTTGTAAGTTGTGATTTGGCAGTTCATCGTTGCGGATTTTTAGCACCTCAACCTTACGAACGTCCCACAACTTCTCTATTTGATTGATCAAAAACGAGATTGGTCGATCGCTGTCGACGATGATCTCGACGCTGGCTACTTTGCTTTCGTGGTTTTGCGTAGCAGCGACTTGTTTGATCACGAAGCCTCGGTGACGAATCACACGTAGAACGCGCTCCAACAGTACCGGTTTGTCATCGGCTTTGATGTCGAGTAAATATCTGTCCATGCGATTGTCTCCTATGTATTTTCCAACATATCACTGTTTGATGCGCCAGGTGGCACCAATGGCCACACGTTTTCTTCTTCATCAATCAAAACGTGAAGCATGTAAGAAGTTTCACTCGCTAGCATCTCTTTGAGAGCAGGTTCGACTTCTTCTTTCTTGGTGATGGTTTTGCCCGGGATATCGAACGCTTTTGCTAACATCACGAAATCTGGGTTGTCATCAAGAATGGTTTCACTGTGGCGACCGTCAAAGAACAATGACTGCCATTGGCGAACCATGCCAAGACGTTGGTTATTAAGAAGGACAATCTTCACTGGAATCTGCCGACGCTTCAGCGTGCCCAATTCCTGAACGTTCATCATAAATGAACCGTCACCTGTAATAAGGATAGACTGATCATCAGGACGTGCGACTGCAGCGCCCATCGCTGCTGGCAAGCCAAAGCCCATGGTGCCAAGGCCAGCAGAAGTGATAAAATTTTGTGGTTCGCGTGGCTGGATATGTTGCGCTGCCCACATCTGATGCTGACCGACGTCGGTCGAGACAATTGAGCTATCTGGCATCATGTCAGACAGTTGTTTAAGCAATAGCGGTGCGTAGATTAACTCGCCTGGGTGGTCGTAACGCCACTTAAAGCCGCTGCGCAGACTTTCACTGTGATGAACCCACGGTGAGATATCTTGAGTCAGCTCTAGCTGAGGAAGAATGGTGTTGATGTCGCCACGTAATGGTGCGTTGGCGTGGCGCAGTTTATGAATCTCCGCAGCATCAATGTCGATGTGAATCACTTTCGCATTTGGTGCAAACGTATCGAGCTTACCCGTCACACGGTCATCAAAACGCGCGCCAACCACGATCAATAGATCGGCTTCTTGAACCACTAGGTTGGCGGCTTTGGTGCCATGCATACCCAACATACCAAGATAGTGAGGATCATGGCGTTCAATGGTACCGAGACCTTTTAATGTGCTAACTGCAGGCATTGGGTTTAAGCGAAGAAATTCGCGTACTGCATCGGTTGCTTTCGCAAGTTGCACGCCACCACCAACATACAACACTGGGCGAGTAGATGCTGCCAGCACATCTTGCGCACGTTTGATATCTTCAGCGCTGACATCTTCGATTGCTGGTGCTATGTATGGAGGAAGAAGGTCTGTAGGTGCTTGAGCGAGTTGAACGTCTTTGGCGATATCGACAATGACAGGACCCGGACGACCGGTTTTTGCGACCTCAAAGGCTTCGGCAAGTGTCGGAGCTAGATCTTCAATTTCGGTCACGAGATAGCTGTGCTTAGTACAGGCTAGGGACATTCCGATCACATCCATTTCTTGGAATGCATCGGTACCGATATGAGAGCTAGCAACCTGGCCTGTGATGGCAACTAGAGGTACGGAGTCAAGGAAAGCGTCGGCAAGGCCGGTAACAAGGTTAGTGGCTCCTGGGCCAGAAGTTGCCATGCACACAGCAACGTCTTGAGTGGAACGAGCCATCCCGATAGCTGCCATAGCGGCCCCTTGCTCGTGACGGCATAGGATGTGTTCCACCCCACCGTCATACAAAGCATCATAGATTGGCATGATGGCCCCGCCGGGGTAGCCAAAAACGGTTTCGATGCCTTGCTGTCTTAAAGCGGCTACGACAAGTTGTGCACCAGTCATCGTAAACCTCCTTTGCTACGTTGTGGCTCGTAGCGATTGCCATATTTATTGCACTTCATGTGCACTCCCATTCTTCCCGTTAAACTGTCCGAGGGTTAGACAGATGACAACTTGTAGTTGTAAAAAAACCCCCGGACTTTTCAGTGCGGGGGTTTTTTGTAATTTGTGGTTACCTTTCGCCCACAATACCCCGCGCGGTGCCAATAATGACCACGATAATCAGGGCTAGCAGTGCGTTGATATGAGCGAAAAGGTTCATCTGTCTGTCGTTCTTTTTTCGTTAAAAAATGTTGTGTAATGTTCTACGAAATTGTTTGCGTCATTAGTGGTATCACACAATTCCGCTGCATGACAAGCAAAAAGTCATTCTTTTTTCACATTAACTCTCAATTGGGACGCGGTATATAACATAACCAACTAGATAAAACATTTGTTTACAGAGTGTTCAAAAAAATTGAGGAACGTATGGGGCTGGCAATCATTCATAGTCGAGCAAGCGTCGGGGTGCAAGCGCCATCGGTTAGTGTAGAAGTTCATATCAGCAACGGCATGCCAGGGTTTACCTTAGTAGGCTTGCCAGAGACAACGGTAAAAGAGTCCAAAGATCGCGTACGCAGTGCGATCATTAATTCTAACTTTCAATTTCCTGCTAAGCGGATCACCGTGAACTTGGCTCCGGCAGATCTACCCAAGGAGGGAGGGCGTTTTGATCTTCCTATTGCATTGGGAATTTTGGCCGCTTCAGAGCAAATCGCGACAGATAAGCTCAAAAACTACGAATTTGTTGGTGAGTTGGCGCTATCTGGTGGTCTAAGACCTGTAAAAGGTGTGCTGCCTGCTGCGCTGGAAGCCAGTAAGATTCAACGTCATTTGGTCGTCCCACATGTGAATGGCGATCAGGCGGCGCTAGTGGGGAAGGAACAACATAAATCGGCCCAATCATTACTGGAAGTATGTGCCGAGCTTTGTGGTCAACATCGACTGAATCTTTTTCAAACGCCTAAGCGAAAAACGATCGAAAAACATGGTCGAGACTTACAAGATATTATTGGCCAACAACAAGGTAAGCGAGCACTGGAGATTGCTGCCGCTGGAAACCACAACTTACTTTTCCTTGGCCCGCCAGGTACTGGAAAAACGATGTTGGCTTCGCGTTTGTGTGACTTATTACCGGAAATGAGTGACGAAGAAGCAATGGAAACCGCTTCGGTGGCATCGTTGACTCAGAGTGAAATTAATGAGCATAACTGGAAGTCGCGTCCGTTTCGTTCTCCGCATCATTCAAGTTCAATGGCGGCATTAGTCGGCGGTGGTTCGGTACCCAGACCAGGGGAGATCTCTTTAGCCCACAACGGGTTATTGTTTCTCGATGAAATGCCCGAATTTGATCGTAAAGTTCTAGACTCGTTACGCGAACCGCTCGAATCTGGCGAGATCATTATCTCTCGAGCGCAAGGTAAAACACGCTTTCCGGCTCGCTTCCAATTAGTTGGAGCATTGAACCCAAGCCCGACAGGATATTACGAAGGCAATCAAGCGCGCACCAATCCACAAGCTATTTTGCGCTACCTTGGTCGATTATCTGGACCACTGTTAGATCGCTTTGATATGTCTTTAGAAATCCCAGCTTTGCCCAAAGGGACATTAGCAGAAGGAGGTGATCGTGGTGAGCCGACTGCTATCGTAAAAGCGCGTGTGAGCCATGCGCGTAACAATATGCTAAACCGCAGTGGTAAGGTCAATGCACTGCTAGGTAGTCGAGAAATTGAGGCGTTTTGTCCCTTGCATAAGAGTGATGCTGAGTTTCTTGAAACCGCTTTGCATCGTTTAGGGCTCTCGATTCGTGCGTATCATCGTATTATCAAAGTGGCGCGAACAATCGCCGATCTGGATGGGGCGGAGCAAATTGAACGAACGCACTTGGCCGAGGCACTTGGGTATCGAGCGATGGACCGTTTACTGAAACAGCTTACGGCGCAAGCGGTATAGACAGCAAAGTGTCATCGCAACAAGTGTTGTGAGCGCCTTGTTGCGATGAAGGACGTTAGAAGGTGTAGTTGAGACCAAGTGACAATAGGTACTCTTTCTCCTCATAAAACGTGATATTCGAGTCAGTTTGGCTATAGCCGGCTAAAGAAATGAACGACCAGTCTTGCCAGTCAAATACGTTTTGATATTCGTAGGCCGCAAATAGGCTGATGGTGTCGTCATTTCGTGTTTTAGCAAAAGTTTGGCTAGCGGCTTGATAGTCTTTCCATGCGTAACCCGCGGTGAGAGCCAATCGATGGCGATTGATAAATTTAAACCAGCTGATGTCAAACCCGTACGAATCAAATGATTCCGCCTTACCGTCGGCATCTTGATTGATGTAGGTGAAAGCGGGTTGCAACATAGACGTTTGGTTGAGTGGAATGCGATAGTCGCCTTTGACGTAGTAAAGGTTAGCATCGCGAGCAAGTGAGCGGTCGGTCACTGCCTCCTGCTCGATGTCTTTATCAGCATAAGCAAGATCAAGGTTGAAGTTCTTATCAATCAACCCTTTGATCTGAAAGCGATACGCATTGCCGTCAACATCCGTCTCTTTACGTGCGGTTCCTACTTGATAAGGGTTGCGCCAAGTTTCGCCTTTGAGTACCGTCGGCAGATAGGAAACATCGAGCACGGTGCCAGATTGTAGCTCGTGTTGATAGCCCAACTGAAAAGCGAGTGTACCTACCGCGACATCTGAGCGTGTGGTACCGGCGTAAACTTGGTGGTTGAGTCGGCTACCAAAGGTGTATGTCACACTCCCTAGCGGTGCAGCGATAACGGAACTGTCACTATCGGCACGCTTATCGAGAGAATCGATGGTGTTACTATTTTCTGTATTGAAATTGGATTCTGATGATATGAATCCGGCATTCAGCGAAATTTCACCGCCAAAACCTGCGGTTTCAGCGAGTTGAGCCTGAGCAGAACTGACGACAAAGGCCAAAGGCAAGAGAAGTAGCCTTGGTTTCATTCGTTATCTCCTTGTTGTCGAATGAGTGGTGCACATATTGGTTGCGGTAACAAATCTGACCATTTCCACGCATGTTCCAATGTGGCAAAGGCGCAGTATAATTACACGCTGTTTTATTCTTCACACATTATCACTGTTGTTTGACTATCATGTTGGCATATTTGTTATTTTTTTTTAACGCTTCTTTTGTGATTCTCAATTCTGCGGTTTGTTCACTCGCAATTTGTGTTATCGCTGTATTTAAAATATTGCTTCCTGGCGTAAAGCTAAAAGCGATAGCGACCGTTTGTGCCAATAAGGTGATGTGGTTATGGGCTACCGTTAATGCGTGCATTCTGGCGGTATCTAACCGTGTTGAGTGGGATGTTCAGGGCGGTGAAGCGCTTAAAAAAGACGGGTGGTATCTGCTGATCAGTAATCATCTCAGTTGGACAGATATTGTTGTGCTTTGCTGCGTGTTTAAAGACCGTATTCCCATGCCGAAGTTTTTCCTCAAGCAACAACTGCTGTATGTGCCTTTCATCGGGATGGCGTGTTGGGCGCTCGACATGCCATTTATGCGTCGCTATTCGCGAGAGTATCTGATCCGCAATCCTCATAAGCGAGGTCAAGATTTAGAAACGACACGTCGCTCGTGCGCTAAATTCAAACACACTCCAACCACAGTGGTTAACTATGTCGAAGGAACCCGATTTACCGAAGAAAAGCAGCGTAAGAGTAAAGCAAACTATCAATATTTGCTGCAACCAAAATCGGGCGGGATTGCGTACACGTTAGCGGCGATGGGGGAACAGTTCGAGAGCATTATCGACGTTACGTTGGCGTACCCAGAAAATACGCATAAACCGTTCAAGGATTTATTGATGGGCCGCATGAGCAAGGTGGTTGTGCGTGTAAATGTGTTACCCGTTGATGAAAGAGTGCTTGGTGATTACTTCAACGATAAGCCCTATAAGCGGCAATTTCAACAATGGCTGAGTGATGTGTGGCAAGAAAAAGATCGGTTACTACAAGAGATTTACAAGTAAACAAAAGGGGAGCGACGTGCTCCCCTTTTGATTGATATCGATGTGCTTATTTTAGTGTCAGCAAGTAGTTCACCAGAGAGAAGTACTCATCCATCGTTTTGATGCTTTGTGCTTGAACTAGGTATTTGTTGTTAACGATAACCGCAGGAACGCCGGTTAGACCGCTGTTTTCAAATTGCTTGTCCATACGGCGAACCATTGAATCAACCGCGAAGCCTTTGAATGCAGAATCGAATTTTTTCGCATCTACACCTTCATCAAGGAAGATTTGACGAAGTTCTTCATCATTACGTGGTGCTTTCTTTAGATTGTGGATGCGGTTAAACATCACTGGCACCATTTTGTCTTCCACTTTTAATGCAACCATCGTTGCGTAGGCTTTGCTCATTGATGGGCCCATGTTGCCACCCATGAAAGAAACGTGGTTTTTTAATAGCTTAGTACCTTCTGGTAACTGCTTTTTCAGTTGCTGGATAACCGGTTCAAAGCTATTACAGTGCGGGCAGTAGAAAGAGAAAAACTCCGTCACAAGAGGTTTTTTTGATGCCTCAAGATCCAATACTTTGTAATGTTCACCTTCTTTGAATTGCGCTGCATGTGCCGACAGGCTTAACATCAGCATAGAAAACAGTGCGAACAGTTTTTTCATCGAAATATCTCCATTTTTGAATTTTTGGCCTGACTTACCACTGAGGCATTAAAGACAGCGGTGCTTCTTCTAAAGCGGCGATCTGCTCTTTAAATGCAAGGACCTGACCTTCCCAGTATTTTGGCTCATTAAACCATGGAAAAGCGAGAGGAAATGCAGGGTCATGCCAACGTTTTGCTAGCCATGCCATATAGTGCACCATTCGTAGACCGCGAAGTGGCTCGATTAGTTTCAATTCTGCAGGATTAAAGTCGCAAAACTCTTGGTAAGCCTCTAAAACAATATCCAACTGCATCAGTTTGTCTTGGCGTTCACCGTTCAATAGCATCCATAAGTCTTGTACTGCAGGGCCGTTACGAGCGTCATCCAAATCAACAAACATAGGGCCATCTCGCCACAAAATATTGCCTGGGTGGCAATCGCCATGCAAACGAATCATATTGAAACCTTCTTGCCAGTGGCTTTCAATTGATTTGATCAGCATATCCAAGTCATTGAAGAAGCTGTTCTCCAAGTGCATTGGAATCATATTGGCGTTTTGCAGAATCTCTCTTGGTTGATACAGGTATTCTTGTAAGCCGATCGTAGGGCGATGTTGGAAGGCTTGGCGGCTGCCGACTTTATGGATGCGGCCAAGGAAACGCCCTACACCTTCGAGCTGATCTAAATTGTCAACCTCGTATTGGCGACCACCCACGCTATCAAACAGCGCAAAAGCATAGCCTTGATAGTGATGCAGGGTTTCACCGTTGATGCGCACAGGTGGTGCGACGGGGATCTCATTGCCAATCAGCTCTAAAGTAAAGTCGTGTTCCTCTTGGATCTGTTCATTGCTCCAACGTTCAGGACGGTAAAACTTGACGACATAACGACGACGCTCTTCGTCAGTGAATTGATAAACACGGTTTTCGTAGCTATTGAGGGGAAGAAAGCCTGATTCTGCGCGAACGCCGATGCTTTCTAACGCGTACCACATAAAGTCTGGGGTAAGGGCGTCAAAGTTAAACATATTTTGGGACATATAAACAAAAAGGCTCATTACTGAGCCTTTTTCCGTTAGTCACTGAAGTAGCGCTATAGTTTTTTAATAAAACGGCTTTCTACTTCAATAGTGAATTCGTTGCTCTTATCGGTGAGTATAAACTGAATTGTCGTAATCGCAGAGTTTAGCTTGTCAGGATCGGCACCAAGACTCATTGGCAGGTTCAATACCTCACCTGGCTGGACCTGAATTGTCTGCTTACCATACCAGCTTACATCGGATAGCCCTTCAACATCCAACGAGTACTCTTGCACTTGCTGAGTTTTGTTGATCACCTTGAGGGTGTAGGTGTTTTCTACTTCTCCCGAGCCATTAACGCGGAACAGTTGGTTACGGTCGCGAATAACACTCATGCCGGCTGGGTCTACCGCTGCAATTTGGGCAAAGAAAAGACCGACCATGACGAGTAGTACGGCACCATAGCCTAACAGCTTCGGACGCATGACTTTGGTACTCTTACCCGATAAGCGATGCTCGGTGGTGTAACTAATTAAGCCTTTCTCGTAGCCCATGCGATCCATGGTGTTATCACACGCATCAATACAGGCGCCACAGTTGATACATTCATACTGCAAGCCGTCACGAATATCGATACCTGTTGGGCACACCTGCACACACAAATCACAATCAATACAATCACCCAAACCAAGTTGCTTTGGATCGGCTTTACGCGGACGTGGGCCACGTTTTTCCCCACGTTTTGCATCGTAGCCAACGATGAAGGTGTCTTTATCAAACATGGCAGACTGGAAGCGCGCGTAAGGACACATGTGAATACACATGATGGAACGCATCCAACCAGCATTACCATAGGTACAAATGGCAAAGAACATTACCCAAAAGACGGGCCAGAAGTTGGCGTTAAAGGTGAAAAAGTCGATAACCAATTGCTTCATTGGCACGAAGTAGCCAACAAAAGTAAAACCAGTGGCGAGTGCAATGGCAAACCAAGCTATATGTTTGACGGTTTTACGCATCGCTAAATTCGCCGTCAGCTTATTGGAGTCTTGTTTACGGCGTTTATTGGCACTACCTTCGAGCTTCTCTTCAAACCAGATATACATGAAGGTCCAGACGGTTTGTGGGCAGAGATAGCCACACCAAACTCGACCTAAGAAGGTGGTAATAAAGAACAACCCAAACGCCGCGATCACAAACAGCAAGGCGAGTAGGGTAAGATCTTGTGGGTACAACGTGGTACCGAAAAAGTTGAACTGCTGGTTGCCAATATCAAGCAAGATCGCTTGACGTTCACCGTAAGGGATCCACGGTATCAAAGCGAAGAGAAGCAGTAAAAACCAACCACCGTAACGACGCAGTTTCTGGTAAGTCCCTTTGCTTTCGCGTACATAGATGCGATTACTTGGGTTGAACCGATCCCCGTTTCCTTTATGGGTTTTGGGATTATAGGTTTTAGGAGTCACATCTTTGATATCGATCTTGTCCTGACTCATGCACTCATCCTTCTTAGGCTTTTATAATGTACGGCGTCATTTCTATTGATGTCGCTCGATGACATTGCTGCTCGTTCCGTCATAAAGATGACCGAACATAATTATTTTAGTAAATACTGATGAACGGCGATTATACAATCAATAACAATTCCGTTTCTTTAACGCAGTCAATGTTTAACAACAAAAATCAGTACAGTTAACCTGATAATTGGCTGAACAGTTATAACCAATTGTGGGACTAAAAACTTTGGTTATAAAAAAGCGACTCACAGAGAGAGTCGCTTAAAGAATACTGGCTGTTGAGCTAGTTATTTGATGATGCCACGAGCGCGTAGGATCGCCGTTTTAAAATCGTCCTCTTGGTCTTTTTTGAGTCCAGGGATCATTTCATCTTTGCTGCTATTACGCATTTTAAGGTGGTAGATCAGTACATCGTCGGTCAGATCTTCTAGCTTTCCTTTATAGCCTGCTTCTTTTGCCAGCTTAACGATGAACTGCAAGAGGTTCAGCTCTTGATCTTTATGCCATTCAGGCTCTAGTAGCTCAAGCAGCTCTTCAATGCGATGACACTTCATTTCTTTCTCCACAGAATTTATAGGTGTAATTAGCAGTAAAGGTACCAAATTGCTTTGCTAAGACCAAATAGGAAAAACGATCTCTTTCACTGTAGTTTGTTCTAAGTCTTTGAAGCTTTATGAGTCGCGTGCAAAGAAAAAAGCGCAGCTGGCGCCGCGCTTTTGATTAAGCTGCTTTGATAACTTTGGCCGGAACACTCGACATCATTGCTGTCTTCTCAACCAATGTCATTGCTGGCGCAACTTGCTTTGCCTTTGGTGCAGTAGTAAAGCCACTGCGGCGGCGCATTGCACTAGTATTAGTGTGTGCGAACCTGACTGTTGTTGGGCGCATTAATTTACCTAACTGTCAGGCATATCCATTGCCGATGTAATGGCCTGAATCATTATGAGCTAGGCTCCAACAAGATTGAAGAATCACTCTTCTGGCTCTCGCCAATCCAGTTAATGAGTCAGGAATACCGATATGCATGCATATCAAGTGTAAGATTAGCATCCTTGTAATAATTGGTCGATAGTTGAGCAATTGAATTGTTTAGATTTTGTCATTTTGTCGCGATGTTCGAGGCAATTTTTGTTTGATCCCACGATCAGCAGTAGTAGTATGAGATCTCGATGAAGGAGGTGCCTATGTCATTTTTGAAGAAGACACTTGCCAGTTTTGGGATTGGGAGCGCGAAGGTCGACTCAATCTTAAACCAAGACGTGCTATACCCAGGTCAAAGTGTGGATGTGTCGATCCATGTATATGGTGGTGCGACTGAACAAGCGATCGACAACATTGATTTAAAACTCTGTTGCCGCTACATCGCAGAAGCCCCTGATGACCGTGGTGCGCGAGAAGGACACAGCATGCGCCGAGTACCTCAAACTCATGTGCTTGCTAAGTGGAGTCTCCCTTACGCATTTACCATCCATTCCGGCGAAGAGCGTACCTTCGATGTTAAGCTCGATGTGCCTTGGAACACGCCTGTCACCATTGGTGATGCCAAAGTATGGTTAGAAACTGGCTTAGACGTTGCTGCTGCTTTGGATCCGACTGATAAAGACATCCTCACCGTCCGACCTGATCCACTGATGGATGCGGTACTATCTGCATTTGAAGCGCAAGGTTTACGAATTCGCCAGGTGGAATGCGAGGAAGTGAAAGGATTCGATCTACCATTTGTGCAAGAGTTTGAACTGGTGCCAACCGACGGACCTTACCACGGCGTGTGGCGCGAATTAGAATTTGTTGCCCACCGCAGTGAGCAAGAGCTCAAGTTGTGGTTTGAAGTTGACCGCACACGCAAGGGGCAAGGTGGCATGCTCGCGAGCTTACTGGGTAGTGGCAAACTCAAGCGAGAGCTGACCA
Organism: Vibrio sp. 1167; assembly: GCF_033340375.1. Classification (NCBI taxonomy): domain Bacteria; kingdom Pseudomonadati; phylum Pseudomonadota; class Gammaproteobacteria; order Vibrionales; family Vibrionaceae; genus Vibrio; species Vibrio sp. 1167. The sequence goes on along the minus strand of NZ_JAWOWK010000016.1, from coordinate 15,995 downwards.
TTCCTGCCACGACTAAGCCAGATCAAGTTGGCGAACTGGTACTCAATTATCTCGATCAAACTACTGCCGTTCATGAGTCTTAATTTAAGCTTACACGTGTAAGCCTAATGTGCCATACTAGAGCAAATTTCAAACTCTAGTATAGGCGCATTGATGTCCGAGCTGCAGAAACCTCAATACAGTCAACGTGAAGAACTGGCCAATACCATCACCCACGGTATAGGGATGATTTTTGGTATTGTTGGCTTGATACTGCTGTTAGTTAAAGCCATAGACCATCAAGCTGACACTTTAACGCTTACCAGTATGGCGATTTATGGTGCGAGTATTATCGTGCTATTTTTGGCCTCGACGCTCTATCATGCGATCCCTCATCCCAAAGCGAAACGTTGGCTAAAAACCTTCGACCATTGTGCTATTTATCTTTTGATAGCAGGCAGCTATACCCCTTTCTTGTTAGTCAGCTTAAGAACACCTCTAGCATTTGGGTTGATGATCGTTATTTGGAGCATTGCGTTGATCGGCATCATCATGAAAGTTGCGTTCGTCTATCGATTTAAAAAGCTTTCTTTGATGACGTATTTGGTGATGGGATGGTTATCGTTGATTGTGATTTATCAATTAGCTATTAACTTGGATGTCGGCGGACTTACACTGCTTGCCGCTGGTGGAATTGTGTATTCACTGGGGGTGATTTTCTACGTTGCGAAGCGTATTCCCTTTAACCATGCGATTTGGCACGGCTTTGTTTTGGCTGGCTGCGTGTGCCATTTCTTTGCGATTTATTACTTTGTTGAGCCTATCTAGCCGATAGGCTCAACAAAGAATATTAAACACGTATTAGCGAGTTTTTACCTCTAGCACTTTGGCTGAAAACTGGTATTGCTGTGATTGCGGTACAGCCAATTTAATGCTCTTACCTTGTTCCGCTTGCTGTGGTCGCAGGTAGGTATCCGCCATGCGCTTGATGGATTGCCAAACAGTCACGTTTTCTTTTGCCAGTTGCTGACCAGACATATCAAACACTTGCACCTCAACTTCCACTTGAATGACAGATTGAGAGCTTTGGTTAGTGATTGATGTAGGCAAAATAAGCTCACCGCTTTGATAGCTTGCTGAACCAATCAATACATCCACACCTGAATCTGATAGCTGCATGGTTGGCTTTTTGGCGTTTACCACCACGGTCGTGCCAACGGTTTTCGTTACCACTGGAATTGTCGCAATCGCAGGAGCTGCGATTGTTTCAACTACGCTTGCTGTTGTTTGTGTCTCCGTCGCTTGCTGCGCCGGTTTTTTCATGACGTATTCCCAGGTAAAGTCATCGTTCAACTTCACTTCTCGACCATCGGCTAAAGTGATGACCTCGGCGGCGTATGTGGATGAGGCGGCAAGTAGGGTCGCCAGAGTAATCCATGTTTTCATTGTTATACCTTTTAATTAGAGTCTGCTTAGCGGCGCCAAAACGCAGGAAAGAACAGTACAAGAATAGTCAGAATTTCCAAGCGGCCCATTAACATCCCAAAGCTTAAGAGCCATTTGGCAGTATCGGGCAGAGGCGCGAAGTTGCCTGTCGGGCCAATCACACTGCCCATACCAGGGCCAACATTGGCAACGGCGGTGATTGAGCCAGAAATACTGGTCACAGGGTCGAGGCCTAGTGCACTTAAACAACCCGCGATAAAGATAATAGTGATAAAAAACATCAAGCCAAATGCCACCACTGAGCGAACAATATCATCATTCACCGGTCGCTGGTTATAACGCTGTACAAACACTCCTGAAGGGTGAATCAACTTCATCATTTGTTTGTTTAGCAGCGTCATTGCAATTTGGAAGCGGAAGATTTTGATCCCGCCAGACGTTGAGCCTGAGCATGCCCCCGCCATCATTAAGAATGCGAAAAGAGTGGTGGGTAATGCGCCCCATGCGGTGAAGTCTTCTAAGCCAAAGCCAGTTGTGGTGACGACAGAGACAATATTAAACATCGACACTCGCAGGGCATCCAAAATGGTGTACCCATCTCGAATCACTAACCAAGCTGAAATCACTAAGCTTGAGAATACGAACAGGTACGAAAATCCTCTAACTTGAGCGTCGTTAACCAACACATCAATACGGCGTTTACGTAACGCGGCGATAAAGAGCAAAAACGGCAAACCACCTAAGAACATAAAGGTAGTGGCCACCCAATGTGCGCCATTAGAGAAGTGGTTCATTGACCCATCAGATGTAGAGTATCCACCCGTCGATAGCGTAGTAAAGGCATGGTTGATTGCTTCGAACAGGTTCATGCCGGTGATCAAGTAGCCCAAAATACATAGGCCCGTTAGCATTAAATATACCGCTACGATGTTTTTGGCGACCGTTTTCGCTCTTGGACTACTTTTATCCGACCAATCTGATGATTCGGTTTGGAATAGCTTCATACCACCGACATTCAGCATAGGTAACACTGCTACCGCCATCACGATAAAACCAATGCCACCAAGCCATTGTAAAATAGAGCGCCACAGCAATATGCTCGGCGCCATGTTGTCTAGGCCACTGAGCACCGTTGAGCCCGTCGTGGTGATACCCGACATCGTTTCGAAGTAGGCGTCGGTGAAGCTGATGTGGTTGATAAACACAAATGGCAAGGCGGCAAACGCACTCGCGATGGTCCAAACCAAACTGGTGATGAGGAACATATCGCGTACGCTGAGTTTGAACTTGGCGGTTCGACCTATCGTTAGGCAGATGAAGGCGGCAAGGTGCGTGATCACAACGGCTTGGGCGAAATCGAGGAATCCCCCCGTACCGGTAAAGAAAGCGACCAAAGTCGGCACGTACATAAACAGGGCCAGTTTGGATAAAACCAGCCCAATAACAAACAGTACGGGACGTAAGTTGACCATAGGAAAATCCTAGAGGAAGAATGGACTCGGCTGGAATAGCGCTTCGACGTCTGATACGTATTTTTTGTTGACCAGGAACATCACCACATGGTCATCCTGCTCGATGACCGTACGGTCGTGGGCAATAAGAACTTCTTCGCCACGAACGATAGCACCAATGGTGGTCCCAGGTGGAAGCTTTATATCTCCAATCGCACGTCCAACCACTTTAGATGTACTTTCATCACCGTGAGCGACGGCTTCAATCGCTTCCGCAGCGCCGCGGCGAAGTGAGGATACGTTTACGATATCAGCGCGACGAACGTGCGTTAGCAAGGCTGAAATAGTGGCTTGCTGAGGTGAGATTGCTACATCAATTACGCCGCCTTGTACCAGGTCTACATAAGCGCCACGTTGGATCAGCACCATCACTTTTTTAGCGCCCATGCGTTTTGCCAACATTGCAGACATGATGTTGGTTTCATCTTCGTTGGTCAGCGCGATGAAGACGTCGACTTGGTCGATGTTCTCTTCCGAGAGAAGCTCTTGGTCTGCCGCATCACCGCAGAACACGATGGTGTTTTCTAGTTGCTCAGAGAGCTTTTCTGCACGCTGGTAGTTACGCTCAATCAGCTTCACGCTGTAAGTTTGCTCTAGGCGTTTAGCCAAGCTTGCGCCGATGTTACCCCCGCCAACAATCATGATGCGGCGGTACGGTTTTTCTAGGCGCTGAAGCTCACTCATCACTGAGCGAATATGATTACTTGCTGCAACGAAGAACACTTCATCGTCGGCTTCAATGATGGTGGTACCTTGTGGGCGAATCGGACGGCCTTGACGGAAAATAGCCGCCACACGGGTATCGATGTGCGGCATGTGCTCACGCAAAGCAGACAGCGCATTACCCACCAGCGGGCCACCATAGTAGGCTTTCACCGCCACTAGGCTGACTTTCTGTTCAGCAAAGCTCACCACTTGCAGCGCGCCTGGGTATTGGATCAGACGTTCGATGTAGCTCGTAACGAGTTCTTCTGGTGCGATAAGGTGATCAACAGGAATAGCGCCAGATTTAAACAGGGCTTCTTTTTCTGCCAAGTATTCTGGAGAGCGAATACGCGCAACGCGGTTTGGGGTATTGAATAGAGTGAACGCGACCTGACAGGCGGCCATGTTGGTTTCATCAGTGTTGGTTACTGCGACGAGCATATCGGCGTCTTGCGCGCCAGCTTCGTGCAGCACGTCTGGGTGGCTCGCATGGCCATTGACCACACGCAGGTCGTATTTGTCCTGCAATTCACGCAGTCGGTCGGCATTGTTGTCGACGATGGTGATGTCGTTGTTTTCACCCACTAGGTTTTCTGCCAGTGTGCCGCCAACCTGACCTGCACCAAGAATAATGATCTTCATACTCTTTTCTCGTATCTGAAAAAGGCGATTGAAATCACTCCAATCGCCCTATTTAGCATGCTGTTACGCGTGTGTTTTAGTTAGCACTGCGTAGTAGAAACCATCCATATCTTCTTCGCCTGGTAGAATTTGACGACCAGGCTGGTCGGGATCAGAATCCAGCAGTTGCGCATCCGCGGTACGTGCTAAAAACGCTTTTACTTGCTCCACGTTTTCTTGCGGTGTGATTGAACAAGTCGCGTAAACCATGGTGCCGCCGGGTTTCAGTTGCGTCCACATGGCATCAAAAATTTCACTCTGTAGCTCTGCTAATGCGGCGATGTCGTCTGCACGACGTAGCCATTTGATGTCTGGGTGACGACGAATCACGCCAGTCGCAGAACATGGGGCATCCAGCAAAATGCGATCAAATTGCTCGCCTTGCCACCATTCTTGTGGATTACGCGCATCACCGCAAACCACTTTTGCCTGAAGGTTGAGACGCTTCAGGTTTTCATGCACACGTTTCAAGCGTGTGTCGTCGCAGTCAATCGCGACCACTTCACTGCCCGACGTGCGCTCTAGAATGTGCGCCGTCTTGCCACCTGGCGCTGCACAGCAATCTAAAATCAGTTCGCCGTCTTGTGGTTTTAGGTAGTTGATCGAGAGCTGCGCCGCCGCATCTTGGACCGAAACCCAACCTTTTTCAAAACCAGGTAGCTTCATCACATCACATGGTGCGGCCAATTTTATGGCGTCCATTGCTTCTGTGTGTGGCGTGCTATCAATGTTTTCATTTTTGAGCAGCGCAAGGTATTCATCACGAGTGTGGTGTTGATGGTTCACACGCAGCCACATTGGTGCTTTTTGGTTGTTCGCTTCAACAATGCTTTCCCATTGCTGTGGGTAGGCCTCTTGCAGCAGTTTTAGTAACCAGCTTGGGTGACCGTACTTGCCAGCGTTGTTGCTGACGGCCATTTGGTCGAGTTCTTCTTGGTTGCGCTGGTAGTTACGCAATACAGCGTTAATCAAACCACGCAGACGAGGACCTTTCAGCTCTTTAGTGCCTTCAACCGTTTCACCAACTGCTGCGTGCGCAGGAATACGCATGAAGCTCAGTTGGTAAATACCAACCAGAATTAGGTGATGGAATACACGTTGTTTGCCTTTGAGGGGCTTATCCATCAACTGGTTTGCGATCATTTCTAGGCGAGGGAGGTAACGTAGCGCACCGTAACAGATCTCTTGTAGCAGAGCGTGGTCACGAGGTCGTACCGTTTGTTGAGCCGCTGGAAGAGCGCTTGAAAGTGAGTGGCCCTTGTCGACGACAAGATACAGGACGTTAGCAGCCGCAGCGCGAACATTCATGATGAGTACCTTAAAGTAAAGGAGGGCATCTCTGCCCTCTAAAAGTTCGTATTATTGGGGATGATAACCCCTAATATGGCTTAAACCAGCAGAGTGCCCACTTCAAACCAAGCCGCACGCGAATTCAGAATATCCTGAACTGACATGGCTTTTTTGCCAGGAACTTGCAGTTGCTCTAGCACCAGTACGCCGTTGCCTGTCGCAACATAAATACCGGTTTTATCTGCTTGCACGATGGTGCCGGCTGGCTTGTCACTGGTTTGCTCTGCGACACGGCTTTGCCATACTTTGATGCTGTTTTCTGCCGCCTCAAAGTGGCTCATTGGCCATGGGTTAAATGCACGAACGCAGCGCTCAATGTGCGCCGCATCGTCGTTCCAGTTGATGCGTGCTTCTTCTTTGCTGAGCTTTTTCGCATAGTTCGCTAGCTCATCGTCTTGCTTCACTGGCACTGCTTTACCCGCAGCAATGTCTACTAGGCAGTCAATCAGGGCTTCTGGACCAAGCTCAGCCAATTTTTCGTACATTGAAGCGCTGGTATCTGTCGCTTCGATTGGCAGAGTTGCAATCTTCAGCATATCACCAGTGTCGAGACCGATGTCCATCTGCATGATGGTCACGCCAGTTTCTGCATCGCCCGCCCAAATAGAGCGTTGGATTGGAGCCGCACCACGCCAACGAGGTAGGATAGAACCATGTACGTTGATACAACCCAGTTTAGGGGTATCAAGAACCGCTTGTGGCAGCAGCATACCGTACGCCACGACAACCATGAGGTCGGCGTTCAGATCGGCAAGTTCTTGTTTCGCTTCGTCGGACTTAAAGCTTTCAGGTTGGTAAACCGGGATATTGTGTTCTAGCGCCAGTTGTTTTACCGGTGGCGCAGCCATTTTTTTGCCACGACCCGCTGGACGATCTGGGTTTGTGTAAACCGCGATGACTTCATGCTCCGAAGACAACAACGCCGCCAAGTGACGGGCGGCGAAATCCGGAGTACCTGCAAAGACAATTCGTAAAGACTGACTCAAGGTAGACTTCCTTCTAATTGGTATGGTTCGAGATTAAGCGTTTTGCTGCTTCTCGTTAAAGCGTTTGATTTTCGCTAGCTTGTCCTGAATGCGTTTGCGTTTCAGTGGCGATAGGTAATCCACGAACAGCTTACCTTGTAAGTGATCAAGCTCGTGTTGAACACAAATCGCTAGCAGGTCGTCGGCTTCAAAGGTGAACTCTTTGCCATCACGATCCAGTGCTTTAACGGTAACTTCTGCAGCGCGAGGCACAAGTGCGCGCGCACCTGGTACCGACAGACAGCCTTCTTCGATGCCATCTTCGCCACGCTTTTCCAGAATCTCAGGGTTGATTAGCACCATCGGCTCATCGCGAGTTTCTGAAATATCAATCACTACGATACGTTTGTGGATATCAACCTGCGTTGCAGCAAGGCCAATACCTTCTTCGTCGTACATGGTTTCAATCATGTCATCGACGATTTTTTGAATCTCAGGTGTCACCGCTTCAACAGGCTTTGCGACTGTGCGCAGGCGATCATCCGGGAATGTTAATACTTGTAATACAGACATATTCACTCGAAATATTGAACTGTGCCGAAACAGCACAAACCTTGTTGGCTCAATTCTAGACATTTTATAGCCTAAATGACAGCATCCTTGCACCAATTTCCATTCTGGTTCCTGCTTAATAGACCAAGGACGAGGGTCATGAATCGAATTTTCCGCAACGTTGCCAGTGTTACGTTGCCGTTACTTTTCTCTTTCAACGCTGTAGCAAATGTGGATGCGAACCCACTGACTGTTAAAGATGATGCGCCACAAACATATGTAGTTGTGAAGGGCGATACGCTATGGGATATTTCGGCCATGTACTTAGATAGCCCGTGGTTGTGGCCTCGTTTATGGCAAGTAAACCCGGAAATCGATAACCCTCATTTAATTTATCCCGGTGACAAGCTGTCTTTGGTGTGGATTAACGGTCAGCCCGTGTTGAGCCTAAAACCGGTTAAGAAGCTGAGCCCGAAAGCACGTATCACGGAAAAGAAAGCGGTACCAACGGTCGCGGAAGGTTTGGTGATGCCTTACCTTAAATCGGATCGGTTGCTAGATAAAGATTCGTTGAACAGAGCAGCAAAAGTGATGGGTAGCAGCAAAGGCAGTAAGTATCTGACTGCAGAAGATGTGCTGTATATCAATGGCAATCAGACCGCGACAGGTTGGGCTATTTACCGACCAGTAGCTACCTTTTCGCGTGACGATGTGTCCGAAGAGATTACCGCGCTGCGTTTGATTGCCAAAGGCGAGCTCGTTGAAGCTTCGAGTGATTATTCAGGTTTGAAGCTTACATCGCAAATGCAAGAAATCCTACGTAACGATATCGCGTTGCCAAATCAATCGGTTGAGAATACTGACTTCACGACTACGTTCTATCCGCTGCCGTCGCCACAAGGCAGTTCTGCAAAGTTGCTAGGTAATATCGAAGGTATTCGCTTTAGTTCAACTAACCAAGTCGTGGTGATTGATAAAGGCACGTCAGACAATCTCAAGCAAGGCAGTGTGTTTGATTTAAAAGAAGACGCGCACCCAGTTTACAAAGACGGCGATGAGTTCAAGAAAGAGTTTGGCGTGCTTGATAAGAAAATTACTTTGCCTCAAAGCAAAGTTGGTGAGTTGCTGGTCATTCGTCCTTATGAGTACTTTAGCTTGGCACTGATCACTAACAGTACGAAACCCATTAACCAAGATATTTCGGTGGTGTCACCGTTGGCGGACGAATTAACCATCGATGAATCGACGAAATAACGATGATCTCGCTGCCTGGTTAAAACTGAGTTGTTTGCCAGGCATTGGCGGCGTCAAAATGAATAAGCTACTGGCAAGAGACACGCCACGTAACATCGTAAACTTCTCTCCTGAACAGCTACAACAACTTGGGTTAACAACTAAGCAAATTCAAGCTTGGGCTTCAACAGATAAAGAAGTCGATGCTTGTTTAAGCTGGCTTGAGGCTTCTACAAATCATCATATCCTGACACTGACTGACCCGTGTTATCCACCTCAGCTCAAACAAATCGTTGCACCGCCACCTCTACTTTTTGTTCAAGGAGACCCTACTTGTCTTTCTCAGCCACAAATCGCGATGGTTGGAAGTCGAAATGCGAGTATTGATGGATTACAGCATGCACGTCAGTTTGCTGCAGAGTTTGTTCAGCACGATTTTATTGTCACCAGTGGTCTCGCTTTAGGCATTGATGGTCATGCGCATGATGGTGCGTTGCAAGCGGGTGGTAAGACGATTGCGGTGCTAGGATCTGGCTTAGAAAATATTTATCCGGCACGTCATCGTGGTTTAGCGCAACGTGTTATTGAACATGGGGCTTTGGTGTCTGAGTTTCGGCCTAATGCCAAGCCGCGCCCAGAAAACTTCCCGCGTCGTAATCGTATTATTAGTGGATTATCGCTTGGTGTACTGGTCGTCGAGGCGGCGAAAAAGAGCGGCTCGTTAATTACAGCTCGTTACGCGCTTGAGCAAGGTCGAGAAGTATTTGCGCTGCCAGCGTCAATCAATGCCCCCCATGCCTGCGGTGGAAACCAGTTGATACGTCATGGCGCTTGCCTCGTAGAAAAGACGAAAGATGTCTTAGATGAAATACAGTCCTTGCTTGATTGGTCTATTAATCAGAGTACCGATTTATTTTCTACGTTAAATGATGAAGAAGAATTGCCATTTCCTCAGCTGTTAGCTAACGTAGGAAGTGAAGCTACACCGGTTGATATTCTTGCAAACAGGACCAATATACCTGTCCAAGAAGTCATGATGCAGCTCTTAGAGTTAGAACTCTCTGGGCATGTCGTTGCGGTTTCAGGTGGCTATATTCGAAAGGGGAGGGGCTAGCTATGATGATGGATATACTGATGTATCTATTCGAAACCTACATCCATAGCGATGCAGAGTTACAGGTCGAACAAGACGAGTTGGAAGAAGAGTTGCTTCGTGCAGGCTTCCAACAAAAAGATATCTACAAAGCCCTTGTCTGGTTAGAAGAGCTTGCCGCATTGCAGCAAAGTGACACCTCTTCTGCAATCTCGACTTGCATGGCTTCGTCATCAACTCGTATCTACACAGCGAAAGAGATGCAGCGTTTAGATTTGGAATGCCGAGGATTTCTATTGTTTCTCGAGCAAATCAATGTGTTAACCACAGAAACTCGCGAAATGGTGATTGACCGAGTGATGGGATTAGAAACGAGTGAGTTTGAGCTTGAAGACCTCAAATGGATCATTCTGATGGTGCTGTTTAATGTGCCTGGCAACGAAAACGCTTACACGCTAATGGAAGAGCTGTTGTACACCAAGGAACAAGGGATTCTTCACTAACCATCTGGGCAAGTTCGAGTTTAGCTAGAATAAACGCGAGCTTGTCTTTTTGTGTGTTTTTCACGAAACGGTAAGTATGAGTAGTAAAATCGACAACACCCTTTTCTCTGCCCATGAACACGCTTTGGAACAGGAGCCGTGTCCAAAATGTGGTGGTGAGCTAGCTCTCAAGCACGGAAAACATGGCCCATTTCTCGGCTGTAACCATTACCCAAGCTGTGATTATATTAAACCGCTACACAGCAATGATGGGCACATCGTGAAAGAGTTGGGTGTGCCTTGTCCTGAGTGTGGCAATGAGTTGGTACTCCGCCAAGGGCGCTACGGCATGTTTGTCGGTTGTAGTAACTACCCGGCTTGTCATCATATTGAGTCGATTAATCAACCAGAGCCAGAGGCGCAGTCACAAGAGCAACACGCTTGCCCTGAATGTGGCAAAGGACATTTGGTTGAGCGTAAAACCCGATTTGGCAAAACATTCTACGCGTGTGATAACTACCCTAAATGCAAATTTGCTGTGAACCTTGCTCCGGTCAAGGGGCGATGCGAAGAGTGTGGTTTTACTCTGTTGGTGGAGAAGAAACTCGCCAGTGGTGTGAAATTGCAATGTGCCAACCGTAAGTGCCAGCACACCCAACAAGGGTAAATACATCAAAGGAATTAAAAAGGGTCGCATCGTGCGACCCTTTTTTTATTTTTTTGCTGCCAAACGTTAGTGTTGAGGCTGTTTAGCGAACGCTTGCACGGCTGGGAAAGCTATTGGGTCTAAGATGTCTGCCAGAGCGCACAACCTACGGTGCAATTCTCCTGGGTAGTCGCCACACACGTTGATGTGTCCCATCTTGCGACCTGCACGTTTCTCTTTGCCATACCAATGAAGGTGGCAACCATCCATTGATAACAATGCTTCTGGTAGTGTGTCTTCACCAAGAATATTAATCATTGAGGTTTCACGAACCAATTTCGTACTACCTAATGGCAAGCCGCACACTGCGCGCAGATGGTTTTCAAACTGACACGTTTCTGCACCTTGCTGTGTCCAGTGACCAGAGTTGTGCACGCGTGGAGCAATCTCATTCACTAAAAGTGCCCCATCGACATCAAAGAACTCAAGCGCTAATACGCCAACGTAATCTAGGCTATCTGCGACTGCCGTGAACATTTGCTTTGCTTGTTCCTGTAACCCTGGCGCATCAATCGCAGTAGAAAGGCTCAATACACCGTTGGTGTGGACGTTCTCTGCCAGAGGATACACTTCCACACTGCCATCTTTGCTTCGAGCACCAACCAGTGATACTTCGCGGTTAAAAGGAACAAACTCTTCAGCAACAATCGCTTGAGTTGGTGTTGCCGCGATGCACTCTGCCATCTCAGTCCAAATGTCGTCGACTTGAGAAGCTTCTTTTAAGCGCCATTGGCCTTTACCATCGTAACCACCTAATGCACTTTTCAGAACCATTGGCATACCAACGTGTTCAATTGCGCGCTCAAAGTCTTCACGAGTTTCAATGACGTAGTATTTCGCGTTGCGCACGCCAGCATCATCAAGCAGTGCTTTTTCAATACGGCGATCACCACCTGCTTTGATGGCTTGCGTACTTGGTAGGAACTTGCCGCTCGCTTCGCAAACCTTGAGCACGTCATGTGGAATATGCTCGAACTCGGCAGTAATCACGTCAACTTGCGTAATCGCATTTTCCAAGCCATGGCCAAGTACCTGTTGAGTTAAAGGGTGAACGACATCACCGCTGCTGACATCGTAAGCTGAAATTTGAATATTCAGTGGCGCACCAGCCAGAGACATCATACGAGCCAACTGACCCGCACCAAGAACCAGTACATGCATCTGATTAATCCTCTGCAGGGTTTGGATTTGCGAGAACTGTTTCCGTTTGCTCATTACGGAATGCTTCTACCTTCGCCATGATGTTTTCATCATGAGTGCCTAGGATTTGCGCTGCTAGGATACCGGCGTTTGCTGCGCCCGCTTCGCCAATCGCCAATGTACCAACCGCAATTCCCTTTGGCATCTGTACAATAGAAAGCAGTGAATCCATACCTTTCAGTGCACGAGACTGAACGGGAACCCCAAGCACTGGCAAACTAGTAAACGCCGCCGCCATACCTGGTAGGTGGGCTGCACCACCTGCGCCTGCGATGATAACTTTGATGCCGCGTTCTTTTGCGCCACTGGCGTAGTCAGCCAGTAATTGAGGAGTTCGGTGTGCTGACACTACTTTTGTTTCGTAAGGCACGCCAAATTGGTCTAGCATGTCCGCTGCTAGTTTCATGGTTGGCCAATCGGATTTAGAACCCATGATGATACCGACTTTCATCTCAAACTCCTTTAAGCTGCAAAAATTAGGTGAGCTATAAATTTGTGCGCATTATACGGGGATTTTTATCTCAAGCAAACGTTTGCGTCTTGTTGTTGGCGCTATTGATACATTTTATAAAAAAATTGCTTTAGTGTCTGAGAATGAATATTTGTACACTTAGTGAAAACAACACAGTCAAACAAATAGGAAGTAATCGGTGGATAACTTTGAACAAGTGCTCAACGCACTCAAGCAAGGCGAAGTGATTGCCTATCCAACAGAAGGGGTTTTTGGTGTCGGATGTGATCCAGATAACCCAGAAGCAATTCAAAAGCTATTAGAGCTCAAGCAGCGTCCGGTAGAAAAAGGGCTGATTCTCATCGCGGCAAGTTATGATCAGCTCTTGCCTTATATTGATGAATCTCAGTTGACTGAAGAACAATTACAGACTGTTCATGCCACTTGGCCAGGCCCATACACTTGGATCATGCCAGCGAGCGATAAAGTATCCAACTGGGTTTCAGGGCAGTTTGATTCAATTGCGGTTCGTGTGACTGATCATCCTTTGGTGCAAAAAATGTGTAATGCATTCGGAAAGCCGTTAACCTCTACCAGCGCGAATCTTTCCGGCTTACCACCGTGTATGACCACGGAAGAAGTCGAAGAGCAGTTGGGTGATAAGCTGGTCGCCATTCTTCGTGGCGAGACCAGCGGTCGTGATAAACCCAGCGAGATTCGTGACGCCAAAACTTCACAAATATTAAGACAGGGTTAACCCTGCTAGCCAGCCATCATTAGGTTTCACGTAATAGGTAATAACGTATGTCAGCGATCGATAAGCACGCCGTAAAGCAGTTCTTGATGTCACTTCAGGACTCCATTTGTCAGCAGTTAGAACAAGAAGATGGAAAGGCCGTCTTTGTCGAGGATGCATGGCATCGTGAACCGGGCGAACGTCTTGGTGGCGGTGGGCGCTCACGTGTTATGCGTGATGGCCTTGTTTTCGAGCAGGGAGGCGTGAACTTCTCGCATGTGGAAGGGAAAGAAATGCCAGCATCTGCGACAGCGCATCGTCCAGAGCTAGCGGGTCGTCGTTTTGAAGCGATGGGTGTTTCTTTGGTTATTCACCCTAAAAACCCTTATGTACCGACTTCACACGCCAATGTCCGCTTCTTTATTGCAGAAAAAGATGGCGAAGACCCAATTTGGTGGTTTGGTGGTGGTTTTGACCTAACGCCGTTCTATCCATTTGAAGAAGATTGCCAATCATGGCACGACACTGCAAAACTGCTTTGTGCGCCATTTGGTGACGATGTTTACCAAGAGCATAAAGCATGGTGTGACAAATACTTCTTCCTACCACATCGTAATGAAACTCGCGGTGTTGGCGGTTTGTTCTTTGATGATCTAAACCAGTGGGAATTTGATAAGTGTTTTGCTTACATCAAAGCTGTCGGTGAAGGCTATTGCCAGGCTTATTTGCCGATCGTTTCTCGTCGTAAAGAGATCGAGTATGGTGAGCGTGAGCGTGAATTCCAACTATATCGTCGCGGCCGTTACGTAGAGTTCAACTTAGTGTATGACCGTGGCACCTTATTTGGTTTACAAACCGGTGGGCGTACTGAGTCGATTCTGATGTCAATGCCGCCGCTCGCTCGCTGGGAGTACTGCTACGAGCCAGAAGCGGGATCGCCAGAAGCTGAGCTTTACGAGCGATACCTAACGCCCCGAGAGTGGTAAGCACGGAATCTCCTTTTCTATATAGATAGATAGTGATAGGGTCATCTGTAATCAGGTGGCCCTGTTTTCTCTATATCTAAGTAAGGAACAAAGGTAAGGAAATGACCCAGCAAATCGATCGCTATGCCGTGTTTGGTAATCCTATCGGACACAGTAAGTCGCCATTCATTCACACCTTGTTTGCTCGTCAAACTAATCAATCTTTGGTGTATACCGCAGAAAGTGCACCTGTTGATGGTTTTATTGACGCGGCGAAGGTGTTTTTTGCTGAAGGTGGCAAGGGGTGCAACATCACTATGCCATTTAAAGAAGATGCTTATCAATTTGCTAGTCGATTGACAGAACGGGCTCAGTTAGCAGGCGCGGTAAATACCCTCAAGAAGTTAGACGATGGTGAAATCATCGGTGACAACACTGATGGTGCAGGTTTAGTGCAAGATCTGATTCAGCATCAGGTTGTATTGGAAGGTGCGCGAATCCTAATTATTGGTGCTGGTGGTGCAGCTCGTGGTGTTATTAAGCCACTACTCGATCAAAAGCCGACCTCTTTAACCATTACCAACCGTACCTTTAGTAAAGCACAAGAGCTCGCAGAGCTGTTTGTCTCTCACGGTCCTATCCTCGCCAAAGAGATGGCAAGTATTGATGAAGAGTATGATGTCATCATTAACTCCACATCCGCTTCTCTTAGTGGTGAACTACCGACTATTTCATCCTCCATCTTTGCCGCTAACAGTACAAGCTATGACATGATTTATGGCAAAGGGGTGACGAGCTTTAACTTATGGGCAAAAGAGAATGGTGCCGCTCATGCGTATGACGGTCTTGGAATGTTAGTTGGGCAGGCTGCGGAAAGCTTTATGCTCTGGCGTGGCTTACGTCCTGGTGCCAAACAAGTTCTCAGAGAACTAAGAAAGAACCTTGAAGGTCAATAAGCGATGAATCAATCCATCTTATTCCCAGATATTCAATCATGGGATGAAGTATCACAATCGGTAAACTTTTCGGCGCAACAATCAGGCGCACTAATAGAGTGCTTTGTGACGAAACAAAAGCTAGAAAAGCTCAGTGGTTCACTGATTGAAACTGAGCAAGCGGCAATTAAAGTGTTTACTGATTACCGATTCGACCTAGAAGAAATGGCTGAAGAGCTAATAGAAGATGAAGCCTTCAACGAAGAAGGCCATATCATCATCGGTTAACAGGGCTTTAGTTCAAGTCTTTTACTTCATTTAAGTAGTCGTTTTTGTTCTGCACATAGTTGTTGGCAGACTTTTGCAAGAAAGCTCGTTCTTTTTCTGATAGAGGGCGAGCTTGCTTTACTGGGCTTCCAACATATAAGTAGCCACTTTCTAATACTTTCCCTGGTGGCACTAAACTGCCTGCTCCGATCATCACCTCTGACTCAATTACAACAGCATCTAAAACAATAGCTCCCATACCAACCAAAACACGATCGTGGATCTCACAACCGTGCAGCATCACTTTGTGGCCAATCGTAACGTCATTACCAATAATCAATGGGTAGCCGTTTGGGTTTTCAGCGTTCTTATGGGTGACATGCAAAACACTGCCATCTTGAATATTCGTTCGATCACCAATGTGAATGTGGTTTACATCGCCTCGCGCTGCTACCAATGGCCAAATGCTAGAATCATCGCCAATTCGGATATCACCGACTAAAACAGAGGTTGGGTCAACGTAAACACGCTCACCAAGTTCAGGCTTTATACCTTTGTAGCTTCTCATTGAGCTCACCTTTTTTCCTTATTCAGGGCGATTACAGGGTGTATGGAGGTAGAATAGTAGTGAAAACTCGCCTTTTAGAATAAAAAACACCCAAACGATAAAAAAATCAAAAAAAACGAGAAAAAGGGCTTGCCAATGTGATCGCAATCTCTATAATGCCACCTCGCTGA
>NZ_JAWOWK010000015.1:0-85883 GCF_033340375.1 Vibrio sp. 1167 | reverse complement strand
CCATTGTATTGAACAGATGTACAGCCACCCAACGCAGCTAACGACAACCCTACTAAAAGTAATTTATTATTAAACATTAAAAGTTGTACCTCATTCCAACAGTTACGCCTTGGATCTCTAAGTCTACGCCATCAAACTCAGCAGCTCTGTATCTATAGCCAACGGAAACATCAATATCATTAAACATATAGCCAACCTCCAAGCCCGCTTGATAAGAAAACTTAGAATCTGACTCTGATGCCCCCAAGATATTGGTTTCACCCTGTAGCGTTCCAACACCTAAGATAAGTGCGCTGTATAAATTGTTGCCTTTCTCCATAAATTTAGGGCGAGCATTGATGTAAAATGCATTTCCTTCGACACTTACATTTTCAGCAAACTCGGCCTCGCCAAAGTGTTGGTACTCCAATTCCACACCCAAATCCACATTTGGGTGAACAGCAAAGCTATAACCACCAAAAACACCCGCACCCAAGTCATTACTTTCATCAATAGAAGCAAAGCCTGCATCTAATTCTGTATTGTGGCCTACTAGCAAATTGCCACCGACATACAAATGATCGGTGCCAGCAGCGGCTGAAACATTAGCGCTTAATAGCGCGAACAACACAATTTTTTTCAACTTAAAACTCATAAATGCCTGTTAAAAAAGGGATTATACTCTTTTCTATATATCAATTCTGTTAAGAACGTCTCCTTATTGGTGTATACAGTGGCTGCATATGAGCTTGTAGCATTAGAAAATATTGGTCAATATGAACCTCGTTGTTAAGTAAAGAGCATCTACTCTAAGTGGTTTTGGGGCAGAGACGAGTTATAGTTGGTGCTCAAAATCGTGCACTTCGGATAAGTTGAATTGGATAAAACCAAGTAAACGAGTCTAACCGAAGCATGTCTATAAAATCGGTGACTATTCAGATATCGTTGTTTCTCTTGACCTCTAAGATAGATTTTTGAATCGTTACCCGCCAATGTTTATGATCGGTCAAAGGTTACGTGATCGCAACATATCACAATTTCTATTATAATCAGTTAGTTAATGACCATTTGCAGTACTTTGGTATCGTTGTTCTTCTGTTCTATCTAACCACTCACGTATCTCGTTCTGCTCGCTCCTGCACCTCGGCTTTTATGGAGAAGATCGCTCATAGACCACAAAAAACTGTTTCTTGAGATCGCACGTAGACCAAGAATATTTAAAGAAATAATAAATTAAATACAATAACTTATAGATACACCCCATCTAGAAGAGGATCACTCCTAGACCATAGAAATTTGCTTTTAGAGATCGCTCGTAGACCTTAGGTTGCCTGAATCGAAAGGTGTTCGATGAGAATAGGACATCGTTGTTTCTCTTGACTCCTCGATCATGAAAGCGGCGTCCTCTGGTATCGTTGTTTTCCTTGACCTCTAAGATGGATTTTTTGAACCTTCCCCAACGATGTTTATGATCGGTCAAAGGTTACGCGATCGAAAAATATCACAATTTCCATTACTATCAGTGAGTTAATAACCATTTGCCGTACTTTGGCATCGTTGTTCTTCTATTCTATCTAACCACTCACGTATCTCGTTCTGCTCGCTCCTTCACCTTGGCTTCTATGGTGAGGATCGCTCATAGACCACAGAAAATTGCTTCTTGAGATCGCACGTAGACCAGGCTCCTTTTTAAGAAATAACAAAGTAAATACAATGATTTATAGCTATACCCATCTAAAAGAGGATCACTCATAGACCATAGCAATTTGCTTTTAGAGATCGCTCGTAGACCTTAGGTCGCTGAATCGAAAGGGGATCGATGACAATAGGATATCGTTGTTTCTCTTGACCTCTCTGTCATGAAAATGGCGTCCATTCGCATAGCGAATATAACTATCCACTTTTTCTTTCAGAACAGCGTCGTATACACTAGGGTTCCGTTACTTCATTCTGAGAAGGATACCCATGAAAGCTCGCATTGGAGTTGCATCGGAAGATCTCATTCGTAGGCATATGATTAGTGTGGCCGCAGGCAACATTAGCCATAACAAGCATCTACCGACGTTT
The DNA here is from genome assembly GCF_033340375.1 of Vibrio sp. 1167. Lineage (NCBI taxonomy): Bacteria > Pseudomonadati > Pseudomonadota > Gammaproteobacteria > Vibrionales > Vibrionaceae > Vibrio > Vibrio sp. 1167. The sequence goes on along the minus strand of NZ_JAWOWK010000015.1, from coordinate 83,837 downwards.
TGGTTCACGTCACTAAATGAAGCCTCAAAGCTACTGTGTAATGAGAATATCGAACTAATGCTGCTGATCAATAGAGAAAAGCCCGAAAGTCTAGCTGAGCTTGCGGAGATTAGCGGTCATCATATCCGCGAACTCTCACGAACTCTCGACGACTTATCATCAAAAGGATTCATCCAGTTAGAGGAAAAAGGCAACGCTTGCCGCCCTATTGCTGTATTTACTGACTTTGAGATTATTCTCGGCAAAGAATTAGAGAATACACTGCAAGAAGGCTATCTTGCTGATACCGAACACTCGTTACTGCGGCGCATGCCGCTTGGGTAGCACAGCTTCATGCTGTGCAGACTCGAATGGTGATTGTTCTTGATACTTTCCGTCTAGGCCAACTTGATAGCCATCGATGATCTCTTCCAGTTCTATTTTGAGGGCTTCAGTTACTTCAACTAGCTTATCAGTATTGGTAGAGATAGCGTGATCAAGCAAGTCAAGAAGTCCATTTAGCGTAACCTTACTATCCTTTGATTCGGCTTGCTCGTTATCACTTCTTGTAGCCTTAGCCTCGTTCTTCATATCAGCCTCGCTCATAAAAATGCCTGCCGTACACACGGCTGTAGCACAATTACACTCTCGCCAGCCTCTGAGAAGTTTCCTCAGCAAAAAATCTTAACTGTTTACAATAAAAACGATTAATTTTAGACAGTTATAAACCACTAAGATTTAGACACTAAAAGTTAGTGTCTAAATCTTAGTGCCGAAAAATCAAACAAAGCGTCCAATCATGTCTTCCATGGAAGTTTCACTTTAAGCTACTGATGTTAAAGCACTTAGCGTATGTGCTCACTTCTCTAATCTAAAAAACCCCTGTACCATGGAGAAGTCAATCAACTCTAAGGTCATGATAGTTTGAAGTTTTACGTTGTTTCCGATCTGCATCTCGACATTCACGGAATACGCCGTGATTTCTGGTATAGCTTCGATAACGAAGCCACTTTAGTCGTTGCAGGTGACACAGCGAACGGCCTCTTAGGCATGGCGTATGTGAAGAACGTACTTTGCCGCCACTTTAAGACTGTGATAATGATTGCAGGAAACCATGAATGGTATAGCAATAAGAGTAAATCCTACCGCCATAGAAGTACGTCCGTTGGGTACAAATCTAGTGCTAACTCTGACGTTCTCAAAGATTCTAGGGGTTCCGTACTAGCCAAGCTTAAGGCTCATAGTGATACAACTGAAAACCTGTTCTTTTTGAATAATGAGTCAATAGATTTAGATGGATATAGCATTTATGGGGGAACTCTTTGGTTTCCTATTCACACATACTCGTCTACACTGATTGATGCGTACTCAGAACTGATGAATGATACAAAGTACATCAGCCATCAAATGATTGAAGAGCAGCACAAAGCATTCATTAACAACTTTCCAGAGAAAGTTGATATAGCAATATCTCACCACCTTCCATCTAAAGAAGCTTTTGCTTTCGAGCAAAATGCCAGCAGCGATTATGCTCCGTATTATCATGCAGGGTTGAGTAATGAGTTGATCTCAAGAGCTAGGTATTGGGTGGCAGGACATCAACATGATGCTGTAGAGAAAGTCATTGCGGACGGTAGGACCACATTTATTTCTAACCCCAAGGGTTCTGTCCGCTTAACCAGTGGATTACTTACTAATAAAGCTTATTACCTATAAGAGCTAGCCAACAATAGACTTCGGCATCTGAAAGTCCGCTAGGGCTTTCTTAACTTCGTGCATTGATCACCTTGTGAATAAGGCCCTAGGAATTATGTACAGGTTCATCATCTATCTGCACAGCAAACAACACTTTTATGCGCATTAAAAGGTAACGTTCAAACACTTTTACGCGCATTAAAGTGTATTAACTGTATTTTTGTATGTAGCAGCCATTCTTAATCTCCTCATTCACTTTGTTCATTTAAGGCAACTGTTCATTAATTATGAACAACCTGCATAACTGAACAAACAATTAACGCCCCACTCCCTATCGCAGCTTTCATAGCTAAAATAATCCATTCTGCTCATCAACAATTTTGACTTACAAGCTATGCGTAATCATTTACTCATAAAGATCCTCACCACACATTAATGAGTAAAAATTTACTCATAACTTGAAAAAAAATGACTTTAAGAGTAAAGTTTTACTCATTGATAAGTAGAGGTGTTGTCGATGGAAGAACTAACCGTACAAGCTTTTCTCAGAGGTGAATGGATAGATATTGGTATCATCTCATTCCCTAAAAGTAGCCAACATAATTTCCGAGTGACTGAACTCAACTACCTCAGCGACTATGCGCTAGAACATCACGATAAAGATGACTTTCACGCTGTTTCACTAAATCACCCTGTCTCATTCTTTTTTGATGACATGGGTAAACCTGGATGGTTAACGTTTCTAGACGATATTATGCCTAGTGGTGCTAGTAGACGATACTGGGTCAAACACCTGGATATTGAAGACCTTAGTTCTGATGAACAAGACTATGTTTTGCTCAAGTTTGGCACAATGTCGCCTATTGGTAACTTAAGAGTAAAAGACTCTCTTCCTGAGCGCTACGAAGTAGCAGACAACCTCTACTTCTCTGTTGATGATGTTAAAAATCGAGCAGGTGATTTCCTCGACTATGCACAACAAAGAGGGGCAGCCGCAGGTGGTGCAACTGGGGCTGGAGGTGAAGCGCCAAAACTGATCCTCCGATGCGGTTTCGATCATGGATCTGGTAGCGAAAAAATATGGATTGACCCATACCAAGATGACAATAGCAACCACGACTTACATTACTTAGTAAAGTACCCTAGAGGCTCAAGAAGCACCATCGACTGTAATATTCTAAGAGCTGAGTTCTACTTCTACCACGAGCTAACTGAAATGGGAGTTGAAACGATCTCCACCGACGGTATGCGCTTGGAGGAAGGATTAAACTACCCTTCCTTGTGGCTTCCTCGATTTGATGTTCAAATTATTGAGCAACAAATAGAGAGATTTGGCATGGAATCTGTGTATTCCATTTTGAACAAAGGCGCTGGGGTCACTCTTGATCACGAAACAACAATCCGAACTCTCATAGAAAAAATTACTGAAAGCAATATGGTTAAACATCAAGGGTATAGGTTTGATACCCAAGCTTTCGTCATTGAATGGATGAAGAGAGATCTACTCAACATCTTGTTTGGTAATAGTGATAACCATGGCAGAAACACTTCATTCTTAAAAGGTGATGGAGTCATAAAGCTTGCTCCCGTTTACGACTTCGCACCAATGAAAGCTGATCCTGAAGGCATTCCAAGAACAACAAAATGGAAAGCCCCACTAGAGGTTGGCGGAACTTACGACTTCGTAGGAATAGCGGACACCTTATCTGATCTCGTGCCAAAAGAAGTGTTATTACAAGAACTAGAGGTTACTGCAAGTAAATGCCTTAATTTAAAGCAGAGACTAGCATTACGAGGAGTACCAGAACAAATCTTAGAGATGCCAGCCGTTGGACTTAATCATATACCAGAAAAGCTCACTAAATGGGGGCTACTATGAATAAGCCAAGCAATAAAGAGTCCGTACAAGATACCGTTGCTCGTCTAAGAGCAAACCGAAATCAACATCAACCCAAGACTGGGACGGATGCAACTCATTCGACCAAAGAACGATCGCAACTTAATACTCCGACTAGATCGAAAACCTCAAAAAACGCCAAAGCAGTAAGTGCAGCAGAACGCAAAACAGAGGCAAACAAAATCATCAAACACTTATTGCTTGCGGAGCTAACACAAGGGCAAGCGTTAAAAAGTTTACGCATTAATATACTGGGACTCAAACAGGATGTGTTCGCAAGACTTGTAGATGTCTCAAGAAAAACACTCTCAGATATAGAGAATGATCGGGGCAGCTACAATACAGAGATTCTCAACAAGGTATTCAAACCATTTGGCTTAAAAGTCGGAATGCTACCGTCTTCTCCCGATGTGTTAAAATCGCTACTAATAGATGGTGAGGCTGGGTAAAATACTCAGTATCAGCGCTATTGCTTTAGATTAAATTGCTATAACAAGCTAGCATTTTTAAATGATTTAGTAATACATGGACGCGGGTTCAGTTCCTTTTGAAGCAGGAAATTGATGTAACATTTGATGCAACACCAAATTGGTAACATCGTTATAAGTTACTGAATTTATGAAAAGTGAGAAATCATTTCAACTCCCGCCAGCCCACCAAACGTTTGGAAAAGGCCACCCTCGGGTGGCCTTTTTTGTATCAACAACCCACTATCCACTATCCACATTGTCTTCTTTTCTCACGCACTCATGCTACCTGATAACTTTTCACGAGCATTACTGCATAACTCTGAACGTACGCCGATTTAAAAACTCGTTGAGTATTAAGTAACAGACGATACGCTCATAAATACACCACCAAAACTACACGGAAGTTCAGAAGAACTCATCCAAGGACAAAAGTGTGTCTATATGTTCTTCGATTTAAAGTGTTCTAAGTTTTTGAGTTATCAACAACTACGAGTGCTAAATCTAAGTTATAGAATTATGATGGGTTAAAGTAGAACAATTTGGGTTTATCACTAACCATCAAAAGATACTAAATAAGCCTTTTCTTTTGCTCTTGGTTATCACAATTGGCGGAAAAATAAATTATCAAGTCAATCTAGCATTACGATGTAAATCAATAAAAATACCTCTTGACAAAGCGAATAATTAACTGTTTTCAATACGATTTCATTGTCTGAAACCTAGTATTTATAGAGTTTTTATCATTCGGTAGCTCTCGTTTATTTTGCTTTCACATTACCTGATGAAAGCCTCAAAAATCCAATACAATATAACTACCTAAGATTAGCGCAGACTGAGTGTTCCAGATTTAAACTTTATTAATGCTAATAAAAATCGGTCAAATAGATAAACATAAATCTAAAAATGTAATTTTCAAATTCACAAGTTACAGAGCAATGCAATATGAATCACATAGTTAAAATTAAATATTGTAAAAACACACAATACATATAGATTTATAGATTTTTAAAATGAAAAAAGTCGATGTGAGAAATTACCTATTTGGATTTATTACAATCATATTGTTGAGCATTAATATGAGTTTTGGAGAGAGTATATTGAATAACGATAAAGTTAACCAATACACACCACAAATCAATGGTGTGCTAACAAAAAAAGGGAAGCCGATTGATAACCAAAAGGTTAGTCTTAGTATTGGTTTAAGCGCTTCAGGAAAATCAATAGACTTATCAACATTTACTGACAGCAATGGTCGGTTTGAATTTTCTCCTGTGTATGAGAACAAAGAGAGCGTTAAGATCCCGCTTATTGAACATTATGTAACTATTGTTTTAACCACAGAACTAGATATTGATGAAAGCGTTATTATTTGGGAAGGTTCGTTCGATGGCTATGAAATAGAGGATTACGTAAAAAACAATATGGCTAATCTAGTCTGTGATGCAGCAAACCCTCTTAAGTACTTTGCTTTTTCAATTGATGATGACGAAAACGATGACTACTACGTAAATAGTCAATGTGATTTATTTGGATATATTGACTCTGATTTATATGGAAATTAAAGAATGCAATCACTCTCACCAAAGCTATCATCTAGAATCGCAGAAATCCCTTATTCTGTATTCGCAACTAATGTTCGTAACGTTAGTGGTTATATAGCAAAGTTTTTTACATTTGATCTAAGGAATGATGTCAAAAAAGGAACGACAAGTGGCTTTATGGGATTTGGTGGAATGACATCAGATTTTGTAGCGATAGGTCGAGGTAAGGGCGAGTTTACCGATACTTTAGTATTTTCCTTTCGTGGCACTCAAGCAAACATCGGCGACATTATGACCGATGGAAACATTGGGATATCAGGTACCTCATCAGGTTACAGGGTACATGCAGGTTTTGTAAATCTCTTCAATACGATAAAGCCACAACTTGCAGCATACATCGCTGGTTATTCGAAAAAGAACATGAAAGCACCGAAGGCAATACACTGTGTAGGTCATAGTTTAGGTGGTGCTCTTGCTTCATTAGCGGCAGATTGGGTGAAGAGTCAGTACGGCTATAGCGTACACCTATATACTTTTGGCGCACCAAAAGTTGGCTTTAAACCATACGCAAGAAGGGAGTTAGATTCTTCATATCGCTGCACTCATGGTGCAGATCCAGTTCCTATGTCTCCTCTTTGGCCATTTACTCACGGTGGTATTGAGTATCGGCTAGATGGAAGTTCTGGCATCTACTTCTGCGCTCATGGACTAGGAAAAAAATCTGTTCCGGGTTATGTCAATACCGCTACAAGTAATGAGTGGTCGGCACTACAACCCAAATCTCAAACTTACCTAGAACGCAACGTATTTCTTGACTTCAACAATAGATATAATGCTCGAATGACTGATGGTTGGGTAAGTAAAATAGTCTCTTCAATTTTGACCTTACTAAGAATTTCAGGTCTGGGTCATATAATACAACAAATAGCAACCGTAGGCCTTACTGCTTGGGATCAACTAGCTAAAGCTATGGCGTACATTTCAAAACTAAAAAACGAGTATACAGAACACGTCCGCGGTATTTTAGGTCACATGAATGTAATGTCAGGTAGCGCAGCGATCGACCTATCGAGTATTACTTATAGAGTGATAAAACTTTGTTTTTCGAGACTAGTAAGAAGGTTAGACAGTCATGTTAGAAATGCTCTAAATATAGTAGCGTGACAGTAAAAGACACTAACAATTATTCTAAAAACCGCTCAATTATCCTCAACTAGATTGAGTTCAGAAAAAGCGAAGCTATTTAGGCTTCGCTTTTTATTAGGGCTTAGAGTTGTTAACAATATTAAAATCTATATTCTACACCTAGTGATGCTTGGTTAAAGTCTGTTTCCGTGTTTGCACCGTTCGCGACATTCTCCGCATTGAGTTCTACGTCGTACCACATATATTCTGCGTTAACTAAGAAGTTATCAGTAACTTTAAAACCCACACCGGCACCAGCGAATACACCTTCATCATCTTTGTTGCCTTGGAAGCCCGCAACGTTGTAATCCGTCGAGTACCACATTTGACCGCCTTTTGCGTAAAGGTCGACACGATCAGCAATGGGAGCGGTAACTTTTAGAGCCGCTGTATAGCCGTCCGTTTCGGCATTTGCTAGGTTATTACCATAGCTACCGAAATCAATGTAACCACCTTCCAACGCTAAGTAAGGATTAAAACGGTAACCAACTAAACCTTGAATAACATCGCTGTCATCATCAAAGTCATCTTGTCCATCAACTTTTAAGTAACCGTAGTTGGCGCCAACATATACACCATGATCGTTGGAGTCCGCAGCATGTGATAAAGTACTAAACGTTGCTAAAGAAAAAAGGCTAATCAAAGTAACAACATTGCTTTTCATTTCGTTCTCCTAATATAAGTTCCATTGAAGGTTCGAATAGTAAAGAGCAAATGCAATGCCAACTTTAAATTAATGAAAAATATATTTAATTTTATAGAATACTGACAATCCTCTAAAGAACGCCGAACAAAAACAGAAAAAAAGATCTGTCTGTTTACTTTATATAAACAATACTAAATTGAGGTTAATCGATGATGTGAAAAAGATTCTTGTTAATTTGTAGATTTTTCAAAGAAATTAAATAAACATCTAAAATACTCTTGTAGATTAATCAGTCAAAAAACGCTTAGCTAGTTTTTATAAGAAAGGAAGCTAATCACACATACGTTGCATCTTACTTTGCTTCAAGCCGTGAATACTCTACTCTTTGCCTAAGCAGAGTTTAATGGAACTGAAGTATGTTAAAAGGCAGTGAATACCCTTCTATTCGAGCATTAAGGACGTTTGTCGCAGTCTCTAATTACCTCAGTTTCTCTAAAGCAGCGGATGCCCTATGTATTACGCAAAGCGCAGTAAGCAAACAAATCGCATCGCTGGAGCAATTGGTGGGTTTACCTTTAATACAAAGAAGGGCGAGTGGTATTGAGTTAACCGAAGAAGGCAAGCGTTATCTGCCGCAAGTCACAGAAGCTTTGGAGCTTATTCAGCATGCAACTGCCAACTTAATCCAGTCAGATTCAAAGCAAGAATTACTCACCGTGGACGTAACCCCTTCTTTTGCCAGCCTTTGGTTGATACCTAATATTGATGGCTTCCACCAGCAACATCCTAACATCCGAGTAAGAGTCTGTACCGGGGATGGGAACGTCAAAGATTCGAGCAACGAAAGTGACTTACATATTCGCTGCCTTCCATTATCCACACATTATGAATACAGCCACTTACTGTGCGAAGAAACATTGTTATTAGTCGGTTGCACAAATGCTCCTGCAATTGAGAGTGTGCACGCTGTTAGTAATTATCCGTTTATACCTCAAATCACTCGCCCTCAGCTATGGGAGCAATTTAAAACTGTCTACACTGTAGAATCTCCCGTTACCTATCAACCTGTAGGCGTCGAACATTTTTACCTAGCTTGCGAAGCTGTCAGAATGGGAAAAGGGCTCGCCTTGCTTCCTGATTTTATGGCGCAGTATTCGATTTTAAGAGGGGACATTCAGCATGTTCTCAACCTCTCTTTACAGAGCGGTTATGGTTATTACGTGATGATTCCAAATTATCGACTTTCAGCTAAAAAAGTAGTGGCATTTCACGAATGGCTGAAGAGCAAGCTAAGTTAATGTTGTTTCTTTAAACTCGTTTAGGTAAACCAAAACAACTCAAAGACTTCGGTATCTGTCTGCTCAAATTTATGGCATTCTCATCCATACTATTTAAAAAGGATAAATGGATAGTAGGATATGGACAGCAACACGCCAAGACTCTCTTTACGCACCATTGAGCCGACCGATTACCCAGAGCTCGCGGAATTAATGGACCTTGTTTTTCCTGATGTTGGTGGCTCATGGCCACGCCTGACCATCATGGATCTTATTCATCAGTTTCCTGATGGACAAATCTGTATTGAGGATAACGGAAAAATTGTCGGCGCAGCGCTAACAATCAAAGTGGACTACAACCGGTTTTCACTTCCTCACCTGTACACCGACATCATCACCGAGAACAACGTCATCCAAAACCAAGTGACCGGTGACGCAATGTATGGTCTCGATGTATTTGTTCACCCGGACTACCGTGGGCTGCGTTTAGGTCGCCGTCTGTATGATGCGCGTAAAGAACTTTGCCGGAGTAAGAATTTCAAAGCAATTTTAGCCGGTGGTCGCATCCCGAATTACCACAAATATGCTGACGAACTGAGCGTGGCTGAATACATCGACAAGATAAAACGCCGTGAGCTTCACGATCCTATTTTGTCTTTTCAGCTTGCAAACGACTTCGATGTCAAACGTATTATGCGTGGTTACTTGCCAGAGGATAGTGCTTCTAAAGGCTACGCAACTCTGCTGGAGTGGGATAACTTCTTCTACGAAGAGGATATTCAATCCGTACATGATGTAGAAAAAACGCTGATTCGTATTGGTGTTGTGCAGTGGCAAATGCGCGCCATGAATGACTTAGAGGACTTGCTCGATCAGGCTGAGTTCTTCATTTCTTCTCTTGCGAACTACAAAGCCGATTTCGCCCTATTCCCTGAATTCTTTAACGCGCCGCTGATGGGCTTGCAAAACGACCAAAATTCCGTCGAAGCAATTCGCTTTTTGGCTAGCTTTACAGAAGAGATCAAAAACCGCTTCTCGCAGATGGCAGTCACCTACAACATCAACATTATTGCTGGCAGTATGCCCGTCATCGAAGATGGCAAGTTGTATAATGTGGCCTACTTACTGCAACGAGATGGTGAAATAAACGCTCAATATAAGATTCACATCACGCCCCATGAGCAAAAAGACTGGGTGATCGACGGTGGTGACAATGTTCAGGTGTTCGAAACCGATGCAGGCAAAGTCGGCATACTGATTTGTTATGACAGCGAGTTCCCAGAGTTGGGAAGAATGCTCGCCGAGCAAGGCGCACAAATTGTGTTCGTTCCTTTCTGGACAGACACAAAAAATGGCTACCAACGAGTACGAATCTGTTCCCAATCACGAGCCATCGAAAACGAATGCTACGTTGCAATTGGGGGCAGTGTCGGCAACTTACCTCGTGTTGATAATGTCGATATCCAGTACGCACAATCTGCCGTATTCTCACCGTCGGATATCTATTTCCCACACGATGCGACCTTGACAGAAGCAAGCGCCAACACCGAAATGATAATCTTCGCTGATGTTGATTTGACGAAGTTGAAACAGCTTAATACCGAAGGCTCTGTCACCAACTTACGTCATCGCCGCCTTGATTTGTATGGCGCATTCACCAAAGCCAAAGAGTCATAAGGATCTCCCTAGTTCGCCGCTACCAAAGAGCGTGGCGGCGAGTAAAGCCAGCTGCAGGTTGATTCTGCGCAATTATCAGAGGCATGTCAGTTTTTCTCAACGGTGAGAAACAAGAATTGACCCAATAGGACATTCGGAGTATCACTCCAACTTCGTTCCGCTTTTATTAGGGGAAAGCTTTTGGAACATATTAACGAACTTCTCATGTCAATGAAGCCTTTGCTTGAGCAATACGGCTACGTTGCGCTGATTGTCAGTATATTTCTAGAAGGGATAGGTATCCCGATGCCTGGTCAATCACTGATGATCGCGGCATCTTTGCTCTCGTCAGAACAAGTCATGAACCTAAGTATGGTAATGATGGTATCGTGGCTGAGCTGCTTTTTTGGTAATACCTGTGGCTACTTAATCGGTTATTACTTTGAGGGGTGGTTAGATAAAAAAGGCTACATTTCCGGCCCGAAGATGCAAACGCTTCAATTGACTATCCAGAAATACGGCCCTACGTGCTTGGTGGTCAGCCGCTTTATTGAAGGAATGAAGCAATTTATGCCTCTTGCATGCGGTATCGCGAAAATGCCACGTAGAGAGTTTTTGCTCGGTAACGCCCTCGCGGCGACGGTTTGGGTATTGGTATTCAGCTTGTTAACTCACTTTGCATTTGAACATTTAAGCGTGTTGAGCAACCTGTACACCGAATACAAATATCTGGTATGGGCATTTGCTGCTGTCTTATTTACGTGGATGGTTTTAGGTATTGTTAAACGCAAAAAAGCCAAATCAATGCAATAACGACAGTCTCTTCATTAGCGCATAACTAAAGCTCGTGGTATCAGTGAGATACGCAACACGAGCTTTTATCTTTTTCTTTACGTGTAAAATTTAAACAGCCATTTAGACGTCTAGACGTTGACAATGCGTAAATGTGATATTAGTCTGCTCTTCTCTCTTATTATTAACATTGTCGTTTACATGTCCGGTTCCCAACAAACAACTAAAACAGTTGCACCGTCTGCGGTCGCACTGATCCCATTAATTGTATTCCTTGCGCTATTTATTGGCGTAGGCACTTACTTATCTTTGCAAGGCGTGGAATTTGCCTTCTACCAGCTGCCTGCACCCATCGCGGTATTACCAGCCATCATCATTGCGTTTCTTTTAAGTAAAGAGAAACTTAACCGCTCAATCGAACACTTCATGCGTGGTGTTGGCCACCCAGACATCATCGCAATGTGTATGATCTATCTGCTTGCTGGTGCCTTTGCTGCGGTAGCAAAAGCCTCTGGCGGTGTTGATGCAACGGTGAACCTTGGTTTATCCGCAATTCCAACCAGTATGATTTTACCGGGCATTTTTCTGATTTCTGCTTTTATCGCAACAGCAATGGGCACTTCGATGGGTACCATCGCAGCCGTTGCACCCGTAGCGTTAGGCATTGCTGAATCAGCCGGGATGAGCTTACCGTTAACCGCAGGCGTTGTGCTGAGCGGCGCTATGTTTGGTGACAACCTTTCTATCATCTCTGACACCACGATCGCGGCAACACGCTCTCAAGGTTGTGAGATGAAAGACAAGTTTAAAGAGAACATTCGTATTGCTTTGCCTGCCGCGTTGATCGCGATTGCAGTGTTCGCTTTCAACAGCACCGCGACTCAAGTGCCTGCAACTGGCGATATTGAGTGGCTAAAAGTCTTGCCGTACATCACTATTTTGATCCTAGCGGTATCTGGTGTGAATGTGTTTGTGGTTCTGTCGATTGGTATCCTTTTGGCTGGCGGCGTGAGCTTGGCATCAATTGACAATTACGGACTAACTAATCTAGCCCAAGACGTATACAAAGGCTTTGGTAACATGCAAGAGATCTTCTTGTTATCCATGCTGATTGGTGGCTTGAGTGAACTGATGCGTCGCCAAGGTGGTCTTGCTTTTCTAACAAATTTCGTTAGTAGCCTTATCCACGCGTTTGGCTCTAGTCACTCTAAGCATGCGAACAGTCGTGCAAGCGAGCTAGGTATTGCAGGTTTGGTATCAATGGTCAATGGCTGTACGGCAAACAACACCGTAGCCATCATTGTATCGGGCAGCGTTGCTCGCCAACTGGCGGAAGAGAATAATGTCTCTCCTCGCCGCTCAGCAAGCTTGTTAGACATTTTCTCATGCGTGGTGCAAGGCGTGTTGCCTTACGGTGCTCAAGTACTACTGCTAGGTTCCGTGTTCAACCTCTCGCCACTTGAAGTAGTTGCCAATTCTTACTACTGTTTTGCATTAGCGATAGCGGCTGTTGTCGCGGTGTTTATCAAACATCCCGCTCGTCAACCTGTAGCGCAAACTGAGAACTAACGACAAATACCGAAAAGGCTCCGATGGAGCCTTTTTACTTTCCTTTCTTCTTTTTTTCTTTTCCGCGAGCAGATTTACTTCAAAGCTGAACGCAAACTTTGCGCACTGCGTAAAGGAATCGCAAAGCGATGCGCCACATCGCGTAGAGCTTCCACCTGAGCCGCGTTACTGATTGCTAATTCGCCTGCCACATCGACGTGGTTATTCTCAAACCCCACTCTAACATCGAATCCAAGTAACATCGCACTCGCTAAACAGTCTTGCTCTCGCGCACCAAAAGCACAAATGGCACATCGAATTTCTTCCTCGTCAAAACGCGCCAAATTCAAACCTCGTAAATCCCATGGCGAAGACTGTTGAGTTTGGTGATAACGCCCTAACACCACTAATGCATGCTGATACGTTTTAGGTAACACGCCCGCATCGCGTAGTTGGAAATAACGTTCAATGTCGGTTGTATCGTAGAGAATAATTTGGCTCACGATGCTGTTCTCTGCCAACCAATGGAAAAAGACATGCCCTTCTTTTTCACTTGCGCGATCGGGGATTAACTCCCTCAATGCGAAAGAAGCCGCTTCAGGTTTCACAGCTTTGACTAACGCCCTCTGTTGTGGCGGAGAATATAAACCCACAGCTTCTGTGGTGAGCTGAACCATCATGGTTTCTCCCACCGCTTCTTTCACGGCATGGTAAATTGCCATGTTGTCGTCGATGTCTAATGAATGACATCCGTTGGCATCTCTAGCATGCAAATGGATCATGGCAGCCCCTGCCGTTTGACAAGCGATAGCCTCTGCAACCAGTTCGTCTTTTGTCATAGGTAAGTTGGCGTGATCGTGCTTAGTTTTTCTAGCACCGTTTGGGGCCACGATAATGGCGATAGGTTCTCGCAAATATTGGTTTGCTACTTCCATGTCTCCGCCACCTCTTTTAACGTTAATGAGAGTTTACCGACTAGTTCATCAATATGATGAGACTGAATAATGAATGGCGGTGCGAGCAAAATATGGTGCCCATTAACGCCATCAATCGTTCCGCCCATTGGGTAGCACATTAAGCCATTTTCCATTGCTCGCTGTTTGATGCGTTTGTCTGCCAATGTGGCTTTACTCAGAGGCGCCTTGCTTTCTTTATCCGCCACCAGCTCAATGCCAAAAAACAAGCCTTTACCACGAATGTCGCCAATGTACGGTAAATGGGCCAATGCAGAAGTAAGCTCATTACGCAGCAAAGCACTTTGCTGATTCACCGCCGTTAATAAATCATCTTGGAAGATGGTTTCAATTGTTGCCACGGCAGCAGCGCACGCCACAGGGTGCGCCATAAAGGTATGACCGTGTTGGAAAAAACCGCTTCCATCAGCAATAGCTTGATAGACTCGATCATTCGCAACCACCGCGCCAATAGGTTGATAGCCCGCACCAAGCCCTTTAGCCATACACACCAGATCGGGTTCTGCCTCTTCTTGCTCAAACGCAAAAAAACTGCCACTGCGTCCAACGCCACACATGACTTCATCCAAGATCAATAACACATCGTATTGGTCGCATATTTCGCGAATACGCTTGAAGTAACCTTGTGTGGCAGGCACAGCTCCAGCGGTGGCTCCCACAATGGGCTCAGCGACAAAAGCCATGACATTATCAGCCCCCAACTCAAGAATTTTTGCCTCTAGCTCATTCGCCGCTCGCAATGAGTAATCCAATTCCAACTCATGACTCTGCTGATAACGATAAGCATAGCAAGGGGCGATATGATGGCTCGGGTGTAAGATGGGTTTAAACGGTTCACGTCGCCATTCATTACCTCCGACAGCCAGAGCCCCCAAGGTATTACCGTGATAACTTTGCTGACGCGCGATGAATTGCTTTTTCTCTGGCTTACCTGATTCCACGAAATACTGCCGCGCCATTTTTAGTGCCGACTCCACCGCTTCTGATCCTCCACTGACTAAATACACATGGTTGAACTGTTCAGGCATGTGCTGACAAATCAATTCTGCTAGGCGCTCACTGTTGTCACTAGTAAAAAATCCAGTATGAGCAAATGGCACTCGCTCGATCTGTTCCAACATGGCTTTTTTAACGGCGTGATGACTGTGGCCAAGGTTTGATACCGCAGCACCACCACAAGCATCGAGATACTGCTTTCCATGCTTATCGAATAGATAAACACCTTCACCTCTATCGATGATTGGTAGCGTGGCATGGCAATGACGGTGAAATACGTAAGACATTTGAGTCCCTTCCAATGTGTAATACTTGCACACATCATCAGGAACAAACCCAAACGTGACAAGAGAATAAATCTCACCCTCTATGAGCTTTTGGAATACCACAAACCAAAAACACCAAAACCCTTGATATTTAAACAATAAAATAAAAATAGGCCAGCTTTTTTAAAGGCTGGCCTATGGGTAACCCAAAGCTAAAAACAGAATCGTTTTACGCGTTTAGTGCCTGTTCTAAATCGGCTAGAATATCGTCAATATGTTCAATACCCACCGATAAACGAATCATCTCTGGAGACACACCAGCTTGTTTTTGTTCTGCTTCGCTCAATTGACGATGAGTCGTCGATGCAGGATGGCAAGCCAATGATTTTGCATCGCCAATGTTCACCAAACGCTTAAAGATTTTCAAAGCATCATAAAAACGCACACCAGCGTCATAACCATCTTTTAAACCAAACGACAAAATCGCAGAAGGCTTACCTTTCATGTATTTTTCGGCGAGATGGAAGTGTTCAGAACTTGGCAATCCGGCATAACTTACCCAACTGACTTTGTCATTCTGTTCCAAGAATTCAGCCACTTTGAGTGTGTTCTCGGTATGGCACTCCATGCGCAGCGGTAACGTTTCTAGCCCTTGCATAAGCATAAATGCATTCATCGGTGATAATGCGGCTCCGGTATTACGCAGTGGTACGGTACGCGCACGCCCGATAAATGCCGCCTCACCAAACGCTTCGGTATACACCACGCCGTGGTAAGAAGGTTCTGGTTGGTTGAAAACAGGAAAGCGGTCTTTGTGCTGCGCCCAAGGGAATTTACCTGAATCCACAATCACACCACCCAATGTGGTGCCATGCCCACCAACGTATTTAGTGAGAGAGTGAACTACGATATCCGCACCGAACTCGATGGGTTTGCACAGCACTGGCGTCGCGACGGTGTTATCCACAATCACAGGCACGCCTTGTGCGTGAGCAAGCTCCGCCACACGTTCTAAATCGATGATATTACCTGCAGGGTTACCAATGCTCTCGCAGTACACCGCTTTGGTATTTTCATCAATTAACTCGGCCAAACTTTCTGGCTTGTCATCTTTGGCAAACTTCACTTGAATACCTTGATTTGGCAGCATGTGCGCAAACAAGGTGTAAGTACCGCCATAAAGTTGCGGCGTAGAAACGATGTTATCGCCCGCTTGCGCTAACGTCAGAATCGCATAGTTAATCGCTGCACTCCCCGCACTCACGACCAACCCGGCAATGCCGCCTTCTAACGCCGCCATGCGTTTTTCCAGAACATCGTTAGTCGGATTCATGATGCGAGTGTAGATATTACCCGGCACTTCCAAGTTAAACAGATCAGCGCCGTGCTGCGCGTTATCAAACTCGTACGCGACTGTTTGATAAATCGGCGTCGCGACAGATTTAGTGGTAGGGTCAGTTTCGTAACCAAAATGGATGGATAGCGTTTCGTCTTTCATGTTCTTCCCTGTCTTTCATCACTCAAATAGCGGCAAGCAAAGCACTTACCTTGCTTATAAAACTTATATTGCCCAACTTTTCAACAAATAACGTAGGGATGAATCACAGAGATAAAACGCTAATTCAACTGTCCAAGTAACCAGTGACGAAACGTTTCTGTCGCATTCGTACGTGTGTTCATGATCAAGTAATACCCTGCATTGGCAGGAATCGGTTTGAATGGAGAAACCAAACGCTCTGTCGTCAATTCATCCTCAATCAGTGCCATTCGTGCCATCGCAATCCCAACGCCTGCTTCGGCTGCAGACATCGCCATATCCGTTCGATTAAAAAAGTGTCCGATATCGGTTTTAAAATCCAACCCCATCGCTGACGCCCAATATAGCCACTCATAGTCACGCGTCGCTTTTTCCCATGGCATCGCATCGTGTAGTAGCGTCGCCTCTTGCCATTGCTTCACTGGCATTGAGTTTTTTTGCTCACCAAACAACGTTTTTAGCCAGCCATGATCCTCAAGGTATTTTGGACTCATCACCGGTAGCAGATGCTCATCCAAAATCAGCTCCGCGTTAGCATTTCTATAAGGATGAAGACCATAGTCAATTGCGACGTCATAGTCTTTTATCTCACTATTTACCAGCGCACCTTCCGCAAAGATTTGTACTTGGATATCCGGATTATCGTGATGGAAGCTTTCGAGCTTTGGAACTAACCATTTGAAAGCAAAAGAAGGCGTCAACTTCAAACGAATTTCATTGGTTTGCTTTTCTACTTTGAGCTCATCAAGCAATTTGCTCAGTTCCGAAAAGTGAAACTGCGTCGCTTGGTGTAACTGAGTGCCTTTTACGGTTAAACGAATACCGCGAGAGTGGCGTTCAAATAAAGTAAAACCTAATAACGCTTCCAAATGAATAATTTGTTGGCTTATGGCACCAGTGGTGAGGTGTAAATGTCTCGCAGCACCAGTAAAGCTGTTGTACTCCGCGATTTGGCTAAATAGACACAAGCCACTTATCAGATTACTTTTCATCCTTGAGCCTATAGTTTTTCTAAACGCTATGTGTAATTTATATCGATTGTTAATAAAAGGTAAAGAAAAGAAACTGAGCACTCTGATAAATGTGTGGAGTGCATCAATGGAAGTCATCGTATTAGGCAGCGGCGTTATCGGCTTAACCTCTGCTTGGTATTTATCTCAAGCAGGCTATCAAGTTACCGTCATTGACCGCCAACCAAGCAGTGCCATGGAAACGAGCTTCGCCAATGCCGGGCAGATCTCGTATGGCTATTCTTCGCCTTGGGCTGCGCCTGGTGTTCCTGTTAAAGCCATTAAGTGGTTAATGGAGGAGCATGCTCCACTTAAAATCAAACCCACTCTGAATGCCGACATGATCCGCTGGGCGAGTAAAATGGTCGCGAACTGCACCCTACCTCGCTATCAAGTTAACAAGGCTCGCATGCTTTCTATCGCTAACCACAGCCGTATTTGCTTAGAACAGTTACGCCAAGAACACGCCATTGAGTATCAAGGACGTCAGTTTGGGACCTTGCAAGTATTCCGAACACATCAACAGCTGCAAACTATTGAAAAGGACATGCAGCTCCTTGAACAAAGCGGAACCCGATTTAAGCTAATGGACGTCGAACAATGTATTGAACAAGAGCCAGGGCTTGCACTTGTGAAAGACAAACTGGTTGGTGGCTTGCATCTACCTGATGACGAAACGGGCGATTGCCATCAATTTTGCCAACAACTAACGGAGCTTGCTAAGGCACACGGTGTCCGATTTGAGTTCGATACTGAAGTAAGCAATTGGGTTACAGTAGGCAAAAAGATCATAGGTGTCCAAACGAACCGAGGACAATTTAAAGCAGACCAATATGTGGTGGCCTCTGGCAGCTACTCTACAGCGCTACTCAAGCAACTCGATATTGATATTCCGGTCTACCCTGTCAAAGGCTATTCACTCACCATCCCGATGGAAGATGAACACTTCTCTCCTCGATCTACTGTGATGGATGAAACCTATAAAGTCGCTATGACTCGATTTGATGACAGAATTCGCGTAGCTGGCACCGCAGAATTAGCAGGGTTTGATGCTTCCCTTCCACAAAAGCGCAAAAACACCATCGAAATGGTCATCCGTGATCTTTTTCCTCGTTGTGGTGACTTCAGCCAAGCTGAGTTTTGGAGCGGCTTTAGGCCAATGACGCCTGATGGCACACCAATTATCGGCGCGACTAAATACGATAACCTTTTTACTAACACCGGACACGGAACTCTGGGTTGGACGATGGCTTGTGGTTCAGGTCAATTGCTAGCAAGCGTAATGAAAGGTGAAAAAACAAAAGTGATGGATAATGCGGAGCTTAACCTTTGTCGTTACGCCTGAGGACATGACTGAACAAAAACAGGCAGACACTTACTCCACAAAATGCATAACCACTGGCATTTTTAACTCATCAAAATCGCAGCACATTTAAATGACAATGTGCTGCATAATTAATCATCAAGCAAATCTTCTACCTAAAAGGAGCAAATAAGCAACAAGAACCAAATTTTAACAACTACTCTCCATTCTGTGTTCATCATCACGCTACAAAGGATTTGTAGCTAAAAAAGTTAACAATTGCATTACATAAAGGGTAATGTATTGTGTGAAAAACAACCACAAACACAACTAACAGGGAAAATACTCATGCAGTCATTAGTTGATTTTCTGAATGGAATTATTTGGAGCCCGGTACTGATCTATTTGTGCCTTGGCGCAGGTTTGTTCTATTCAATCATGACGCGTTTTGTACAAATTCGTCACTTCTTTGAGATGTGGCGCTTATTACTTTCAGGGAAGAGTTCAACAAAAGGGATATCATCATTTCAGGCACTTGCCGTTTCACTGTCTGGCCGTGTAGGTACAGGTAACATTGCTGGTGTTGCTGCTGCTATCGGTTTCGGTGGCCCAGGCGCCGTATTCTGGATGTGGGTCGTAGCCTTCTTTGGCGCTGCAACCGCATACGCAGAATCAACACTTGCACAAATTTATAAAGAAGAAGACGAAGGCGAGTTCCGTGGTGGCCCTGCTTACTATATTGAGAAAGCAATGGGACAAAAATGGTACGCTTGGATCTTTGCTATCGCGACCATCTTTGCTTGTGGTGTTCTACTTCCTGGCGTTCAATCGAACAGTATCGGTAACGCAGTAGAAGCCGCATTTGGCTCAGGTGACATGATTGAAACCGCTATTGGTACCTTCAGTTTTGCTAAAATTTTCACTGGTACGGTTGTTTGTGTCATTTTGGCTTTCATCATTTTTGGTGGCGTAAAGCGTATCGCGAACTTTACCCAAGTCGTTGTGCCATTTATGGCGTTAGCTTACATCATTACTGCGTTTGTCATCATCCTTCTAAACATTGGTGAGGTTCCACGCATTTTCGGCATGATCATTGGTGACGCATTCACACCAATGGCAGGCGTTGGTGCAGCAATCGGCTGGGGTGTAAAACGTGGTGTCTACTCCAACGAAGCAGGTCAAGGTACTGGTCCTCACGCAGCAGCAGCAGCGAGTGTTGATCACCCAGCTCAGCAAGGTCTTGTTCAATCTTTCTCTATTTACATCGATACACTACTTGTGTGTTCAGCAACCGCGTTCATGATTCTTATCACTGGCGCGTACAACGTAAATGGTGCGATTGAAGGTACATTCCTGGTTCAAAACCTACCAGCGGATATTGGTGCAAATGGTCCTGTGTTTACACAGATGGCGATCGAAAGCGCACTACCTGGCGTGGGTAAACCATTCATCGCAATCGCTCTATTCTTCTTCGCGTTTACGACCATTCTGGCTTACTACTACATTGCAGAAACGAACATTGCTTACATTCGTCGTACGTTCAAAGTAAATGGACTGATGTTTATTCTGAAAGTCATCATTATTTCATCCGTGTTCTACGGAACCGTGAAAACCGCCAACTTAGCATGGGCGATGGGTGATGTAGGCGTAGGACTGATGGCGTGGCTAAACATCATCGGTATTTTGATCATCTTCTTTATGTCGAAGCCTGCACTCAAAGCACTGAACGACTACGAAGAGCAACAAAAACGTGGTGTGACCGATTTTACATTTAACCCTGTTGCACTGGGCATTAAAGGCGCAGATTACTGGGAAGATAAGTACCGACGTAAAACGGGTAAAGCACCAACGGCAGACAGCAATAGCGCAGAAACTGTTGAGCAACCATCAACATAGCGTTATCACATAAATAAGAAAAAGCAGTGGTCCGATTGAGGACATAAAAAAGGGGGATTAACCAATGGTTAATCCCCCTTTCTTCATTATGAGTAGCAGCTTAGGCGATAACCGCTTCAACTTTACGAGCGATTTTTGCTTTACCTACAGGTAACACTTCACGACCAAATTCGTTGTTCAGTACTTGTGCCATTGCGAAGTAAATTGCACTTGCGCCACAGAAGATACCCTCGAAGCCAGCGATAGCACCGATCACTTCGCTACCAGTGAAATCACGAGCAGCAAGCAAGAAGAACAGGATAGTTAGAGAGCCAAATACCACTTGCTTCGCTGTTGGGTAACATAGAGAACCAATGAACATGAAACCAGTGAAGATGCCCCAAAGCGCTAGGTACCAACCCATAAAGCTTGCAGGGCTTGCAGGAAGACCCATGTGAGGCATTACGATTAGACCAACCAATGTTAGCCAAAATAGACCGTAAGAAGTAAACGCAGTTGTGCCGAATGTATCACCGCGTTTAAAGCACATGATGCCAACGATTACTTGGCTAAGGCCACCGTAAAAGATGCCCATCGCTAGGATCATAGAGTCAATTGGGAAAAATCCTGCATTATGAATATTGAGCAGAATAGTGGTCATACCGAAACCCATTAGACCTAGCGGTGCTGGGTTAGCCAGTTTTGTCGACATGTACAAATACCTTTTTTCAAAAATGTTGATAAAAAATGCGCGCGAATTTTAATGGGCTGCAGAACAAAAGAGAAAAGCTGTTATTGAAAACTTAGATTCCACAAATAAACCACTACATATATAAAAAAAGACCCTGCAAAAAAGCAGAGTCTTTATAGATAGTTAGGTTGTTTTTTACTCGATCACTGACAAGAAATCTCGTCCCAGAACCAGTTGCTTTGCGTTGGGCTTTCCCATACTCCAGGGCCATTTTTTGCGACAAAACATTTGTTTTGGTACGTCACTTTATCGCCGTTAGCGACTTGCGTTACACCCGGCTCCCACTGAATAAAATTGCCTGTAACTGGTGGTTCTGGCTCGGTTACTGGCGGCTCAGGTTCTGTGACGGGCGGCTCTGGCTCAGTCACCGGTGGTTCAGGTTCCGTTGTAGGCGGCTCCGTAGGAGTGCCTGAAACCAGCTTCCAAGGGTCTCCTTTCGTTGGCTCATTACCTTGTGACCACCATTTCGCTTCGTAAACAGCACCTTGGTAAGAAACTTGATCACCCGTGTTATATACTTTGCCAGAATCCCAAGCTGCCACACCACCTACAGGCGGATCGACCGGATCCACTGGGTCTAACTTGTCAACTACACGAACTTCTGGCCAACCCGCATGAGATTGGTAGAAGTTAGTTACACATTTCTCATAGTCACCCGCAACTAGCGCAGAGTAAGCCGTTTGGAAACCAACAAGTTCACATTCAAAAGAGTGGCCTCCCGGACGATCTGAGTAGTATTTCCAGTTCCCATCCCAGTTGGTGTACAACACGTCTGTCGCACCATTCAGATTTAAGCTGCCGTAAGGCGTCTGCTGCCAACAGGTATTGGTCTCATCGGCTTCAATTGGAATTTGATAATGAGCGGCAAGTCCTTCCCAATAGCGAATACGGTTAACAGGTTGACCTTTATCTTTGTTTTGCTCTCCACACTCAATACCACCATTGATCACGTTGATGGTGGTACCAAAGCCGTAACCAATGCCAGCATCAAGCTCACGCTGTGAAGGCACCCAAGTACGGTCAATCACATGTAGCATTGCAGGTTTCGGTGCTTGTGGGGTTAGGAAGAACCAGATAGCCGATGCTAAGTTCAGCCACGAATCCGCAACCAAGCCTGGATTTTTCAGCAATACAGATGCATCGCCATCAAACATCACTTCAGAGAACGCGCCATAGTTAAAATGGTAAGAAAGCTGCTTTGCACCACGTCCAAAGTAACCTTGTCCAGACTCACATGGCCAACGCTTATTTTGCCAGTCATTCTGACCACAACCTGTTGTGTAACCTTCTTGCCCTTCAGACCATCCCATTTCTCGCACATGAACCAAAGCTTGCTGCCACTCTTCCAACCCTAGCGGATTATCCGATACGTTATCAATCGAAATATGGCCACCGGTTTCTTGTGCAAAGTGAGCAAACGCTGTCACGATCGATTTTTTACAAATTGCATCCGAATCACGACCGTCTGTGTACTCACCACAGAATGCAGGGAACTTACCAATTGCACGTAGGAAACGCGTGTAAGTGTATTCAGGTGCCGCCATTTGAGTCAGGAAGTCCCACTCACTTTCGGGGAATACACGCTCTACACGCTTCACGTTTTCTGGGTTGGTTGTCGCCCCTGGAACAATCGCTTCAACCACTGAGTTCGGGCGTGTCTCTAATGCTTGTGACCAAATGGCATACATAGGATCAGAAGTTTTGCTTTGCTCTACGGCTTGAACGTCACCACGAGCAATAACATAACCATTCGGATTTTGCGGATCGGGCTGAATATTCATACTCGCATTCACTTGTGCTGCTAAGACACAACTCAATGCAAGAGGAAGATGTTTGAGTGCAAACATGTCTAGTCTCCGGATTTCAACAATACAATATACGAGGAATAACTAGACATATAGTGGATCATATATACGAAACACCGAGCCAAGTACGTTGATTCTGCGAGACAAAATGAATAAATAGGTCCTCACACACATTTTGTCACAAGAAAAATGTTACCTTGACTCAAAAGAAAAGCGGAGACCCTGTGAGCCTCCGCTTTGTGATGTTTCTCTCTTTATTGTTCTGCCGAAACCACCTCTAGCTTCGCGGTTGACTTTTGTTTAGACAGCACAAAATAAACCACACACTGAGAAATAATTGCGGCAAGCACAATCACTGGTGAGGCGTTGATTCCAGCTAAAAGAAAACACCCCAATGCGATCATTCCATTGAGTAATGCGTAAGGCAATTGTGTACGGAAGTGCTCATACTGTTCACACCCCGCTCCTGTCGACGACAAAATCGTAGTTTCAGAGATGGGAGAACAGTGATCGCCAAACAAGCCTCCAGATAATACCGCACCAATACAAACCAACAGTGGTGCATCAATCGCGACGGCAGTTGGGATCACTAATGGCATCATGATGGCAAACGTCCCCCAAGATGATCCCGTAGCGAACGAGATAATACCGGCCAGTAAAAACGCAACCGCTGGCAATAACCAGTAAGGGAAACCGGCTTGAGCTTGTTCAGCAATGTATGCAGCTGCACCTAATTCTTTCCCAACCGAGCTAAGCGCCCAAGCCAATACCAGAATCACCGCCACTGACATCATGTTTGACATCCCTTTCAGATAAACCTGAATACCATCCGAAAGCTTTCTTACGCCATAAAACGCCATCAGCGCAATTAAAGTGAAGGCCGCGAAGAAATATGCAGAAGAAAGTGCAGCCCTAAACGTTGATCCTGCCACTTTTTGAAATGGAAAACCGTGTGGCACGAGGATGGTACATAGAACCACCAGCATAACGAGCAAAGGCGCCCATACAAAACTGGATTTTGCATTTTTATGCGTAAACACATTCATAGACTCCTGTACTTTCCCAAAGTCGGAGCCCTGTTCTGCTAACTGCTCAGCCTTCGCCATCGGTCCGAAATCTAATTTGAAGAAAGAGACAATCGGCACAATCGCGATCGCAAGAAAGGCGTAAAACTGATACGGGATCGCGCCAATGAAAGCATCCCAATCACTCATACTGACATTCAGGGCAGTAAACTCTTTTTGAATCAACCCCATGATGTAAACACCCCATCCGATAAAAGGGATCAAGATTGCCACCGGAGAGGAAGTCGAATCGATAATAAAAGCTAATTTTTGGCGTGATACTTTTAACTTATCAAATAAAGGGCGAAAAACAGGGCCAACAATCAGTGGTGTACCAAGGTCTGAGAAGAAAATAACAACACCACCGAACCATGCGGACAGTTGAGCTTGGCACTTACTCGCCACCCATTGAGTGACCTTTTTAGCAAACGCCACACCACCGCCAGATTTCTCCATCAAGGCAACAAAGCCACCAATAAAGACCAAGAGCAAAATGACGCCCGCATTGTAGCTGTCAGTTAATTGCGGCAGTAGATAGCTTTTCATCAATGCACTAAACGAGTCTAGTGGCCCTTTTTCGACAAATGTCCCTTCGAGCATAGCGACACCACTCACCACACCCGCGAATAAACCAACAACGACATTTCTTGTGGTCAGCGCGAGGAAAAGAGTAATAAGGATGGGAATTAGAGAGGTAACGTCAGCCTGTTCCATAGCAATACCATTTATGATAATTAAACAATTAAAATGAATATATATTTAATTTAATCGCATGTATATATCTCTCACAAAAAAGTTGAGCCACCTCTTCACAAACTTGAAGTACAAAAAAACCAGCCCGAAGGCTGGTTCTTATAAACTCAACTGTCTAGAGGAAAATTATTCCCACTCGATAGTCGCTGGTGGCTTACCAGAAATGTCGTAAACAACACGAGAAATGCCATCAACTTCGTTGATAATACGGTTAGATACCTTACCAAGGAAGTCGTATGGTAGGTGCGCCCAGTGTGCCGTCATAAAGTCGATGGTTTCTACTGCACGCAGTGATACAACCCAGTCGTATTTACGGCCATCGCCCATTACACCTACAGAGCGAACTGGTAGGAATACCGTGAACGCTTGAGATACTTTGTCATATAGGTCTGCAGCGTGAAGCTCTTCAATAAAGATAGCATCAGCACGACGTAGCAAGTCACAGTATTCTTTCTTGATTTCACCAAGAACACGAACACCTAGACCTGGACCTGGGAATGGGTGGCGGTAAAGCATGTTATAAGGCAGGCCTAGCTCTAGACCAATCTTACGTACTTCATCTTTGAACAGCTCACGTAGTGGCTCAACAAGACCCATTTCCATGTCATCTGGAAGACCGCCCACGTTGTGGTGCGATTTGATCACGTGCGCTTTACCAGTCTTAGATGCAGCTGACTCGATTACATCAGGATAAATCGTACCTTGAGCTAGCCATTTCGCGTTTTTCAGCTTCTTAGACTCTTCATCGAATACATCTACGAATACGTGACCGATAGTCTTACGCTTCTCTTCTGGGTCAGACTTGCCTTCAAGTGCTTTTAGGAAGCGTTCTTCAGCGTCAACCTTGATGATGTTCAAACCAAATTGGTCGCCGAACATATCCATTACTTGTTGACCTTCGTTTAGACGAAGTAGACCGTTATCAACAAATACACACGTTAGCTTGTCGCCGATTGCGCGGTGAACCAGCATCGCAACTACCGATGAATCAACACCACCAGATAGACCTAGGATAACTTCGTCGTCACCCACTTGCTCTTTAATGCGAGCAACCGCGTCTTCGATGATAGATTCCGAAGTCCATAGACGCTCACAGCCACATACGCCAAGAACAAAGTTCTCAAGCATTTGTAGGCCACCTTTTGTGTGTGTCACTTCTGGGTGGAACTGAACACCGTAGTATTTCTTCTCTTCGTTCGCCATCGCAGCGTAAGGACAAGTGTCTGTCTCACCAACTTTTACGAAATCGGCTGGGATCTCTACTACTTTGTCGCCATGGCTCATCCAAACGTCTTGAGTTGCTTCAAGGTCTTTAAATAGAGCACATTCACCAGAAACTTTAACCTGAGCGTAGCCAAACTCACGTTCGTTAGAGCCCGCTACTTTGCCTCCTAACTGTTCCGCCATGGTTTGCATGCCGTAACATACGCCAAGCAAAGGAACACCAGAATCAAACACATATTGAGGCGCGCGTGGAGAGTTCTCTTCCGTTACGCTTTCTGGACCGCCAGATAGGATAATGCCATCTGGGTTGAATTCGCGAATATCCGCTTCTTCTACATCCCAGCTCCATAGTTCACAGTAAACGCCGATTTCACGTACGCGGCGTGCTACTAATTGAGTGTACTGAGAACCGAAGTCCAAGATCAGAATACGTTGGTCATGGATATTTTTAGTCATTTTGAGCAGTCTTTTTAAGGCTAAGTGATTAAAACCGAGGCGAGTGTACTCGCCTCTTCTTAATGCTTCAAGGAAAAAGCAAACGTTTCCGTTAGGTAATTAGTTCCCTAGACGGTAGTTCGGCGCTTCCTTAGTAATTTGAACATCGTGTACATGAGACTCTTGCATACCTGCACCAGAGATACGTACAAATTCAGCTTTCGTACGCATATCTTCGATAGTTGCAGAACCAGTTAGACCCATGCTTGAACGTAGACCACCCATTTGTTGGTGTACGATCTCTTTTAGACGGCCTTTGTATGCGATACGACCTTCAATGCCTTCTGGTACTAGCTTGTCCGCTGCGTTGTCAGACTGGAAGTAACGGTCAGAAGAACCTTGAGACATAGCACCAAGAGAACCCATGCCGCGGTAAGACTTGTAAGAACGGCCATTGTATAGAATCACTTCTCCCGGCGCTTCTTCAGTACCAGCAAACATAGAACCAACCATCACACATGATGCGCCAGCTACGATTGCTTTACAGATATCACCTGAGAAACGGATACCACCATCAGCAATAACCGGAATACCATAATCATTAGCCACTTCTGCCGCATCTGCGATTGCAGTGATTTGTGGAACTCCCACACCCGTTACAATACGAGTTGTACAGATAGAACCAGGGCCGATACCAACTTTCACTGCGCTTACGCCAGCTTCGATTAGTGCTTTAGCACCAGCACCTGTTGCTACGTTACCACCGATGATGTCTAGATCTGGGTAAGCAGCGCGAGTTTCGCGGATGCGGTTTAGTACACCTTCAGAATGTCCGTGTGAAGAGTCGATAAGTAGAATGTCAACGCCTGCTTCAACTAGAGCAGCAACACGCTCTTCGTTACCAGCGCCAGCACCAACGGCTGCGCCAACACGTAGGCGACCACGCTCATCTTTACATGCGTTTGGTTTACGTTCTGCTTTGTGGAAGTCTTTCGCAGTAATCATACCGGTTAGTTGGAACTCATCATTCACAACCAATACTTTCTCTACACGAGCTTCGTGCATTTTCTCTTGCACTTCTTCTCGTGTTGCACCTTCTTTAACTGCTGCCAACTTCTCTTTTGGCGTCATTACTGAAGATACTTTCTTAGAAAGGTCCGTCACAAAACGAACGTCACGACCAGTGATAATACCAACAAGCTCATTGCTCTCAGTGACAACAGGGAAACCTGCAAAACCATGCTTTTCAGTGAGTGCAACAACATCAGCGATGGTCGCGTCAGGGTTTACAGTAACCGCGTCAGTTACCATACCAGCTTCGAACTTCTTAACTTTACGAACTTCGGCTGCCTGCTGCTCAATAGACATGTTCTTGTGGATAAAGCCAATGCCACCCTCTTGCGCTAGCGCAATTGCTAGACGAGCTTCAGTAACAGTGTCCATAGACGCTGAAATCATTGGGATGTTTAGGGTGATGTTCTTAGTTAGCTGAGTGCGAAGATCAGCTGTGTTTGGGAGAACGGTGGAGTGTGCTGGCACAAGTAGTACGTCATCGAATGTCAGCGCTTCTTTGGCAATTCTTAGCATTTGCAATATCTCACAATTAGAAGAGTAAAAAGAACAATCCAATCTCATCGTTTCGCATAATGAGGGTAACCTGTGTTAGCAACAAGCTACATTTGGATTAGATATTGCGGAGGGATTATACGGTTAACGCAATCGCTTGACCACAAATTTTTTATTTTTTTTCTTGCAATTACCCCCTTGCTATGTATTATATTGCCGCTAATTTCCATACTCACGTCTAAGAGATTAGCTGTGCTCTCCAAGACCAATCAAAACATCTTTACTGTTTCTCGTCTCAACGCAGAAGTTCGTTTACTCCTTGAAAACGAAATGGGGATCGTTTGGCTCGTCGGAGAGATATCCAACTTTTCAGCTCCTGTCTCTGGTCACTGGTACCTCACTCTTAAAGACTCTCGCGCTCAAGTTAAATGTGCCATGTTTCGTGGTAACAATCGCCGCGTTACTTTCAAACCCGCTAACGGTAATCAAGTCCTAGTAAAAGCTCGTCTGTCTCTTTATGAGCCTCGCGGTGACTACCAATTGATCATCGAAAGCATGCAACCGGAAGGTGATGGCCGTCTTCAACAAGAGTTTGAAGAGCTGAAAATGAAGCTTGCAGCAGAAGGGTTGTTCGCGCAAATTAATAAGCAATCTTTGCCTGAGCACCCTAAACGTGTTGGCGTCATCACATCGAAAACTGGTGCCGCGCTTTACGATATCTTAGACGTATTGAAACGTCGTGATCCTTCCCTACCTGTTGTGATTTATCCGACAGTGGTACAAGGTGAGGACGCAGCCATTCAAATTGCACAAGCCATTGGTCGCGCTAACAGCCGTGATGAATGTGATGTGCTAATTGTGGGCCGAGGTGGTGGTTCATTAGAAGACTTATGGTGCTTTAACAACGAGATATTAGCTCGCACGATTGCAGCAAGCCAAATTCCTATTATTAGCGCCGTTGGACATGAAGTTGACGTGACAATAGCTGATTTTGTCGCCGACGTACGCGCGCCTACTCCATCAGCAGCCGCTGAGCTAGTAAGCCGTGATAACAGCCACAAAGATCAAGCTTTAGTTACCCGCCAGCATAAGTTAGCGAGCGCGATGCGTTACTACTTAGCACAACAAAAGCAGCAATCTGCTCAATTAGTGCACCGTCTAGAGAGACAGCACCCAAGCTATCGCTTGCAACGTCAGACGCAACAGTTAGATGAGTTGGACATGCGCTTACAGCGAGCGATGAGTCGTTTTATTGCCTTGCGTCAACAGCGAATCGAGCGTCAACATTATCGGCTGCAATTAAATTCTCCTGTAACACGCCTTGCCGAGCAGAAGTCGAAGCTAGAACGTGTTGAGCAAAAGCTCATGGATGCAATGGATCGCAAATTACTGACTATGCGCCATCAACTCGCGATTGCTGCAGAGAAGTTAGACACCGTCAGCCCACTAGCGACATTGAAACGAGGTTACTCAATTACTCAAACTGAGCAAGGTAAAGTGATTACTCAATCTTCAGATGTAAAATCGGGAGATGTATTGATTACTCGATTAGCCGAAGGCGACGTTCGCTCTACCGTTAACTGAATACAAACTCTGGTTAACTGATTTTCTGGAACTCAAATCGGACACGTGATTTTGATTTGAGTTCATTACACACATTACAAAAGTAACTCACAGCACCGCATGCTTGCAGCTTCTCCAGCTCCGCCTCACAATCAGGGCAAAAACCTACTTTTTTAAAATCCGATTCACACTGTGCACAATGGTATTGTCCTGTCCATTCCAGTTCGACATTGCAAGTCGGGCAAATGTTCTGCTGCATATCCCGTTCCTCTCTCTAAACTAAGCAATTTCGAGTAACGCATGCTACTCAAAATAACGAACAAGTATGTTGATCTTCATCACCGCCCCAACAAGTTTCACGAGGCGTTAACCATACTTGATACGTAGGATCTTATACTGATCGTCTGATATTTACTCCTTGATCAGCGATCACCCCTTAAAAGAATATTTATATAACCACACACCGAAAGCATAAGTTACATATTCTGCATTCCAATTTAAGACAGAATAAAAAACCATATATAGATTTAATTAAACGAAAAATAAGAATTTAATAAAAAGATCTTATTCAAAAAGCAGTGTTTACATTGGTGTGCATTTCGATAGTTTGAGCGTCGAGCTTAACGAGTTTAACTTGGATAAAAGCAAACTCATTTAAATGGCTCGCATGCGTTCCACCACAAGGGATTACCGCTAATTGACCTTCCCCTAAATCGCACTTCCAATAGCGAGAATCCGTTAATCTATCGCCGTGGCATTCCATGGTGATCATCGCATCTCTTTGAAGCCATTCAACCAGTTGGCCATTCACTTTTTCTGCAATCGCCTGGAGGTCATTCAGCATATCTGCACTGTTTAACCCTCTTTTACGGAGTGTTTTGCCTAAACGGTACGTATCGAGGCACTTGTCTGGAGTGACATAACTAGTAACTTGCGCATAGCTATTAAAGTCATAATAACCATGTGGGTCTTTGCGGTCTGCGTCTTTTCGCCAATAGTCTTCCGATAGTACTTTATTCAACGCCAAATACGCTAAGTGTCCTGCAGTGTGGCCTCGACTCAAAGCGCGTTGGTAATCCTTATCTACCGCCAATGTCACCAAATCATCAGTAACAAGTGATTCCGTACGTGATAAAACATGCACGACGACAAACACCCAACCTTCAGCATCACGCTTTACAGGGATGTCACTACCCACATACAGAGCACCACTTTCCTGCTCCACTGCCCCAACTTGGCAATCTACTACGTCATGCTCAGCCCCATTCACCTTCAACGTTCCTTTATCTGCAGGGTGATCCGGCCATATGTGACTAACGGGATGGAACGGCGTGACATCTGTAATAACGTAAGTCACTTCTTCCGTAGATTGAACGAGCTGTATTTGTGCTTCTAATTGCCATGTTTGATGACAAAAACGAGTCTTTGTTGCTGTGATAGTCATTTTTACGATTACTTTTGATAAAAAAATACCCAAGTAGAAACTTGGGTATTCGAATTTCATTATTTATTGCGGTTTTTCACCATCGACATCATACGTTTGCGTTTACGCTCTTGTGATAGCGTAAGCTTATTCGTACGGTTCTCGTATGGGTTATCACTGTTGTGGAAGTTAATGCGAATCGGTGTTCCCATAATTTCCAGAGACTTACGGAAGTAGTTCATCAGATAACGTTTATACGAATCTGGCAATTCACGAACCATGTTACCGTGGATAACAACGATCGGTGGGTTGTAACCACCTGCGTGTGCGTATTTGAGTTTGATACGACGACCACGAACCATTGGCGGTTGGTGATCATCCACAGCCATCTTCATGATACGCGTCAGTACTGACGTACCCACACGCGTTGTCGCCGAGTTATATGCTTCTTGAATAGATTCAAACAAGTGACCAACGCCAGTACCGTGCAGCGCAGAGATAAAGTGGATACGCGCGAAGTCGACGAATCCTAGACGGCGGTCCAGTTCTTTCTTCACGCTTTCTTTCACGTCACTGTCTAGACCATCCCACTTGTTAACGGCGATGACAATTGAGCGGCCAGCATTCAGTGCAAAACCAAGCAAGCTTAGGTCTTGGTCTGAAATATTTTCACGTGCATCAATCACCAGTAGAACGACGTTTGCATCTTCTACCGCTTTCAGCGTCTTAACAACAGAGAACTTTTCAACCGTTTCATTGATACGACCACGACGACGAACACCTGCGGTATCAATTAGTACGTATTCGCGTCCATCACGCTCCATCGGGATGTAGATAGAATCGCGCGTTGTACCAGGCATATCGTATACAACCACACGTTCTTCACCCAGAATACGGTTAGTCAGTGTCGATTTACCTACGTTAGGACGACCGATGATCGCCAACTTAATCGGCTGCTCTTGAAGGCGTTTGAACTCTGCTTCTGCGTCTTCTTCAGTGTAATCTTCAACAAGAGGCTCTTCGTCTTCGAATCCAGTCAGGTCTTCAATCTCACCTTCTTCAGATTCACTTGTTAGTAGATCATCAAAGAATGGAGATAAAGCACGCTCAAGCAAAGCGGTCACACCACGGCCATGAGCGGCCGCAATCTGGTACATATCATCCACGCCGAGCTGCCAAAAGTCAGCACACGCCGCATCGGCATCAATACCATCGATTTTGTTTACTACCAGCATCGCTGGCTTTTCAATTTTACGCAGATGCGCAGCAATTGCTTCATCTGAAGGTGTCAGACCAGCACGACCGTCAACAAGGAACAATACAACATCAGCCTCATCAATCGCGGCTAATGACTGTTCTGCCATCTTTGTTTCCACGCCTTCTTCTGTGCCATCGATACCACCAGTATCAATCACAATGAATTCGTGCTCTTCACCAAGTCTCGCCTGGCCATATTTACGGTCTCGCGTTAGGCCTGGAAAGTCCGCAACCAACGCGTCACGAGTGCGAGTCAATCGGTTAAATAGTGTAGATTTACCTACGTTCGGACGCCCTACTAGAGCTACAACAGGTACCATAACAACCTCTACAATAATCTTTCTTCTGTAGTTATAGGTAACGACTTGCTCGATGCCAAATCAAACCAGCTTTTTACCTATAACCACGTCAGGGTTAATAAATTCAAACAACAAAACGGCTCCTAGCTGTCACCAGCCAGGAGCCGAATGTGAATTATATCACGATATTATTCGTTAATGGTTAGTTTCTTTACATCGCCGTTGCGAGTTGTAATCACATAACCATCCGACAATAACGTCGGGCCAACTGCCAAGCCACTATCATCGACAAACTGCTGCGCAACAAATTCGCCCGTTGAACGATCCATCCAGTGAAGGTAACCAAGCGTGTCACCGACAACGAGATAATTGCCAACAATAACTGGCGCTGTAAGTTGTCGGTGCTCAAGCAAGCTGTTTTCCCACAACTCAGTTCCGCTTCGTGAATCAACGGCAACAACATGATCTTTTTCCGTTATCACAAAGATGCGGCTACCATCTGTAGAAATGTCTGTTGCAGATGAGTAATTACGCTTCCAAATCGGGTTCGCTGAACGCAAATCAATGGCGATAAGTTGACCATTGTATCCAATGGTGAAAAGAGTACCGCCTAGCACAATTGGCGATGAATCAACGTCAACCAAACGATCAATTTCTGTCGCGCCTTTTGGCGTACCAACAGGCTGTTGCCAAATCAACTGACCACGCTCAACGATAGCAGCTGCGAGTCGGCCATTTGCCGTTCCCCAAAATACACCGCCGCCAATTGCAGTCGGAGTACTGTCGCCACGTAAAGTTAGGTTCGGCACTTCTGTACTCAATGCCCAGCGTTGCTCACCTGTACTCTCATTAAGGGC
This sequence comes from Vibrio sp. 1167, assembly GCF_033340375.1. Taxonomy (NCBI): domain Bacteria; kingdom Pseudomonadati; phylum Pseudomonadota; class Gammaproteobacteria; order Vibrionales; family Vibrionaceae; genus Vibrio; species Vibrio sp. 1167. The sequence goes on along the minus strand of NZ_JAWOWK010000015.1, from coordinate 50,193 downwards.
AATCAACATGCCTCGGCTAGTATTGATGATAATAAGGCCTGAATCTGCAACTGGCTTCGCCAGTACCTCACCACCAACTTTTACACGCCAAACAATTTCACCTGTTTCTTGGTCAAGAGAGATGACTTCACCATTCTCAGAGCCAATGTAAAGGTTTCCGTATGCCGCTGTGATACCACCAGAGAGACGAGCAATGACATCTTCTTCTAGGTCCGTTTGCCAACGTTGTTTACCATTCTCAGGATCCAGCGCTTTTACTAAGCCATCACGACTTGCCACGAACAATGTATCATTCGCAAATACAGGGGATAGCTTTGAAAAGTAATGACCGACACCATCGCCAACCGATGTGCTCCACTCACTACTGGTTGTAAACTGACTGTCTACCTGAGGTAGTGGCGCCATTACAATGGTGTCTTTCTCACCTGCACAACCGGCAAGTACTCCCATTGTTAACGCCCCTAGCAAGGCTTTCTTAAAGACTCTTTTCATCCAATGCGGTCCTTATTTCGCCAGATCGTCCAATTTCATTTGTAGTGTCGGGCTTGCATCTGCCGCTTGCTGAGCCTCAGTATACGCAGCGTACGCAGCATCTTTGTCACCTTGGCGAATCGCAATATCGCCACGAAGTTCAGCAATACGACCTGTCCATGCTGTATCAGTGACGTTACTCAGCTCTGCCGTTGCAGCGTCGAAGTTACCCATTTCCGTCTCAATACGCGCAATGCGGTAACTAATCAATGGTAACAACGCAGCATCTTGAGTGTTGCTTTGCGCCCACTTCAGTTGCTCCAATGCAGCAGAAAGGTCTTGAGCTTCAACTTGTGCTTTAGCAAGTTGTAGCGCAGCCAATACTGAATATTCTTTTACTTCATTTGACTCAATGAAAGCTTTCACGTCAGCTTGAGCATCAGTGCCTTTGTCTTGCAAAGCATTCATTGCTGTCGTGTAGCTTTGAGAAGCTGCTTCACTCGCCTGAATCACAGAATCCTGGTAGTAACGCCAGCCGAATAGACCACCTAAACCAACAACCGCACCGATGATGACGGCTTTGCCGTTTTCCTTCCACCAGTCTTTAATGGCTTCAACTTGTTGTTCTTCAGTATCGTAAAGTTCCACTTCCTGTCCTCTTAAAACATGTAAATGGCAGCTTAGCTGCCATTGTTCCTATTTCGTTTAAAGGCTCCACATTTGGGAGCCTTAGCTTACGAACTAGGATGTAATTTTGTTAGATTACTAAAAGACTTAAATCAGTGCTGCGATCTTTTCTGCAACTTCTGCTTGGTTGTAAGTCTCTTGCTCACCACCAGCTAAGTCTTTCAGTACTACGGTATTATCCGCAACTTCGTTTTCGCCCAGAACCAATGCTACAACAGCACCAACTTTGTCTGCGCGTTTAAACTGTTTCTTGAAGTTACCGCCACCGAAGTGATTCATCACACGAACGCCTGGAACAGACTCGCGAAGCTGTTCTGCTAGCTTCATTCCTGCCATCATGGTGCCTTCACCCGCTGTGACTACGTACACGTCAACACTGCGACGAACGTCTGTCAGTTCCAACGTTTCTAGCATCAGTACTAGACGCTCTAGGCCCATTGCAAAGCCAACCGCTGGTGTTGGTTTACCACCTAATTGCTCTACAAGGCCATCGTAACGACCACCACCACATACAGTGCCTTGAGCACCTAGGCTCTCAGTGATCCACTCAAATACCGTGCGATTGTAGTAATCCAGACCACGAACTAGACGTTCGTTAACTGTGTATTTGATACCTGCGGCGTCTAAAAGTTCACATAGACCTGCGAAGTGTGCTTTAGATTCTTCACCCAAGTAATCTGAAAGGCGAGGCGCATCACCTAAAATAGCTTGAACGTCTGGGTTCTTCGTATCCAGAACACGCAGTGGGTTCGTGTGCACGCGACGCTTACAATCTTCATCTAGCACATCAATATGTTGCTCAAGGAATGCAACCAGTGCATTACGGTAGTCTGCGCGGTCTTCTTGAGAACCGATAGAGTTCAGCTCAAGACGGACATGTTCATTGATACCTAGCTCACGCCATAAACGCGCCGTCATCATGATAAGCTCTGCATCAACATCTGGACCATTTAGACCGAACACCTCAACACCACACTGGTGGAATTGACGGTAACGACCTTTCTGCGGACGTTCATGGCGGAACATAGGTCCCATGTACCACAGACGCTGTTCATCACGGTTGATCAGGCTGTTTTGGATACATGAACGTACACAACCCGCCGTACCTTCAGGGCGAAGTGTTAGGCTGTCGCCGTTACGGTCATCAAAGGTGTACATTTCTTTTGAAACGACGTCTGTTTCTTCACCAACAGCGCGGCTGAATAAGTTTGTTTCTTCAACGATTGGCATGCGCACTTCGTTATAACCGTATGCGCTAATTACATTTTTCACTGTGTTTTCTAGTTTTTGCCACAGTGGCGACTGAGTTGGGAGGCAATCGTTCATGCCTCGAATTGCTTGAATTGTTTTTGCCACAATACTTACCGTAATTCTCGTTGAGATTAATCTTGTACTTTAACTTCGATGCGGTTTTCGCCATTCATCATAGCTGCTTTCGCACGGATCTTAGCTTCTAGCTTATTCACAAGGTCATCGTTATCAAAGCGCTCTTTCTGGCGTTTACCATCTTCGTAGAATGCGCTCTTCTTGTTACTACCTGCTAGACCTAAGTGAGAAACTTCTGCTTCACCAGGGCCGTTTACCACACAACCGATGATAGACACATCCATTGGCGTGATGATGTCTTCTAAACGTTGCTCTAGTGCATTCACCGTACCAATCACATCGAATTCTTGGCGTGAGCAGCTTGGGCACGCAATAAAGTTGATGCCTCGAGAGCGAATGCGCAGAGATTTAAGGATGTCGAAACCGACTTTGATTTCTTCAACTGGATCGGCAGCCAAAGAGATACGCAGCGTATCGCCTATCCCTTCAGATAACAGCATACCTAAGCCAACAGATGACTTAACAGCGCCAGCTCGAGCACCACCCGCCTCTGTGATACCTAAATGAAGAGGCTGATCGATTTTCTTCGCCAGCAGACGATATGAATCCACCGCAAGAAAAACGTCTGAAGCTTTCACGCTAACTTTAAATTGGTCAAAGTTAAGACGATCGAGATGATCTACGTGACGCATCGCCGACTCAACCAAGGCTTCTGGCGTAGGCTCACCGTATTTCATCTGTAGATCTTTTTCCAAAGATCCACCATTGACACCAATACGGATCGGGATGTTTTTATCGCGAGCGCAATCAACAACAGCGCGAATGCGCTCTTCATTGCCGATGTTACCTGGGTTGATACGTAAACAGTCAACTCCGTACTCCGCCACTTTCAGCGCGATACGATAGTCGAAATGAATATCGGCCACTAATGGTACAGAAACTTGCTGTTTAATCAGTTTGAAAGCTTCTGCTGCGTCCATCGTAGGTACAGAAACTCGAACGATATCTGCGCCGACTTTTTCTAGTGCTCGGATTTGAGCGACTGTCGCTTCTACGTCAGTCGTGCGAGTGTTAGTCATTGACTGTACTGCAATTGGCGCACCATCACCAATTGGCACATCACCCACATAAATACGCGTCGATTTACGACGAATAATTGGAGATTCGTGTTGCATAATTTTTTATAACGGTAGAGTGAATCTAGCTACTTTGCCTGAAGTATACCCAGAAAGGTCGACAGGTTCACTTGCAAATGTCATTGTAACCCCTTCCGGTGCGCCTAATATCACTTTAAATGGCGCTTTTCCGGTAAGTTCTACATCTTGTCCTGGCTTATGAGTACCACTTACCAGCGTTTTACCATTGGTGTCTTTTACTTGAATCCAACAGTCCGCTTTAAACTTCATAGTAAGAAGTGTCATGCCTTCAGGTACTACTGGCGCAGGCTGTTCCTCTTCCGCCGCTTCAATCACGGCAACAGGTTCTTCAGAATCTACGCTTGTTGTATTTTCAGTTTCAGTCAGCAAAGGATCCGCCCCTTGCTCAACGGGTGCTTCAGTCAATTCAGCAACACCTTCATTAGTTGAAGCAACTTCTTCAGGAGTGCTTGCGATTAACTCTTCAGCCGTCATCAAATCGATATCAGCTAATTCTTGAGCAGTGGGCTGCGGCGCTTCAACACTCGAATCCGTTACTTCCTTAGTTAGGCTATTCTCTTGTTGGTTTTGCCACCACCATGCCGCTGAAATGCCAATAATGACCAGCCCGATAACCCAAGTAAGGAGCATAATACGGCTATTGTGCTTCTCGTCTTTTGTTTTACGAGAGAAGCTTTGCATTTCAATTTCTTGCTCTTGAGGCTGAGCATCTGCAGTCTGCTCTAACGCCGTCAAAACCACCTTCTCATCAAGACCTACGAATTTAGCGTAAGAGCGTAAGTAACCACGCGTAAATGTCGCGACTTGTTGAGATTCAAATCGGTTATTTTCAATATCTTCAATCACAGAAATGCGAAGCCTCAGGCGATCGGCAACTTGCTTTTGGCTCATTCCCAAGGATTCACGTTTGTTTTTCAGTAATGTGCCAGCTTCAATAGAGAGTGGCACTTCATTCGTATTTTCGTGTTCTGTCATAATGGCGGTATTTAATCTGTTTTAGTGGCTAACGTGGTCATGTATTTTCGTTATTGTTCTTAAGCCTCTTTAAAAGATAGCTAGCCTAAACGCGTTAACCAAAAATAATAATTTTAAGAAACTCTCAGCGATCTGAGTGCGAATACCCGTTTTGCAAAAATCAGCAAAACGTATGTGAGAAAGTGCTGAGAATTATCGGTGTCATCGTTAGTGTTACATATCATGATAAGCGAATGCGCAACGAAGACAAAAACTCTTTACACTCAAACTAACAGATAGCTCAAGCTTTTGTCCAAACTTTGACAAAGGAATTCGAAATTATACCCAAATAACCTTAGGTTGAAGAGTGATAGTCCCAAATCTTGGCGAAAATGTCCTAAACAATAAACAAAATAGCCAGAGCGAATGGCTCTGGCTATTTTTGAATTCCGGTCGTTTATACAGCTTTCACTTCAATGGTATCGGCACCGCGTGACGCTTTCAGCATTGCCGTACGTTTAGTTCGGTCAATTACATCACCGACCAACTGACCACATGCGGCATCAATGTCATCACCACGTGTTTTACGAACCGTAACTGTGTGCTCGTATTGCATCAATGTTTTTTGGAAGCGATCAATACGTGAGTTACTTGGTTTCTTGTAAGGTGAACCTGGGTACGGGTTAAACGGAATCAAGTTAATCTTACATGGTGTGTCTTTCATCAATTCAGCCAGTTCACGAGCATGGTCCATGTCATCGTTCACATGATCAAGCAACACGTACTCGACTGTTACCTTGCCACGGTTTGCATTCGATGAAGCAATGTAACGACGAACGGATGCTAGGAAATCTTGAATATCCCAACGATCGTTAATTGGCATGATTTCACTACGCAGCTTATCGTTTGGCGCATGAAGAGAGATCGCTAACGCAACGTCGATTTTGCCCGTCATCTGATCAAGACCAGAAACGACACCTGATGTTGATACGGTTACGCGACGCTTCGACAAACCAAAGCCAAGGTCATCCAACATTAACTCCAGTGCTGGAATCAAGTTCTTCATATTAAGAAGCGGCTCACCCATGCCCATCATCACGACGTTCGTAATTGGGCGACGGCCTGTTTCTTTCTCAAGACCAATTTCACGTGCAGCACGCCACACCTGACCGATGATCTCTGAAACTTTCAAGTTACGGTTAAAGCCCTGCTGTGCTGTTGAGCAGAACTTACATTCCAATGCACAACCTACTTGAGAAGATACACAAAGCGTTGCGCGATCATCTTCTGGAATGTAAACCGTTTCTACATCCTGATCACCAACCTTCATTGCCCACTTGATCGTGCCGTCTGAAGAATGCTGAGCTTCTGCTACAGTTGGTGCTTTAATTTCACACTTGTGTAAAAGCTTTTCGCGCAGCTTCTTGTTGATGTTTGTCATTTTTTCGAAGTCATCTACACCGAAATGGTAGATCCACTTCATAACCTGATCGGCACGAAACGCTTTCTCGCCAAGTTCTTCCGCGAAAAACTGACGCATGCCTTTGCGATCAAAGTCGAGTAGATTGATTTTTTCAGTGGTCATGTTGCCTCTCAATGACTGAAACAAGAATAAGGGCGCGAATTGTACAGCCTTTATGCAGCTACAACAAGGGGTGTAAGACCCTGAGTTTGCTAAGGCATTAAAATAAAAACGATTAAATTTTAATCAGAATTTACGGTGAGAATAATGATTAGACAACCGACAACAAAAGCGTAGAAGTGGTACAGAGAAAACAGTGAGAACAAACACACGTAACTAAGCTTTCACCCCTGTAAGATGCTCAGATTAGCCAACATCTTCGCGAATAATTACGAATGAACTCGCAGGTGAAATGGAGAACGCGGAATAAAAAACCTCGGACAATTCCGAGGTTATTACGAACTAGATCATCACGCAAAAGTGATGCATGAACGAGTTAGCGAGTGAAAACTTCTGATTCAGGGAAGAAAAACTCAATTTCACGAGCGGCAGACTCAGGGCTATCTGAACCATGAACTGAATTGTGACGCATGCTGAGTGCGTAATCAGCACGCAAAGTGCCACATGCCGCGTCCTCTGGGTTGGTTTTACCCATTAGCTCGCGGTAACGTGCAATCGCATTTTCGCCTTCCAATACCTGAACCATAATAGGACCAGATGTCATGAACTCTTTTAGAGGAGGGAAAAACTCTTTACCTTCATGCTCTGCATAAAAGCCGCTTGCCTGATCTTCTGTCAGGTGAACCATTTTGGCAGCGATGATACGTAGGCCAGCCTTTTCAATACGATTGTAGATTTCACCAATTAGGTTTCGCTCTACAGCATCAGGCTTAATGATTGAAAATGTTCTTTCTAGAGCCATAAAATTTCCTTTCTGTACTTGTAATAATAGTTGTGCTTTTAAAGTGACTTACTGGGTAAGAGCAGCACTCAAACAAGAGAGTGCTGCAATCAATCTTATTTTCCAGCTTGCTCATTGAGGAAACGAGCAAGTGTACGAACACCCATACCCGTTGCTCCCGCAGCCCATTTATCAGAAGCGGCTTTACGATACGTACCCGCACAGTCGAAATGTAACCAGCCTTTTTTGTAGTCCTCAACGAAGTAAGACAAGAATGCAGCTGCAGTACTTGCACCCGGAGAATAATCACCAGAGCTGATATTCGATAAATCGGCAAAATTAGATGGCAGCATTTCTCGATGGAAATCAGCAAGTGGTAGCGGCCACAAGCCTTCTTTTTCCTGGTTTGCCGCCGTAAGCGCTTGATGCGATAGCTCATCATCAAAGCTCATTAGCGCATGGTAATCGTTACCTAACGCATTCTTCGCTGCGCCTGTTAGCGTCGCGCAGTCAATGATTAACTCAGGCTTTTGCTCACTGGCGTAGATAAGACCGTCTGCAAGCACCAAGCGACCTTCCGCGTCGGTATTCATAATCTCAACGGTTTTGCCGTTTTTGTAAGTGATGATGTCGCCAAGCTTAAGGGCACGGCCAGAAACCATGTTCTCAGCACAACACAAGATCAGTTTTACGCGCTTGTTTAAACCGCGCAAGATAGCTAATCCTAGGCCACCAGTTATAGTACCCGAGCCACCCATATCTGCTTTCATTGCACTCATGAAGGTAGAAGGCTTCAAGCTGTAACCACCGGAATCAAAGGTGATGCCTTTACCCACAAGACATGCGAATACAGGTGCGTTTTCGTCACCAGTTGGGTTGTAGTCTAACTGAAGCATCGCAGAAGTACGCTCAGAACCACGGCCTACTGCGTAAATACCTTCCCAACCTTCTGCCAACAAGTCTTTGTCTTTGACGATACGAGCTGTCACCGTGCCTTTCGGCGCAACAGATTTGATGAATTCAGCAGCCATTGTCGCTAGCTGACGAGGAGCAACTTCTTCTGCCGTTTTGTTGATAATATCGCGGGTAAAATCAGTCGAAGTAATACGAGCTTGAAGCTCTGCTTGCTCTTCATCAGACAATGCTGCCCACTCAACTGAGCCATGTTTTTTAGGGTTACGGAACCCTTGGTGGAAAGCCCATACGCTCTCTAGATCCCAGTTATCACCAGAAAGAAAAATAGAACGAATTCCTTGGCCATCTAGCTGACGAGCTGCACGTTGAATTGCGCCGAGATCATGACCTTCACCTAAGTGAATAGTTGCGCCGTTTTCAGCGAATGAAAGCAGTGCTTTTTCACCCCAATGTGGTGCTGCCGACTCTTGACTTAAAAATACAGACATCTGTGTAGACATGGTTTCTCCTTGTCTTATAGCAGCGTTGCCTACGCTGCTTCTTTTTAATAACTCACGGATGTTAGCATTATGTAGGGCAAAAATGTCAATTGGATAAAAAAACGGACCTAAAGGTCCGCTTTTTTTAGTAAGAATTGTTAACTAGGCTGTGTTTTACAGACTTAGTCTGCTTCGTCCATCCAGCACATGATAACGGCTTCTAGAATCTTTTCATTAGAACGGTTTGGCTCATCGTCAAACTCATCTAACTCCATGATCCATTGATGAAGATCGGTAAAACGCACTGTTTTTGGATCGACATCTGGAAACTTGTCACAAAGTTCAATCGCGATATCGCGAGAATCTGTCCATTTCATTGCTCATCTTCCTTTTGCTTCTTCCCTATATTGGGAAGATAGTTTTAGTGATCTTCTGAAGCGTGGTTTAGTGTGTATTTAGGAATTTCTACCACCAAGTCTTCATCAGCAATTCTCGCCTGACACCCTAGGCGTGACTCAGGCTCTAGACCCCACGCTTTATCTAGCATGTCGTCTTCTAGTTCTTCACTTTCTTCGAGTGAATCAAAACCTTCACGGATGATTACGTGGCAGGTAGTACACGCACATGACTTCTCACACGCATGTTCAATACCGATACCGTTTTTTAGCGCTACGTCTAGAACGGTGTCACCAGAGTTTGCTTCCAACACTGCACCTTCTGGGCACAAATCGTCGTGTGGTAATACAATAATCTTAGGCATAACTACTTATCTCTTATATATCGTCTACTGATTGACCTGACAACGCAGCTCGAATCGATTTATCCATACGGCGTGATGCGAAATCTTGGCTCGCTTTATCGGTATCTTTAATGCCCTGCTCTATCGCATCTGCATCATCACCATTACGCAGCTCAATCAAGGCTTCGATGGCTTTAATCAAGTTTTGTTTCTCTTGTTCTGATAGTAAGTCATCACCATCAGCTTGCATCGCTGCAATCAAACCTTCTATCACTCGGTCGGCTTCAACACGCTGCTCAGCTAAGGCACGAGCTTGCATGTCTTCTTTTGCGTGCGTCATTGAATCACGCAACATATCCGCCACTTCATTGTCACTTAAGCCGTAAGAAGGTTTTACTTGAATCTCTGATTGAACACCAGTGCTCTTCTCCATTGCCGTAACAGAAAGAAGGCCATCAGCGTCAACTTGGTAAGTCACGCGAATATGTGCCGCACCCGCTGCCATCGGAGGAATACCTTTTAACGAGAAGCGAGCAAGTGAACGACAGTCATCAACCATTTCACGTTCACCTTGTACCACATGAACACTCATCGCCGTTTGGCCATCTTTGAATGTGGTAAATTCTTGCGCACGCGCAACGGGAATCGTAGTGTTGCGGGGGATGATCTTCTCGACCAAACCACCCATGGTTTCAATACCGAGCGACAGTGGAATCACATCAAGAAGCAACATTTCAGAGTCAGGTTTGTTACCCGCTAGGATATCAGCTTGAATACCCGCACCGATTGCAACAACTTCATCTGGGTTAATGCTTGTCAGAGGTGTGCGACCAAAAAACTCGCCTACCATTTCACGAACCAACAATGTACGGGTTGAGCCGCCAACCATGACGACCTCGAGTACTTTATCTGCGTCGACATCCGCATCTTTTAATGCGCGACGACAAGACATCAGTGTTTTCTTCACTAGCGGACGAATCAGATCTTCGAACTGCTCGCGAGTCACGGTGCCTTTCCAGCCAAAAACGTCAACGTCAACACTGTCTTGCTCAGAGAAAGCAATCTTAGCTTCAGTAGCAATGTTCAACAGTATACGGTTCTTTTCTGCAGAAAGCGGCGCTTCTAGACCCGCTTGCTCCATTAAATAATCGGCAAATAGATGGTCGAAGTCGTCACCGCCTAATGCAGAATCGCCACCTGTTGCTAATACTTCAAATACGCCTTTCGATAAACGTAGGATAGAGATATCAAAAGTACCGCCACCTAGATCGTAAACCGCAATCACACCTTCTTGACCAGAGTCTAGGCCATAAGCAATTGCCGCAGCGGTTGGTTCGTTAAGTAGACGGAGAACATGAAGACCAGCTAATTTCGCCGCATCTTTTGTACCTGCACGTTGCGCGTCATCAAAGTAAGCAGGAACGGTAATAACTACACCAGCTAACTCACCACCTAACGTATCTTCAGCTCGCTTACCCAATACTTTTAGGATGTCCGCAGATACTTCAATCGGGTTTTTGTCACCTTGAGGTGTTTGCAGAATTGGCAGGCCGTTTTCACTCTCTTTAAAACGATAAGGAAGTGAAGAGTAACGGGACTGAATGTCCTTTAATGAACGACCGATCAAACGTTTTACAGAGATAATCGTGTTCTCTGGTTCAAACTCTGCTTTGGCTTTGGCTTCGTGGCCGACCGTTAACGTTTCCTCAGCGTAATTAACGACTGAAGGTAAAATAGTACGGCCCTGCTCGTCCGCAAGTGGAGTTGCATCGCCGCTACGTACAGAAGCAACCAAAGAGTTGGTAGTACCTAAGTCGATACCCGCTGCTAACTTATGCTCATGAGGTGCCGAGCTTTGGCCCGGTTCTGCGATTTGAAGTAGTGCCATGATAGGTCCTTGTCACGCTTACTAGCCGAGGAGTTTGTCTTCGACTAGCTCAATTTCGTTCTTTAGTTTGGCAATGAATTTTAGCTTACGAACTCGGTCTGCGGCTTCAGTCCATAGACCATCATCAAGCTCTTGCTCGACGCTTGCCAGATGCTGTTTGTACATTTTGCTGACCTTAGAGTCGAAGTCAAAAAGCGCCGATTCAGGATCGGACTTGTCAGCAATCTCTTCCAGTTCTTCGCGCAGTTCCATTTGCTCCATTAAGAACATCGGATCTTGCATTGTTTGCTGTTCACCTCGGATCTCAACACCTTGCTCTGCGAGGATATACTCGGCGCGAGAAATAGGATTTTTCAGAACTTGATAGGCATCGTTGATTTGCGCCGCCTTTTGCACCGCCATCAAACGGTCACGTTCTGAGCCCGTTGCAAAGTTATCCGGGTGGAAGCGTTTTTGTAGTTCTCGGAACTGAGAAGAAAGAAGGCTACCATCCAGCTTAAACTGACTTGGTAGCCCAAATAATTCAAAGTGATTCATTAAGTTCGGGTCCTAGTAAAGCCTTCCGGACTCGTTTGCCCAGAAGGACAATCAATTAGACGTTGAAGCTTTCACCACAACCACATTCACTTTTCGCGTTAGGGTTGTTGAATTCAAAACCTTCATTCAACCCTTCTTTCACGTAATCCAATTCAGTACCATCTAGGTACACTAAGCTCTTTTGATCGATGATAATTTTCACTCCAGAGAGTTCAAATACTTCGTCTTCTTCATTGAGCTCATCAACAAACTCAAGTACGTATGCCATGCCGGAACAGCCAGTCGTCTTCACTCCAAGACGTAAACCGATACCTTTGCCTCGGTTATCTAGGAATGCTCTTACGCGACTTGCCGCTGATTCTGTCATTGTGATGGCCATACTGCACCTTAGTCTGTCTAAATTTCGATTGGAATGGGAGCGTCAAAGCTCCCATTATATTACGGAATAATTATTCTTGGTGTTTTTTCTTGTAGTCAGCAACCGCTGCTTTGATTGCATCTTCAGCAAGAATAGAACAGTGAACTTTCACTGGTGGAAGCTCTAGCTCTTCAGCAATCTCAGAGTTTTTAATTGCTGCCGCTTCATCAACTGACTTACCTTTTACCCACTCAGTTACTAGTGAGCTTGATGCGATTGCACTACCACAACCGTATGTTTTGAACTTCGCATCTTCGATGATACCTTCAGGTGTCACTTTGATTTGAAGCTTCATTACGTCACCACACGCAGGAGCGCCAACCATGCCGCTACCTACTGATGGATCTTCTTTATCGAATGAACCAACGTTACGTGGGTTCTCGTAGTGATCAATTACTTTTTCGCTGTATGCCATGATAAATTACCTCGAATCCTCTATTTCAATCCCTGAGATTAATGGTGAGCCCATTCAACAGTGCTCAAATCAATCCCTTCTTTGTACATATCCCATAGAGGAGACATGTCGCGTAGCTTAGTCACTGCAACGCGGATTTGTTCAATTGCGTAATCAATTTCTTCTTCAGTCGTGAAACGACCAAACGAGAAACGAACCGAGCTGTGAGCCAATTCGTCATCCATGCCTAGGGCACGAAGAACGTAAGAAGGCTCAAGGCTTGCAGACGTACAAGCACTACCAGAAGATACCGCTAGATCTTTAAGCGACATTAGTAGTGATTCACCTTCTACGAATGCGAAACTGATGTTTAGGTTGTGTGGTACACGCTGCTCAAAGTCACCGTTTACCGTCACTGCTTCTAAGTCTTTCACGCCATCAAAAAGACGGTTACGAAGCGCTAAAGCATGATCGTAATCTTTTTGCATGTCTTCTTTTGCAATGCGGAATGCTTCACCCATGCCTACGATTTGGTGAGTAGGTAGTGTACCAGAGCGGAAACCACGCTCATGACCGCCACCGTGCATTTGCGCTTCAAGACGAATACGAGGCTTACGACGTACGTAAAGTGCACCGATACCTTTAGGACCGTAAACTTTGTGAGCAGAAAGTGAAATTAGATCAACTTTCATCTCTTGAACGTCGATTGGTAATTTACCTGCAGATTGCGCAGCGTCCACGTGGAAAACAATTTTACGCTCACGGCACAGTTCGCCGATCGCTGTAATGTCTTGAACCACACCAATCTCGTTGTTTACATGCATAATAGACACAAGCACGGTGTCATCACGCATGGCTGCTCTAAGCTTCTCTAGATCGATCAAGCCATTTGATTCTGGCTCAAGGTAAGTCACTTCAAAGCCTTCACGCTCAAGTTGACGACATGGGTCAAGAACGGCTTTGTGCTCTGTTTTACAAGTGATTACGTGCTTGCCTTTCTTCGAGTAAAAGTGCGCTGCACCTTTAATCGCAAGGTTGTCTGATTCTGTCGCACCAGATGTAAATACGATTTCGCGAGGATCTGCATTTAGAAGGTCAGCAATTTGCTCACGAGCAGTATCGACCGCTTCTTCTGCCTGCCAGCCGTAACGGTGCGAACGTGACGCTGGGTTGCCAAATGTGCCATCCATTGTCATGTACTGAACCATTTTTTCAGCAACACGTGGATCAACTGGACATGTAGCGGAATAATCAAGATAAATCGGCAGTTTCATTCTCTACTCCAATGTAAAAAGCTGACCGCTAAGAGCGGACGTTTACACCGATGGGCGCGGCGGTTGTATTTTTGTTTGATAGCCCATGGGTTACCGCCAGATCAATGTCCTGACGATCAGAAATTTCGAGTACTTCATTGTCTGTCATCAACTCACCAAGAGTGATGTTATTCAAAAAGTCACTAATGCGAGAGCTTAGGTCACGCCACAGCGTGTGAGTAAGGCAACGTGTTCCACCTTGGCAATCTCCTTTACCTTGGCATTTGGTTGCATCTACTGACTCATCAACGGCAGCAATCACGGTACCAATAGCGATACTGTGAGCGTCGGCACCAAGTCGGTAACCACCACCAGGACCACGAACGCTGGCAACGAGACCTGCTTTACGCAATTTTGAAAATAGCTGCTCTAAGTAAGAGAGCGAGATCCCTTGACGCTCTGAAATATCAGCCAGAGGTACAGGGTTTTGTTGCGAATGCAGTGCCACATCCAGCATGGCTGTCACCGCATATCTTCCTTTAGATGTAAGTTTCATACCACACCGTATCCACATGGTTTGTAATGGTTAAGATTTTTCCATACCTGAGTAATTTGGTCAAGTATTTATTTGACCATTTTACTCAGGTATTCATCCTTACATCTAAAGTGGTTATTATTCACTCAGAACTTCTTTTCTATCGAAGTCAAAACGCCTCGTAGAATATTAAGTTCTTGGGTTTCTGGTCGAGCACGAGAGAACAAACGGCGCAACTTATTCATCACCTGTCCAGGTTGCTCTTTGTTAATAAACTGGGTCTCAACCATCACCTTTTCAAGATGCTCGAAGAACAATTCGAGTTCTCGATGACGCGGGTATTCTTCCGATTCATTTGGGGAAAACTGGCTTTGCTCTAAGTTCAAGTGTGCAACTCGCACTTCGTAACTGAGAGTTTGTACAGCCATCGCTAGGTTAAGCGAGCTGTACTCAGGATTAGCGGGAATACAAACATGGTAGTGGCACTTTTGTAGCTCTTCGTTTGTCAAACCAGTTCTTTCTCGGCCAAACACGAGCGCAACCGGATGCTTTCGGCCTTCAACTGCAAATTTCTCACCGCATTCACGTGGCTCGAGCATTGGCCATTCTAATGTACGAGAGCGGGCGCTAGAACCCACAACAAGGCCACAATCTTCAACCGCTTCTTCTAATGTGCCGACAATCTTTGCATTTTGAGCAATATCACCAGCACCCGCAGCTAAAGCAAGAGTTTGTTCATCCACTTCACATTGTGGATCGACTAATACTAGTTGGTTTAAACCCATCACTTTCATTGCTCGAGCTGCTGAGCCAATATTGCCTGAATGAGAGGTACCTACGAGTACAATTTTTACTTGATCCAACATCTGTGTTTGCTACCTAAATTAAAACCGCAGAATGTTATCATAGTTTTTTAAGACACCCTAGAGGCAAGCAGACCTCTCTTCTCATTCTTGGTTATTGTTCTCGTCCGCAGTATGATCTGTACACTCAGTCGGCCGCAATTAGAGTAAAAAATAACCACTTCCCTTTTTGATTATCTCTGGTATACTCGCCGCCGCTTTCATTTGTTCTTTAACATCCGTTGGGAAATTCGTATGCATCCAATGCTAAACATTGCTATTCGCGCTGCGCGAAAGGCAGGCAATCATATTGCTAAATCATTAGAAAACACTGATAAAGTAGAATCTACTCTTAAAGGCACTAATGACTTTGTCACTAACGTAGACAAAGAAGCAGAATACATCATCATCGATACTATCAAGCAGTCTTACCCTGAGCACTGTATCGTTGCTGAAGAACAAGGTCTTATCGAAGGTAAAGATAAAGACGTACAATGGATCATCGACCCACTGGATGGCACCACTAACTTTGTAAAAGGTTACCCAACTTTCGCGGTTTCTATCGCTGTTCGTATTAAGGGCAAAACTGAAGTTGCTTGTGTTTACGATCCAATGCAAAACGAGCTATTCACTGCACAACGCGGTGCCGGCGCTCAACTAAACAGTGCACGTATTCGTGTTGCTCAACTAAAAGACCTTCAAGGTACTGTTCTAGCAACAGGCTTCCCATTCAAGCAGAAACAACACGCTGAGTCTTACATCAAGATCGTTGGTGCGCTATTCACTGAATGTGCTGATTTCCGTCGTAGCGGCTCTGCTGCTCTTGACCTTTGTTACGTGGCTGCTGGCCGTGTTGATGGTTACTTCGAGCTAGGCCTAAAACCTTGGGATATGGCAGCAGGTGAGCTTATTGCTCGTGAAGCTGGCGCAATCCTAACAGACTTTGCTGGCGGCACTGACTACATGAAGTCTGGTAACATCGTTGCTTCAAGCGCTCGTGGCGTAAAATCTATCCTTAAGCACATCCGCGAAAACGGTAACAGCGCGATCCTTAAGTAAGATTTGAAAGTCATATATAGCCCGTCACGCTGATGACTTTAGAAAGCCCCGCTCATTGAGCGGGGCTTTTTTATTTCGAACAATCAGCCTGTTTGTAGAAACGGTCGTAGTCAGATAAGTGGTCTATTTTTACGTGCTTAACCTTCCATATTTGTTCCTTCATTAAAAACTGCAGCGAAACCGTGACTGGCTGGTATACATCACCAAAGCCGTTTACAGAAAGACATCCAACTCCTCCATCCTCACTGTACTCTTCAAAGTAAGACAGCTCTGTAACCAAACTTGATGGGATAGATGATAAAAATGGAAATTGATGACCAAATTTTATTGGGTGAGACTTAATACTGTTCAGCTCTTCAATCGATAGATTTGGTCCTGCCATAGCTTCTACCACCTCTATATACTGCATCTTGTATAAATTATTACGTATATCAAGGTAAGTATCGTGGAGTGGACTTGCGATGCAGGGCGTTGAAACACTTAGTAAAACCGGAATAGGTAGAATTCTATTTAGCATAACCAACTAAACCCCAGCTTCACGGAGCGCTTGATCAATTTTACTCGGCTTAAATCTGTACTTACAAAGCCCCCACTCGCACTGCTCTAAAAGCTCACGGACATTTACCTGCCCAGTAACTCCAAAGGAAACAACACCAAAAAGAGAAACACTCCCACTGTATGTCAAAACACCATCACGAGTAGTTTTAAAAGTAACAGAAACGGCTTTTAATTTTATGCCCAGCTCTTCAACCATTTCTTTTGAAACTTCAAACTTAGTAAATCCAAGCTCACCAGATAAAGTTACTTTACCTGACTCATCAACTGCTAACTTGAACCTTTTCCCTCCAGTAACTAGCTTGGTGGTAACACCTTTATTGTGCTTGTAAGAAATCTCTACAAACTTCAGTAACTGTACTTTTATTTCAGCTTGCCTTGACATTATTTCCTCCCGAAATTGTTGAACATACTTCCGATATTCAACTCAATCAAAAAACTACAATTCAAGCTGGAAGTACCTCAAAAAAAAATGAAACTTTCAAATCTATCAGGCATAAAAAAACCGCTGATTGTTCAGCGGTTTTTGTTTTCGGTTCTCAATCTGCCTTATGGCATTTCGTCGAACTCTGCACCCTCTTTTTCTACTTGAGGTGGCATCAAGTGCTCTTTCTGGATACCCAGTTTTAGAGCCAGTGCTGATGCTACGTAGATAGAAGAGTAAGTACCTACAGTGATACCGAGTAAAAGTGCGGTTGCAAAGCCGTGAATCATAGCACCACCCTGCATGAACAGTGCAATTACCACGAACAACGTCGTACCAGATGTAATCAATGTACGGCTCAACGTTTGAGTGATTGAGGCGTCCATAATGTCTGAAGGTTCACCCTTACGCATCTTACGGAAGTTTTCACGAATCCGGTCAAATACAACGATGGTATCGTTGAGTGAGTAGCCCACAACCGTCAGTAGCGCAGCTACGATAGTCAGGTCAACTTCAATTTGTAGAAACGAGAAGACACCTAGCGTGATAATTATATCGTGAGCCAATGCCATTACCGCACCAGCCGCTAGACGCCATTCAAATCGCATCGATACATAAAGCAGAATACAGATCAGCGATACCAAGATCGCTAGACCACCAGCTTCTGTTAGCTCATCACCAACGTTGGGACCTACGAACTCAATACGACGCATTTCTACGCTTTCGCCAGTACCATCTTTGATAGCACCAATGATTTGGTTACCTAGCGTTTCACCAGAAACGTCATCACGTGGACGAAGACGAACCATGACTTCACGAGCACTACCGAAGTTTTGTACTGTCGCATCGCCAAAGCCTTTTGAATCTAGTGCTGCACGAATCTCTTCAAGGTTTGCTGGCTGTTCAAAACCGACCTCGATAAGAGTACCGCCAGTGAAATCTAGACCCCAATTAAGCCACTTGGTTGACAAAGTGAAGATAGAAGCAGCAATCATTATAATTGAAAAAACGAATGCTACTTTCGACCAACGCATAAAGCCGATCGTCTTCTCTGCTTTTAGAATTTGAAACATATTAATTCCCAGCCTTAGATCGACAATTTATCAACGCGTTTGCCACCGTAGATCAGGTTCACGATACAACGTGTACCAATAATGGCGGTGAACATTGAAGTTAAGATACCGATAGATAGAGTAACTGCGAAACCTTTCACCGCACCTGTACCGACCGCAAATAGAATGATTGCAGTAATTAGTGTTGTGATGTTCGCATCAGCAATCGTGCTGAATGCATTCGCGTAACCTTGGTGAATCGCTTGTTGTGGACTACGTCCATCACGAATTTCTTCACGGATACGCTCGAAGATCAGTACGTTCGCATCAACTGCCATACCGACTGTTAACACGATACCGGCTATCCCCGGAAGCGTCATGGTAGCGCCTGGAATCATCGACATAACACCAATGATAAGCACTAAGTTTGCCATTAGAGCAATGTTTGCAATCAAACCAAAGCCGCGGTAGTAAAGCAGGGTAAATAGCATTACGGCAACCATACCCCAGATACATGCTTGGATACCCATATCGATGTTTTGCTGGCCCATTGATGGACCAATGGTACGTTCTTCAACGATAGAGATAGGTGCAATCAGTGCACCAGCACGTAGTAAAAGTGCTAGGTTGTGTGCTTCTGCAGCAGAGTCGATACCTGTGATACGGAAGTTACGACCAAGAGCCGATTGAATCGTTGCTTGGTTGATGACTTCTTCATGCTTATCCAGAATAACTTTGCCTTCAGGCGTACGACGGCCACTGTCTTTGTATTCTGCAAACACGGTAGCCATTAGCTTACCAATGTTCTTCTTAGAGAACGCAGACATCTTATTACCACCTTCGCTGTCTAGCGAGATGTTAACTTGTGGACGACCATATTCATCAACACTTGAGCTTGCATCTGTGATGCTTTGACCGCCAAGAATAACGCGCTTCTTAAGCACAACTGGGCGACCATCACGGTCCATCTTGATTTCACTACCTGCTGGCGCACGACCATTTGCCGCTGCCGATAGGTCAGCTTTATCATCAACTTCACGGAATTCAAGCGTTGCCGTAGCTCCGAGAATTTCTTTTGCACGAGCAGTGTCTTGAACACCAGGCAGTTCAACTACAATGCGACTAGCACCTTGACGTTGAACCAATGGTTCCGCAACACCTAGTTCGTTGACACGATTACGTAAAATCGTAATGTTTTGCTCAACAGCATAGTTACGGATCTCTTGTAAACGTTGCTCAGTAAAGGTTGCAGTAAGAGCGTAACGGCCATTTGAATCAGAATCGACAAAAATCATGTCCGGGTGATTCTTTTCTAGCGTTGCTTTCGCTTCTGCTAATTGCTCTTCGTTACGCAACAACACTTCTACCGCTTCTTTTCCAGAAGGGCGGATTGCACGGTAACGAATCTTGGCGTCACGAAGTTCGCTACGGAAAGCTTCTTCTTGTTGACCAACAAGCTTTTCCATCGCTGCATCCATATCCACTTCCATTAAGAAGTGAACACCACCGCGAAGGTCAAGACCTAGCTTCAATGGTGACGCGCCAATCGCTTCTAGCCAATCGGGTGTAGAAGGTGCAAGGTTAAGTGCAACAATTGTGTCTTTGCCTAGCGCTTCGCTGATGACATCACGAGCACTGATTTGTGTGTCAGTGTCGTTAAAACGAACAAGAATTGATCCATCTTCGAGAGCAATGGATTTATGAGAAAGTTGCTCTTTGTTAAGAGCAGTAGTGACAGCATCCAGCGTTGACATATCTACAGAGGCGCCACGCGCCCCTGTAACTTGAATAGCCGGATCTTCACCGTAGATATTTGGAAGTGCGTATAACGCAGCGGTGATGATGGCAAAAAGCACCATCAAGTACTTCCATAATGGATAACGGTTTAGCACAGCGAGGATCCTTTAGCTGTTTTATAGAGACTTAAGCGTACCTTTTGGTAGCACTGCAGTGATGAAGTCTTTCTTGATTACTACTTCATTGTTCGCGTTAAGCTCAATTGAAATGTAGTCATTGTCTTCAGCAATCTTAGTGATTTTACCCACTAGGCCACCGCTAGTTAAAACTTCGTCGCCTTTGCCCATAGAAGCCATTAGGTTTTTGTGTTCTTTTACGCGTTTCGCTTGTGGGCGGTAAATCATGAAGTAAAAGATCACTGCGAACATGCCAAGCATGATTAGCATTTCAAAACCACCGCCTGCTGGCGCGCCTTCTGCTGCTGCGTGAGCCTGAGAAATAAACATTAAAACATCCTCATTATATTTTATTGATAATCAAACAAATTGGGCTTTCGCATTTTAGATTCAAGTCTGAGAGTAACTAATAGAGATCGCTCTCTCAAAAATAACGTGCGTTAGCCTACTTTATTAGCAAAAGCCTCTGGCGACATGCCAAAGGCTTTAATTCTTTTAGTTTTTCAATTACTGCTCTTTTGCTAGTGGTGGCACTTCACGGCCACGACGCTCATAGAACTCAGTAACAAATTCATCGAAGCGATCTTCATCAATTGCTTTACGAATGCTTTCCATCAGACGCTGGTAGTAACGCAGGTTATGGATTGTATTCAAGCGAGCGCCTAAGATTTCATTACAACGCTCTAAATGGTGAAGGTACGACTTGCTGTAGTTTTGACAAGTGTAACAGTCACAATGCGGATCCAATGGTGTTGTATCCGTTTTATGTTTCGCATTACGGATCTTGATCACACCACCAGTCACAAATAAGTGACCATTACGTGCGTTACGCGTTGGCATTACACAGTCAAACATGTCGATACCACGACGAACACCTTCAACCAAGTCTTCTGGCTTACCTACGCCCATCAAGTAGCGAGGTTTGTCTTCAGGAAGTTGAGGACAAGTATGCTCAAGAATACGGTGCATGTCTTCTTTAGGCTCACCTACTGCCAAACCACCAACCGCGTAACCGTCAAAACCGATTTCCGTTAGACCTTTTACCGACACATCACGTAAATCTTCGTAAACACCACCTTGGACAATACCAAATAGGTTGTTCGGGTTTTCTAGCTTCTCGAAGTGGTCACGTGAACGCTGTGCCCAGCGTAATGACATTTCCATCGATTTCTTCGCTTCATCGTGTGTCGCTGGGTAAGGCGTACACTCGTCAAAAATCATAACGATGTCAGAGCCCAGGTCTTTTTGAATTTCCATCGACTTTTCTGCGTCCATGAAAATCTTGTCACCGTTTACTGGGTTACGAAAGTGAACACCCTCTTCAGTGATCGTACGCATCTTACCAAGGCTGAATACTTGGAAGCCGCCTGAATCAGTAAGAATAGGACCGTGCCAGTTCATAAAATCGTGCAGGTCACCGTGCATTTTCATCACTTCTTGACCAGGACGTAGCCACAGGTGGAAAGTATTACCTAGCAGAATTTCTGCACCAGTACCTTTTACTTCTTCTGGTGTCATACCTTTAACGGTACCGTAAGTACCTACTGGCATGAACGCAGGAGTTTGAACAGTGCCGCGTTCGAAAGTCAGTTGAC
This sequence comes from Vibrio sp. 1167, assembly GCF_033340375.1. Classification (NCBI taxonomy): domain Bacteria; kingdom Pseudomonadati; phylum Pseudomonadota; class Gammaproteobacteria; order Vibrionales; family Vibrionaceae; genus Vibrio; species Vibrio sp. 1167. The sequence goes on along the minus strand of NZ_JAWOWK010000015.1, from coordinate 28,637 downwards.
CACGACGTGCATTGCCGTTTTTCTTCTTAAGATCGAATTTTAATTTCACGATGCCTCCGGGTGTCAGAGAAACAGTCTGACTGAGTGTTTAGGGCTCTACCCTACTTTAAGGAGCGGTCGCTTTTCCTTGCGAGAGACAAAGCAATGGATGCTTTATTTCCTAGCTTACTGCTAGCACTCGTAAATCTATTTTTAACTACGCCGTTTTCTTCTTGATGAACATTGAATCGCCATACGAGAAGAAACGGTATTTGTTTTCCACCGCATGTTTGTAAGCATTCATGGTGTTCTCGTATCCAGCAAATGCACTCACCAACATGATCAATGTTGATTCAGGCAAGTGGAAGTTGGTGATCAAGCAATCCACCAGCTGATATTCGTAACCAGGGAAAATAAAGATTTCAGTATCGCCAAAGAATGGGGCCAGCTCAGTCCCTTTTTGCAATGCGTCTTGCGCTGCACTTTCAAGTGAACGCACAGATGTGGTACCAACAGCAATAATTCGTCCGCCACGCGCTTTCGTCGCTTTAATTGCTTCGACGACTTCTTGTGGTACTTCTACGTACTCGGCATGCATGTGGTGATCGTTGATATTTTCCACTTTTACCGGCTGGAATGTACCCGCCCCAACGTGCAAAGTAACGTAAGCAAACTCTGCACCTTTCGCTTTGATTTTCTCCAAGAGAACATCATCAAAGTGAAGGCCCGCTGTCGGTGCCGCAACCGCACCTGGCTTTTGATTATATACCGTTTGGTAACGCTCTTTATCTGCATCTTCGTCTGGACGGTCGATGTAAGGAGGAAGCGGCATATGGCCGATTTCTTCCAGAATTTCTAGTACCGTCTTATCAGAACTAAATTTCAGTTCAAATAAAGCATCATGGCGTGCAACCATTTCTGCTGAATATTCATCATTCTCGCCAACAATAATGGTTGTACCTGGTTTTGGTGATTTAGAGCAACGAACGTGCGCGAGGATGCTTTTCTCATCCAACATGCGCTCCACCAGCACTTCTAATTTACCGCCCGATTCCTTGCGGCCAAAAAGACGAGCAGGAATAACACGAGTATTATTAAACACCACTAAGTCACCGGGTTGAACTTGGCCCAATACATCAGTAAATGTGCCATCAATGAGCTCTCCGGTATTGCCGTCCATTTGCAGCAGTCGGCTAGCGGTACGCTCTGGTTGAGGGTAGCGAGCGATGAGTTCATCTGGAAGGTCGAAATGGAAATCTGATACTTGCATGTTACTTGTCTTATCTATTGGTCAAATCACGTCTAGGCGACGATAAAATTGCGACGAGTTTTTCGCAGCAGACTAGTATATGTTTACATGCTGCAATAGCAAGCAAATCACCAGAATATAGCAGTAAAAGCCATGGTGAAGAGTGTAATAAAACGTGAAAAGCCTCGATTACTTGGCACTATTTTTAATTTGAGCCCCAAAGAGAGAACATGAAAAAAGCAAAGCAACGTATACCGCTGCTTATTAGTTTGGCATTCCAATCGCCCTATCAAACCTCACGCTTTCGCCACAAGAATAACGGCACGAATAAACCCAATAACAAAAACCCTAGACTGCCACCTTCATCATCTGAGCCTTTGAAATCACAGTTATTGGTCGCAATGCCATCGTGACACTCTTTATTGTCACCACTTTCATTGTTAGCACTTTTGATAAAATTCGGCGCAATGATGTAACGACTTGGTGGCGCATCGGCAGTGATGTAAGACTGTACCCAGTCGTAATAGTGGCTCACCTTGGTATAGAAACTTGGGATCGTCAAAGAGCCACACGTTGGTAGAATAAGGGGGCCGCCACTAACAATACCAATTTGTTTGCCGGTCGCCACATCGACCAACGGGCCACCACTGTCACCTTTACATGCAGAGTTGCCATATTGAGTATGGCTATCTGGCTCCAATACATGGTTTTGTGTTGGTAGCGTACAAATTTTGGTTTGGTTGTCTCTTGAATCAATGATCCCCGGAAAACTGCTGCCAATTTCTAAACGCTCATAACATTTGTCGATGGGTAAAAATGTGCTAATGGTGGTTTTGAGCGTATAAGAAGGTTCAGAAGCATCCGGCTGAGTAGCCCCCCATCCAAACACTTGCACATTTTCGACACGTTGATTGGTCAGGTAATTATCGTTCCAATCCGCCACCAAACGTGCTTCGATACTCTCCATGTCAACTTTACTCGCTAGGTCAGCAAAGCTCGCGTTTGCCACTGGGCGCGTGAGATACAGCAACGCGATGTCTGAATCTAAACCGGTTTGGATAGGTTTCACGTTGCCATTACTGTCGGTCTCAGCTTTTGAAATCCGGGTGTAATCCGGATGAACCACAACGTGAGACACCGGATAGAAGTTATCAAGCCCTGCAGAATTAAGTTCATACACATTCGCATTCACCGACAACTCACCCGGCGGGGTCACATAGTAGGTTGCTTCATTGGTTCCTTGTCCCATCACCACACAGTGCGCCGCAGTCAGTACCCATTGCTCTGTCAGCATCGTTCCCCCACACAGCGGAAACTCTGCCATATTACTTGCTCGCAAAGTAACGCGGTCAACAGGATCGGTTTGTTCATCTCCTAACACAATCGCCTGTGTTGATGGCACACTGAATGCCGCCACTGCCAGCGCAATAAGTTTGTTACACGTTGTTCGTTTCATCTAGGTTGCTGTCTTCAATTTGGTAAGCCTGGACGTATCTTCTTCGAGAGAAGAATCTTGGAAAATCCAGCGAATAAAAATGTGCGATTCAATTCATTGGATTACCTTGGGGACACATTCAATATCAACTAAAAATGCCAACTGACTCGCACACAAACCGACTTATTCAAATTAATAAAAACACCAATAAAACACAGATTACGCAGCCCATCAGCATTGTGCTATTTAATTGATGAAAAACGAGTTAGCTCCCAGATATACAGAAAAATATTCTCTATATTTAAGAGAAGGACAATGCCGCTGGAGGTCTCTATGATCAAGGTTGAAGACATGATGACTCGTAATCCTCATACCTTACTGCGCACGCACACCTTGCGTGATGCAAAAAGCATGATGGATGCGCTTGATATTCGACACATTCCGGTTGTTGATGCCAATAACCACTTACAAGGCTTGGTGACTCAACGCGACATTCTTGCTGCTCAAGAATCGAGCTTGCACCCAGATGAGGCTGAACAATCTTTTACTTTAGACACACCGCTCTACGAAATGATGCACACCAATATCATGACGGCAGAGCCTATCGCGGGGCTCAAAGAGAGCGCTATCTATATGCAAAAGCATAAAGTTGGCTGTCTACCTGTTGTCACCAAAGGTCGATTGGTCGGCATTATTACTGATAGTGACTTCGTGACGATTGCGATTAACTTATTGGAACTACAAGAAGAAGTGGAACCTGAAGAAATCGAGCAGGAAGAATAGTACGCAAGCGTATTCTCTTTGTTGTAAGTTTCGTTTTTACACCGGTTAAACGAAAAAAGAGCGGCAGGGTTGCCGCTCAAAATGCCATTACTGACGCTGATTAAGGAAGTGTTTCTCTGCCAATTAGAATTGGTCTTCTTCGGTCGAACCTGTCAATGCTGTCACTGAAGAGTTACCACCTTGGATAGTATTGGTCATTCTATCGAAGTAACCTGTACCTACTTCTTGTTGGTGCGCAACAAACGTATAACCTTTTTCAGCCGCTTGGAATTCAGGACGCTGAACTTTCTCAACATAATGACGCATACCTTCACCTTGAGCGTAAGCGTGTGCCAGTTCAAACATGTTGAACCACATGTTGTGAATGCCTGCTAGCGTGATGAATTGGTACTTGTAGCCCATGTCTGCAAGCTCTTGTTGGAACTTAGCAATGGTTTCTGCATCTAGGTTTTTCTCCCAGTTGAATGAAGGCGAGCAGTTGTATGCCAACAATTGATCTGGGTATTCAGCGTGAATTGCTTCTGCAAACTTACGTGCTTCTTCCAAACATGGCGTAGCCGTTTCACACCAAATCAAGTCTGCATATGGTGCGTAAGCCAGACCGCGAGAAATCGCTTGGTCGATACCCGCGCGAACGCGGTAGAAACCTTCTTGAGTGCGCTCACCTTCAATAAAGTCTTTATCATATGGGTCGCAATCTGAAGTAATGAGATCCGCCGCATTCGCATCAGTACGAGCAATAACTAATGTTGTTGTTCCCGCTACGTCAGCAGCCAAACGAGCTGCAACGAGCTTTTGTACAGCTTCTTGCGTAGGAACTAATACCTTACCACCCATATGACCACACTTTTTCACCGATGCTAACTGGTCTTCAAAGTGAACGCCCGCGGCACCGGCTTCGATCATCGATTTCATTAGTTCGTAAGCGTTAAGCACACCACCAAAGCCCGCTTCCGCATCCGCTACGATAGGTAGGAAGTAATCAATACCACCTTCATCTTCAGGCGTCTTACCAGCAGCCCACTGAATTTGGTCTGCACGACGGAATGAGTTGTTGATACGCTTTACTACTGACGGTACAGAATCTACTGGGTAAAGAGATTGGTCTGGATACATCGTCGAAGCGGTGTTGTTATCCGCCGCTACCTGCCAGCCTGACAGATAGATCGCTTCAATACCTGCCTTAGCTTGTTGAACGGCTTGACCACCCGTTAGCGCACCAAGACAGTTTACGTAACCTTTTTTCGCACTACCGTTGACCAGTGACCAAAGTTTGTCTGCACCACGTTGTGCAATTGTGTTTGCAGGCACCATAGAGCCACGCAGTTCCACCACTTCCTCGGCAGTGTAAGTACGCTTCACATTTTTCCAGCGTGGGTTAGTTGCCCAGTCTTTTTCCAGAGCTTCAATTTGTTGGCGGCGAGTTAAGTTAGTCATTGGTCTATCCCTCTTTATAATTTGCACTTTATGCGTGTGCGTTGAGTTTCCGTTCTCAGGCAGTACTTCCCTATCTGCCTTGAAAATCCTTCACGTTATTGGTGTTACAGTTATTCTTTATTAATCCAGGTGGTCATAACCAGGAACTGTCAAAAAGTTGGTCAGTTCATCGCTCGTCGTGAGCCTTGCCATTAAGTCTGCTGCTTCTTCAAATCGACCCGCATGGTAGCGCTGCTCGCCAATTTCTTGCTTCACGACTTCAATCTCCTCTTTGAGATAGAGCTCGAACAGCTCTTTAGTGACCTTTAATCCGTTGTCTAGCGACTTGCCGTGTTGAATCCATTGCCAGATAGAGGCGCGTGAGATTTCTGCCGTTGCTGCGTCTTCCATCAGTCCGTAAATCGGCACACAACCATTGCCAGAAATCCAAGCTTCGATGTATTGCAGCGCAACGCGAATATTGTGGCGCATTCCGCCTTCAGTGCGCTCGCCTTCACAAGGCTCAAGCAGTTCAGCTGCTGTAATAGGCGCATCCTCTGCACGGCTCACATCCAACTGGTTGGTGCGTTCACCCAGCACAGCACTAAAGACTTCCATAGCAGTGTCAGCCAAACCTGGATGAGCCACCCAAGTACCGTCGTGGCCGTTGTTAGCTTCTAACGATTTGTCAGTCTGGATCTTGTCTAATACTTTTTGATTCTCTTTCGGGTCTTTAGCTGGGATAAATGCGGCCATTCCTCCCATCGCGAAAGCACCTCGTTTATGGCAAGTACGTACCAATAATCGCGAGTAAGCGTTTAAGAATGGCTTGTCCATCGTTACCACTTGGCGATCTGGCAGTACTCGGTCTGAGTGTTTTTTCAATGTTTTGATGTAGCTAAAGATGTAATCCCAGCGACCACAGTTCAAACCAACGATGTGTTCTTTAAGCGAGAACAGAATCTCGTCCATTTCAAATACCGCTGGTAAGGTTTCAATCAGCACAGTCGCTTTGATCGTGCCTGTATCCAAACCGAAATAGTCTTCCGTGAAATGGAACACTTCGCTCCACCACTTCGCTTCGTGATGCGATTGCAGTTTTGGAAGGTAGAAATAAGGGCCGCTGCCTTTTTGAAGTAACGCTTTGTAGTTGTTATAGAAATACAGAGCGAAATCGAATAGCGCACCTGGAATGATCTGACCGTGCCACGTAACGTGTTTTTCTTTTAAATGAAGGCCGCGAACACGGCAGATCAACACCGCTGGGTCATCTTCCAGCTGATAATGTTTGCCATTGCCAGGATTGGTGTAACTGATGGTGCCATTAACAGCATCGCGCAAGTTAATTTGACCATCTAGCACTTTACTCCATGCAGGAGACATTGAATCTTCGAAGTCTGCCATGAACACTTTTACATTCGCATTCAGTGCGTTAATCACCATCTTGCGGTCAGTTGGTCCGGTAATCTCCACACGGCGATCTTGCAGATCTTGTGGGATTCCTAGGATCTTCCAACTTCCTTCACGGATGTCTTGTGTCTCTGGTAGAAAATCTGGTAGCTCACCAGCATCAATACGTGCTTGCTTCTCTTCTCTTGCTTCCAGCAACTGTTCAACACGTCCGGCAAATTTTTCACACAGTAGAGATAAAAAGGTTTGGGCTTCAACAGGGAAAATTGCTTGATGTTCTGGAGCAACGACTCCATTCACCTCAAGCATGCCTTGGGTTTGCTTTAGTTGTTGTGTTTTTTGTTCTGTCTGAGCAAGCATAATCATTCATCCTTAACGTGCTTTATCAATCTTGGGCAGTCAGCGTAAAGCTACATTTGTAAGTTATGAACAACAAATTACATCCTTTAACTTTGTGTTCAACTCGTCTAGCCATGCCGATAGATTGCGTAATGCTACGTGTATTTTCAATCTAGACATAAGTCGTATCGGCCTTTAAATAAGCTATATCAACAAGGGGTTTAGTGAAACCCCCAATATAAACAAAACAGAAAATTCAAAGTTTTATTCCGCAAGGTAAAAACCATCTATCAAGCGCCTTATTTTGTAAGTTATTACGTAATAAAATTACATTAAATTTAAAGTCGTTTTATCATTTCAAACAAGCGTATGAATATAGACTGGTAAACAAACACCTTGTATTCACAAGGGCTGAAGAGATGTATTTAAACAGGGGTCAAACAAGGTATGCAGGGCTTTGTGTAAAATTAACATTGTGAAATTTCACTATTTTATGAAAGCTTCATCAAAGAAGAGCTGTAAAATTTTACAAGTCAAAGTTTACCAACAGAATAAAATACTAGAAAGCGCACTGTTTCCAGTGCGCTTTTAGATAAATAATGGAGAAGTAAGGGCTAATACTAATAGCTAAAGCAGCTCTGAAACGACTTCTGCAAGTTGATTAAATGTTTTCGTTCTTGACGAGCTCGGACGCCAAACTAAGCCGATTTCGCGATAAGCTTGTTTACCAGGAGGATCGATCACGACTAAATTCTGGTTATGCAGCAAGCCATGGTCGATAGCCATTTGAGGAATGAACGTTGTTCCCAAACCATTCGCAACCATTTGCACCAGTGTATGGAGGCTGGTTGCCGTAAACGGATTGATTTTTTCTTTGTCTGTTAATTTACACGCTGATACCGCATGTTCCGTTAAGCAATGTTCTTTCTCTAGTAGAAAGACGGATTCGTCAGGTAAATCCGCGTAACGAATCGGCACAGGGACCGATTGGGCTTGATTAGCGCTTATAACCATTCGAAACGGATCCTTACCCACTACTCGGCTTTCCATCCCATCAATTTCGACTGGTAACGCTAAAATAAGCACATCCAGCTCACCATGTCTGAGCGCTTGAAGTAAGTTTGTCGTCGTGTCTTCTCTTAATAAAAGATTCAGTTGTGGAAAACGGTAGTTCACCTCTTGTACCAAATCACACAGTAAAAACGGAGCAATTGTTGGTATACATCCTACTTTTAGCTGGCCTTGCATATCGTCGCCTTGGCACATACGTCCAAGCTCGACCAAATCTTGCCCTTTTGCTAACAGCTCTCGCCCCTGCTTTACTACCATTTCTCCTGTTTGGGTAAAAACCAGTGGACTTTTCTTATCTTTCTTTTCATATAAGGGACAACCTATCAATTCCTCTAAGTTTTGAATACCCTTACTTAAAGTCGACTGACTGACAAAACAACGCTCTGCAGCGTCACTAAAATGTCTTGTTTCATGCAGTGTGACTAAATAGTGTAACTGCTTCAAACTGGGCCATTTATTCATAATTGTATTTGTATCTACCGCCGTTCCAGTGATCGAGTTAAGAGTTTTGTTATTATCGTTTTTTTCGATTAACTCAATCTATTTATTTCGCTTTTTTCAATACTACAATCTGTACTATAGTTTGTCTCGTACAAACACGAACCAAACCGACACAACTGAATTCGGTTTGGAGCTAACCATACTTTTTAGGAGCAAAAAAATGGTACTAGTAGGTCGTCAAGCCCCTGATTTTACTGCAGCAGCTGTTCTAGGTAACGGTGAAATCGTTGAAAACTTCAACTTTGCAGAGTTCACTAAAGGTAAGAAAGCAGTAGTATTCTTCTACCCACTAGATTTCACTTTCGTTTGCCCATCTGAGCTAATCGCATTCGACAACCGTCTAGCTGACTTCCAAGCTAAAGGTGTTGAAGTAATCGGTGTTTCTATCGATTCTCAGTTCTCTCACAACGCATGGCGTAACACTGCTATCGAAGATGGCGGTATCGGTCAAGTTAAGTACCCACTAGTTGCTGACGTTAAGCACGAAATCTGTAAAGCTTACGACGTTGAGCACCCAGAAGCAGGCGTTGCTTTCCGTGGTTCTTTCCTAATCGACGAAGAAGGCGTTGTACGTCACCAAGTAGTTAACGACCTACCACTAGGCCGTAACATCGACGAAATGCTACGCATGGTTGACGCTCTTAACTTCCACCAGAAGCACGGCGAAGTATGTCCTGCACAATGGGAAGAAGGTAAAGCAGGTATGGACGCATCTCCAAAAGGTGTTGCAGCGTTCCTATCTGAGCACGCAGCTGACCTAGGCAAAAAATAATAGACCTTCACCCTAGCTCAACGGGTGTGATGGTTGGATGTATATAAAGCAATAAGCTAATGCGGAAAACCGCAAACGCCAATCAGTCTAAGTAAAGTCCTATCAAAGCCCAGAGCCTCTGCTCTGGGCTTTCTTTTTCCTTCAGATAAACCGCCAAAATGAGGTAACGCTTTAGCGTAAACTTTACCTCTATTTATCATCTCCTCCATACAGATTCTGCTTACTGGCCCTGTTAATATCTTAGCCACAACACTTATTTGTAACGTTAGCAGGATGAATGAACGTGGTTACTCACCTAGAAGTCTGTATTGATAATATTGAATCTCTGCACTACGCCATTGCTGGCGGCGCCACTCGGATTGAACTTTGCTCCTCTTTGGCTTTAGGCGGACTAACACCCAGTTATGGTTTTATGCAGCAAGCGGCTAAGCTTTCGAGTGTTCCAGTTTATGCCATGATCCGCCCACGCCAAGGTGACTTCTTCTACAATGAAGAAGAGATCGAAATGATGCGTTGGGATATTGAAGCGGCTCACCAATCAGGCTTGAGCGGTGTCGTGTTCGGCGTGCTCACTCAAGACGGTGATATTCATATGCCTTACGCGGCTGCGCTGTGTGAATTTGCTCAAGCGCTTGGCTTAGGCGTGACCTTCCATCGTGCCTTTGACCAGTGTCGTGACGCTGAAAAAACTTTGGAAGAAGTGATCAGCTTAGGTTGTGAACGTATTTTAACCTCTGGTCTTGCGCCTTCAGCACCACAAGGGATCGATGTGCTTAGAGCTTTGGTTAAGCAAGCCCAAGGACGCATAGCAATCATGGCGGGGGCTGGCGTTAATGCGAGTAACGTACGTGCGTTAGTAGAAGACACTCAAGCTCCTGAAATCCATCTGTCAGGCAAAACCACACGCCCTAGCCAAATGACCTTTGTTGCTGAACAAAGCAAAATGGGCGCATCCGATGTCGATGATTTTTTAATCCCCATCACAAGTACACAAGCCATAACCGATGTCGTAGCAACTCTCAAATAGACCACCGTAACCTCACGCGCATAGCTTTTGAGTGCTAACATATTGTTTATCAAGGAGTGAGGAAAGGTGTATGTCTAAATTGAAGAAAAAGGAATACGAAAAGGAGCTCAAAAACCTTCAAGTTGAGCTCGTAAAACTTCAAGAGTGGGTCAAACACAAAGGGTTAAAAGTGGTTGTTCTGTTTGAAGGCCGTGATGCTGCGGGCAAAGGCGGAGTGATAAAGCGAATTACAGAAAAGCTAAACCCGCGTGTTTGTCGCGTAGTGGCTCTGCCTGCACCGACCGAAAAAGAAAAAACGCAATGGTACTTCCAACGTTACGTCGCTCATTTACCATCTGCTGGTGAAATCGTTTTATTTGACCGAAGTTGGTATAACCGAGCAGGTGTCGAAAAAGTCATGGGGTTCTGTACTCCAGACGAATACGAGGAGTTTTTACGCTCTTGCCCTGAATTCGAGAGAATGTTGCAACGCTCTGGGATTATTCTGATTAAGTATTGGTTTTCGGTTTCAGACGAAGAGCAGGAAAAACGTTTTCTAGGTCGAATTAATACGCCGATCAAACGTTGGAAATTCAGCCCAATGGATTTAGAGTCACGTCATCGCTGGGCGGAGTATTCGGAAGCAAAAGATAAGATGTTTGCCTATACAGACACGAAAAACTGCCCTTGGTGGGTCGTCCCTTCAGATGACAAAAAGAAAGCGCGCTTGAACTGTATCAGTCATTTACTAAGCCAGATTGATTACAAAGCACTTGAGTACTCACCCATCGAATTACCTGAACTCAATAAAGAAGGTTACGTCAGAGCGCCCATTGATGATCAGACCTTCGTTCCTGATAAATATTAACGTGCTTTCCTTCTCTCTAATAAATAGGCCAGCCTAAAAGCTGGTCTATTTGTTGAAGTCAGTTACTTCAGTACGTCATCAATACTTTGATCACCTAGGTGGCGTACATCTTTCCCTTTCACAAAGTAAATAATGTATTCACAGATGTTCTGGCAGCGGTCCCCCACGCGTTCAATCGCGCGTGCAGACCACATCACTTGCAGAATATTAGGGATATTTTTTGGATCTTCCATCATGTAAGTCATCAACTGACGAATCACCGCTTCATACTCGGCGTCTAGTTTGTCATCTTGTTTGTGCACCTCTGCTGCCGCTTCTACATCCATACGGGCAAACGCGTCTAAAACCTGATGCAGCATATTAATTGCCTGACGGCAGAGAGGCTCTAACGACACTTGGAATTGTCGTTCTTTTGATGATGGGCTTTCAATGGCAACGTAAGCAATACGTGTCGCCACGTCACCGATACGTTCTAAATCAGTGATCGTTTTGATGATAGCCATAATTAAGCGCAAGTCTTTTGCCGTTGGCTGACGCTTAGCAATAATGCGTGTACAGGCGTCATCGATCGAGACTTCCATCGCATTCACTTTATGATCGTCACGCACAACCTTACGCGCCAGTTCGATGTCTTCTTTATGCAAGGCTTGAATAGCATACGAAAGCTGCTGTTCTACCAAGCCCCCCATGGTTAATACATGAGTACGAATCGATTCTAGCTCTACGTTAAATTGTCCTGAAATATGACGTCCAAAGTGCATGATGTTCCTTATTCCGTATAGAGTCGCGACTTAACCGTAGCGACCCGTAATGTAATCTTCGGTCTGTTTCTTCATTGGCGAAGTGAAGATCGAATCCGCGTCAGAGTATTCAATTAACTTACCCATATGAATGAATGCAGTATGATCACTCACTCGCGCCGCTTGTTGCATATTATGGGTAACGATAACGACAGTATATTGAGTCTTCAGCTCATTGATAAGCTCTTCAATAGTTAAAGTTGAGATTGGATCCAACGCTGATGTCGGCTCGTCCAATAACAGGACTTCCGGCTCAATCGCCACCGCACGTGCAATGACCAAGCGCTGTTGCTGACCACCAGATAAGCCAAATGCGTTCTCATGCAAGCGGTCTTTTACCTCATCCCACAACGCCGCCGAGCGCAAGGATCGCTCCACTGCGTCATCTAAACTGCGGCTGTTTTTTACACCTTGTAAGCGTAAGCCATAAACTACGTTTTCATAAATAGACTTAGGAAATGGATTGGGTCTTTGAAACACCATCCCCACTCGGCGTCGAAGTGTCGCAACATCGACATTAGGATGATAAACATTCTTGCCGTGGAGACGCACTTTACCTGTGACTCGACACCCTTCCACTAAGTCGTTCATGCGATTGATGCAACGTAATAACGTCGACTTTCCACACCCTGAAGGACCGATAAAAGCGGTGACTCGCCCTTTGGGAATTCGCATCGAAATATCATGCAGCGCCTGAGTTTGACCATAGAACAGATTAAGGTTCTCGATTGAGATGGCTGTTTGTTCATCCGTTAAATTATGAACATCCAATGGTGGCTCATAACCTAATGTACTATCAAAATTAAACATACTTAATCTTGTCCTAACGTTCTGTATTTTTCTCGTAAATTATTGCGAATACTGATTGCTGTTAAGTTTAGCCCGACAATCACTGTCACGAGTAAGAAAGAGGTAGCATAAACTAATGGTCGCGCCGCTTCGATGTTGGAGGTTTGAAAGCCAACATCGTAAATGTGAAAACCTAAATGCATGAACTTTCTATCCAAATGCACATAAGGGAATTGTCCGTCAACCGGTAAACTGGATGCCAATTTCACGACCCCCACCAGCATCAGTGGCGCTACTTCGCCAGCTGCACGTGCAATCGCAAGGATCAAACCTGTGATAATAGCTGGCGTCGCCATAGGTAAAACCACACGCCATAGTGTTTCGAACTGAGTTGCACCAAGCGCCAGAGAACCATGTCGTACTGAGCTCGGAATACGAGTTAAACCTTCTTCAGTAGTCACAATCACAACTGGAAGCGTCAGCACGGCAAGAGTTAGTGCAGACCATAACAAACCCGGCGTACCAAAGGTTGGTGCCGGTAGCTTCTCCGCATAGAATACGTTGTCGATAGAGGCACCTATCGTATAAACGAAGAAGCCTAAACCAAACACGCCATAAACAATCGATGGAACACCCGCTAGGTTTATAACTGCAATACGAATCACTCTGGTTAGAGCGTTATTCTTAGCGTATTCATGTAGATAGATAGCGGCGATCACCCCAAGTGGCATCACAATGATCGACATAATGAGTACTAAGAAAACCGTACCAAATATCGCAGGGAACACGCCTCCTTCGGAGTTAGACTCTCTTGGATCTTCAGATAAAAACTTCCAAACCTGTTTTCCCCAATGCATGACTTTATCAGGCAGTGACATTTGGTTTGGATACCAGTAGTCCAAAATATCTTCGAGCGGAATCGATACTTGTGACCCCGTCATATCCTCGACAATCAAGGCATAGTCAGAGAGCTGAAGTCGTAAACCATCAAGTTGCAAATCTAACGTCGCAAGCGCTTTTTCTATCTGCTCTTTTTTCGTCTGATTTTCCTTTAAGAAGCTTTCTGTCAGCGTGTCATTCAATTCATGCTTGCGCTTTTCTAATCGCAACTGCTCTAGCTTCCAACCAAGCTCTTTAAGCTGATCGACCACCAAAGAATCAATCTCATGGCGCAGAGTTTCTGCATCATCAAGCTTTTTATTTAGTATCGATTGAATATCACTGGTGTATATATTATCGCCATCTTGAAACGCCACCAGCTTACCAAAGAAATAACCACCGCTACTGCGCTCTATCACCGCCCACTCTTTTGGCGTCGTGGGCTCATCCAACTGCATTTGCAATACGGAGATAAAATCGGCGGGATACAACTCTCGGTTAGCGATTTTGATGTTGAGTCGCGTGGCAAAATCTTCATCGTCTTCTAACTGTTGTGCTGCGCTTTCAGGCAAATAACTCTTCGGTACAAAGCTGCGCTCATACACTTGACCAATCAGAATAGTATTTTCATGTAGCACTTCACCTTGTACAGGAGTCAGCGCTGCAACATTCCACTGATACAAGGGCGCTGGCCAAAAGTAAGTCAGGCCTTTCCAGCCGATAAGGAGTAACAACCCTAATACCGACAACAAACTGATGCTGACTGCACCGCCTGTTAGCCATATCCACGGTGCGCCAGAACGAATCCAATTTAACACGTTATTACTCGCTCTTTATTCAAACCATTATTACAACGCACGGTACTTATCTCTCAGTCTCTGACGAACCCACTCCGCAAGCGCGTTTACTGCAAACGTAAACACAAATAAAATCAATGCAGCTAGGAACAGCAGGCGATAATGCGAACTTCCAACTTCCGACTCTGGCAACTCAACGGCGATGGTCGCCGACAGGCTGCGCAATCCTTCCAAAATATTCCAATCCATTAATGGCGTATTGCCCGTTGCCATTAATACAATCATGGTTTCGCCAACAGCGCGTCCCAGGCCCATCATAATGGCAGAAAAAATACCTGGGCTTGCAGTAAGCAAGACAACATAGATTAAAGTTTGCCAAGGCGTGGCCCCTAATGCCAAAGAGCCATCCGATAAATGCTTCGGTACAGAGAAAATGGCATCTTCGGCAATGGTAAAAATCGTCGGGATAACAGCAAACCCCATCGCTAACCCCACCACCAATGCATTGCGTTGATCGTAACCAATACCATGCTCGGTTAAGAATAAGCGCATATCGCCACCAAAGAACGTCTGCTCAATCGTAGGCGAAATCCACACTCCAAGCCCAATCAGTACCAATATGACAGGCATGAGCACTAAAGCATGCCAACCATTAGGCAGACGATTCCGCAAAGGTTGCGGTATTAATGCCCATAGCCCGCCCATAATCATGGTGCTCAAGGGCAAAACAAACAGCATAACGACGATCGTAATCAAATGATCTTCGACAATAGGCGCGAACCACAATCCCGCGAGGAAACCTATGATCACCGTCGGCAGTGCTTCCATTAGCTCAATCGACGGTTTTACTACACGACGCATGCGTGGCGACATAAAGTAAGCCGTATAAATAGCACCTAGCACTGCGAGCGGTACTGAAAACAGCATCGCAAACATCGCCGCTTTTATCGTTCCAAACGCAATAGGTACTAGGCTGAACTTAGCCTCAAAGTTATCGCTCGCCGAAGTCGATTGCCACACAAATTCAGGCTCAGGATACCCTTCGTACCACACTTCTTGCCATAATGAAGACAATGAAATTTCCGGATAGGCATTGTCCACTTCCGCAACATTTAACGCATTATTTTGCCAAGTGATTAAGTAGCGTTCATTGTTAGACATTGCTGCGATTGCGGGCGCTTGATTGTACGCACGCTTAAACAACACCAGTTTTTCACTGGTTGTATAATGGCTTTGCAACGTGCCGTTGGTGTAAAAGCTATAAAATCCTTTTCGATGAGAATCCGGCAACAAATACTTAAGCTCTGATGCCAATTTAAAATCACGAATATGCGTTAACGTGCGTTTTTCTTCTTGCAGCGTATCAAACCATTGCGACACCCGACCATCGTTGTGCGTCACCAAAAGCGAGTAAGCACCAGCCAATAAGTCTATCGTACGAACGGAATGCTTCTTATCACCTTGAGTGAGATCGACCACCTCTCGCACAGCAAATTTACGTGCGGTTTTCTTTAACACGATCAACTCAGAGCCATCGCGCAAATAAAGCGTTTCACCGTCAGGTGTCAACAACATTTGCTGAGGCGTATTAAAGCCTGAAGAGAACGTAAAATCGATCGTTGTAGGAGACGTACCCAAAGACGAAGCCACTTGCCAGCGAGCTTTCACTTCACCACTTTGCGTCTGCCAAACAACCGTTGGTAAGGGCGTCGAAGCTGCAAATACAAACTGAGTCACAGGATCTTGAGGCGTACTTAGTGTCAGATCCATGCTGGTGTCTAGCTCAATCACTTCCGGAGGACGTGTATTTTCTCTCAATGTAGCATTAAATTCTGGCTTGAAAAGGTTCGCTTTACCCTGCCCATCAACAAATCCATACCAACCTAGCCCAGGAGCAGATTGAGAGAAAGCAACGGGTTTCTGGGCGATTTGCTGTGTATACACCGCAGGTTTCGTAGGATCGTCCATCGACAAATATTGAATCTCACCACTTTGGGTTAGAACGAACGCGAGCTGAGCGTAATCATCCACTGAAATCGCAAGTGGTGTTTCAATATGAGTGGCTCGAATGGCTTGGTTGGTTTTGATCTCCGCATCAGAAAAAAGCGGAATGATCACCATGGCGAGGTAGACAAAGATCAAAATAAGCGCCGCGAGTACGCCGACACCACCAGATGTCACTGCAAGTCGAACTAAACGATCTTTTATCAGTCGTTTCTTATCTTTTTCCTGCAATGAAAACTCGGCTTGTGCCATTTAAATCTCTACCTTTTTTGACTTAGTACTAGAATATGTCGTTAAGATGACAATTATATTACAGATCACATTAAACACCTGAAAAGAATACAACTCTTATGCAATGCGTGGTATGAAATAAATCTGTAATGAAAATCTCATAATGTTCTCACTCATCCATTTTTCCAAGATGAGTACGTAATACTTCACTTTTGGCTAGGTAAGGTTATGAGCGCAGAAAAACTATATATAGAAAAAGAACTGAGTTGGTTGTCTTTCAACGAACGAGTATTACAAGAAGCTGCCGATAAAACCGTCCCTTTGATCGAACGTATTCGCTTTCTTGGGATCTTTTCCAACAATTTAGATGAATTTTACAAAGTACGCTTTGCGGACGTGAAGCGCAGAATCCTAATCAGCCAAGAGCGCGGTGGCAGTGATAGCCCTAAACGACTGTTAACCAAAATGCAGTCGAAAGCACTAAAGCTTAACGAACAATTTGATGAGCTTTACAGCGAGTTGATTCGAGAAATGGCGCGACGTCGCATTTTCTTGGTCAACGAGCAACAACTGGATGAATCGCAACAAAAGTGGATCGCGAAATACTTCCGTAGAGAGGTAATGCCGCATATCACTCCCCTCCTAATGAAAGACGAGATCGATGTTCTGCAATTTCTCAAAGACGAGTACGCTTACATCGCCGTAGAACTGCGTAAAGAAGAACATTACCAGTACGCTCTGATCGAAATTCCGACCGATCACCTTCCCCGCTTTGTGATGGTACCAGAACAGAAAGGAAAGCGTCGAAAAACCATCATCTTACTTGATAATATTATCCGCCACTGTTTGGACGAGCTGTTCAAAGGCTTTTTTGATTATGATGAGCTTAGCGGCTATGCGATGAAAATGACGCGTGACGCTGAATACGATTTACGCAATGAAATCGAGTACAGCTTGCTTGAACAAATGTCAGAGGGTGTCAATCAGCGACTGACAGCAAAGCCCGTTCGCTTCGTCTACGAACGCGATATGCCGCCTCAAATGTTAGAGTTTCTGTGTAACAAACTTAATATCTCTAACTACGATAACCTTATCCCCGGCGGACGCTATCACAACTTTAAAGACTTCATCGGCTTTCCAAATGTTGGACGAGAATATCTTGAAAATAAACCTCTCCCGCCAATGAAATGTGCCGATTTCGAAGGTTATGCCAACAGCTTTGACGCGATTAAAGCGAAAGATATTCTGCTCTATTATCCCTACCACACTTTTGACCACATTAGTGAGTTAGTGCGCCAAGCCTCCTTCGATCCCAAAGTACTTAGTATCAAGATTAACATTTATCGCGTCGCGAAAGATTCTCGCTTGATGAACTCTTTAATTGATGCGGTGCACAACGGCAAAAATGTCACTGTGGTCGTCGAACTGCAAGCTCGCTTTGATGAAGAAGCCAATATCGAATGGTCAAAAGTATTAACCGAAGCGGGTGTGCACGTCATCTTTGGTGCGCCTGGCCTTAAGATTCACTCAAAGCTATTGATGATTAGCCGCCGCGAAGGTGAAGAAATTATTCGTTACGCACACATCGGCACAGGCAACTTCCATGAGAAGACGGCACGAATTTATACCGACTTCTCCCTACTTACGGCAGATCAAGAAATTACTAATGAAGTCCGTAATGTCTTCGGTTACATTGAGAATCCATACCGACCAGTGAAGTTCAATCACCTTATGGTATCTCCTCGTAATTCTCGAACCCAAATCTACCGCTTAATTGATAATGAAATTGCGAATGCCAAGCTAGGGAAAAAAGCCGCTCTTACGATCAAGGTCAATAACCTAGTCGATAAAGGCATCGTCAATAAGCTTTATGGAGCAAGTACTTCCGGTGTAAAAATAAACATGATCATTCGAGGTATGTGCTCATTAGTACCGGGCATTGAGGGGATCAGCGACAATATTCGCATCATCAGTATTGTTGACCGCTTTCTTGAGCACCCTCGCGTGGTGATCACCCACAATGATGGCGATCCGCAAGTTTATATCTCCTCCGCAGACTGGATGACAAGAAATATTGATCACCGTATCGAGGTAGCAGTACCAGTCCGTGATCCACGTTTGAAACAGAGAATTATTGATATAACGAATATCCATTTTACCGATACAGTAAAGGCTCGTTTAATAGATAAAGAAATGAGTAACGCTTACGTACCACGAGGTAATCGCAAAAAAGTTCGCTCTCAAATCGCTATCTATGACTATCTTAAAAATATAGAAAAGCAAACTAGAAAACAAAATTCAGATGCCTCAAATACTTGAACAAGATACTCGCTACATTGCCGCGATAGACCTCGGCTCAAACAGTTTCCATATGGTGGTGGCCAAAGTTGTTGGCAGTGACCTACAACTGGTTAGTCGTCATAAACAACGTGTTCGCTTAGCATCAGGACTCGACAGTGAATTGAACTTAAGTCACGCCGCAATGGAGCGTGCGCTAGAATGCTTAGCCATGTTCGCTGAAAGGTTGCAAGGGCTTGATGAGTCAAATGTACGTATCGCCGCCACACACACACTAAGACGCGCTAAAAATGCCCACCTTTTCATCGAGCGTGCAAAAGAAGTGATGCCTTTCCCAATAGAAATTATCCCTGGAGAAGAAGAAGCCCGCCTGATTTACTTAGGTGTCGCGCACACTCAAGTAGAATCCAACTCCAAACTAGTCATCGATATCGGAGGTGGCAGTACCGAGATGATTATTGGACAAGAATTTGAGCCTGAGCTTCTCAACAGTAAACAGATGGGATGCGTCAGTTTTACAGAGCAATACTTTAAAAACGGCAAACTGTCAGGCAAAAACTTCAGTAAGGCGATGTTAGCGGCCGAACAAAAACTCGAGTCCATCGCCTCAACATATCGTAAAAAGGGCTGGGATATTGCTCTCGGCTCATCAGGAACCATCAAAGCGATTCAAGAAGTGCTAGTAGGATTAGGTTTTGAAGATGGCCTGATCACAGCGAGTCGACTGGATACACTTATCGAAACTCTGTGTAAATTTGATTCAATTGAAGATATTGAACTGACTGGTCTAACAGAAGAACGTAAACCCGTATTCGCAGCAGGCGTAGCGATTTTGTCCGCGATTTTCAAAGCGCTTCGCATTGAGCAGATGTTTTTCTCCGATGGTGCTCTGCGCGAAGGCCTGTTGTACGAAATGGAAGAGCGTTTTGCGCGCTCCGATATTCGCATGCGCACCACAGAAAATTTAGCCAACAAGCACCGGGTCGACTTAGAGCATGCCGCTCGTGTTAAGGGGCATGCACGTGAGATGTTATGTCAGGTACGCTCTGAACTAGGCATTAAGAAAAAGAGTGAGTTATTTGACTTACTAGAGTGGGCAGCGTTGCTTCATGAAGTCGGATTAAGTATTAACTTGCGTAGTTTCCATCGCCACTCTTTTTATATTCTGTTGCACTCCACCCTACAAGGCTTCAACCGTGAGCAGCAATTAGTGCTTGCAACATTAGCTCGCTTCCAGCGTAAAGCGCTCAAATTGCAAGAACTACCAGATTTCAACCTCTATAAACAGAGTGACGTTATAAGCCTCATCAAAATATTACGACTTTCTATCGTATTAAATGGGCAGCGTAATGAAGATCCATTGCCTGATATCACCTTATCTATCAAAAATGACGAATGGATTCTCACATGCACAGATGAAGCATGGCTAGAAAACAATAAATTACTTCACGCGGATTTACAGGAAGAACAAGAACGTTGGGACAGCGCGAAGTGGACACTCACTTTCTGATCTCGTACTGTCCATACCTAAATAAAAAGTCGGCTTACAGGCCGACTTTTTTTAACTCTTCTTCTGCAAAGTCTGCCGTAATGGGCACATAACCATCTTTCTCAACCAACGCTTGTCCCTGAGCAGAAAAGACAAAGCGAATAAACTCAGCTTCAATTGGTGTTAATGGGTAATCAGGGTGCTTATTCACGTAAACATATAAGTAACGTGATAGTGGGTACTTACCACTAACAATATGTTCTCGCGTTGGAGTCACGTAGTCATTTCCCATTTTAGCCACAGGGACTAAGCGCACGCCTGCCACTCGATAACCAACACCGGAATAACCAATTCCACTGATGGTTGACGCTACAGCTTGCACTACTGACGCGGAGCCTGGCTGCTCGTTAACTCGAGTCTTGAA
Organism: Vibrio sp. 1167; assembly: GCF_033340375.1. Classification (NCBI taxonomy): domain Bacteria; kingdom Pseudomonadati; phylum Pseudomonadota; class Gammaproteobacteria; order Vibrionales; family Vibrionaceae; genus Vibrio; species Vibrio sp. 1167. Next base: position 8,097 of record NZ_JAWOWK010000015.1, on the reverse strand, counting down.
ATCGCCGCCACACAAGGCATTACTTTTGAAGTAACCATAAGTTCCAGAAACGGAGTTACGACCAAACAACTGTACGTTTCGCTTTGCCCACTGTGATTCAAGACCGAGTTGCTGCCAGTTTGTTACAAATTGACTTTCGCCACAGCGTAGCGTGGCAGAAAACAAAGCATCTAATTGACTAAAGTTAAGACCTTGAATTGGATTATCTTGATGAACAAAAATACCGATTGCATCGATGGCTACCCTAAGCGCCGTTGGCTTGTAGCCATGTTCACGTTCAAACGCTTCTATCTCTCTTAAACGCATAGGGCGACTCATGGGACCAAACTGAGCTGTTTGTTCGGTCAATGCTGGAGGGGCAGTAGAAGAGCCAGACGCTTGGACTTGCGCATTAATATTCGGGTAAATGGATTTAAACTCTTCAACCCAAAGCGTTGTCATACCCGCAAGTGTATCGGAGCCAACAGAGAGCAAGTTCCCGACAATCCCCGTCGTTTTATGATAACTCGGCAATGGTTTATCTTGAGCGGCAGCCATAAAAGAACAAACAAGCGCGAATAAACTGAATGTTTTTGCTAATCGTAAAGCCATTATTTCACCACCAAACGCTCAGGCAATACGAAAGAAAACTTACTGCCCACACCTACTTCACTGTGAATTTCTAAATGAGAGTCATGGTGACTCAGCGCGTGTTTTACAATGGCTAGCCCTAAACCACTTCCACCAGTATCACGTGATCTTGCTTTATCCACTCGATAAAAACGCTCGGTAAGTCGGTGTAGGTGCTGAGGTTCAATACCATCACCGCTATCTTCCACCTCTAAGCATGCGCCTTGAGAGGTCTGGAACCAACGAACATTAATGTTCGCACCAGGTGGTGTGTATTTGACGGCGTTATAAACGAGGTTAGAGATAGCACTACGTAACTGGTCATCATCGCCCAACACGCGTAGGCTTGCATCAACATCAAATTTCAATTTATGTTGGTTGTCCCCACTAAGGCTAACCGCCTCTTTTTCTAACACTTCAAGCATCGCGGGCACATTCACGACTTCCTCAAGCTCATGCATAGGTGCCGCTTCAATTTTAGATAGTGTCAGTAGTTGGTTCACCAAACTGTTCATGCGGTTAAGCTGCTCCGTCATGACACCATGAGCTTTGCTCCACATTGGACCCACGACCATATCAGGGTCTTCTGTCATCTCAAGATAACCTTGTAGCACCGTCATTGGTGTACGCAGTTCATGAGATACGTTGGCAAAGAAGTTGCGACGCATTCCCTCAAGTTGTTTTAACTGGCTAACATCACGCACCACCATCAAATGTTCACCTTCGGTATACGGTACGATACGTAGTTCTAGCATGCGTTCGACATTGAGTGGTGAACGCATTTCTAATGGCTCTGAAAAGTCTTTCTTGTTGAGGTACTTGATAAAATCAGGTGTACGAATGAGATTGGAGATAGGTTGACCTGAATCTTCTGGCCAATGGAAGCCCAGTAAGTGCTGAGCCAGCTTGTTGCACCAAACAATATTGCCTTCAGCACGGAATACCACTACCGCATCGGGTAGCGATTCTGCACCATTTCGGAATCGACGAATAAGATTAGTAAGCTCTTTTCGTTTGCGGCGTTGGCGCTGTTGTAAGCGATACAACCCATTGAACAAAGATTCCCAGTTACCGCTACCAGATGGTGGCGTGAGGCGTTTTTCATCCCATAACCAAGAAGATAAACGTACTTGGTTATGCAAATGCCACACAAGCTGCAATGCCGTAGCTGCCAAAAGCAACCACGGCATATAACCGAATATCCAACCTACTATCACCCATGGGGTGTAAAAAAAAGCCAGCTCCCAGGCCAGCTTTTTCCACGTTAATCTTTCAACCACTCATAACTCCAGAAATGGTACCGATAAGCTGCGTGTTAATTTATGCCTTCGTCGAGAAGCGGTATCCAGCACCACGAACAGTTTGGATCAGCTTATCATGCCCTGCAGCTTCCAATGCTTTACGCAGACGGCGAATATGAACATCGACTGTACGGTCTTCGACATACACGTTGGTGCCCCAAACATTGTTTAATAGCTGCTCACGGCTGTATACGCGTTCTTGATGCGTCATGAAAAAATGAAGCATCTTAAATTCTGTTGGGCCCATGTCTAATGGCGCATCATTAGCCGTAACACGGTGCGATACAGGGTCAAGCTTCAATCCCTGTACATCAATTACATCTTCTAGTGCAGTAGGGGTAACGCGACGAATCACCGCTTTTAGGCGTGCAACCAACTCTTTAGGAGAGAATGGCTTGGTAATGTAGTCATCCGCACCGACTTCTAAACCGCGCACTTTATCTTCTTCTTCACCACGAGCGGTAAGCATCACAACTGGAATGTTGCGCGTTAATTCCTCTCGCTTCATATGTTTGATGAAGTTAATGCCACTACCGCCTGGTAACATCCAATCCAGTAAAACTAAATCAGGGAAGGGTTCAGACAGTTTGGTTACTGCAGTATCGTAATCTTCCGCTTCTACCGCTTGGTAACCTTTTTGCTCAAGTACGAAGCACAGCATTTCGCGAATAGGAGCTTCGTCTTCAACAACCAGAATCCTTCTAGACATAATTGAGTAACCTTATGTTCGTTGAGCTAATGAATTTAAGAGACAAAGCGCCTCTCTATGCATAAGCATTATCACTACCAATTATGACACTTTTGTGACCTTTGAAAACAAATTTTCATATAACTTTCTTTTGAGGTTCATTCGGATATTTTTCATTTCTATTAAGACATCAGCACAAAAATTCCCTATGATTAGTCCCTTGTCATCAAGCCTAGAGAAGATTTATGTGGTTTAAAAACTGTCTGGTATACCGCGTTAACCGCGAGGTTACTTTTAACGCCGAACAACTAGAAACTCAGCTGTCTGAATTCCGATTCACCCCGTGTGGCAGTCAAGACAAACAGAAATTTGGCTGGGTCAGTGCAATGGGTAGACATGGCGATATGATGACTCACGTGTCAGAAAACCGCATTCTGATTTGCGCCAAGAAAGAAGAGAAAATGCTACCTGCCTCTGTGATCAAAGAATCATTGAATGCAAAAGTGGAAGCAATGGAAGCGCAAGAAGGTCGTCCTCTGAAGAAGAAAGAGAAAGACAACCTGAAAGATGACATCGTAATGGATTTACTGCCGCGCGCATTCAGCCGCAGCAGCCACACTCACGTGCTCATCATGCCAAAAGAAGGTTTTATCCTTGTTGATGCAAGCAGCTATAAAAAAGCAGAAGATGTATTAGCATTGCTTCGTAAAACCATGGGTAGTCTACCTGTTGTTCCTGCTATTCCAGAAGTGGCGATTGAAACTACGCTAACCGAGTGGGTGAAAAGCGGTGACACACCTCAAGGTATCAGCATGATGGACGAAGCTGAGCTAAAATCCGTACTTGAAGAAGGTGGTGTGATTCGCTGTAAGAAGCAAGAGCTAACCACTGATGAAATCCGCAACCACATCGCTGCGGATAAAGTCGTGACGAAACTTGCGCTTAATTGGCAAGATCGTATTGAGTTCATTATGACGGAAGATGCAGGCATCAAACGTCTAAAATTCTCTGATGAATTGAAAGATCAAAACGATGATATTCCACGTGAAGATCAAGCAGCTCGATTTGATGCAGACTTCTCTCTAATGTGTGGAGAGTTCAGTGCTTTCCTTCCCAACCTATACGATGCGCTAGGCGGCTTACCGAATCCTAACGCTTAATTTTGTATAAAGGTTAACCATAACGCCCTCACTTTTTTTGAGGGCGTTTTTCTATCTGAAGCACAATTACCCTAGTCACAGTTCACATTTTGACGTAAAATTTGCGCCCCATTTCCATTAGGTGGAATTGGCCTGACTTGTGATCAGATAAAAGAGAATTGAGCAATGACAACTGAGAAAGCATTCGTGCCTGAGCTACTATCTCCAGCGGGCAGCCTGAAAAACATGCGTTACGCATTCGCCTACGGGGCAGATGCAGTTTACGCTGGCCAACCTCGCTACAGCCTTCGCGTACGTAACAACGAGTTTAACCACGAGAACCTAAAAATCGGTATCGATGAAGCCCACGCCCTAGGCAAAAAGCTTTATGTGGTATGTAACATTCAACCACACAACTCGAAGCTAAAAACGTTCATCCGTGATCTTAAGCCAATCGTAGAGATGGGTCCTGACGCATTGATCATGTCAGATCCAGGCCTAATTATGATGGTTCGTGAAGCTTTCCCAGAAATGCCAATTCACCTTTCTGTACAAGCGAACGCTGTAAACTGGGCGACCGTTAAGTTCTGGGCAGCGAATGGCGTGGAACGTGTGATCGTTTCTCGCGAGCTATCTCTAGAAGAAATCGAAGAAATTCGTGAGCATTGCCCTGAAACTGAACTTGAAGTATTCGTTCACGGTGCATTATGCATGGCTTATTCTGGTCGTTGCCTACTTTCTGGCTATATCAACAAACGTGACCCTAACCAAGGCACTTGCACTAACGCATGCCGCTGGGAATACAAAGTTGAAGAGGGTAAAGAAAACGACGCTGGTGACATCGTAGAGAAATTCGACCCGACGGAAGCACAGCCTGTCGAAGTACAAGACGAGCGTCCTGAAACCACAATTGGTCGCGGCAAACCAACAGATGAAGTCGTTCTACTTTCTGAAGCACACCGTCCAGAAGAAAAAATGGCAGCTTACGAAGACGAGCATGGTACTTACATCATGAACTCTAAAGACCTACGAGCGGTTCAGCACGTTGAACGCTTAACTAAGATGGGTGTTCACTCATTGAAAATTGAAGGTCGTACTAAATCGTTCTACTACTGCGCACGTACCGCTCAAGTTTATCGTAAAGCAATTGATGATGCTGTAGCAGGTCGACCATTCGATGAAAGCCTAATGGGTACACTAGAAAGCCTAGCTCACCGTGGCTACACTGAAGGCTTCCTACGCCGTCATACACACGATACTTACCAAAACTACGATTACGGTTACTCAGTCTCTGATGCTCAACAGTTTGTTGGTGAATTCACTGGCAAACGTCGTGGTGACATGGCTGAAGTAGAAGTAAAAAATAAGTTTCTTGTCGGTGATAGCCTTGAACTAATGACGCCAAAAGGCAATATTGTTTTCACGCTAGAGGCAATGGAAAACCGCAAGTCAGAGTCTATTGAAGACGCGAAAGGAAACGGTCACTTTGTATTCATTCCAGTACCAGCAGAGCTAGATTTAGAATATGGCCTATTAATGCGTAATCTAAACTCAGGGCAGGACACCCGTAACCCGACTGGTAAGTAACCATGGCCTTGCTCATTACTGATAAATGCATTAACTGCGACATGTGTGATCCCGAATGCCCCAATGGGGCAATCAGTATGGGAGAGAGCATTTTCGAAATTGATCCAGCGCTATGTACAGAGTGTAAGGGGCATTACGAAAAGCCGACCTGTCAGTCAGTGTGTCCAATTACAAAATGCATAATCACTGATCCGAACCATGTCGAAACTGAAGAGCAGTTGCTTGAAAAATTCGTGATTATTCAAGGGTTAGCATAAGAGCAATTAGGTTCAACTTTGGCATCAAAGTTGAACCTTTTCTCAACCTGATTTTTCAATAGGGATAATATTGCAGAACAGCTCTTTTTCAAAATGATACTCTAGTCTCTCACGCCAATTTTCCGCTTGAGAAACAGGTATTAAATAAAAGTTTTCTCGGCTCGTATCAGTAACGAAAGCCATCCCATATTGCATCAGCTCATAATGCACATCATTAACAAAACCCGGATCAAGGCGTTGACGCCCAGTCAGGTGATTCACATCCTCTCGAGTCAAAGAGACTCCTTTAGTATCACTGCTAAATCTGTGTCTTAACCACTCTGCAAATTCTTTTGCACAAATCATAGTCATGGTTTTGTCCTTGATTTACTCTTCTAACAGGAAAAGGGCATATCCCTGCCTAACACACTTGTCTGCGTTGTTATCGCTTTTTAGCCAACTGACAGACATATTGCTAAGAAACCAGAGTATCGTGACGAAAGATCTTTTTCTAAACAAAGAAGTTACAACTTACCCATACTACAACTCTTTGTTTAATTTAGATTTCTATAATATGTCCCCAAAACTAATTGGGTTAGTTTTTGTATTGGTATTATTCAATGTAGACAAAAGTATGATGTTTCTCCAGTTTCATAAAAGAGATCACCAAGTACAGATAAACCTGGAGAGTAACACTAATTAGGATTGATAAGCGGCAAGCATTGAGGTGGAACGACTTTTTTTCGTTTGGGCTTAGAGGTTGTTTTTACCCGTGGAGGGGTATCAATAGGTTTCGCTTTCGGGGCCCAACTTGCGAGCTCAACACCGCAGCCATCGCCTACTGGAGGTGGTGCTTGATCAACACAATAGTCGCTCGAATCAGGACAAGACAACCTGACGTGAAAGTGGTAATGATGCCCCCACCATGGACGTACTTTACGTAACCAAGAACGATCTTTGCCGTTTTCTTGCAAGCAAAGTTGCTCCTTAATAACAGGATGTACAAAAATTCGTGCAACATCCTTACTTTTTGAAGCGTACCGAATTAGCTTAAAGTGCCGTTCTTCCCAGCGATGATTAAGTATGGAATAACCTTTTAAATCCACCACACTCATGGGCTTAGGAAGTTGTAATTCGTTATAAGAAAGCGGTTGGTCAGCAAGCCTTAACCAGATATCGATATCTAACCCGGTTTGATGACTAGAATGACCAGAGGAGAACCTTCCACCTCTAGGTAAAGACAAATCACCAATCAACAGAGTGGTGTTGAGATTTTGATGAGCTTTAAGCGCCAGATTTTCAATAAACTCTATCGTTTTAGGGTGCCCATAGTAGCGCTTCGTTTTACTACGTAAGACTTGATAACCAACGCCATCGAGAGGCAAGGGTAATGCACCATCTAAACAACCGTTAGCATAACTACCAATAGAGGAGGAAGAGTTTCGGGTAGGATTAACCGCAGACTCCCAAGGAGTAGAACATACTGAAGCTGAGAAACATAAACCCAAAGTTACAATGAAACTCAGCCTCATAGCCTTTAACCTTTAGTAGTGTTCGCCATTATCGTAATAAGCTTTAGGAGATAAGGCGGAAAAGATAACTGCAACATCAATATCGGCACCAGCGATAGCGCGCACTTGTTGCGTAATAAGCTTGGCAACTTCATCTTGCACTACCTGGCCACGGTCGAACCAAAGCACTTCGACAAAAGGATATGCAGCACTCACCTCACCCTCATTGAAAAACGTAGTGTAGATATACTCAAAAGTAAAATCCTCACGCGGACAGTCCATTAGAGGCTGAAGTTCATCCGTAAGGGGTTTTGATAATGCCTGAACAGCTTGTGGCTCTACAGCACGGAATCGAAAATGTGGCATAAACTTACTTCCTAATTATTAGCATCAATGCATGATGATAACAGGAACCAAGTCAGTAATCATCCAAGCCAATGTAACCACTGACCTTTCAATAGATTGTGAATCAGATGTGCTCGATAACGAAGAAAAAGCGTTATGAAAATTCGAAGGTAAAACAGAAAGAGCAAAGCGATACATCAACATTTAATAATTACATTACTAGAAAATAAAACTATCTGAAGCAAAGGTATGCCATATTCGTTGGATAAACATACACCTGACGTCGAAACTATACGTTAGGAATAAAAGAGCCCCTGACCTAAGCCAGAGCTTATGAACATGGGGGATAGGTGAAGTGGACCAATATCCCGGAGATATGAGCTTTCAATCCCCCCGATACTTTGGTACCAGAGGAATCGACAACTCTTCCAACTAGTCAGCTTCTCTTTTCTTCAGATGCAAAAAAGCCCCAGCATTACTGCTGAGGCTTTAGAGTATGGCAGGGGTGGAGAGATTCGAACTCCCAACACGCGGATTTGGAATCCGCTGCTCTGCCAATTGGAGCTACACCCCTGTAATTCGTGTTTATTGAGACGACGCTCAAATAAGTGGCGGAGTGGACGGGACTCGAACCCGCGACCCCCGGCGTGACAGGCCGGTATTCTAACCAACTGAACTACC
>NZ_JAWOWK010000014.1:0-91734 GCF_033340375.1 Vibrio sp. 1167 | reverse complement strand
ATCACTCAATAGCCAAGAATGGATCAAGTGCTGAGTGTCACACTTTTTCTGTCAATAGGGGCTTGGTGAACACTTACGCGTTTCAAGCGTTAAGAAAGAGATAGCGAGTCAAACTCAGGTAGTGAAAGAATTGGCAGCTAACTATTAGGTGGGGTTAATTCATGGCAGAAAAATGTCCTTTCTGTGGTGCTCTTTTTACAGTAACCGAAGTTGGAGGCGGTGGGATTTGTGGGGCTTGTCGTGAGCCTATTGATTGTCCTTATTGCAACGAAACGGTTCGAGAAGAGCGTACTACAGGATTTTTTAAAGAATCGATTGTAAAAAAACCAGAAAGTCGTCTTTCTCAACATCTGGGGATTACTGATGAAGAATGGGATGAAATGGACGTTGAACTTAATGCAGATACCGGTAGTCATGACGAAATGACTTATTGTTGTTGGTTTGAAGTTCCAGAAGGTACACTGCAAGAAATCCTAGATAAAACGGGGTGGAAAGTTGGAGATGTTATCAATGGCATTCCAATTTCGGTTGTTGATACTGAATAGAGGAAAGTTCGTTGAAGTTAGATGACTATTTATTTCATACGATTGAAAATTCGGACTTTCTTTCAGGCTTTGTTGTCGGTCATTTGGTGCTTGAGTCATTAATGAAAAAAGCAGTAGCTAAGTATGACCAAGGGTTAGGTAATTACGCAGATAAGCTAAAGTTCTCTGGTCTTGTTGGGCTGTGTTTCGAAGTAGGTATATTTACGAAACCACAGCAAACCACAATGAATGCAATCAATAAGATGAGAAATAAGTTAGCACACAATCTGGAATATACTCCTTCAAGACAGGAACTGAAGGCGGTTTTTGAGCTAGCAAGCGACTCTTTTTCTGATATCTCAGATGGAATATCACAAGGCATAGATACTTTAAGTGATCCTAGCTGGAAGCATGAAAAAGGTGATTACACTTTGTCGGACTTGTTTATACAAATCGCATATGACTTAGACCTTTTCGATGAACACTCATAGAAAAAGTTGTTCATGCCTTTATGCTCTTTTAACCAAACCTTAAAATCTACCAAATACATAAAACGTACAATCAATTCATTTAGATAGAGCGATAGCTTAACTTTGTTAAGTTGTCGCTTTTTTTACCCCTTAGATAATTGCGCCCACTGTGAAGTCTTTCTTTCTCCGTCGATTTTGGAAATTTAAAAGCATCATTAACATATGAGAAAGGCAATAAATACGAGGCGTTTAAATGTCGGATGAAAAACCTATCTCAATGCCGGATCTAGTTGATGAACCCGTCCATTTTCTAATCTGGCAGTACGATGAAATTGCAACGGTAGCTATTGGGCTAGTCGTGGGCATCATTATTAACTCTCCCATGCTTGGGCTGCTGGCAGGTTATTTTGCCAAGGTCACTTATATCAGGATTCGAGATGGTAAGCCGAGGGGCTACTTCATTCATCGTTTCCGTGAAATGGGGTTTGCATTTGAGAAGGTAGAACAGCGTAGTTCTATGCAGCCTCCGTTAGTAGATGAGTGGCATTCGTAGCAAACGACTTAGGGATAAACCATGAATTTCCAAAATTTGAAAAAAAGCTTTTCTGAAATGAGAGGTCAGAGTGCGGCAATAAGCTACGCCAATGCGGGGTTAGTAGTCATGCTCGGCGTGTCACTTTGGGGGAACTTCCAGAAAGATACCGTTGTTATAAACAACTTAAATGAGTCGTGTCAGGAGTCAGAGATTTCGTCTAGTTCAATGAATGAAGCGAATCATCGACGCTTAGGTTTCTACTTGGCAGGAATGTTAGGAAACATTACACCGGCTTCAGCTTCATACGTAGAGTCAGCCGTGGCACCTTTCGCTTCTCCTGAAATCTATCACAAGGTTAATGACCTTATCGCTTACCAAATAGCTAGCCTAGTTGAAGAAGAAGTGACCATGAAGTTTTCAGCGGAACGTGCGTTTGTTGAGGACGGTAAAACCTTTGTTACCGGTAAAGGTTCAATGCAGGGGATGACAGGAAAGGCGGATAAGTATGTTCGTACCTATGAGTTCATTTTCGATGTCCAGAATTACACACCTACTCTTGATTACATAGATGTGTACGACGACGTTCCACATGACAGTGAATGGAAGCAAAAAAACCGTAAGAAGTTGGAGGCAGATAAATGATGACCTCGATTAAAAAAGTGTCCTTACTCTTGGCAGTTTGTGGAGCATCATCTCTGGCAAGTGCAACGGATATGGCTAAGTTCAATTCGAACAGTACAGCGGCGCAGCAAGCGACAAGCTCAGAAAATAAAGAGCAAGGTTTGTATGTTATTTCGAATCGTCATCCTAACCGTATAGTCACACCATTTAAGAAACCTTCGCTGAAGATTGATAAGAGTGAAGGAATAACGCATAGCGTTCGAGGAAATGTCGTGTACTTGGCAACGAAGCTCAACACCAATATCGGGGGATTTATAACTGAATCGGGTGATGAGTCAGCAGCGATTGATGTTGTGTTTAAGCCAATGCCTGTGCCACCACAAGAAGTTGTGTTGAAAGGTGGAATCAAAGGAGGATCTGAGATTGCTCGAAGGTTTGAGCGTTCGTCGCCTCGCACTGAATCCATTGTGTCGATCATGTCTGGTATTGCTACCGGAAATCTACCTGCCGGTTATCAAGTTGAAAATGTAAACGCTAGCTATCTGCCGAAGTGTCAGCAGTTAGAGTTGAGCTTTGATTTTTATAATGGTCAGTTTGTCTCTGGTGGTGATTATGTTGTGTCGATTGGTACAGTCGTAAATAAGTCGTCGCGTCCCGTAAAGTTCAAAGAAAACCTCTGTTATGAAGAAGGTGTCGTAGCGGTAGTTGCTTATCCAACGTATCAGCTAATGCCAAAACAAAAGTCTGAAGTTTTGGTTATGTATCATCGAGTGAAAGTTCCAGCTAAAGCCGAGCGAAAACGCCAGTCTCTATTGGGAGGTTCACAATGAAGCTCAAGTTCATGAACAAATACTTCTCTCCATCACAGCAAGGTCGTGTCTACGTTGTCCTAGCTGTAGTAGGTGTCTTTGTTGCAGCGGTAGCGATCATGACCATCCTAGAACCTGAGAGGTCTAGACCGAGAGCTAAACCAGAAGTAGAAAACATCATCACTGATCGCAATTCTAGAGAGTTCGGTATCGAAGCTATCAACGATAAGTTGGTGCAGCAGAAACGAAAGATGGATGACTATGAAAAGGAAGTGGAAATTCTCAACAAGAAAAATGAATCCTTAGAAAACAAGGTTCAAGACACAAAGAGGTTGAACAATGATGTTCGCAACGCACAACGAACAATAGCTCAGCTAAATGATCAACTCGAAAAATTGCGTCAAGAACAAGCTGCTTTTAAAGATAAGCAATTAACTTATTCCAATGAACTTGATGCAGTAAGAGAACAGGGAAGTGGTGAGATCAAGCATCCAGATTTACAAGTGAACCCTGAAAGGCGAAAGGTATCGAGTACTTCATTTTCATATGGTGGTAGACAGGAGCCGAGCTTCGGGGAGTCATCAAGTTACCAGGGAGATCGCAATGTAGTGGTTTCACCTAGACATGTAGCTGAGACAGACACTAGATCAGAAGGACTATTTACGATTGTCGAGGACACTACCCCTGAGAAAGATGACTCCGAGCCTGAAATTTATTTGCCGAGAGGTTCTATTCTCACTGGCGTTTTGATTACAGGTCTTGATGCTCCGACTAGTGCTAAAGCTGCCGATGAGCCTATTCCTGTTTTGGTTCGCATAAAGAAGGAAGCCATCTTACCTAACTTTGCTGTGCTTGATGAGGTAAACGAATGCTTTGCTCTAATGGCTGGCTATGGTGACTTGAGTTCAGAACGTGCCATGTTGCGTGGCGAGTCAATTACTTGTGTGAAAGTTAATGGGGAAGTTATCGAGGCTGACTTCAGGAGCTTTGCTGTTGGCGAAGATGGCAAAAATGGTTTGAAAGGGACGTTAGTTACTCGTAATTCAAAGATTCTTGCCAACTCGATGATGGCAGGGTTTGCTGCCGGTTTATCCAGCATGTTTGATGTGAACCCTGTCCCTGTTTTGTCCACAACGTCGAATGGGCAAACACAGTATCAAGATGTCTTTAGTACCGATGCATTACAAGGTGGTGCGGCAAAAGGTGCGTCAGACGCAATGAATAGACTCGCTGACTACTACATGGAACTAGCCGATGCGATGCATCCGGTTATTGAAGTCGGTGCGGGTCGAGTAGTGGACATGATTGTGACAAATGGGACTGGGTTATGAATTTAGTTAAAGCTATTGGTGTGCTGCTATCTGCGGCGTTATTGGGTGGCTGTGCAGTTGGTCAGAGTGAATTTAATTGTTCTGCTGGCGATGAAAACGCTCTTTGTGGTTCATCTAGAACTATCTATAAGGCGACTGATGGCACGTTAGTAACGAATGACACTCTGACTTATATCGAAGATGGTGAACCAAGACAAATTACACTTGATGAGCTTAAAGATATTGAAAATAAACAAAAAAATAAAAAAGTTGCTTCAGGGATTTCGGAAATTTCCACCTATGGGGCAAAATTTAATTACGTACCTCAATCATTCAGTTTCGATGGGGATGTACTGCGAAAAGATGTGAAAGTCTTACGTGTTTGGGTTGCACCTTTTGTCGATACAAATGATGACCTTCATTTGTCTTCGATGGTGTACACCGATATCGAACAACGCAGTTGGGAGCTTGGCACTGTCAATCCCAATTTAAAAACGAGAATTGCTCCACCGGTGACAAAGTCCTTGGTAAACCCTTCCAAATCAGAACAGCGAAGTGTGAAGGAATATCGAGTACCAAAAACCGAGAAAGCAAAACTACAAACAACTTTTGATAACAACTAATCATTTAAACCACACGGAGAAAAAAATGATCGCAACTAACAACAACGTAAGTTTTACGGCTACAGAAAATAACTTGATGAAGATGAAGTTCGCTTTGTCATTAGTTGTTCTGGCAGTGGTATTCAGTGCGTTCGCATCTGCGGGTACGGACACAACATTTGATTCATGGGTGAATCAAATGACTGATTGGCTAGAAGGTTCTCTAGGTAAAGGTGTGTCTATCGCATTCGTTATTGTCGGTATCGTCATCGGTATTATGCGTCAAAGTCTAATGGCATTTGCTGTTGGTGTTGGTGCTGCTCTAGGTATGAACTACACACCAGACATCATTAACAGCATGTTCTCAGCAGTACTTTAATATTTAGGGGGATGTAATGAAATTCACTAAACTAATTCCTGCAACTCTTTGTTTAACTTTGATTGCATCCCCTGCCTTAGCTACCAACGGTGCTCAAGAACAGCTAAAAGCATCCTTAACTCAGGCGAGTAAAGCCGAAAAACTACCCAATGCAAAATCTGTTGTTGTCTTTGGTGGTAGTGAGTCCGTAGTACTAACCGATAACCCTCGATGGGTTATCAAAGGGCAGCTATATGATATGTGGCAAAACACTGAGATTAACAGCAAATCACAGCTACATGACGCCGCAAAGAAGATCCCAATTCAAACCATTAATGTAAACACAACCGATGTTGTAGACATAAGAGTGAATCCAGAAAAATCGGAGGTACTGACGGTTTTTCTTGATCCATTTTTGGAGCATTCAGCCAACGAAATGTACTTGTTAAACAAGTATGCGGCTGACTACCAGATTCGTTACATATTTACCGCAATGTCCCAATCGAACATTAAGCCGTTCTTCTCTTTTGCATGTGAGACACAAACCCTTTCAACTGACCAAGTAATAGAAAAGGTTGTTGATAAGCAGTTTGCTTATGGCAAACGCAAATGTAGGGAAGTGCAAGTAATGAATAGCTTTGGCTTAACACAGTTTCTACATATCAAAGAGTCACCAACGCTTATTGCCCCCAATGACGTTTTCCATGTGGGAATGCCTACCGAGTTATTGGGCTGGTTACGAAAGAATACTAAATAGGGAGATAAACGATGTTTGATTATAAGTTTAATGAGAATGAAGCAAGTCGTTTATTTCGACCTCTAGCGTTTGATGCTGATACTGACCTGTTTTTGTGCGATGACAACATGCTGGCGTTCAGCTTCGTTTGTCAGCCAACTAGTGGTTGGGACACACAAATGCTATCAACAATCGAATTGTTACTATCTCAAGATCCGTACCCTACTAAATCTTTGCTTAGCTTTTCTTTGTGGGCTAGCCCTGATGTTAGGGAGTTCCTGAAAGGCTCTGACTATCTGAGAAGTTCTTGCCGAGAGGTTTTGCATCGAGAGGTTCATGACAATGCGTTAGGCTATCTATGGTCAGCTACACGCGATTCGGCAGAGGTTGTTCAGAATACGAAAGTCCGTAATTTCCAGCTTCTTGTGACATTCAAACTGCCTGTAGAGTCATTGGATGTGAATCCCGAAGAAATTCAGGAGATTCAGTCCATTCAGAGAACGATGGAACAGCGTTTGATTAAAGCGCAGCTTGCACCACGACGAATGAACAGCGTAATGCTGGTCAATATTATGAATACGGTCATGAACTGGCAGGAAGACGCTGAGTGGCGAACTACGCAACAACTACCTGTTGATGAGTTTAGTACGCTTAATGAACAGTTTGTTCAATATAATACTGGCGTGTTCAAAACACAGGATGGGGTTGTACTTGGTACTAAAAAGAACCCAACATTTGTGAAAATGCTCACGGTTCGTCGTTTTCCCCGTAAAGCTTATACCGGTCAAGCATTTAAGTGGTTTGGTGATCCATTCGATGGACAAGGCTGTGTAAACCAGAATTTCATGATCACCGTGAATATTCATTACGCTGACCATGCAAAAGAGAAAGGACAAGTAGAGACTAAGAAAAGTCATTACATCAAACAGTCGTTCAGTTCACTGACTAACTTTGCCCCGAAAATCAAGGATATGAAAGCTGACTTAGAAGAACTTTCATTATCTTTACAGGACAAGGGTAAAGCGATCAAAGTGACGCTTTCGGCTGCTGTCTTTGGTCGAACTGAAGAAGATGCTGAAGCCGGTATCACTGGTTTACAGTCTTACATGAAGCAATCAGGGGTAACGATGGTGTCAGAGGATTCATTCTCTGTACCGTCATTCATCCAATTGATGCCGTTCGGGGCTTGTAACCATGCTGTAGCACACTCTCGTCGCTACTTCACGATGGCTTCTAACCATGCACTACCGATACTTCCTCTCTTTGCTGAGTGGAAAGGTACTGGAACCCCAATGTTACAGTTTGTGAGTCGAACAGGGCAGTTGATGAATATTGACCTCTATGATTCAAAAACCAACTTTAACTGTGTGATTTTTGCAGAGTCGGGAGCTGGTAAGTCATTTCTAACTAACGAAATTATTCGCTCCTACCTCAATACAGGTAATAAGGTTTGGACGATTGATGCAGGTGAATCCTACAAGAAACTTTCAAGTAGCCTTGGAGGGAGTTTTACTGCATTTGACTCTGGCTCAGACCTAAGCCTTAACCCTTTCACAATGATCGATGACTCCGATCCTGAAGCATTTCTCGATTCTTTGGAAATGCTGTCTGGTTGTTTGATTGCTATGGCATTCACGAAAGAGTCTCCGACCGATCTACAGTCTTCCGAAATGGAGCGAATCTTAACTCAGGTTTGGAATGAGAAACGTCAGTCAGCCAAGATTGACGATATTCGCGCTAAATGCTTAGAAGACGAGGATATTCGTGTTCGTGACATGGGCAAACAGCTAAGTGCGTTTTGTTCTGATGGGCAGTTTGGTAAGTATTTCGATAAACCACACAACGTAGAGTTCAATGGGAACTTCAACGTGCTCGAATTGGATGGTTTGAGTGAGCGTCCTCGCCTTCAAGCGGTAGTTCTTTTCCTATTGATGGTTCAAATCTCGCACTCGATGTACCACGAGTTCAAAGAAAACCGTGACGTAAAACGTTTGGTTATCATTGACGAAGCTTGGGACTTGCTTGGTAACTCGAAAGCTGTTGAAGCATTCGTTGAAAAAGGTTTTCGACGCTTCCGTAAGTATGGTGGGTGCGGCATTGTCGTTACACAGTCAATTATGGACTTGCAAAAATCATCATCAGGTAAAGCGATTGCCGAGAACGCTGCAAACACCTTTATCCTGAAGCAAAAAGATTCAACCATTGCTAATGCTAAAAAAGACGATTTGATGGCATTGCCACCGGCTGGTTATCAGTTGTTGAAGAAGGTAACTACTGAAATTGGGCATTACTCAGAAATTTTCTTCAATACCAATGCTGGCATGGGTATCGGAAGGCTTATTGTAGATCCGGTTCGTATCATGATGTACTCAACACGAGCGCAAGATAACCAAGCGATTGAATCGTACACCAAAAATAACGTTCCACTATCACAAGCCATGAAGCAGGTCGCACAGGATAGGCAGATGATCCGCTTTCCTGTAGAACGCCCTGAATTTCTAGATGAGCCTGTGACTCAAACTATTTCCATGATGGATGCACAAGTCCTTGAGATGCCGAGTAAGAGTAAACCAACGCTTCACTTGGTAGAAGATGATGGGGTGGTCAATGAGTAGTGAGGGTGTGATGACAGGAACAGAGACTAAACGTGCTCATCCATTGAATTTCCCGATAAAAATGGTTTGGGTTGCAATTGCTATGATTTTTACGTTCCACCTAGCAGTTACAACACTAACTAAGCACTATTTGTTGGTGGTTGATGGCAAGGACGCTAGTGAGAGATGTATCCCTGAGTTTTCCGTGTATTTACTAAAGAGAAACTACGGTCAAATTGAGCATGGAAAAATCTATACGTTTAAAGCAAAGGGTATGACACCGTTCTATCAGGACAACATGCTTATAACGAAATATGCAGTAGGGTTGCCAGGTGATGAGGTTATTCAGAATGCGAAAGGAGTTTTCATTAATAATGAGCGCATTACTGATGACTACCCATTGATAGATAAGCTTGGTGTGGATCAGGAAGCTCTATATAAGAGCTACCACGTTAAAGATAACGAAGTGTTTTTCACTGCACCGGCTGAGCGTAGCTTTGACTCCCGCTATTGGGGAACGGCAGATATCAATGAAATCGTTGGTGAGGCGATTCCGTTATGGTAGCTGCTAAGCAAACACTCTTGAGCCTTATTTTGTTGTCCGGCACCGCATTCGGTGATAGCAGTGCCGAATATTCGAGCATGCCTGATAGCATTGTTCAGTCCAAACAAACTGCATTAACCCAAGGACAGAACGCTTTGGGTGATGAGTACATGAACAAATTGCTGCGCAAAAATGAAGCAATACACTCGGCAACCTTTTCAACTAAAGTGGCAACCGAACATCAAGATAGTGTTGAGCCTCAAACCGATATCCACTATGTGATTTTAGTTAGTGATGCTATGGGCAAACGTGAGCTTAAACATTTATTCAAATCGTTGTCTCACCGCAACGATGTGTCTTTTGTTGTAAGAGGTATCTTGCCAACAGAAAAGACAATTACCGATGTTGGTAAGCGAATTATTGGGCTTATTAAAGACCTCCCTGAAGTTCCTAACGTGAATCTAGATCCGCGACCTTTCCAAAATATTAACGCTGAATATGCACCTCAAATCCTTATGTACAAAGGGGACTCGGTTGTTCTCTCTGCTGCTGGGTTGGTTAACCCTAACTACCTAAAAACTGAGTTTGAAAAGGGAAAACGAGGTGATTTAGGAAATTTTGGGAGCATGGTTAAGATATCTGAAAGAGATCTAACTGAGGTTCTAAAAGAACGTGCAGCGTTGCTCGATAAGGAAACGTTGATTGCTGATGCAAAGGATAGGTTTTGGGATAACGTAGCGTTTACTGCATTACCGAACGCTACTGAAACACTAGTACGCAGCTTTGTGCCGGAAGTAGTTGTCCGTGAAGATATGGTCACTCCGAACGGTGATGTTATTGCGTTCGCAGGAGAGAGAATTAATCGCCTGAATACCCTCCCATTTACTCAACGACTAGTCGTGTTCGATCCAACTGACCGTAAACAAATGGAATTTGTTCAGTCATTACCGGAATCACCGCTACGAACCAAATTTATCGCAACACGTTTTGATAGAAGCCTTAAATGGGATGCTGTTAAGTCGGTAGAAAGACAACTCAATGCATCTGTGTATCAGCTAAAACCAGAGCTAGTCACAGCGTTTGATTTGCAAGTCGTACCAAGCATCGTAACTGCTGATCATCAAAGAAAAGTCTTTGTTATCAGTGAAACCAAAATGGAAGACTGAGACTTTTTACATGCTCAAGAAAGTAGCATTAGCTGTTGCTCTAGGAGCAATCACGTTTAGTGAAATGACACTAGCAGACGATGTAGCACAACTCGGTGAATGTCGTGATGGTGGGGTATTAGATGGGTCTATGTTTACTGACGTTCCGTGGAATGCCATGTATCCAATCCGATTAGCAGGAGTCAACCTTAGCCCAAGTGGAAATGGTGCGCCTAGTGACGCTACAAAAAAAGCATTCTGTGCATGTGAAGATGACTTAGGGATAGCAGTACCAGGATTTACACAATCAATGTATGAACCGGCTAGGCTCATTGAGCTGGTACGTGAACCCGACTGCATGATGTCATTAGGTGGTGCTGAAATGGGTATGACTAATGGACGCATGAGGGGATCTACTGGACAAAATGAGCAAGAGGGTGGTCAAGGCGCTCAGAACGCTTTTTGGCACTATCACTACTTTGCTTACCCCTTGCTATTAATGCTTGAAATGGTTGTCGCTAACCGTTGTGGTGATGGGTTCATGTCTATGGATTTGCTTTATGTTAGCGAACTCGATCCAACATGGAATGATGCTGAATTGGCGGCATTTGCTAATCCTGAAGCTGCGCTGTTTGGTAATCCTATCGCGTTAGCGTCATGTCTTGCTGATGGGGCTGCTGCTGTTGGTAAGTCAATGGATGAGCTGTTTTGGTGTGCAGGGGCATGGGGTGGTATCTATCCGCTTTCTGGCTTTGTATCGACTAAAAGTTCTATTGCCACAAAAACAAGCTTGTTAGCAACGCGCTCAGTTGCAGCTCTACACCGAAGACTACTAGCGAGAAAAACCACTGGTGATGATGCCCTGTGTGACGCTCCCCTTTTTCCAACTATTCCAAAATCACAATACAAAATGAACATGATGTATCCCGTAGCCGAAAGGAACGAGGCGCACGAGATAGGCGAACCATCATTGCAGTGGGGCGAATGGCGAAACATACCATCCCAAGAAGATGCGATTTACATGCTGTGGCGATACAACGATTGCTGCACCACCTACTACTAATGTGAGGTGCGAACAATGTTACTTAGAAGTGCTTTGGTTGCTTGTTGCACGATTTCTTTTTCAGCGTGGTCTTTCTGCTTTGATGAAGCGGGTAGGCGCTTTGATGTAAGCGTTCCTTTGCTAAAAGCGGTTTGCTTTACAGAATCGAGCATGAGAGCCAATGCCATCAATGGAAAAAACTCTAACGGGACTGTCGATTACGGTCTATGTCAAATCAATTCGTGGTGGTTTCCCAAACTAAAAAAATACGGGATCACGAGAGAAAGCTTGCTGAATGATCCATGCGAAAACACGCTGGTTTCGGCGTGGATATTAGCCGGTAACTTTGAAATTACATCGGATGGATGGAAAGCGGTGGGAGCTTACAACGCAGGTTGGGAGAACACACCTGAGAAGGAAGCAGCAAGGCAAGAGTACATTGCCCTGGTTAAAGAGAACTTGGAGAACATGACACATGAGTAAAGTGTGGCTTATAAACGCGATGATATTGGTCAGCTTGGTTGGGTGCACCTCAACAATTAAGTGTGGTCAGCCATTCACGATCATTGACGGGATGAAGCAGCTCCAAATAGAAAACAATTCAAGTCAATCAACGGAGAAATAGATATGGCTACTAACGAAAAACGCGCGTATTCACGCCCTGCAATAAAGAAGATGCTAAGTGTTAAATCCGAATCAGCTATCAATGCTGTTGAAACGTACATGAATAAAACGCTGAGTGCTATCTATGCACTTGATGTGATCCTGTTTTACATCAGCGATGAAGCGACTAGCGAAGCTGCTAACCAAAAAGTGGCTGATTTGTTCGATGAAAAAATGAAGTTCTTCAACAAGAAGATTAACCACTACAACAACATTGTTGAAGACAGTGGGATGGTCGATATCGTTTGGACACAAGAGTTTTCTGAAGAATACCTAATCTTCTCGCCACTGTGCGGTCAGTACATTCAGCTCATCAAAAAGTTCGACATTTTAACTAGCTTGATTGAACAGGCATGGTTAAACGGACACATTCCTTCAAGTGAACGTAAAGACCGACAAAAGGCACTTCAGAGTCATATGCGTAACGTTTCTCGCTATGTGATCAATGCATCTCAAACCGCGATGCGTTTAGCCAAATCTGCGGGTAAAGAAAAAGAGGTCATTGAATCTGTTGAGAAGATTGGCGTTACCCATGAGATCGCAAAAGAAGTCTTGGATACCACAAAAGCTGTGCAATCAGCGGAGATGGAAAAGACTGAAGACGGTGAAGATGAGCCTGTTGCTCATACCGCCTAAGCAACATAAATAGACGAAAGAATAGGGTTTGCTTGATGTTAAGAGATAGGTTTGATGGGTTTGTAGGGCAACTAATTAGCTATGTGGTGATGATTACAACCACTCTATTGCCGCTACGCATGGCATATGCTCAGCAGGAGTTTGATCAGGCGGTAGTTAATGCGAACTCATTTGCTCAATCTATGCTCAATCAACGAGCAAACCCTACCTATGATGCTGAAGGTAATCTTCTGGTCGATGGGCAAGTGTACATGAGCCAGAAGCAAATAACGGGGCAACGTGATAACGACTACCTACCAGCAGGGGTAGATGTGTATGGGTCTGATGCTCAGACCATCATGCAGGGACAAGCAGCACAAAAAAAGTATGAGGAAAAAACTCTAGCCACGGCTGAAACATCTGGCGAACGAGCTTACCACATTCTAAAGAAATCAATCTCAAACCAAAAACCAGACTTAGCTAATGATCCTATTTGGGCAGCTACAGACGATGTGTTCAATAACTTAGAAGAAATTGCTCAAGACTTTGCTAATTGCACTATTGATAAAGAGTTAGTGTCCAATGGGAAGTCCTACCATGTTCCTGTGTATAAGACATGTGAACGACTACCAGCAATTGAAGATAACTACAGCATTTTTCATGAGTATGAAGTAGGGGTGATTAAGCATCATTCAGGTGCAACGAACATTGCTTCTTGTGGTGATGGCTGTACGACACTATGGCTAGGTACTATTGGTAACAACTATTGGTCTGGAAATTGTACTATCTATGAACAACAAATGCAGGTTGAGGTAATCCAGCCTCAAGCCATTCAATCTGCAATCGTTGACTACGCAAAATTCGATGACTGGTTTCAAATTCATCTTAATGGTGAAAAGGTTTATAACGGACCATACCCCGATCAGTTCCCGCCTGAAACTGATGGACGATGTGAGCTAAGTAATAGTTGGGTAAAAAGACCAAACATTAACGTCCTGAACTCCTTTCGTAGTACACCAGAGAAAGGAATACTGACATTTAAGAATAGAACGTCCGTGTCTGGTGAAGGGGAAGGGTATGCCAAAATTACGATCAACTACGATGCTAGTGATTTGGTGTATGCAGAAAGTTGGTCAGACCAAGAGCTGATCGATAAAGCCTACGCGATAAAGAAGCAAGCAGATGATGGCTTTTGTGAAGCTTCATTTACGTGTGCGAACATGCCAGCCTCCGTTGATGAAAACGGATGTGCCGTTATTAACGGTATACGAGTGTGTGAAGAAAACTTTGACGACAACCCACTATCTGACTTGGGCATTAGCCCATTTTGTCAGCGTATTGATATCGAGAGCAACTGTGGTTTTAACGAGGGGCAAATCTGCACAACCAATATCGAAGGTGTAGAAACATGCTTTGATAACGATACCGTCGAAAACAACCAATGTGCTCAGTATGAAAATGATTCTACATGTAGTTATATCAAAACAGAGTGTGTTGAAGGAGCCGAAGGTGCCAGCGGTGAATGTTATGTTCAGCTAGATACTTACGATTGTGGTTTCGATGCTTCAACGGGTACGACACACGAAGAAGAAGTTTTGCGCTGTGACGGTCAGATCCAATGTATTGGTGAATCTTGTTATAGCCCTGACCGTGATTTGGCGAACAATGATTTTGGAGAGGTTAACGCATATCTTGAAATGCTTCGCTATGCGCAAGCAGACATGACTTGCGAAGGTATACCGGAGCGACCATTTGATCCAGTTAATCCACCGGATAGATATGAGCCGATTCCTAGTTGTCCCGCAGGTTCGGTGTACGATAAAATCTCCGGTAAATGTCTTACTCAAACAGCATGTACTTATTCAGATAACGACTTCTTTGCTGTTAGCCGCCGTGATGGTATCCAAGTCCTACTCAGCAACATGGTTGTTGCAAACGAACCTAGCGTTCTGACTTGTACAACGCTCATCAAAAACGGTACTGCGTACACTTGTGGCGAAGCTCGTAAGAATGTGGGTACTGATACGTTCTATGAGGTGTGTACTAATACCGTCAGTGAGCCTACGCCGAATACCTGTCCGTCAGATGAGCATGAGTTGAATGAGAATACGGGGTATTGTGAAGTACCTCCTATCGTGACCTGCCCTGATGGATTTGTGCTAGTTCAGGGGTCGGATATGTGGAGTTCCGAAGACGATGTTTGCCGCCTTGAGACTCCGGTAACGTATAACTGCGACAAGTCTCATGAATACTACAATCCCGAAACCGGTGTTTGTGACGGTTTGTTGTATGACGTTGCTACCTGTGACGATCCGATGAACTTGGAGAATGATATTTGTACGGCAACATTAACTGATGATGTTCAATGCCCTTCTGGTCAGTCATTTATCTCAAGTCAAGAAGTGTGCAGCCAAACATTAGTGAACAACGCAACGTGTCCTAGCGGCTCATCTTTAGAAAATGATCGATGTAATGGGTTGCTTGTTGAGCAAGCTGAGTGTCCATCGGGACAGGCGCTTAAAAATGGTGTGTGTACCGTCACTCTGTCTCAGCCAGCAGGTTGTCCAGCAGGGCAAACACTGCAAAATGACGTTTGTACCACAACACTAACTGATTCCCCTAAGTGCCCAAGCGGTCAATCATTCAATACATCAACCGGACAGTGTAGCCAAACCATTTTTAATGATGCTCAGTGCCCTTCTGGTTCCTCATTGTCTAATGATCGCTGTAATGGCCTTTTGGTTCAAAACGCGCGATGCCCATCAGGGCAGTCTTTAAAAAATGGCGTTTGTACCGTAACGCTCAACAAGGCTCCAAGTTGCTCTAGCGGCTATACATACAACGCAAGTAAAGACCGTTGCGAAAAAACGACAAGTATTAGCATAACGCAAACGTGTCAAAACGGGTTTTCGTTAGTGGGAGGCATTTGTAAGAAAGAGGATGTCGTAAATGCCATTGAAAACTGTCCAAGCAATTCACAATGGAATGAACAAAAAAGAAAATGTGAGGTTAATGTATGTGAATACAACTCTGGCACATTTTATTTCCACAACAGATATGGCGGCGGTGGCTGTTGGTTAAATGGCAAGGAAGTGTCTTGCTCAAATTACTCCATTGGTGGTCGAGTCAAAGAAGAGAATATGAATACGTTCTTTGAGTTGTGCTACAAGGGATACATTAGTAAAAATGTTGAATGCCCTTCTGGTTACACATATAAGGAAGGTTTTTGCTCAAAAACGACAACACACCCGCCAATAAAGTCTTGTCCTTCAGGATATACTCAAAACGGCTCAAAGTGTGATAAAACACAAATAACAAGCCCTTTATGCCAATCGGGTTATGGTTATAACTTTTCTACAAATAAGTGTGAAAAAACAGTAAATAGTAGCCCTATGTGTGAAACAGGGTATAGCTTCAATCTATCTACGAATAAGTGTGAAAAAGAGATTGATGCGGCTCCTATTTGTTCAAGTGGATACAGCTATGATCCAGTATCGAATAAGTGTAAGAAGACCGTTGAATCAACGCCGTTCTGTCAATCAGGATACCAATACAACGATGATTTACAGCTTTGTACAAAACACCAAACATCTTCGCCATTGTGTCAAAGCGGGTATGGGTACAACCTTCAAACCAACCAGTGTGAAAAGACAGTAAACAGCAATCCTATTTGTGAAACAGGCTATGGCTTTAATTTAACCACGAATAAGTGTGAAAAAGAGATTGATGCGGCTCCTATTTGTACAAGTGGATACAGTTATGATCCAGTGTCGAATAAGTGTAAGAAAATTGTTGAAAGTGAGCCTCAGTGCCAAACTGGGTACGAATATTATGATGGGCTTTGCTACAAAGAGATTTCATCTGCCCCTAATTGTCCTGATGGATATGCATATAGCACAATTACAGGTCAGTGTGAGTTGAAAACAAGCTCTCAACCGCGATTAAGTTGTGACACCGAAGGGACTAGTTACTATGCGCCAACAAATACATGTCGCTTAGATATTGAGGCAGAGCAATCATGTCCAAGTAGTTTTCCTGTATGGAGTGACGACGAAAACCGTTGTATGTCGGGTTCTCTTAGCCCGTTAGCAAAAGTTCGAACCAAGTTGGAGTCGAACGCAGGCATTGACGCCAACAATCCTAATGAGGCTCAGGCTTTAATAGCGTATGCCGTGGCTCCTTTCTCTCATCTTGCTTCGGCACTTATGCCGACAGCTTATGCAGAAGAAGTTGCAGAGCCGGAAGATAGTGTCACTCAAGATACTATGAATGCATACATTGGTGAGAAGTTCGAATATGCAGCTCAAACATTTGACTACCAAAAGGCGATGTTTGCTCAAGGTCAAAGCCAGCTATTAGGGATGATGTCTAGTAGCGCACCGTCTGATGGTCAAGGCACAACGAATGTTCAATGTGAACTGTTTAAAGGTGAGGCAATGGAATGCAAGCAAGCGGTTGGTGGCATGCAGGACTGTTGTGAATCGCCAGTCACCGTTTCGCTTGGTGATTACATCACTTTGACAAGACACATGATGAGTATGGACTCCCTCACAGGGCAGGTGTTTGGCTTGGACGGTTATACGGGAGTTTGGGACATCGCTTCAAATTGGACTAGCGAAGCCGCGAGTACAGCTTTTGATGCAGTACAGAGCACATTCACGTCTGGTGCTGACGTGGTTGCTCAACAAGGTACAGAAGCGGTAGGTGAAGGTGCAGTGAATGCAATGGCTCAATCTATGATGACCTATACAAACGCATTCTTGACCGAAGCATTTGGTCCTGAAGTCGCGGGGATGTTCTTTCAACAGGCAGGGACCGATGCTGCCGGTAATGCAGTACTTGGAGCATCACCACAAATGGCTGCTGCGGGACAGGCTCTTATGTATTGCTATTACGCTTATTTGGCATATGTAGTCTTCAATTTGCTCGTAAACATCGTTTTCGCCTGTGAAGAAGAAGAACTCGATTTGGCTATGAAAGTGGAGCTACTTTCCGCCCATTATCTTGGCTCGTACTGTAAGACCGAAGTTTTAGGAGCGTGTATTGAAAAGAGAAAATCATACTGTGCCTATGACTCCCCGCTTTCCCGTATTTTGATGGAGCAAATATATCAGCAACCTCAAATGGGTTTGTCCTGGGGCAGTGCAAAGAATCCAAACTGTTCGGGATTAAGCATAGAAGACATTGGCAACGTAGATTGGGATCAAGTGAATCTAGATGAATGGGTAGGAATACTCATTGAAACGGATAACTTTATCCAAAACGATGTTATTGATATTGAGCGTTTAACCGGTAGTGGTTCGCTACTTAACTATGGTGACACCACTGAGACAGAGCGCCAGAATGTATTAGAGAAAAACACGGATAGATTTGACGACATTGATGTGGATGAAGTTCGCAGAGATGCTTATGAAGATGCATGGAACGAGCAACAGAATTGATAGGTGAGTAATGAGTAATAACAGTGTCGCGTTCGCAAGTTGTGCAGGAACCCTAGAAGACTACTTTAAGTCTGATATCTGTGCGAACAGAACAATATATTGTCAGTTTAGGCTAGAGAGTTTAGGGGTTTTGGGCGAACACTTGGTGCAAGAGGCAGTAAATAGAAACAAAATAAAGTATGTCATTTTCTGTGATGGGAAAGTGATTAAAAGGAGTTAGGAAAGCAAGCTTAGATAGTAGAATAAGAGTAATTAAATTATTAGTGGTGCAGGGAATTATGTCTTTAAAAACGTTAGCAATATTGGTCAGTGCAGTTTCTCTTACAGCGTGTGTGAGTGCACCTAAGCAGGACTATACACATTTGCCATATGACAACGCTCAGAGCGAAGCGTACAACATAGCTAAACAGACAAGTCTTTTAAAGGACTACTGGCATGGCTCGACTATAGCGAGTCCATTGAAGGACTTTTCAACATCAGAAATAGATGCAACAGAAACCAGTTTGCGCGAGTATCGCGGCGGTAATGTGTCGGTAGGTACGGGCTTGCTAAGTATTGTAACTGGTGACTTGACCGGAGTAATCAGCGTGGCAGGAGGCGCGGTAGCAAACCTTGCACAATCAGGTCACGCGCCAAGTAATCAAATTAGGCTGTTTGTAGAGCTGCCTAAGAGCAAATATGCTAGTAATGTAGAGGCTGAAAAGTTCATAGTTACCAGCATGGAACAAGCAGCAAACAAGGTACTTTCACGATATGGTCAGGTGAAGCAAATATCACCAAAGCCTGAAAGTGCTTATGATGCATTTTGGGTTGAAAAGTCAGGTAAGTCGATTCCCTTTAGCCTAGTTAACCGAAAAGAAAGTGAGCTAAAAGGCGACTCTATAGCTGAAGCCGCAACATCAATAGATGGCAGCAATGAGGTTCAGTTAACCTACGGTATTATTGAGGATTCGGGTGTTAACTGGAATAAGGTTATCGTAAACCCGCCAATGCCATTCGTTTACTCAGTAGAAGTGAGTCCAGTAAACACCGTGGAGTTCTACAAAGAGTATTCAGCTCAACTACCGGATGGGTTCTATATTTACGTCCCAAGCTTTCCGAACACATCTTGGAATAGTAAAACCTACTTTGA
This sequence comes from Vibrio sp. 1167, assembly GCF_033340375.1. Classification (NCBI taxonomy): domain Bacteria; kingdom Pseudomonadati; phylum Pseudomonadota; class Gammaproteobacteria; order Vibrionales; family Vibrionaceae; genus Vibrio; species Vibrio sp. 1167. The sequence goes on along the minus strand of NZ_JAWOWK010000014.1, from coordinate 72,593 downwards.
CAATTCAATTATTGTTCCCTCAATCTTCACTCAAGGTGAGCAATACCAGTTTATCAAACCTTAATAAAAGTAATTGAGAAATCTATAGCCCCTCATCGTAGGGGCTTTTTTACGGAGGAACAATGGAAAACTTACTGAATAATTCCAATGCTTGGTTAGCAATTGCTCTATTCATTGTGCTAAGCGTATTGATTGGCTCAAAGGGAGGAAAGAAGCGGGGTGGATATAAACCGATTAAGAATTTAAACACAAAGTGTGAACAGAACTTCTTCAAGCAGCTATTACGTCGATTGCCAAATGGGGTTTATGTTGCGTGTAAAGTTCGTTTAGCAGATATTTGCTTACCAACGAATAACAAGGACATTGGTGGGTTCAATGCCATTGCGAAAAAGCATGTTGATTTCGTACTTCTCGATCAACAAACAAGTGAGATTTTATGTGTCATTGAACTAGATGACAGGAGTCATAATTCAGCAGCAGCGAAGAAAAGAGATAGGGTTAAGGACTCGGTTTTTAAAAGTGCTCAGATTAAATTGATTCGCGTTAAAGCATCGAGATCATATAAAAAAGATATAGATGGAATATTGGAAAGTGTTGCTAAGTATGAGAACGAAACTACCTCACAAAATAATAGTGGCAAGTGTCCCCAATGCTCATCTGAGAAGTATCAACAGATCGATTTAAAGGGATTGCAAAAAGGGAAGCACTATTATCTGTGTGAGGTTTGTAATTATAGCACCGAGCCTATTAAAACTGTTTAAAGAACAATTGCAGAAAGTGGCGTTTAGAGCCAATTTGCTTTTCTACTCGCTTGATGACTTGTGAGATAGCTGACTTACTTTTGTTGCTTTCAATTGCAATGCTGGTCAGAGGCTCATGCTTAGCTAGTTCTTCCAAGATCGATTGGGCATTACCATCAATTTTCAGGAACGCTTCAGCTTTGGCTAGCTCCGTTTTGTTCGCGTGAAACTGTTGAGGTTCTTCATGCAAAACAATATGGGAAATGTCACTGATGAAACGCTTATCAAACAGGTGGTTAGCCTTGATAAGTGCTAGGAACGCTTCCAGATTAGGGATGTCTGTTGATTGGGTAAAAACAGAAATGGATACGTTTGGGTGTAGTGTTCGTAGCTTATAAAGCTCATGCATTGTTTCGTGAATGGACGTACCTAAATACAGATCACTGATGATGAATTGACAGCCATTAAAATCAAACTGCTTTAGTTCTTCCAGGGTAGTTAACGTTGTAATGGTAAGAGTACCGTTAGACGTTTTTTGAAAGTCTCGGCAAATCGCTTCTGCTATGATAGGCTGATCTTCAATGATGACAATATCCATGCGTATACTCAATGTTATTTAAACGGCTAATGCTACTTCAGAGTTATAAACTACCGTGATAGAAAAGAAAGAGAACAATTTAAGCAATAAAATTGCTGGCATCGTTCATGATTATTGGGTCGAGCATGATAGCACTATCGAGAACACAAATAAAATATTCAGGAAATCATTTCTCTGTATTATCTTTACAAGCATCTTAGGCATAGGATCGGTGTTCTATCTTGATGCAATAAACATGTTTGAGAAAAAGGTGGTAATTGGTAATGTAAACGAGGTAGGAGTTAACAGGGAATTGCTTATTTCATATTTTAATGGAACATATAAGAGCGTTTCCAAATATATAACTAGAGATGATTACTTTGAGGTGGTAGAAAAGATTGGTTTGAAAGGAGTTAAATATAAAGCCAGCCAAATATTATCAGGAGATATTGTATATCAAAACCTACAATTGATAGATAAAAACTCAACGTTGAATGTTAAATTCGTTATTTCAAATGGTAGGCTTATTTATATTTCCGTTCATTAGTTCAAAAACTAGAGCATCTGGATTTTCCAATAGCTGAAATTCATCTCTTTATGTTAATAACTACACAGTGCTTTGAGTCTACTAGGTCTGAATGAATAGATATATCCCTTCCATTAGCCAGCCTTTTAAGAGATATCAGTCCCAATCCATAATGGATTCGATTATGAATATCGACTCTCCTTCCGCAAGATAGCGTTTCTCTATTTTCTATCTTTGTAAGCGTTTTGGGGGTTATCCCTGAACTATCGTCCACAACAATAACTGAGTAGTGGGATTGAGATAGTCTTGTCATCACTCTTATTCGATCTCCTTTTCCTGACACGCTAATGGCGTTTGAAAGGACAATACTCAATACCTTGTTTAGAGTGCTTGGGCATAGCTTTATTACCCGAATCTTTGAGTCTGCGGAGAAGTCGTAATCGAACTTAATGCCGTAATGATTTGCCAGAGTACCGTATTCATTTAATGTAACCGATAACAATGGTTCTACACTATGGTAAATCATGGAAGGGCTATTATTGAAGGAACTGATTGAGGCAATGGAATATAGTGATTCTTTTATAGATAAGGAATCAGCTAAATTTATTTTCTCATTCTTCTTAGAAGAAGAAATAATTGCCTCATTAATCGTATGGTTCATTGCGTTTACTTGCACATGGACACTTTTTAGTGTTCTGTTAATTATATGATTTTCAAATGCTTTAAAGCCAAAATATCCAATCAAAGATAACCATACAAATAAGATGGTTAGTGTTCCAAACGAAACTTTATAGAACATAAACATCACAGATGGAAGCATGAAAGAACCGCAGATAATTAACTTTAATACTAGCGTGTTTATATTTTTAAACATGGTTTGGAAACTATTTGTCTGACAGATATATCAATGAGTGTGAATAACCAAGGAGCGTTATGATGATATTGATACTTATACTCATATACAATACATTTCGTTTAAATAATGAGCGTGCATGTAGTTACGCTGTCACCAAACGTGCTAGTTTAAATGTTATGTGACGCTGTAACACGTGACATTTTCTATGTTATTTTACTAACTACGCGTGAAAAGCCTCAGATTTATAATAAATCTTAAATACTAAACAGTTTTACAGATTCAATTTGTAGGTTTTAGAGTTGAATCCATACGTAAGTTACTGATATTAAATGATTAAATGACTAGTTGGTGTATTTGACAGTTTAGCTCAAAGCAACCCGAAAACAAGGCTGTTACCAGTGTTCCAGTTGAACAATGCTCATAAGCATGATTTCCAGTGTTCGAGCGAAACCATATGACCGGCTGCAGCCGCAATTTGGATCTGTGTGATATTGGATAAAGTAAGGGGGGAGTAGTGAATAAAGTGATTTTTAAAGGTTGTCGCTATGCCATCCTAAAAATGGAAAACGGATTGGTGAAGAATTATAGGGGGATGAGAAATGGCTACAAGCCGTATAGAAAGCGAAAAGCACCCCGCAGGGTGCTCTCTAGAATGCTCAAGTTAGAGATATTGGCGAGAACTTTATTACCAACACTGTAGCCTAACGAGCTAGTGATTGAATTATGGTATAAAGCTGATTTTGTGTCAACTATACAATACCAGGGAGGATAGTTACTATGCCTCGCTTGCCAACAATTTCATGAACTTTAGAACTTTTCACTATACCGTTAAAACGTCTTTTTGCTTGGCTTGGAGTCAGTATATTACTGTACGTAAGTGATTTGTATACGCTTAGAGCTTCAAGGCTCGTGAGCCAATCAAAATGTGCTTTGTAATGAGAATCAAGGTAATCGTTTTTTCTATCCTCAGACACCCAACCCAATATACGGCACAATCGATCATTGAGGGTTTTCATTCGCTGAATGCTTTCTTCTGGAGTCGATGCCGCTGGATAGATCTCTTGGTTGGTTCTGTGATGTCTAATCTGAGTAAACTTCCAAATCGGTTCATGATGAGCTATGCGGTTTCTTAGTTCATTAACTTGGCTTAATCGCATTAGAAAGTCATCCAGAGCATTTTGAGACCAGTAAGTAGAATGAAGGGCGAAGTGTCCTTTAAGTCCGTTAAAAAGTGCACTTTGCCAGTCAATAGAGCCGTTCAATGAAGTGTCGTTGATTAGAAAGCCCCAAAAACCAAAACTTTGTGCCGCTATTACTTTTCCTGGTGTTGGTACTGGATTCTTAGGTACAGGCTGAGATCGCCTTCTTCCTCGTGATGGTAAATGAGTTACGTTGCGAATCAAATTGACCGTCTTAGGCTTTAATTGATTTTGTGTGATTAAGTACTCATACCAATCATTATCAAACGCATGTCCTTGTTGGCGGTGGGCATTGAATTGATGAGATAGTTCTCTATGAATAGTATTGCGGAGTGCTACTTCAAAGATACTTATGAGTTTAAAAAAGGAGGCAGAAAGAGCGTCATTCCACAAGTACAGTCCTAAACACTCCTCATCTGAGGTGAGGTTAAAGTAATTACGATAACTGTTAAGACGATCTGACGATATCGTATTGATTGTTTCACTAATATTGTTAGGTTTCATATGCTTGTGTTAGTGAGCAAAAGGAACATTATATGCGAGTTAAGGAAATGCGTCTAAATGCATTTAAATAGGTTTAGACTGAAACTCAAGGCTTGCCATCATCCGTAATGTTTACGGCAATATGGATAATGACAGGGTGTCCAATTTGAACACCCTGATTGCTTTCTAGGTCAGCGTAAAGAGGCTGGTCGCTACTCGCCTCTTTATAGGTAGGCTTGTGGTACTTCTGCTAAAAACACAGGGTACAAAGGAAACGCTTGTGCGTTGAAGTTACATGAGATTGTCCTTGCTTCAGAATCCCAACGGACAGACTTAACAGGAAACTCCCCTAGCTTGTATTTAGACATATCTATCGCGGTCTGAATCAATCCATCGGCTGCGTCTGCTAGTTCGTCATTGGTTATTTCTGCCGCTTCGTCAATGATGCCGCGAACTTTTTGCGCTGTGCTAGAGCATCAGACCTATTGTTGCGAGTGTAGCCATGCTTTCCAAATCGTCCAAACTCCCTCATTACTCGGTGATGATTGCCGAATTGTCTTCGACCATTTCTTGTGCTGTTTTTAGTCGTTGACCAAGTTTGATGTAAAGCGCCTCTGCTGCATCGAAAGACAGTTCAAGTTTATGCGTGTGCAAATTTTTAAACTCTGTCTCTGTGTGAGCTATAAGCTTGTCGCTGACAATCTCAAGTTCAACGCCTTTAATGTGCTCAACTACATGAGATTCAGTTAATAGCAACACTTCAACTTCTTCTCTAAATGCCATGCTCATTTCCCCGTAATTTCCGTTACTTAGTGTTGTAAGCGTTAAACCAGCCGCTAACTGTCTCAAACTCGCTTCCTGTTAGCGCGATGTTCCCACTGCCATTTAAAAACTCAATGCGTTGATTGGTTAGTTCAAACTCATTTTCATTTAGCGTTATTGTGATGCCATTTACGCCAGTGGTGACAACAATATGAAATCGACTATCAATTGGCTCACGAACTGCCATCAAACCAATTAAAACTTGTCCAGCCGTACAAAGCTGCTCAATCATTGTATTTTTAGCCATAGCTTCGATTTTCCCTGCTTATTACGATTTATGCGTTCCGCACATTGTTTCGCCATGTAATGCTGCATGTAAGCACTGAGTGCCACTCTTTGTTGTTGCAGAGCAACGGTCAACCATGACTTTTTCTACAAATTGAAAGACCGTACCCGATTTGTGCGGTTGGTTTTCCAATTTTGAATAAACCTCTTGGCTATACGAGTGCCATTTTTTTAGATAGTTCCCCTTTACATATACCAACACCACCGTCATTTGATGTTGCAAAGTAATGTTCACTTCGAACAGCTACTGCTTTCGGTAATTGCTTTAACGGAACATCACTAATGACTTCACCATCCTTTGAACCGCCTTTAAGGTGAATATCTGTATACCCTCGCGCCATAATTTTCCCTTATGCATGTGCATTTTCCTTGTAGCGAAAAAACACACATCACGGATTTTTACCGTGTTGTTTAGCATACCATAAGCACAGTGGGAGTTTAGGGGAAACGAGTATGGCACTTATTGGGGTTTTGCGCCCATTTCAGCGAAAAGCCCAACAACTAGATAGTGCTTTTGACTCAAGAAACTACCAATCCGCATCACTTAAAAGTTAATTCAAAAAGGGGAAGAGCTTTGCTTGTATTGACGGCTTTGTTGCGTAATTCGATGGAACTAAATCAGGAAGTTACGATCTGATCGGTTACATCAGTTAATCATCGTAGCCTTATGCCGAAACCTCGTTACAAAACAACTAACTGGAAGCAGTACAATAAAGCCTTAATCAACCGTGGTTCTCTGACTTTTTGGATTGATGAGGAAGCGATAGCCGAGTGGAAGCAAAACAAACAAGGCAAGCGTGGTAGACCTCGCCGATTCAGCGACTTAACCATTACTACCGCACTGATGGTTAAGCGCGTCTTCTCCATGCCATTGAGAGCGCTGCAAGGCTTTCTAGACTCAGTATTTAAGCTGGCTCACATCCCGCTTGTTTGCCCACACTACACCTGTATAAGCCGCCGAGCTAAGGAAGTTGAGGTTTCATTTAAAACCAAAACCAGAGGAGCAATACAACATCTGGCCATTGATGCCACTGGCCTCAAGGTTTATGGCGAAGGTGAATGGAAGGTCAAGAAGCATGGTACTGATGGGAAGCGCAGAGTCTGGCGTAAGCTGCATATCGCAGTAGATACAAGCACCCACGAAATAGTCGCAGCAGAGCTGAGCTTATCTAACGTAACCGATGCCGAAGTGCTCCCTAACTTACTCAAGCAGACACGTCGCAAAATCATTGAGATATCAGGCGATGGCGCTTATGACACAAGGAATTGCCATGATGCCATACGGATCAAGCGAGCGGTTCCGCTTATCCCGCCACGAGAAGGGGCTGCCTTCTGGGAGCAAGGACACCCTCGCAATTTAGCAGTAGGTTGTCAGAAGCTCTACGGCTCCAACAAGAAGTGGAAAAAGCGGTATGGTTATCACAAGCGTTCGCTCTCTGAAACAGCCATGTATCGCGTGAAGCAGTTGCTAGGTGGGAGGTTAAGCCTGAGAAACTACAATTCTCAGGTTGGCGAAACCTACGCCATGATTAAAGCGCTGAACAAGCTTACAGGGCTTGGTATGCCTGAAACTCAGTATATTGTTTAATAATTATTCAATTTCGGACGACTTGGTTTTCTGTCCGAATTACGCAACAAAGCCGTTTATTCCTTAGAAATGTAATTATTATCGTCGTGGCTATTTGTTTGTTTTTTACACACGAATGTCGTGCCAATTCGCTTCGATATAATCAATGCAGTCTTGCTTTAGTGACGGACCAAATGTGCTTTTCCAGCCAGGAGGGATCCCTTTGAACTCAGGCCATAAACTATATTGATTGTTGTGATTAATCAGCACAAAGAACTGGTTTTCAGGTTCGTCAAAAGGATTAATGTATTTCTCAGACATAGTTAACTCCAATCATAGAAAAATCAGGATTCAAAATTAAAAACATATGACAACCCATCAATGATGCCTCCGCGCCAACACAGGCGTTCATGTCCACCATCAAAGGTGCGAAACGATAACCGATGGTTTTGTTGCTTAAGTTGCTGGTACAGGTCTTGGCTCAAGTCCACCATGATGTCTTCCCCTAACCCAACTTCCATAAAAACACTTAGCTTTACGTTAGAACCAAGGCCAGAATGAACCAATTGACTCATTTGAGTTAAAGGTTCGCTTGTTTGAAGAGGAGAATATTCACTAGGTGGCTTCACTAACGAAAAATCAGGCCACCAGAATGAACCCGACTGACAAACAACCGCACCAAAACGGTCCGGATGGTTCAATCCGGCATACATCGCACTCAAACCACCAAGGCTTTGCCCAACAACAGCCGTACGATTAGCCTCATTAGTAATTGGGAAATAATGACCAACCAACGGCAGCAGTTCTTGAGTGATAGCCTGCCAAAACAAAGGGTTGCAACTGAATTCTTCACTACGCAGCGCTCCATTGATTTCATCAATGAAGACATACAAGGCAGGTGGAAGCTGACCGCTGCTCGTCGCATCGGTCAGCGCACTGAACAGAGGCATGGATTGAGACCAAAATTGACCATCTAAGACTAAAACCAATGGCAGTTCAGCCATTTGGTCAGCGCTGGCTGTCGAATACAACCAAACATAGCGCTCATTACCTAAACACTGGCTAGTCCAAGCCAGCTGCATGCCCGCTCCTGCCTGAACATTGCCATTTTTTGTATCGAACCTTGACCAAGCACTTTGCGATACTGCCTTTGGCATAGATAGCGGCGTTTTCGAACGTCCCCATTCGCAGGCTGACAAATTGTTTTTACTTAAATCATCGCGAACACTAAGAGGAAAAATGGTTCTCAACCACTCCCGATGCTTGGTGCGTTTCTCTTGGTATGTTCCGTGGTACGCTGGTTGGACGCGTTCATGTGTCACTGGAATAAACGTGTAGCTCCCACGCCACGTACTGTTTACCCTTGCCTTATAAAACCAAACATCCGTTCCTTTGACATGAGTAAGCCTTGCCATATCAAAGCTGTGATGATCAGTAATACCATTGATATCAATGTATATTTCCTTAACACTGTCATCCGTGTTTCGCCAAAGAAATAGCAGCTCAACGCTTGTATTATCTTGGGAAAGGATAAAAGGTGTTCCTTTTGTCTGCACCTCGTTCCACCAACATGGGGCTCCTACTTCTTCATTATCTTCAAGCAAACCACTTAAAACACTATTGATATTCTTATTTTCTATTATTCGAAAAACCTTTATATCCATCACAAATCCAACTTGTACGTCGATACTTCATGCATATCTTCTAGTAATGAGATAGCACAAACTTATATCATCATTGTTGTAAATAATAATAATTATCATTAGTATTATTGATGCAACACTTTTTTACATAAATGTTGTTACAACATCAAATGTTTTCTTCTTTTTTTATTAAGGAATACTCAGGTCATGAAGCCCATGGATTTAAACAGTGGCATCACCATCACTAATACTGGCAAGACTAAACTTGCCATGCTCATTGGTGTAATTTGCCTTGGAGCCAGCACCACTCTTTCAGCAGAGCAAGTGAACAACAGCAATACTAAGAAAGGCCAAGAAACCCTAACAACCCTAGAAACCATTGTGGTACTTGGTGAAAAACTCGGTGGTACACTTGCTGAGAACACAAGCTCAGTCACCGTTTTTACTGATGAAGCAGACAATGGCGAAGATCAAACATACTACGATCTACTCGATCGCGTCCCGAATGTACTGAATGCCCCTTCTGGTATTCCACATATTCGAGGTGTCGATGGTCGTGGGCCTGGTGAAGGCTTCCTTTCCTTCATGACAGGAGCGACACCAAGGGTGAATACAACCGTTGATGGCGTGTCAGAGTCATGGACTGGTGAAGCCTTTGGTAAAGCCGGATTGTGGGATACAGAACAAGTAGAGATTTATAAAGGCCCTCAATCAACCAACCAAGGCCGAAATAGTATTGGCGGCGCGGTGGTCATCAAAACCAAAGATCCAACGTTCCACTTTGAAAGTAAAGTTCGTGGTGGCTACGAAAACGAAGATGACAAATATCACTTAGCTGGTGTTGTTTCTGCCCCAATCGTGTCTGAAAAGCTCGCATTTCGATTAGCCGCCGAGGGCACAAAGGGTAATACACCAATTGATTACTCGCTGCCCGATAATGACCAATATCCATGGGACCCTTCTGAAGTTGAATCCTATAATGTGAGAGGTAAGCTGTTATTCAAACCGATGTCTAACGATAAGCTTACGCTAAAACTAACATTGGCTAGCCGTAATGAAGAAGGTCAATATACAAATCTGGTTTCTGAAAAAGGTAAGTTTGAATACATTGATGAAAACGGTACTCGACGTCAAACAACCGAAAGCTGGAATGCAAATTTTGACATAAATTACTTAATCAATGATGAATTAACCCTTGATGTATTGCTTGCGCGCCGAGACTATAATACGAAATTCAAAGCTTATCCTCGTACGGACTGGTGGGGTGATGTTGATGAAAAAAACTACACCGCAGAAGCGAAGCTATCTTATAACTCGTTAGATGACAAATACAATGCCATTGTCGGGGTAAGCAGTTTTTACAAAGATCAGGATACGCAAACAGACTCGATGAAGCGTAAAGATAAAGTTCTGACCAACTCAATTTACTTCGATTCAAAAGTCCAGCTCAATAACCGTTGGGGCTTGCTACTTGGCGCTCGTTACGAAAAAGATGAGCTGAAGCGTGATTTTGACCACGCAAGGTTCCCACTCGATTTCAATGCTGATGAAAGTAACGGTATTTTGCTACCAAAAGTCGGTGTAACTTTAAATGTATCAGACAATTCAATGCTTGGACTTACTGCTCGTAAAGGATACAACGCTGGCGGACTTGGATACAACGAGTACCAACAACAGGTCTTTGTGTTTGAGCAGGAAGAAGTCTGGACTTATGAGCTAAGTTCCCGTTCAACTTTCCTTGAAAATAGACTTGGTTTGACTGCAAATGTCTTCTACAACGACTATGAAAACTATCAAACGGTCGTGTATGGTGACAGTGGAAATCGTTTCGACAATTACATAGCAAACATCCCTAAAGGAAAAACATACGGTACTGAAGTTGAAACCAATTACTGGTTTGACTCAGGTCTGGACGTATTCGCATTTGTAGGCTTGTTAAAAACAGAAATCACCGAAGGACCAAGCGGTACTGTTGAAAACTTAAATGGGAATGAGTTCAGTTATGCACCTGAAGTGTCGGCTGGTCTTGGCTTCACCCAACAGCTAGATTCGGGCATTTTCTTTGGTGCTCGTGTTAATCACGTAACGGATTACTTTACAGATCTCGCCAACACCCGAAGTACGTCAGCAGGCGACTACACCATATTGAATCTCAATGCAGGTTATGCCATGAATGATCTCACCATTCGGGCCTACATTAAGAATGCAACAGATGAAGATTACGTTCTTCGCCATAAGAATGATCTTATCGAAATGGGCGGACCTCGTACATTCGGTCTTGTGGCTGATTACCAATTCTAACAACACAAAGTGCTCCGATGTTATTGTTATATAGTAACTTAAGGATGTATTGTCTATTAAGGCAGATAAATCTGCTTTTTTCGTAACGTTTATTAAGTACATCGTGACTTGTGTGTACGGCATGTATAGAGAATAGTATTACTCCTTACCAAAGACAAAATAAAGAATCGCAATTAGTCAACTCAATGGATTCCAAAGGAATCCATTTTTTTCTTCACAAAGCTAAAATGATTAACTACGGTATATCAGTGAATACCTGATGCTCATCAGCCAAGGGCAACTGTTGTACTTGTTGGGCTTCAGCTTTCTGTATGGTTTACTGCATTCGGTTGCCCCTGGACACGGTAAAACGGCAGTGACGTCAATGAGCTTGATTCATGGCTACCGTCGCCGACAAGCACTTGTGTTAATGGCGATTATTGCCGCCCTACAAGCCGCGAGCGCGTGCATTCTTTTCGTGATTACTGCCAAGATTAGAGCAGTTTGCTTTCAGCCTTTCCGATAATGTTCGTCTGCTGACGCAAGGTTGTGCGGTGTTTATTGTTTTATTGGCGCTGAAAGAGTTTGCGTCGGTGGCCAAGCGCCGCATCAAGCAAACACGATCTCAAGAAGATGATGATTCCGCAGGTTCTAATGACAATATTTCATGGAAAGCACTGCTACTCATCGGCTTCCGCCCTTGTACTGGGGCGGTGTTAGTTCTGTTTCTCTCTAACATGCTAGGCAGCTTAATGTGGGGCATGGTCGCGACATTCGTGATGGCTTTAGGAACGGCAATGACCAACTCGATATTGGTGTTCAACGCTTTAACGATTCAACGCCAAATGAAAAATCACAGCGCCAAACCCAATGCCAACTTGAGCAATACGCTTAACCTCGTGTTAGCAGTCACCATGGTGGCATCGGGCTTTATTCTCTATAACTTTGCCAGCGTGGCAGGATTGCAGAACTTCGTCAGATAAGTACCGCCAGCAATAAACGCAAAAGCCCCAACACTTGGTTGGGGCTGAATTTACATTGATTTGTATTTCAATACTGCGTGTTACTTAGGCTCGCGCAACAGGTACAGCATCAGCTTCAATGGCGTTTTCGCGATAATGCTGTGAGGCAAATGCGCGTCCATCAACAACCAAGCGCCAGCTTTTAGTTCCTTCGCCTCTTCTTCTAACGTGAACGTACATTCTCCTTCGAGTATTTGTGCAATCGCTGACACTGCTGCAGTATGTTCGCTCATTTCTTCACCTTCGGCGAAACCGAAGATAACGTACCAACCATCAATTGGACGCCAGAAAAAACGGTGAAGCAAGTTGGCAAACTCCCGATTCAAGTCAATTTATACCTGCGAACCTTAAATGGACGATGGATGGCAAAGCTCCTCGAGCAAGGTTTAAGGATACCGTTGGGGGAAGACGTTCTTTCTAAATGCACCATGTTGAATAAATACAACATGGTGGTTCTGTGTACGATGTTGACAACTTAAGAGCCCCCGTAATACAACACGAGGATTAACAACGAATAGCATTAGAAGAATGGATTACTTTTAGTAAGGCAAAACCCAATTAACAGGATATGAATGAGTATTTACTCTGTCTTATAATGGGGCAAATGTTAGTTTCAATCTTTGTCTTTCGAGACTTGCTCAATAGTATCAATTCAGGAAAACAGTAAAGGTTGTGATATCACAACAGATAGTGCTCCCTGAAAATCAGGCGAGCGACCACTTGGTTTAGAATGAAAAGATTTAAGCAGGATGGACTAAAATATGAGCTTGATTCGATTTAGCATTCCACTCTTTCATCTCAGCGATGAATAGACCATGAGCGTTGATTGAGTTAATCAGTTCTGGGGCTTGTTCTGACTGCATCATTTATTATAACTCGGCCTTACTATCCAATCTGATTGAGAAGTTTGAGCAAGAAGGTAATCAGGACGTGGTGAATCTGATAGCGGGTTTATCTCCAGTCGCATGGCGTCATATCCAACTTGCCGGTAATTACACCTTTGGTATTCAGAAAGAAAATATTGTTCTAGAGAAACTGCTTGAGAACTTAGAGCCTTGGAGAGAGGATAGCATGATCGAACTGGTGGCTTAAGAGAAGTATTTGGAGTTCCACGCCGTAACCGCCGAAATTTCCGTTAAGAACGGAAATCCTCGTGATTAAGCCCTTTGTTGCTTGTAATTGCAAACGAATAAGGGGCCTTTAATGAGAATTAAATCGTACTAGTCATATGAGACGTAAGAATCAACGATAGAAGCCTGATTGAATCACGCTTGAGAGTGTCCGTTTAGCGGTGGTCTATCGGACGTCTGTTTTTCTCAAATCAGAAAAAACGGCGGTTCCGGCATAGAACCCCTATTTAAAAACAAGCTATCTCTGCTAGCCCTTATAAATAAAGGGCTAGCAGCTTACATTGAACTTTTCGCTGAAATGGGCACAAACCCCCTTATTGGGGTCACTCGACGATTCGGAAAATATTGTACGCTAAGAGTGTAACTCCATATTCCTCTCACAGATCTTTGGAAATAATTTATATGTAATAAGTTATTAGCTTATTACATATAAAAAGGCATTGGCATGAAGATCCAGTCGGAATATAAGAAAGCTTTCAATTTAATTGAAAAGTGGCGCTACCGTTATGATGTGAGCAAGGCGGTACAATTGTTTGTGGCACAGTGGGCGTATGAATGCACTGGACTGTATCAACCTACGGAACGCGAAGTGCAAGAGGATGAGTTTATAGAGGTAGCAAAACCACTTAGTCACATCCTCGCTAACCTTATGTACAGTGGTGTAAGTGATCCGCTGGCGTTCATTCTTTCAGAGTTCTGCAAAGGAGATGCGAAACACCAAGGCTACTATCCTACGCCTCCTGAAGTCGGTTATCTCATATCTAAATTACTTCAAAGCGACCAGGATATACCACATAAAGACGCTTCATTCTCTAAACCTGGCAACCTGAAAATATACGAACCATGCTGCGGTTCGGCAGGGATCATCATGGAAAAGCTAGAGCAAGTGTTTTACCAAAACATTGAGCTAGATGAACCTCTTGGGCATTTTGAATTAACGGTAGAGGACATCAGCTCTACAGCTCTACATGCGTTCTGCATTCAGGTCATATTCAAGATCAAGTACCTCTCTTTGGTCAGCGGTAAGAAAGCTGAACCCTTCCAGATAGACATAAATCAGATCGATGTACTTCGCAGAAGTCAGGGGAGAACAAGGTATTTGTTTACACGCTGAACCTGCCCTACAGGTGCAATAGCTAAACTTTGTTAAGTGTATTTAGGAAATAGTTGAACGTAAGATACAGTCGAATCAGATACATAAACAACGGAAAAACAGCATGACAGGGATAATGCCGGACAATCATTATAACTACGCTGCTATCTGCGTCGAAAACCTTGGTCAATCTGGTGTTCTCGTAACATGCCAACCACTCGATTTAGAGAGCTTTGGTGCCGAAGGGCATGTTCTGATTCTTTGCTCGAATAAGACTGCCGCTATTAAATGCGTTCGAATAGAACTTCTGCAAAGAAGCCAATGTGAGTGTGCTTTGTTACATTTCGACCACGCTACTAAAAGGTGTGATTATGAATTAGCAAAGCTTCTTGAAAACTATGATGCTGTCGCTGATATCAAGGCTGATATTAGGACGATCGAACGCCGAATAGGGGACATGAAACGGGTTAGGGCGATGGATGTACAAGAGTTGGCGCTAACTGACCTTCTTCCAATGGAAGAAATATCATTCGAAATGACCAAATCCCTCATAAAAACACCTGTGTATTAATCTGTGATGGCTCTAATCCCGATGGTGCCTTGAGCTGTCTCAGGCATCTGATAAGACTCCCTAATCCCGCCTTTTCTATTAGTGCACCTAACCCTCCGTCACGAACACTCGAAACCCCAAATCAACCGGCATCTCAACCTGTCTCGCGGTCAACTCAAGTTTATCAGCCCGTTTCTTTCTCGGCGGCGTAGCATATATTGAAGGACAATCATCAGGATGAACCACGATTAAACCAAATTTAGACCGGACAGCCTTGCTTTCGCCGTTATCAAAGCTAATCCGGCAAGTGTACTGTGAGCCGGTAAAATGTCTTACATGAACACGACTATAATCTGAACACTCTAAATACTGGCGTAACTCATCAATAGCAACACGAATAGTCATTAGCTCCCCAAACTTGTCATAGTTCGTTTCAACTGAATCAAACCCATGAGCTTTAAATGCAGAATGGACATCTGCATTCAACTCCGCATCCACACTGCCAGTGTACAAAGTAAATTGCCCTTCATCGGGTAAAATCCTGGCACTATACGCATCGTCGCGGCTGTGATTTATTTGCGCTACACGCTCATGGAACACAGGGAAACGATTAGGGTATCGTGGCTTTTTGCTATCCTCATTCATGAAAGACACTGCTTTATCATAAAGTTCCGTTAGAACGTTGTGCCTCTCTTTACATTCGTCAAATAGCTCAAGCGTCCTAAAAGTGATGATTTTTCTTATAAATCTCGGTGGACGGTAACGAACGCCAACCTTCATAATCTGCATTGAATATCCAAAAGGAACGGGTTGACCTTCAACATCGTACATATCTGAACTTGCGTTGATATCGAGCAGAGTTATTGCGTTCTTACACAGCCAAGCATAAAACTGCTTTTCATCTTCATAAAACGCACTCCACAATCTACTTCTCTGCTTTCGTATGGTGACGGTGTCACTTTTTTGATCCTGTTTCTTCGAATCAAGTAGGTCATTCTCAATTTGGTCGGTCATTTTGGATGTGCGTTTCATAGGTTAATATCTTATTATTCTAGATGAGCAATTAGGTGATGTCATACTTAATGTTTCATTAAAACTTTGAAACTTGTGTGCAAAGGGGTAGCAAGGTGAGCCAACCAAAGCGAATTAATCAAAGAATTGATATATCCAACGACAATTTAGGGCTAACGGTGCAAGGCACTAAAAAGCGTCGAAAGGAGCCAACGAAGCCGCCAAAGAGTGCAGATGAAGCAAGAGCACTTATTGAGGAACTGTATGAACGCAGCCCACTGCTAAGCCTTACCGCCTCAATGAGTGCGCTTACAGGACTGCGATACAGTGATGCTTCTTGGCTAGAGTTTTCGGACTTCTTTGATGAATTTGGTCAGTGGAAAAAACATTTCGACCTGTGCCAACAAAAAGCTTTCAACATGCGGATTGCTCGTGAAGGAACAGATAGAGCCACCGCTTACAATGCCTCACTTGTGCGCGTGTACATCAATGATGGTATCAAAGAGATCGTAGAAGAATGCCGCTACCTAAGTTGTTCTGACGAACTTCTATTCGCCAATTCAAGAAGCAGCTTAAAGCAACCCGATGGCACTATCATTCCTCGCCCTATGTCAGTACAAAGTGCGAACTGGCATCACGCAAAAGTAAAAGAAAAGTTTAAGCTCGGCTATGCGTTTGGTACTCACTCGTGGCGAAAATACTTTGCTAAGAAAATGATTGAAAAAGGCGTAACTGTCGAGAAAATCAGAGACTTCTTAGGTCAATCTAGCCTTAACAGCACCAACCATTACCTAAGCACATTTGATGAGCAGCTAGCTCCAATTATCAGTGAAATGAGTCTTTTTGAATAAATCACGTTTAGGAAATTTTAACTGTCCTCATATACTCGATATTAGAGAGAAACAAGGGGACAGTCCTAAATGACAACACTAGATAAAAATAACAAATTCAATGATTTGAACAATCAAATTGGCGAAATCCTAAAGTATTCTAACGAACTAAATATCCCGCTATCTATTGCTTTTGAGTTGAATGATAACGTTGAACTAGTTTCAAATGATCAGTGTTCAGGCAAAGAGCAATTCGAAAACATAAAAACCCTTCACGAATCAAAAGGCGATGTGACTGATTTCTTACTCAGCTTATGCAAGCTACCAGAACAGTCAAATCCGCTTAACAATGTTAAGTCACACAATAATCAAGCTGACTTTACAATGACCAATTCCCAAGTTTTGTCTACCAAGCACTAATCGATCAGGAGCAATATTTAATGGAACAGAAGAAAATCAACCTCGGACTAGGTGGTGTATGCCTAGCATTAATCATTTCGAATGTAACTTTGTACAACTCGCTACAAGAAAAAAGTGAAGTTATAACAAAGCTGTCCGATGCAATGATCAATGTTGAAACCAATATGCTTCAGGCTCCTTCCTCGTTCGCTGCTGAAGACGTTAAAAACTATATTATGGACAACCCTGATGTCGTAGTGAAATCCCTTGCTAAGTATCGCTTTGAGCAAGAGCAAGCAACCAAAGCCCAAGAAGCCAAAAAGGTTGAAACCTCTATGGATGCTTTATACAACGACAAGAACGATCCATTTATTGGCAATCCAAATGGTAAGCATGTAGTGGTTGAGTTTGTTGACTATAACTGTGGGTACTGTAAGCGTTTGGCTCCAACGCTAAAAGAATTCGTTGCTATTGATCCTGAAGCCAAGGTTATCGTGAAGGAATATCCTATCTTCACCAATCAGCCAACATCTGCATATTCCGCGATGGTGGCAACGGCTGTGTTCTACTACAAACCTGAAGTATATGGCGACATTCACCATGCATTTATGGGCAGCAAACTAACTCGTGAAGGTATTGACGAAATCTTAGTAAACTACGGTATCGACAAAGACAAGCTTCAACCGCATATGGAAACAGCTAGAAAGCAGATTGAGAAGGTCAGAGGCTTAGGTGCACAATTACAAGTGACTGGTACACCAACCGTGTTTATAGGAGCTGAACGTGCTCATGGCGGGTGGTCTGCACAGCAATTAAAAGCCAAGTTTACTAACTAATGGATCGCGCAATGACGAAATTTGGTTCAACAGTATGCCTAACAGCTATTATGATTCTATCTGTGGGGGTTCAAGGCGAACGCTTCTGAGTCATACGATATGAAGCTGCAAGCACTACAATCCTCGTGTCCGAGCTGCGCTGAAATTTCCGAAAGAGCTATGACAATTCGACATGAATCTTGCGGAGAACCAATGAGTAAAGAGAACTTAGCAAAGCTGATGACAGAATCAAAAATCTACCCGTTCATGGTTTCTATGTACGGCGTAATTTCTAAACCTGAAGTGATAAATGCGTACTGGCAAGGGTTACAGGAATCCGCTAATTGTGATGATGAGACAGCATGGATAGACGACTTCAAAGAGCTAATTCTGTCTGAAAAATACTTCAACTTACTTTCGCCTCAAGTCCAATGAATTGATAGTTATGACAAATTTGGCAAGAACAGTAGCGCACCAAAGGTGCGCTTTTTTTATTTGGAAATTTTTTACTCTATGATATTGTTAACTCAGTTTTAGCCGAGAGTCCTATTTGGACTTTCACTAAATGCTCCAACTTGGAGCAAAACCAAGTCCTCTTTATGAGGCAAAAAAGTGGTTGCCGGTAACGGTATGATGTCGGACGAGAATCGTCATAGATCGCGCAAGCGGCGAAAGCAGCGACACCACAAAATCTGCTTTTAAGACATAACCTAATAGTTCCGCTTAACGTGGAATCCTATCAAACCCCAAGGGTAATCTTTTACCCAAAGTGGGGCATAGATTTACCCTTTTTTATTTAAAATTGGAGTAAATCATGAACTCAACTCAACAAACGCTAACATCTGTACTTGTATGTGCATTCATTATTGCAATGTATAAAGTTTCAGATTCAGCAGCTCAATTCGTAGCAATGGCAATTTTTGTTTTAGTTCCCGTAACTATTGCATATGCCGCTATTCGAATTGGCAAACTGCTCCTTAACCGTTCTTCATCTCAAATCAAACGTAACGTTCGTATGACTAAAGACGAAGTAGAACAGCGGATCGCAAATGCTAACCAGGCAAAAGCAATCTCTGGCGCAGAACTAATGAATATCCCTGCTTACGCTCGTAAACAGAAAGGTATCCATTACCCAATGACAACAGACGTTCTAAATGGTCACGTTGTCGTAGCACGAGGCTAATTTTTGGTTAGCTTTCTTTAAATCAAACCCGATGGGGCTATGTCCCTATGGGTGTAGCTCCGTCTTTGGAGTTACAAATGACACATCCTCAAACAAGTAATCAAACTCAAAGTACACAAAAGGAAGATGCTAACAAAAAGAAGTTGGTCGGGAAAATTGCTGAGAAGTTTGGTGTAGATCCAAGAGGTTTTTGGGACACACTGAAATCTACAGCCTTTAAGCAACGCAACGGCGATGCACCTACCAATGAACAAATGATGGCTCTTTTGATTGTGGCAGACCAGTACGGTTTGAACCCTTTCACTAAAGAGATCTACGCTTTCCCCGACCAAAACAATGGAATAATTCCAATTGTTGGTGTTGATGGATGGTCACGGATCATAAACACTCATCCTCAGTTTGATGGGTTAGAATTTAGGTTTTCATCTGAAAAGGTGTCAATGCCTAATGCCAAAGAGTGTCCTGAGTGGTGTGAATGCATCGTTTACCGCAAGGATAGAACTCGTCCAACGATAGTGCGGGAATACCTCGATGAAGTATTCCGAAGCTTAAACTATAACAACCCTTGGAAAAGCCATACAAAGCGCATGTTGCGCCATAAGGCAATGATCCAAACTGCTCGTATAGCATTAGGTTACGTGGGTATTTATGACGAAGACGAAGCAAGTCGAATCATAGAGAGCCAAAGCCAAGCAACCACAAAGCAGCCCATCGAGTTCGAAGAACAAACTCAGCCTTTACCAAAACCTCAAGCACAATCAGAACTGATGAGTGACTTGAATCAAGCTGATTTTGATACCTTTGAAGATGCTCAATACGTCCCTGTTGATGAAGAAAACACACCGACTCAACAAGCCAATGCAACTAGCCATTTTCAATCTAGTGAAGATGACATTGTAAAAACACAATTTGGCATGTTGGCATCTAAGGATGTCAATATGATTGACCAGATGGTGTCATTTACTGTGGATACCGGCGCATGGGACACAACAAAAGATAGTTTCAAAGAACGCTATGATGGCGCAACGTTAGAGTATGCATTAAGCACTCTTAACGAAGCGTTCGACAAAGAGTTTGCTGAATAAATTTATCCAACCCTATAAGGGCGTATCCTGCCCTTATAGGCGTGATGCACCCTTATATTTTTAAAATTTAAGGAGGGCATTATGCCTGTAGTAGATATCGTTCAACGTAGTGAAAAGTGGTTTGAGTGGCGGAAGCAAGGCATTACAGCCTCAATGATTCCGGTGATCATGGGGTTATCTCCATATCAAACACCTTACCAACTTTGGGCAGAATTGGTCGGCTTGAAAGAACCGGATGATTTGTCCAAAAACTACCATGTGCAAAGGGGTGTAGAACAAGAACCCGAAGCGCGTGAAGCCGTTGAAAACGAATATGGTAAGCCTTACATGCCAGTGTGTGTTGAAGCTGACCATGAGCACCTTTTCCGAGCATCTTTAGATGGTTTATACATACTAGGCTCAGATAAAGAAGTATTGGAAATCAAATGTCCTTGCGAAAAAATCTACAACGAGATTTTAGCAATGCAAGGACAAGCACCAACGTTTCAAATGTACGCTGCGCAAGTGCAGTGGCAATTGAACTGTTCGGGAGCTGACATTGGTAGATTGTACTTCTACTTGCGGGGTAAACGCCCTATTTCAACTCGCATTCGTCGCAATGACGCTTTTATTAAAAAAGCAGAAAAAGCAGCGATTGATTTCTGGAAACGAGTTCAGTCGAACACACCTCCAGAGATGATCGAGGGTCGAGATAAGGTTGTCTATGACACTCCAATTTCTAATCAGGATAACTCTTGGCAAGAAAGAGTAGAACAGTACAAAGAAAAGTCAGCGCGTCATGCTGAACTCGTTCGTCAATGCGATGCGGTAAAAGCTGATCTTAAACAGCTTGAATCGTATTTCACCGAACAAATACCAAGTGACGTTCAAACCTTCAATAAAGATGGTATTCGCGCAACCCGTGTCGATAAGACCGGTAATGTGAACTACCAAAACTTGCTAGCGGAAATTGAAGATACGATGAATGTGGTTATTCCATCTTCACTTATCGAAAAACACCGTAACAAAGGCTCTACTTACTTCCGTGTGACCATTCAAGAAGAATCAAGCAATCAAGCTGACGTTCCAATTGAACAATATCAACCGAAAGTTGAAGCAGAACAGCCTAAGCAAGAAGCAACACCACTTTCAGTGACTCCGGCAGAACAAGCTGTTCCGTCCTCGCTTATAAGTGACGTTGAAACCCATACCGAACCTGAAGAACCTACACCTATAACAGCGCCAATTAAGCCGCTGGCACCAGGTAACTTCTTCGAAAAATCAGCTCAAAACCACTACTTCTAAGGAGAGTGTATGTTTAACTTCGGTGAAACATATCTTGCCGTTGATCGGCTTATTGATAGCGTTTGGACAGTAAAATTCGAGTTCCAACCTGACGGTGTAAAAATTCTCTCATTTTCGAGTGACAACCCTGATGGTTACAAACTAGAACAAACTCTGCCAAAGGTTCGCATTATCGAAAACGACAAACGCATTGTACATGCCATAAAGGTTTATAACCCTGACATGCCATCGTTTGAACGTGACCAAGATAATTACTTGATTGGAGAGTACAAGGTTGCTAATCCGCAATACGTTTTCAGCTACACAGAAAGCGAGGTGGAATAATGGCGATCAAAGTACCTTTCAAACCCAAAGTACCTCAAATCACACTAGATTTGCGGGGTGAACAAGGAAATGTTTTTCAACTAATAAATCTTGCTAGAAAGCTATCAGCTCAGCTTGGTTTAGATGGAGAAAAAATTCAAAAACGTATGATGACTGGTAATTATTACAGTGCAGTCAACATCTTCGACGCTTACTTTGGTGACTTTGTCACTTTGTTAGTATCAGAAGACATCAGAGAACAGCTATCAGTAGAAAAACTACTGTGATCTGAATCTGACATTATCCAACCCAATACGGGCAACACAGCCCGTAGGGGAGCTGTAGTTGCCCTTTTTATTATTTGAAGGAAAGCAGCTATGGCTAAATTAATTGAAAAAACTTACCCACTCGAAATTTTTGGTTTTCAAGGTACAGGTATGGGCGTTAAAGGTTTTGAACCATGTAACCACCCTAATGTGCCGATGCTAAAAAAAGAGTATGTGTTTCGTCGGGAAACGTTAAGAGATGTCGTGAACTTTATTGATTGTTCTTTTGGTGATGGGTTACTGATTGTCGGTCCAACCGGCTGCGGCAAAACATCATTGGCAGAACAAGTTTGCGCTCGGCTACATTACCCTGTTCAAAACTACACTTGTGGTGGCTCAACCGAATTTATGGATTTGGTAGGGCAATGGACACTTCAAAATGGTTCAACCGTCTGGATGGATGGTGTGTTAACCAAAGCGATGCGTGAAGGTCACATTCTCATTCTTAATGAAATTGACCTTGTCGATCCGGCTGAATTAGCAAACCTAAATGGAGTGCTAGAAGGTTCACCATTAGTGTTATCGCAAAAGAACGGCGAAATAGTGTATCCACACGAAAATTTCCGTTTGATTGCTACTTCAAATTCAAATGGCTCAGGTAGCGATGGGATGTATGCTGGCGTCCAGCGTCAGAATCTCGCGTTCCTAGACCGATTTATCGTTATTGAAGTTGACTATGCAGATGCAGATGTTGAGAAGGATATCTTGGGCAAAATTGCTCCGAATATCCCGAACACCATTCGTGAACGTATGGTCGCATTAGCGAATAAAGTAAGAACCGTGTTTAAAGGAGAGGAAGATACTAGCATTGAGCTAAGTGTCACTTTTTCTACTCGAACACTAATTCGTTGGGCTATTCAAATCCAACGAAACATGGGAGCACCTTGCGCTTTAAGCTATGCACTTGATCGTGCATTACTGAATCGTTGCTCTAACGCTGAAGAAAAGGAAGCTATTAATACCTGGGCGATAGCCCTATTTGGTAGCAGCTTTGATCCTGAAGCGTAATTAAATCAATCCCAACGGGGTATGTGTCCCGTTGGTACATATGCCTCTTGTTGGTACAAAAAACTTAAAGAGGTATAAATGTTTGATTTTTATTTAATCTATTACTTGTTTATCAAGTATCTAAAAGCTGTTGTGCACTTCGCACATAAGCGGAAAAAAGAGGTAGCTGTTCAACTAAAACTGCTTGGCACTGCATCCTATACTGCTGCATTCGTGTACGCTATCGAGAAAGGTTTAGACTTCAACGTGTTGAAGCTAACTGTAATCGGTATACTCGTTGTAGCATTAGCAGAAAAGCTTAATCGGTAGTAACATAAACTTAGGTTCACTTAATCAAGGAGAACTGCAATGACAGCTATCTACATAATTAGTGGTATTGCTATCGCTATTGGGTTGCTAACAATGTATGCACCCAATATCGAGAAATGGTGCGATAAGCAGCTAGCAAAAAAGCACTAAGAAACAACGATAAGAAGTAGCGTAAGCACTCTTATCTAAATTTGAAAACCGCCAAAGGGCATATCAATTAGCCCTGGGGCGAATGGTATGTCCTTTTTTTATACATAAAATTGGAGATACCATTATGACTACACAACCTACCTCTGTTCTGAATGACATTGTTGCTGTTCAACTGAACGTTAACCAATGGACAGGACGGAAAAAACTGGCAGAAAATGACCTCTCACTACAAGGTGAAGTTCCACCAAAAGAGATCATTAACCTCGGCAGTAAACACACTACAGATCCCAAGGCTCTAAAAGTATTCAATACTTTGAAACGTCAAATGGAACGAGCTTGCCTGACCATCGGCATCCCGTTCCTTGGTGGATATGCAGTACCTTCAGATAAGGCAGATGAACTAGCCAAACGACTAACAAAAATCGTTGGTCAGTTTGAGCTAGAGAAAACTGCTTATCTTCAAAAGCATGAGTCAATTCAACAAGACTGGATCAAGAATTTCCCTCAATACGAGCGTATTCTTGTGAAAGCATTGACTCCTACTTCAGATGTTGAGAAACGTATTAATGCCTCTTTCTCAATGTTTAAAGTTCAATCCGCACAGTCTGCCGTTACTGTCGATGCTGGACTATCAAATCAAGTTGATAGTTTGGGAGAGACATTGGATGCAGACATCTTGAAAAGCTCCAATAAGCTACTTGATAGCTTAACGGGTGCAATTCAACCGAACCAAACCAATGTAGCTTCATTGCGGAAACTCCGCGAGAAAGTACAAGGTTTGGCTTTCCTAAATGGTCGCTTTTTGAAGCTAGTCAATAAGATTAAGCAAGTAGAAAGTGCCATGCCTATTACTGGTAAGCTCAACACTGATGAAGTACATAGACTGTCTGGTTTACTGTATCAAATGAGTGATGAAGATAGGTTGCAAGCGTTAATGAGCAACTTAGAAAACGAGCCAGTACCGGTTGCCGCTACTCAACCAGCCGTTGAGCAGCCACAACCTGCAAGCTTAGAGTCAACCTTAGAACCTGCAAGTGTCGATTTTGAATCAGACGATGTGTTTGGGTTGGGTGATGCAGACTTTAGTTTCGGTGAACCTGATTATGATGAGTCAGATTTGGGACTAAGCGAGGCAGATTTTAGTTTTGAGTTCAGCGATATTTCAACGTCGAGCACACAACAATCTGCAACGAAAGCTACATTCTTCTAAGTTCAAAACAAACCCTAGACGGGAGCAATTCCCGTCAGGGGGTTGCTCCATTTTTAATATATGGAGTTCTACTATGTTTCATCAAATCACTTTCGAATCTCGATCCCCGTATCGCTACGTTGCTCATTTCAGAAAGCCATCCTCTAACCTTCATGATATGGACTCTTACTTCTCCGTTGAAGTCCACGTATCTCAGAATGAATGGGGAACGCTAATGGATGAGAATATTCGATATTCAATTGAAATTTGTAAGATAGAACGTCCTGATATCATGGCGTTTTATACGTACAAATCACGTAGATTCACATTCTCCGGCGACCAATTTGTTACTGATATTGGTAAGCTTTTGGTTAAGTATGGTGTTGTAGCTGAAGGAGTACCTTTTCAGGTCAACATTGAACTAAACAGAAAGGTGCATTCGTTCATGCAAATGAACGCCGGATGCGTATACGCAAAAGAATCTACGCATTTACAAACAGTACAAGATCTGTTTTCAGAGTTCGCGGATATACCTGTAAACAATGAAGATGAGATCGAGCAAAGCTGGGCGCATTTTGATAAAGGAAATGACCGCTTTGAAGTTTTGAAGTGGTTTGAAGAATCATTCGGTTATCCGGTGGACTTCTTACTCACTCTAGAACAATGCTCATAGTTTGGAGGGAGATTACATGTCTTTTCCTGCTTGTACTGCTAACCAAATAACCTACGAATATTTCTGTGTTTTAGCGTCACACTCATGGAGTCGGCACAAAGTACAGCGAGTTCTCAGGCAAAATGGTTCACATAGCTACTTCACTTACCATTTAGTAGATTAACAATCCCTGTATAGACGACTGAGAGCGTCAAATACAGATTTAACCCCTATGGGCGTACTTTGCCCAACAGGGGGCATAGTGCGCTTCATACTTTCATTTGGAGTTTCAACTATGTTATTTCGTTATAACCCTCAAGCTAGATCAATCGTATTTTGGTCAGTGCTTACTCTTGGTGTTCTAATTGTGCTGTTTCCGGTAATTACCGCATTCACGTATGAGTGGAAATCATTTTTCGAAGAACCGAGCGCGTTTGTACGGGATGTAAGGCAATTCATTGTCTTACTTGGATATTGCCTACTAGGTAGTTCCCCGTTCCTAGCGATGGCGCTTGCGATGAAAAAAGAATGGTTCTAACACCGATAACTGAGGCTTGATTTAGCCTCTATCAAAACTACCCCAAAGGGCGTACTTTGCCCGCAGGGGCATAGTGCGCCTTTTCTGATTAAGGAAGCACTATGAATCCTAGAGATGTTAGCTTTCAAGAATACAAGTCACAATGGACTCTTACCTATGAGCACGAAGACTTTTTTCTTGATGTCGAACAGTACGGTTGTCACGAAACCACTTTTGAACGCTGGCTGAAGCGCCAACGCATGTTCATTAAGCGGTACGGTGAGAATTGCACTATCAAACTATGTGACCTCGAATTACCAGAACGAACTTGGCAGTTTTTTACTCGCCATTTTGAGCGTGTAACTCGAACACAATATCTTGTAGATAAATACCCCGATGGCTTTTTTGAAGCGATAACTGAAGATGGGCAAGTGGCAGCGTTCTTACCGGATACGTATGGCAAGAAACCCTATCGGTTGTCCTTCTATGGAGAAAACGGGGCGCGTTATCATGAAACCTATGACTCAAGATCAGAAGCACTCAACGTCCTTGCTCACAGAAAATATTCTGCGAAAGAAGGGGCGTTAGATGCTCTGGTTGGTACTGATTCATGGAATCGAGGGGTCTATATCTGCAATTGGATAGCAGAAGGAATATTGCCCCACGATGGAATAAAACGCGATAAACACATACCCGAAGTCGCTCAGCTCTTTGCTGAAAGTCTTCAAGCGGCTTGATAAGCCATTCAATTAAACCCAATGGGGACTACTCCCCATTGGGAGTAGTCCCTTCTTATTTATTGAGAAGGAAAATCAAATGGCAACTATTGTAAATACAAAAATCGGTTTAAATCGTGGGCGCAAGCGCGTCTTCCTCGAAGGTAGAAAGCTCTCTTGCGCTGGTTATAAACCTGGCATGATGTACAACTTGAGCATCACTGACAATCAACTGCACATCGAGCTTTCTGAAGCCGGTAAATACAAAATTAGTCGGCGCACAAATCGAACAAGTGGTGAAGAACTGCCAGTAATTGATATTACTGCTAACGCTCTAGCTGAACTGTTCGAAGAAAGCGAAACTGTCAGAGTTCTGATTAAACAGGGAAAGATTGTTGTTTCAAAACATCATTTAACTGAGAACGCGAACAGGCGTGAACAGAGGCTTTTGGACAAATTAGAGTCTGGTAAGCCACTAGATGTTTGTTCGGTGTTTCATGGTGGGGGAATCTTAGATGCCGCGATGCATCATGGATTTAAACGCAACAATGTAAAAACCAAAGTGGCTATCGCAGTGGAACGTGAAAGCCGTTATTTGGAAAGCTCATTACGAAACAACCCTGAGTTATGGAATAGCGATTCAATTGTTATTGAATCACCAATAGAACTGATAAACGTACAACGCAGTAAACAAGCGCACGAATGCGATTTGCTTTACGCTTCAACGCCTTGTACCGGCGCATCGTTAAGTGGCCGCACTAAGAACAAACTCAAGCAAGCTGAAGATCACTCGGAAGCTGGCAGTATGTTCTTTTACACTCTAGAAATGATTGTGCAGTTGAATCCTAGTGCAGTTCTAATTGAAAACGTACCCCAATACTCTTCCAGCGCATCTATGTCTGTAATTCGTAGCGTACTGGATAGCCTCGGCTACACAGTCCAAGAGCGAATCTTCTCAGGTCTAGAATTTGGAGCTTTGGAAAGTAGGGATCGGTTAGTTGTGGTCGCGTTATCAAACGGGATAGATACGTTTGATATAGATAAGGTGATTAAAGGTCAACTTTATCCTAAGCCGGACTCAGTTAATGACATATTGGAAGATGTTGAACCTGATTCACCTCGCTGGAAAACGTTTAGTTATTTAGCGGATAAGGAAAAGAGAGACAAAGCTGCTGGCAAAGGATTCGCTCGTCAAATTCTTACGGGTTACGAAAGTTGTTTAGGAACAATAGGTAGAGGGTACGCTAAGTGCCGCAGTACCGAACCATTTCTACAACACTCGACCAATAATGAATTGAGCCGGATTTTGACAAAAAATGAACATGCACGAGTTAAGAATATTCCAGAAGCAAAGGTTTTCGGGCTATCTGAAACTGTCGCTCATGAAATTTTAGGTCAGTCAGTCATTTACTCTGTCTTTGATATATTGGGAATGCAGCTTTCCTCTGACTTGCTAACTTGGCAGTCCAAAAGGAATAGACAAAACCAAAACTTAAATGTAATACCAATCAAGAAATGTGCTTAGCACAGTAACCTACCCCTAACGGGCGCAATTGCCCGTTTTGGGGTGATTGCGTTCCGTTTATCAACAATGAAATCGGAGAGCAATCATGGGTTTTTTCTCTTGGAAAACAGCAGATACATCAGAATCAATTGCAAACATCAGCTCTGGAAAACATAAAGGCGTCAGCGTTTATCTTCTGAGTCCTGATGGTAATCACATCGAGGAACGGGCATATGGCGGATATGGGCGTTTTGGCGGTGTTGACGCATATGCATGGCTTGCAAAGCAAAACCTTGGAAGCGATGTTGAACATCTTTGTTTGTATGATGATGAAAACGAGCTAAGAACGTTGGGAATAGAGCTGCAATATGAGGCACATAGCCGAATTTCGTTGCCCTTAAAATTCTCATTTGATCAAGATGCTATCTATGATGAGTTACCAGAAAGTGATGATTGTCCACACCAAGGTTTCTTCTATTAGACTAAGCACGATACACACTAACCCTACGTTAGTGTGTATCTCAATGCTGACTTTGGACGCATTGAGATACACATTATTTTGAAAACTAAACAGAGTGTTATAGAATCAAAGCAAGTTAGATTTTAGCCGAGAGTCCTATTTGGACTTTCACTAAATGCTCCACTTGGAGCAAAACCAAGTCCTCTTGATGAGGCAAAAAAGTGGTTGCCGGTAACGGTATGATGTCGGACGAGAATCGTCATAGATCGCGCAAGCGGCGAAAGCAGCGACACCACAAAATCTGCTTTTAAAACATAACCTAATAGTTCCGCTTAACGTGGAATCCTATCAAACCTACGGGTGCAACCATCCGTAGGGTAGTTGTACCCATTTTATTTCAATGAGGTACATCATGCTTACTCTTAAACAAAACCTACCGATTACTGTTCCAAACGAGCTCATTGAGTTTATTTCTGAACATGTACAACGGGACGGTATATCAATCATTAGCTTCAACGACACAAAGTACCACCCAAGTACAGGTGGCTTCCGTCCTGTTGAAATCATGGTTGAAAAGCTCGGCAACTATGTTGCTTTGCACTACTACACTGAATTTGCTTATGAGGGACAAGGCAGCTATGCCCAACTTTGTAAGTCAAATGACTTCGATTTATCGCTGAATACCTACTATTCAGAGTTCATGGGTCTAATTCCACTGAACGACGAAGTAGGCGAAACGTTTGAGATGTTTGTAAAGAACACTCTCTCATACGCTAGCTTAGGTATGTATGACGAAATTAAAGTTAGCTTTATCGGCGGTCACTTACTGCTGCATAAAGACATGGTGGAGGCGTAATAATGGAACTAAATTTCTTCATTATCGCCAACGTAAATAACATGGTTCGAGATTGGATAGATGAACTCCGTCTATTCAAGTACACCAACGACTCCTGCTCAGATTTTTTGGTCGATGTAATAGCGACAAAAGAAATGAATGGCGAGTTGGACGAACTACTTACACTTATCAATGCAAACTGCACTGAGAGTTACACTTTGAACGAACTGGATAATTGCCAATACGTTCATGTGCATGTAATCAACTAATCCACTTTAAATACTCCCACTAGGGCAAATACTGCCCTTGGGGTCTAGTGTTTGCCCGTAAAGGAAAACACTATGAACAAGCAAAATCAGCTTATACACAATTCCCTACCATTAATCGCAGCCGGACTTGGAGACAAGTTAGGTGTTCGTATAACGGTATCGGGTAATCAGGCGTGGACCGATGGTAAAACCATCAACATTCCAGATTTCAATATCAAATCGAAAGAACACAAAGATGCGGTACTTGGCTTTGTGTCTCATGAAGCTGCACACCTCAAATTTGATTCTTTCAACCTGCAAGGTGACTTCAGTTCCGCAGCGTTGCAAAACTATTGGAATATCTTTGAAGACTTGCGAATTGAGAATGCAATGATTGAAAGCATGGTAGGTACTAAGAACTGGATTAACCAAATCTGGATCAACCGTCAAAATGACGGTAGCCGACCACCAATCCAAACTGACGCAGAACCGGCAAGCTGTATTTGTGAATTATTACTGATGACTTGTCGTGTTAATCATCGGGGGCAAACGCACTTACAGCCTTACTTAGATGCTGCTGAAGACGCATTTTGTCTCAACCTTGGGTTCAAGCTTTATATGCAAGTCAATAACTTGTTAAGCAATGAACTTCCTAACCTATCTTCATCTAAAGATGCTTACGACTTAGCGGTAAAGGTAAATACCCTTATCAATGAGTTTGATCCTGATGAAGATGAACCGGATGAGACAGATGAGCCTAGTCCAAACAGTTCGAGCCAAACACCGGAGGAAAGTAATCCAGGTGACTCGGCATCTCCTGATGAATCAAATGAACCTGACAGTTCAGATGAAACAGATGAGGGAGCAGGGCAAGCTAATGATGCTGAAAGTGAAGAATCCAACTCGCAAGGGTCGGACAATTCACAATCTAGCAGTGTAGATCCTGAACAGTCGATGGAGAGCGAAGGAAATAACTCTAGCTCAAATTCGACAAGTTCTGGTCAGCACGACTTAAATCAACCAACGTCAGAGCAAATCAGAGCAGCAATACAAGCAGCAAATGATTCAACTGAAACGTTTGACGATATGAGTAGTTTCGCTCAATCGCTCGAAGTATTGGCAGAAGCCAATCCAGAGCAATCCAGAGTGTCGCTACCAGAAGTCATCAACGTTGATCCCATAAGCGGAATACGTTGGGGGATTGAGTCAAATGTGAATAGCACTTCATCGCAGATTACTGCAAAACTGCAATCCATCGTTGAACATGAAATGAGAGTGCGCTGTAGAACGAAGTCTTCAGGTTTAAAACTGAATTCTAAAACTTTACACCGTTACGCTGTAAATGATGCTCGGCTTTTCAAACAGAAAAGCAAAAAGCTTCAGATCGATACAGTTGTTGAAGTCTGTGTAGATAACTCAGGCTCGATGACATCTCGTAATCTGATGAGCACAGCAAGGGAAGCACAGCTAGCTCTTGCAAAGGCTCTATCTCGAATCAATGGGGTAGGCATCGGTGCATCTGCGTTTCCTGACTCCGATTGCGATAGCAACATACTTAACTTGTTAGACGAAGGTGAAAGCGTCAGCAAACTAGCCATGCGTTACCACAAAGTAGATGGTAGGGGAGATTCCACCCCAACCGCTTCTGCATTGTGGCATTGCATACGCAAAGTATGTAGCAGCAGAAAACATCACAAGGTCATCATCATTATCACTGATGGTTATCCGAATGGTGGTCAAAGAGAAGAACTTGCTCGTTTGGTCAGTAAAGCTACCCAAAGTGGCATTACTGTTATAGGCGTTGCCATTGGCACCATTTCTAGTAACAAACAAGCGTTCTACCAATACTTCCCTAACGCACTGTTCATTCAGGACATTAGAGAACTCAAATCAGAGTTATTCAAAGTAGCTAAAGATATTTTAGTGACTCGGTAACTTATTAATATCAAACCCAAGAGGGCAATTACTTTTGCCCCTGGGCGCAGTGTTTGTCCTCTAACTATTTAAAGGAAAACACTATGAGTACAAAAAAGAGTCAAATCCGTTTTGCTTTTCGGTTACGAAAGCTAAATGGCGGCTCGGATAAGTATGGCAATTGTGAGGCTTGCAATAGGCACTTTGACACCGGATACCTTCTGGTCAAACAACGTGTTTATTACAGCGCACTAAAAAAAGCAGAATCTTTAACTCATCATGGGTGCAATGACACTTTTGGTCACAAAGACTGCGTAGCCAAGCTTACTGAAAATTAATCCAACCCAATCGGGCAATACTGCCCGTAGGGAATGGTGTTGCCCTTTTTTAAGGAACAACATCATGGAACAGCTATTAACTCCACTAGAGGTTCAGAGCCAAACCGAGTTTTATGGTGTATGGACTGAAAGCGAAATCGTTATGATGCAAGAGGGCATGTTAATTCAAGCTCTTAATGAAATTAATGACGGACGCAAATCTAGCACAATGCGGAAAGAAGCAATCGAATGGTTAATGAACGAAAGTGATGAACCATTTAGTGCCGATATCTGCGCATTAAGTTGTGGCTATGACATAAACACCTTACGTGCTTATCTACGCCCAATTGTTCGGAAATACTACTCTTAACAATCCACTTCTAATTTGATACCCGCCCACACCAAACTCAATTTAAGCCTTGTGCTTAAAGGTCATGATTTGGTGATAGGGCATAAATTTGCGTCTAACTATTGGGCACAAATTTATGGGTTATCACTCATACACCCAAACGGGGCTATTTCCCCGTATGGGGATAGTCCCTGTTAATCAGGAGGCTACATGAGCATTTCTATCCCTCTCGCTATTGTTATTGCTATCAAGGTATCTGTTATCGCTTATGCGTTGCAGGTATATGGCACTCCGATACCTGAGAGTTCAGGCAAGTAATTCTATCGACTTCTTCTACTTGGGGCTTTTCAAAGCCTTGCCTGTCCCTTGCGGGCTTCGAAAAGCCTCAAGGACTATAGGAGAAGCATCATGATAGGCATTACTACACAACCAACCAATCAAAAACATCATTTACAGGCACAGCAAAATCAAAGCCTTGTAGATGACATTTCAAATCCAACTTGGACTGACCAAATGATTGAAGATCTTCAATACGGCATGATCAAAAGTGCTATTGACGATATTCGGGATGGTCGGAAATCCAAGTTAATGCGGCAAGAAGCAACCAAATGGCTACTAGAAGATGACTATGTTCATCCTCTGTCATTTTGCAATTGTTGCCGTTCATTAGGTTTAGACGCTGAGCTTTTACGTTCAATGCTTAGCCGTCTACTACAAGGGAGATTCCACTATGAATCAATCTAAAGTAGCTGTAGTAAAAGCAGCGGCAAAGGGTCGCTGGTTAGAGGTTCTTGAGGCTGTCGCGCCAAGTCTTTCCGAAGCAACAAAAAACGTTGAGAACCACGTACCTTGTCCAATAAATGGTGGTACTGATGGATTTAGACTTTTTAAAGATGCAAAGGAAACTGGCGGTGGGGTTTCAAACCAACACGGTGTATTTCGCAATGGTTTTGACCTACTTATGTGGGTTTTAGATCGAGATTTTCAGTACGTTCTAAATGAAGTTGCAGACTATCTTGGTCTTAGTGGCAAGGAGTGGAAGGGTGCTAGTATCCAAACACAACAAACACAGCCACAACCAAAAGTGGATGCCAGTCATCTCAGAAAATGCCGGTATTCATTGCGAAAAGCATGGCAAACCGCATATGACTTGACTGCACCGGAAGCCAAGCTAGCTCGGATTTACTTGTCTCGTAGAGGCTTAGACTTAAAAAAGCTAAACCTCTATGGTTTAAGTAAAACTATGCGCTTTAACCCTGCAATGCCCTTGTATGAAACACGTAAAGTCAACGGCATTAAGAAGAACCTTTTCATTGGCAAGTTTCCAGCTCTCGTTTCGCTGGTCACTTATCCCGATGGTAAGGCAGCAACAATTCATCGAACCTTCTTGGATCATCAAGGCAATAAGCTAAAGATGGCTGTGGAAGGTATCGAGGTTAATGCTAAAAAACTGATGTCTCGATGTGAGTCTCGTCCTTTAACGGGAAGCGCAATACACTTGGCAGAAATCAATGGAGAAATCCTGCACGTAACTGAAGGTATAGAAACAGCATTGTCAGTAAAGCAAATGCTTGCTGACAGAGGTTGTCAAAATGAACCCGTATGGGCGTGTATATCATCAACTATCTTGGAAAGCTTTCAGCCACCTAAAGGGGTCAAGTACATCTTTGTTTGGGCTGATAAAGACACTAAACGTGTTGTTCATGGCAAAACCGTAGAAGCTGGATTAGATGCTGCTATGGGGCTTGCAGAACGCCTAGAAGATAGCGATGAATGGGTCGTGATTATGTATCCGACCTGGGATATCCCAACCGGAGTTAAATCTATTGATTGGAATGATGTCTTAGTTGAACACGGCACAAGCAAATTTCCTCATCACCATACACAAATATGGAAGGGGGCTTGCTAATGATTCGTTTCATTACAGATATTCAATCTCAACAAGAGCCTGATATTCTCACGCCGAACCGGTTCAACCGGTTGTTAATTGTGAGCTTAGAGGGTCAACTGTTAGCTAGCTATAATGCGCCAATGAGTGGCTGGACACACGATGTTCTAGTCAGCCTATCGCAGCTATTCCCTCAGCAGTGGGAATATTGCGGGGCAGATGCTCTACTTGGTGATCAATTTGTTGGTTCAACAGAAATTTAATTGAGATAACCCACACGCCAAAGGCGTGTGGGATGTCTTTAACTTATACCTAAACACACTTACTCCTTTGATACATTTCCCTCTGAACACCTACTACCCGACACCCAACACCAAACGTCTTAACATTGTTAAGTTGTTCGCTTATCACACTGTTCTAATAATACCCGCAACGCAATCTAGCCTCATTTCTCGCTGACTTTGGAAATTCGAAAAGTGTGAGTCAATAAGAGATGAAACACATTCCGTCGAATTAAGACTAAGGGATTATTAAATGAACAAACTCTTACTACCTATAGCTGTAGGTGTAGTCATTTCCAGTTTTGCTCACGCGCAAAACCAACCAACGCAAACCAAGAAACAAACATTAGCTAACGAAAGTGGCAGCGATAACAAATACTTCGCAGATAGTGAAAGAGGTTGGTATTGGTATGAACAACTACCGCAAGATGAGAAAGAAAAGTTCCTAGAAAAACTAAAGCAGGAACAACCGCAACCTACACCCAAGCCAGCCAAAACCAAGCCAGAAGAACAGCCACTATCAAGCGCATGGTTTAGAGAGAATTTTCAAAAATATGCTGATGCCGCGATGAACAATCCATATGACCAGGAGGCAATGCGAACTTATCTGTATTTAGAAAAGTTTATGCGTGATCGCGCCGTTGCGTTTGGTATGGAACGACAAAAAGCGGTAATGGCTGAACCGTTCCTTGACCAAACCTCATCTCGCCCAATCGCTAACTTTGGGATGAAGACTATGAATGTACAAGCATCTCAAAATAAGCATGCGCTACTAGAGGAAATGGGTAACGAGTCCGGCTTATATTTCTTCTACCGTAGTGAAGATGTATTCAGTGAACAGCAAGCAGAGCTAGTGGCACAGTTACAGTCGGAATTTGGCTTCACTGTATTCCCTGTTTCAATGGATGGCACACCTCCACCAACCGTTCTTGGTGAAGCCTTTGAAGTCAACACAACACAAGCCCAATCACTAGGTATTCAAGTCCTACCCGCTACGTACCTGTTCAACCCAAACACCAGAGCAATTGAACTAGTAGGTCAGGGGATGCACTCCATAACCGACCTAAAGGATCGCATTTTGTTTGCTGCATTGCGTTCAGGTCTGATTGACGAACAACAGTACCAATTAACCAAACCAAGCGGTCTGTATGTTGATCCAAATGGCTACGTAACCGGTGGACTTCAAGTTCCTGAGAATGCCCCACAAGAATTTCAAAAACTTTATCAACAAAGCTTATCAGCGCAATAAACAAGGAGATTACTGTAATGAAACTAAATCTATTAACGGGCAGCTTGTTTATGGTCGGCTTATTAAATACACCACTTGCTACTGCAAGCTTAGATGACCAAATGCGCGATACCTTCAATATGCTAACCAACACAACAGATCCTAATGCCTATAACACTGCTCGTCGAGGCGTGATATCCGGTGGTAGCTTGTTTATGAAAGCTCCTATCAAACGCTCAAACTTAGTATCTGCAACCGCGCCATCAGTATCCGCAGGGTGTGGTGGGATAAATCTGTATGGCGGTAGCTTCTCGTTCATTAACAAAGATGAATTTATTCAAACATTTCAGGCAATTGGCGCAAATGCTCTTGGATATGGTGTAAAACTGGCTTTGCAATCAGCGTGTCCAACCTGTGAACAGATCATGACTTCTCTGGAAAAAACAGCGCAGTTTGTCAACGACATGAATATTGATAGCTGCCAAGCGGCGCAAGGCATTGTTAATGCGGGAATAGACTTTGCGACAACGGCAAAAGCCGATACATCAGCGAAGACTCTCGGTGTCAACAGCGGTCAATGGGAAGACCTAAACGAAGCATGGGGATGGGCTAATGAAGCTGGTCGCTCTCCATCTAAAGTTTTGGCTACAGCTGATCCTACAACCACGAAAGAAAAAATCACTATCAATGCGACATGGAAAGCGATGAAGGAAAGCGAAGTTCATAGCCTATACGGTGGAGATGACGAGTTCCTAGAGTTACTTATGACCATGATTGGTACAGTAGTAATCAAAAACGGAAGTAGCGATCCAGAATCAGATCCTAAGCCTACGGTGTACCAGGGACGTACCATTAGACTAATCGACTTAATAGACGGTGGCACATTCAAAATTTATGACTGTGATACATCGGATAAAAACGGCTGTCTAAATGCACCGCTTGCACCATCTAAATCTGTCACTATCAAAGGGTTACGTGAGCGTGTATATGATGCCTTGCTTGGAAGCGATGGTGTCATTGTTGCCTACCAAAATGACACTGAGTGGAGTACTAACGCAAAACAAACTCTCAAGTTCCCAACGATGATTGGTCAGCTTTGTAATCAAAAAATCTACCAAGCCGCGGTTAACGGCACAGTGGCTACGGTTGGTACTTACATAGCCAATACCTGTGCGGAGCGTTTGGCTCTTGACCTCGCATACATGCAAGTAACGTCCTACATCCAAGTTACACAAGCTGCTCTTAAAAACCTTTTCACTACTGACAGTCAAGAATCAGCGAAAACGCAAGCTGAAAAGGTGCTCCTAGATAGCTCTAAGTACTATCTGGAAGAATATAACCTTCTATCTAAAGACTCTGATTTCCAAGATATCAAAGCGAAGCTTGATAGTGTCAACTTTGGTGAAGGTGAAACCAATACACTGACAGGTAAGTAATTATGGTTTGGAACATTGTAAGCTTTGGGGATGTGGTAACACTTCAAACCGTTTTTAACGCTGTTGGTGCAATATCGGCTAACTCAACTTACAAAGCAGCAGCGGCGGCTGTTGCTTTGTTAGTGTTCGTTATCGCTATGCTTTCTTCAGTGTCAGATGGAAAGCAGGAGTTACCCATACCACGACTACTAGCGGCGTTTTTCATATACGTTGCTGGATTCAATACATTGGGTACAGTCGGCATTGAGAATAGATATGATGGCACTACCACCACCATAGACAACATTCCTATTGCCATCGCTGTACCAGCTTCGCTAATCAGTAATATTGGGTTAGAGCTAGCTGAACTGACTGAAACCGCATTCGGCAGTACCAACCCGCAGGAACGTGTTACGGAGAGGGGCTATCTAAGCCCCTTAAAAGCATTGGCTGCATATAGAGATATCGCGTATAAGTCCTGTCCGGCAGGGGGATGGTAACTCTGTATTATCCGGCTATAGATTTTGTCCTAGTTTCCACAATTACATGCGTGACTGTGCGATGGTTAAAGCAAAGCGAGATGGTTTGACTCGAACCATGAAAGAAGGGGACTTTTTTACTAACATTCAGTTCAATTCATCGTCATTCGCAACATTTTTAGTGCGCTCAAGCGGAGTTATCGAAGAACAAGCCTGTAGGGACGCATACGCAAAAATTATCACCATGATCAACTCTGGTGATTTCAGCACCATGTATGCCCACTTCAACGAAAGAATGGGGGTACGTACTGGCGAGGACGTAGAGAGCGTTACTAGTGATGTCCTCGCTTCAATTGGCGCTGATGCTGCTATGAATCGTAATCTGATGAAGACGATGATGGCAAGCAAACTCGCTGAAGAAGGTGAGCTATCGTTCTACTACAAAAACAATGCTTCCGACTACGCAGAAAACCTACAAAGCTCCGTAGAACAGAGAAACTACGGCTGGATCATCCAAGGAGAGATGTGGGTACAAATCGTAAACAAGTTCATTGCCATAATGGAATGTTTGCTATACGCCCTCACACCGTTCATTGGCTTGATGGCGCTATGTGGCTCTGTAGGCTCCAAGACGCTACTTCTATTCCTACAGATGCTTGCGGTCATTCAATTAATCCCGATGCTACTGGTTGTCGCTCAGAGTGTTGTTATGGGGCAGATGGCTAGAGCAGTCACAGAGATAGGATTGCAATATGAAACTGGCTCAATTGAATGGATACAAGCAATATTTGAGCAAGCAAAAGATCTCTTAGGTTTAGGGGGAATGATTGCGGCTACTATCGTACCGGCTATGGCTATGTCGCTCGTTACCGGCTCTGGCATGGCGATGATGGGAGCAATGAAAGGTGCAGCAGCAACCGCTAAAGACACAGATGCCACACCGGAAATATCGAAACAGGGTGGCGCTATTGAAGATTGGGGATCATTAAACAGCGGTACTCGTGATGCGTATGGAAACACCATGACTCAGAGCGCGGAATCGCGTGTCGGCAACATTTCAAGAAATTTGGCGAACTCAAGTTCTGTATCGGATGCCCAAACTAGGATGCAAACAGCACAAGCGAATTACCAGCAAGCAGTCGAGAATGCCCTAACCAATTCGAACGGTAATGCTTTCAGCACTAACGAGATACTAAAGGCAGGTCAGTCTATTAATTCCGGCTCAAGCACCATGCAAAACTTCGCTGAGAAACACCTCACATCTCTTGCTGACTCATATGGTCTACAAGGACAAGAAAAGAATGACTTCATTCAGGCTATGTCTGCCGGACTCCAATTAGTTGGCACTGGTGGGAAAACGGCTGAGCAATTTGCAGAATCTCTATCGTCAAATGTAGCCAAAGCATATCAAGACGCGACATCAGGTGAAAAGGGTATTGCCCTACAAGCTAAGTTCGATGAAGCGAAAAATGCAGCCTACGAAAATGGCGAGTCTGTTACCACAAATAACAGTGAAATGGACTCACGAGCAGAGAGAGTATCGCAAGCTAGACAAGAGGTAGAAGCCAGCACTGACCAATACCAAAATGCAGTGAGTGCTACAGATACAGCGTCAATCATGAACGACGACGTAAGAATGGGACTAGCCATGATTGGACAAGACGAAAATGTTCAACGTAGCCTCGATAAACAGATTAACGAAAACAGAGATAACCCTGAGTGGTTAAGAAGATTTTCTCAGAACTATCAGGAAATGGATGGTGGCGTAAATGGTACAGATTTAGACTCTGACAGCGCCAAACTAGCAGCGTTTATGGTAACGAATAACGAACTAGGAAATATGGAAGATAACCAAGCTGTTCTTAGTCAATATCACGGACAACAACCATCTACACCAGAAGAAATCAGAACCAATGGAGTCAATCCAAATATATCTGAAGGACTACCGAATAATCCAAAATATGGTGATTTGGATAGGCAACCAATTGTTGCTCCAACGCAAGGTGTAGTACCAGATAGTCTTAATGTCGATGAAAATGATCCGCTATCAGGAAATAGAGCTAACTTGATGGGTAATTTCACCAAGAATGCTAATGACGTTGAACAATTTGGGGATGACTTTTTCAACAGTGACCAATTTAAACAGTATCAAGACAAAGTTGATGATATGAAGCAAAGGCTAGGAATTGACGATGATACCAATATTGTTCCTCTAGAACATACACAAGAGAATATAAAGGACTCAATTGCTAGCATGCTATCTGACGGTTTATTTGACGATATTTCACAGAAAGTTGGACACGTTGCAAACCCAATATCTGAACAGGTAGATAATGCAAAAGAAGCCGTATCGAATGCATATAACACAATGAGAGCTGCCTTTTATGAATCACCAGTAGGACAAGCAGAGACAGAAGCGACTGAGGTTATTTCTGAAAAGTTCAATGCACTAAATGAATATTTGGACAGCAGTGAAGCGTTAGATAACCCACAGCAATTAAATGAAACAGTTAGTGGGTTTATTGATGATGTTAGTGGAGAAATGGCTAATCTATTCACATACGAAAATGAATCTAATACGCCAATTGTACCTAAAGAACCTGAACAATCTGAAGATGATAATCACACCTCAACATCACAGACTAGCGATAACGAAATTATTTCCCCTCTAGTTGATGAGAATGGAAACCAATCGGAGGAAAGTACTATAGGCGAAAATAGTTCACCTATAGTGAGTGATAATTTAAACTCAAACAACGAACCGTTTAGACAGGGCAATGATAGTGCGCCTG
The DNA here is from genome assembly GCF_033340375.1 of Vibrio sp. 1167. Taxonomy (NCBI): domain Bacteria; kingdom Pseudomonadati; phylum Pseudomonadota; class Gammaproteobacteria; order Vibrionales; family Vibrionaceae; genus Vibrio; species Vibrio sp. 1167. Next base: position 32,333 of record NZ_JAWOWK010000014.1, on the reverse strand, counting down.
AATACAGTACCAATTATCCCCACTACGAAAAAATAGCAAATGACAGACAGGAAGAAATAGAAAAAGAAGAAAGGAGAGATGAAAATAGTAGAAATGAACTTGAAAGATTACAGTCAATAGATGACAACTATAATCCAGTAGGGGTCGATGACATACCTCGATAGAAAAGAAAAAACCTCGGATATTTCCGAGGTTTTTTTATAAGCTTTCATCATATTTGTTTTTAATAGTGTTAAAACCATCCTTATCTATAGTTGCATCACCTTTGAATTTCACATCAGGATAACTAGGACTAGAATTACCTAAGACTGAACCATAAACACATTGAATATCACCTTTAATGAGCTTATATATAATGTAGACAAAAAACGATATAGCAATACACAAAAACATAAACTAACTCCTAACGTCGAATTTTAATTGGCGCATCATCATAAGTGCCAACACTCTTATTAAAAACCACACTCTTATCTACTTCAACAAAATATGCTCTATAAACAAGGTAACAACAAACACCTATAAAAGCGTCAAACAAACCAAATCCATAATTTATATATCCAAAAGAAAGAATTGCGAATATAATTATGAAAACGGTAATGTCCCCAATTTTCCATAATATGTTGATTGACCTGTCTTTCATAACCACCTCCATTTACTGATATAGTAACAAATAAATATAACTTCCAAAACATAGAGCGCATAAGAAAAAATAGAACAGCACCATAGTACAGTATTCATAATTAGAAATCACAAGATCGTTCACATAGAGCCAAAAACCTCCATAAAAGTCTTCACTTTGGCAAGCGATTTACCCTAGAGCCAAAAACCAGCTTTTTTGGCTATGTATCTTATAGTGCCAAAAACCTACCTTTTTGGTTACTACATTTGTTATGGTATGATTTGATGAAATCAACTTATATCATGATCACTGGTATTGGAGATTACATGCAAGCGATAGTCGATGCTATCTACGAAGAAATAGATGGCTTGTATAAAAAGACAGAAGCGATTCAAGGTGTTTGGCGAAGGGCTATAGCAGAGAGAGAGTTCAATAGGGACTATTCAGATAAGAGAAACATTGAGTCAACAAATTATGAAATGCGAGTCGAGTTTGTAGGGTTTAGTTTCCGTGTTCGTTGGCATGAAGTTCGGTTTGTTAAGAATGGAAATAAAACTCTACGGTTAATAAAGTCTATTGCTGTACCTGAAAGCGGTAAATATAAGGCATCACAATTTGGTAAGGCTCAAGAATGGGAGCTTCTTCTTATAACAAGAATGGAAGATGCTCTATCAGAAATCCGTTACCAATTAAAGCATTTAGGCAAAGCTCATAATGCAGTCGTTTGGGCTTCCAAACGTTCTAAGCAAAAAATCAAGACAATAGAAATTAAACATCGTGTTGAGAAAACAAATCGTTCTATCAAAGCGATTAAAGAGTCATTGAAAAAATAGGATGTAGTTGATGGAAATAAAAGTGAGAACAATTGGCGAACATGATTTAACAGATGAAATGAATGCTTTAATGGATGCAATTGAAGCGAAAGAAGATGTTAAGGGATTCGCTTATGCTGGCTCAGGGAAAAGTACATTCCTAAGAGCTGTCGAGAAATATCAAAAAAATAAGATGGGCATTTACCTTTGCTATAACAAATCTCTTGAGCGTGAAGCTAGAAGTTTGTTTGTTGGCACTCATGTTCACATATATACATCTCACTCTTATGCTTTATCAACGTTCAGTAAGGAAGTAAAAACAGGCTTTTTAAGAAAAGTTAATTTGAAACCTAACATGAAAATGGTACTAGACCATTCAGAGTTCAATTTGGACAATCCATTATTCAATGCACTCGACATGAAAAAGAATTGGCGTGTATTAATTGATATCTGCGATTGTTTTATTCAGACCGCATCACTTGAACTAACAGAGCTACATCTTACTGAAAAAGCTAAAAAACTAATCACCAGTAAAGTTAACAGCAAGGCAATAAAAGCGAACCAAAAGCAAGTAGCTGTATTGTACTTGGTTAATCACGCTAACTTATTGCTAAAGTCGATGTTTGATACGAGCAATGAGTGTTATTGCTCACATGATGGATACGTTAAATATTGGCAGCTTTCAAAGCCAGTTATTAACTATGACTATGTTATGTTTGATGAGACACAAGATGCACCGCCAGTTCTTGTCAACGTAATAATGTCTCAAAAGATTCAGAAAGTATTTGTCGGTGATAAATACCAAAATATATATCAGTTCAAAGGCGGCGTTAATGCAATGACTGTGATTCCGTGTGAGTCATTTCCATTATCTGTTTCATTTCGATATGGACAAGATTTAGCAGACTTAGCCAGCAAGATATTAAAACACTACGATACTAGCGTAAAAATTACGGGTAGAGGGTTTGATACGGAGATTATAAAAGGCTCCGACTATGATGACTCTGACAATATGTTGTACATTGCACACACCAATATTCACTTATTGGATATTCTGATTGATTGCTATAAATCTAAGATTCCAACGGTGTTTGTTACGGACAACAAAGCCAGCTTTACATTAATGAAAGCAGAGTCCATTTTGAACATTTCACAAAATGGAGAAGGTATAGGATTTTATAAAAAGTACGACAACATTGACAAGCTAATTGCCGAACAGCGCGATTTGGAAACAAAGGTAATTATCGAGTGGTTTAAAGAAGACCGTGAAAAGTTCATGGATCTAATAATGGCATTAAGATGGACGCTCGATATTATTCCTGACAAAGCGTTTGTGAAATTATGCACCGCACATGGAAGTAAAGGCTTGGAATCTGATGTGGTGATGTTGGCTGATGACTTTAGTGCCGTTGAAGCTGCGTTCGGTGATGGACAGCCACTTGCTGAAGATGAATTGAATCTGATTTATGTTGCTGTAACCAGGGCGAAGAAGAAGCTCATTTTGTCTGATACGCTGTACGATGCTTTGAATAAGAGCCTGGCATTCACACTCAAGCGCCATAAACCCGCGAAGTGTATGTCTGACAACCTCATTCCTGAGTCTTACCAAGTGAAGGGCAAAAAAGCCAAATCAAAACCTAAACAGCCAGTCGAACCTGCACAGTCAGCAGAAAGCAACCTCGCTGCAGAAACTCACAGCGTCCAACCGGAACAATCAAATTCAAACCGCGCAGCTTCTAACAAACCAGCTTCGGATAGCGAGAACCAGGCTAAGAGCACTAAGCCTGATGAAAAGTCCTCTCTTTTGGTCAGCTCATCAAACAATGCACCGAACAAGGAAATGGCTATCGTGGTGGGGCAATCAAAGGAAACGGGTGAGAATATGCTTTGGTGTCCAACGGATACCAGTTTGTACTTAAACCCTAACCTTGCTGTCGCCGGTACAATGGGAACCGGTAAGACGCAGACGGTGAAAAGTATCGTCACGCAGCTTCGAAGACAGAAAGAACTCAACACCGGTGGCGAGTCACTTGGCATCCTTATCTTTGATTACAAGTCAGACTACGTTGATGATGAGTTCGTTAACGCAACAGGTGCAACCGTGTTAGAAGCGAACAATCTACCGATTAACCCGTTTGCTTTACACTCAGACCACCGCTTAGCGTTAATGAACAATGCTAAGGTCTTCATCTCCACATTGAGCAAAGTTTTCCGTTTGGGAGTAAAGCAGGAGCAAATGCTAAAGAACTGCATCCTCGCAGCCTACGAGAACAAAAACATAGACAATGGTGATGTCAGTACCTATAGCAACACTCCACCGACTCTGAGGGACGTTATCGCAGTTTATAATGGTCAGCGTAAGATTCCTCAAGATTCCCTTACCTCTGCGCTTTCTGACCTGTATGACTTCGAGATATTTGAGAGCAACGGAAGAAAGTGTAAAACGCTCTATGATCTCCTTGATGGGAATGTTGTAGTCGTGACATTGGGTGGTATTGTTCCAAACTTACAAAATCTCATCGTTGCGGTACTTTTAGACCAGTTCTACACACAAATGCATCTAGCCCCAAAACCAAGCCCAATTGGTCAGAATCGAGCGTTGAAAAAACTAGTGCTCGTAGACGAGGCGGACAACTTCATGGCGAATAACTTTCCGAGCTTGCGAAAAATACTCAAAGAAGGGCGAGAGTTTGGGGTAGGGTGCCTATTGTCAACTCAGGGACTAGACCACTTCCAAACTAGTGAGAATAGCTATAGCGATTACATGACAGCGTGGATAGCTCACCGCCTCAACAACCCAAAGAGCAAAGATGTTGAGCAACTTCTAAACACCAAAACGAAACAGGAGCTTGAAAACCAGTTAAACATGGTTCGAGAGTTAGAGAAACACCACTCTCTTTTCGTTGATGGCAAAAAACATGTTACTCATCAACATTCAACAATGTTTTGGAAATTGATTCAAAATTGTTAAGCTTATCAACGAGGAGTATCCAATCAGGGACGCTCCTCTTTTTTTAAAAGGAATAAAAATTTGAAGAAAGTAAAACTTTCCGTAGCTGCTAGCGTTCTAGCAGTGAGCCTATCAGGTTGCAGTTGTGTGAGTAGAATAAAGTTTGTATACCAAGTATTAAACTATCATACTAAAATGGCAGCGATCGCATCGGTACGCTGCCATTTCTAAAACGTTTTTGCCCCATTATTGGTTTCGTCTAACAAATTTGCGATTTCAATCAGTCGTAATTTACCCAAATATAACTCATGTGACGTTAATAATAGTTATGCGGTGAGAGTGAAATTTTAATTGGATTGGTAAGTCGCTTCGGGACAATTTCGTTTTAGCGAAAAGGCTAATTTAGCAAAGCATGAATTATTAAAAGTATGGAAAAAGTCGCTTACGTGAGTGTGCAGTATCATTAATAGCTCAGCATAATCGACGTGTGAGCACATACAACTGCTCTTAATTTAAATCTGGTTTTACACCTTTATCTGTTCGCTTATAAATAGCTTTATTCTCAATTGTTTTATGCGATAAAATGCCAATTTCTAATGACTCAAGCTCTTTCCTGAAGTAGCGGCCAAATGCACGAGGACTCTCCACCTGAGACCATGCATCACCAAGTAAATCAGTAAGAGAGAACTCGCTCCCTTCCTCTAACATAAATGCATTATGCAATGCGCTGTTCATTAATCTACTTTGTTCCATTTTTTTATCCTCATCTTCCTTTTTATCTAAAAATTTCACCTGATTTTTAAGAGATACATTTAGTGCATCCTCGATAGATACTCCTAGCTTATCTGCAATTAACGTAGCGTTAGACAAATCTTCGTTTTTAAACCTAATAAGTAATTCAATAGTCATATAACACCCCTAGAGGTCAAACTAAAACCGAACAAAAGAAATAGAAGTGAAACAGAAGTGATTTCTAATTCAATTGTATACCTTTCGAATTATATTACCTCAATTTAAATAAACTTTCAAGCCACTTAAAAGTTACTTGTAATTATCTTCTATGTTTAAAATTAATCATAGAAGGTGCATTTTCCTCACGACATATGCTTTAGAAGTTCATATCGAATGAGCAGGTTCGTCGATGATCTAAAAAGATTTTGTTCAAAAGTGTTTCAGCACGAGTTAAGCTAGAAAACTTCAGCTTAATGCAAGCAAATGAATATGATTGTAGTGGTAAAGCCGCTAAGCTCTTCTGGACCCTACATGCCTAAAGGCTCAATAACTCCGTCGAAGATCAATCGAATGGCTACCGTAATAGTATTGATTAACAGCTTTATAGCGACTCAGTAGACAATAAACAAAAAGATGATAACGCGATGATTAGCAAAATATTAGGAATCTTCAAAAAGAAAGCCACTATCGGAGATGTATCAGCAGAGCTGAAGCCCCTACTGGCATCTGACGTTGCTGCGCTTCAGCAAAAATTTAACTCAGGACTGAGCACCAACGATGGTGTATATCTGAATTATTCTGGTGCCATAACAGCCGCGAGCGTCGCATATGTTGCGCTCAGAGGATACCAGATAGCAGGTCGACAGCTAACAAATAGCGAAGTGGCTACCTTGTGTTTGGATATATTCGGCCACTCCGATTTAGCGGCTGAAGCTATTAGTATGTGCATGTCAGGAAACAAGCTCAGCACGGATAGTGAAATGGATCTAGCGCACAATGCTGCCACCAGTCAGTCTGACTTCTTGTTTGCCTCTGCGATGAGGTGTAATGAAAGTATGGCTAATATGTTTAAAGAACCCGAGTAAAAGGTCACTGCTTTTTGCTTGTTGGTCGAAATCTACCCATGAGCGAGATATTCATCGTTCGTATGGCAATGCGTCTCCACTTCTCAAGGTGCAAACTTTGGACAAAACTGCTCATCATCGATCTGAAATATCTGGTTCACTTTATGCGGCATTTTTCGCTATACATGCAAAACACGAACAACCTCTTAACTACTCGCTCCGAAAGAGCCTTAGTGCAATTACTACTCAATTACGGAACTAATAGCTGAGTTTATGATAACTGTAGTTATAGTAAGAACCAGAATTACGCTGCGCTCATATTGCCAAATCTGTAAGAGCTTGAGTATATACAAAATATTAGGCATTTTAGAACACTGCTTAACACAAGCAAATGAAAAAATTGACTATTAATATGAATCGTCATTTGTATTTAAGGGGGTTAAAATGAAGTTTCTTAAGTTTATCATTTCACTGCCAATTGTGATCATTTTGCTTGGGCTTCAGCTATTTTTTTGCCATACGCTATTGTGGCTAAAAAAAGAGAACATTGGCCAGGAGCGAAATTGCCAACAGTCATGTTTATATTAAATTTAGCGTTTGGCTGGACAATAGTTGGTTGGCTGATTCTGTTGGTTATAGCTCAAGCTTTACCGAAAATGTAATTTTACTGAAGGTGTTGGCGACTACAATCTCTAACTCGAAATGTCCACAAGTGAGAAGAAACTACAAACAAACTAGCTTAACCATGCAGGCAGAAATAACTCGTTCAAAACATCGTTTATTGAACACTTTTTGGAGGTTATGCGCATCGGCGCAGCGCAGTTTGTTATTAGCTTGCTGGTAACCATTAACCAAAGTAATGTAATTTCAGTGGAACTGGTTTGCCACTGAGTAATTACTTTAACACCGAATGGGGCATTTCTTGTTTAGGGGACTAGAGCCCATAAGGAACAGAAACGTTAAGCTTCTTATCCCAATGAACGCTCACTTGCTAACTTCTTAGCCACCCGAATTACCGTTCTAGTGGACACATTCGTCAATTTAGCGGTATCACTGATACTTAACCCATTGATAACTCTTAACTGATAGATTTTTTCATGAAGCTGGAGATCTGCTTGTCTTCCTCGATATTTTCCCTCTTCTCGAGCCTTCATGATCCCTTCAGCTTGCCGCCGCCGTCGATCTTGGTAATCTTTTCGTGCAATTGCAGCGAGCATATCCATCATCATCCCATTAATAGCCCTGATCATCGAACGAGTGAACTCGTCGGGAATGTGTGGCGCAAAAGCGATATGGCTAGTTGGTAAATCGATACTGATTACCTTAAGTTCCTTTTGGTTCAGCATTTCTTTTAATTTGAACCAACTTTCTTCATCAAGTCGAGAAAGACGATCAATTTGCTCTATTATGATCGCATCACCAATTGCAGCATCATCAAGTAATCGGAGTAATTCAGGTCTTTGTAATGAGGCTCCCGATTCATTCTCAATATACCAACCTGCTATTCGAAAGCCCTTTTGCTGTGCAAACTCCTGTAAAGCACCTTGAGCACGTTTTGCATTCTGATCAGAGGTTGATGCTCTTAAGTATCCAAAGATGTACATAAGCCCCTCAAAGTGACATTTAGATTATGATCTAAACAAGTGTGACAAATAGGTTATGACAAATCTACTTTTCGTGTCAATTTTTACGTGTGACTTATAAGTATACTTCATTGTCATACGAAGATCGTGATTTGATTTTGAATTTTAGTTGACCTATTATTGGTGTGTTAATTATTCACACATGTAGGTGGAAATATGTCACGCACAACTAGTGTTACGATTGGGTCTCAGCTAGATGAGTTTGTCGGCCAACTCATAGCGACTGGTCGCTATGGCTCAACAAGCGAAGTAGTTCGTTCTGCATTGCGGCTACTCGAAAGGCAAGAGAAACAAACCACGGCTCTAAAAATGGCGATTGAAGCCGGAGAGCAGAGTGGTCAATGCTCATTATCACTTCATGACATTGCGACTAAAGTAAAGCAGAGACACAATGTATAAACTTTCCAACCTCGCCGCAGAAGACTTTGAGCATATCTTTGAATACACCCTATTGAACTTTGGCATAGAGCAAGCGGATGCTTATACAGACAGTATGCATGACGTTTTGCTAACGCTTGCAGAACAACCTTTGATGGGTTACGAGTGCCCCGAAATTGCCGAAGGGCTTCGCCGCCACGATCACCATAAACATGCTATTTTTTATCGCCCACAACCTCATAGTATTTACATAATCCGTATTCTTCATCAGCAGATGGAACCATTGCGGCATTTCCATCCAGATATTTATTAAAATTCCTCATGGCTTACATGCCGGAAATGGGAAAACAATACGTCACTGATTTGAGTTTGTGTAACCAATAAGAGGTTTTGGCTATGCCCGTAGATTTTTTAACCACTGAACAAAAAAATAGTTACGGGCAATTTAATGGGGAGCCGAATGATGTTCAATTGGCGCGGTACTTCCATTTGGACGAGGCTGACTTAGCTTTTGTTACACAAAGACGTGGTGAACACAATCGATTTGGAGTTGCGCTGCAATTAGGTTGTGTTCGCTTTCTTGGTACTTTCTTGATCGATTTAAATCAAATCCCAACGAATACCCAATGGTTTGTCGCAAGGCAACTGAATATAACCAATATTGGTATTTTGTCTGACTATTCTCAGCGCGAAACCACACGCCGCGAGCATACCGCTCTGATCCGCAATCAGTATGGTTATCGTGAGTTTGTTTGGCCGTGGTCATTCCGGTTATCCCGCCTTCTCTATAGCCGGAGTTGGATCAGTAATGAACGCCCGAGTTTACTGTTTGATTTAGCGACCGGATGGCTGATCCAACATAAAATCCTTTTACCAGGCGCATCAACTTTAACCCGTTTAATTTCACAAATCAGAGACCGAGCAGAAAACCGATTGTGGCAGCAACTATCCAGTCTCCCAAATTCGGATCAGCAAGCTAGGTTGGATTCCTTACTACAAATTCCTGAAGCAGCCAGAACAACACACTTCGACCGTTTTCGTAAGGGGCCGGTCAATGTCAGTGGCCCTGCATTTAATGAGGCTATTGAACGTTACAAAGCACTTCAAACCTATGGAATAACTGAACTGGATTTTACTGGTATTCCTCCCGTCCGGTTTAAACATATTGCCCGTCATGCTGGAATGATCTCGGCATACAAAATAGGCCGTATGCCGGAGACTAAGCGTACTGCGATACTCGTGGCTTTTGTGAAAGCCTATGAAATTATTGCATTAGATGAAGCGTTGGATGTACTGGATCTTTTGATTACAAATATCGCTGGCGAAGCGAAGAAATTAGGACAGAAAAAGCGTCTTCGTACTCTAAAAGATTTGGATAAATCTGCACTGGCTTTAGCTAAAGTTTGTGCTCTGCTGCTAGACGACAACTTAGATGATGAGTCGCTACGTCCGTCAATCTTTGCTAAATTTTCACGGGAAAAGCTAGCGCAATCTATTTCTACCGTACACGAGTTAGCCCGACCTTATGATGACAATTTTCATGAAGAGATGGTTGAACAGTACGGGCGAGTTCGGCGTTTTCTACCAAAACTGCTCCGTGATATCGAATTTTCCGCCGCTCCTGCGGGAGACAAAACGCTTGAAGTTCACCAGTACTTAGCGCAATTACTCGACTCAAAAAAACAAATTCTTGATGATGCGCCAGTGGATATCGTATCTAATCCATGGAAGCGATTGGTATTAGATAAAGGTGGTCGGGTGACTAAACGAGGCTACACACTGTGTTTTTTGGATAAATTACAGGATAGCTTGCGCCGACGAGATATCTATGTCGAAAACAGCGATCGCTGGGGCGATCCGAGAGCCAAACTTTTGCAGGGGCAAGAGTGGCAGTCCAACCGAATTCAGGTCTGTCGATCACTGGGACATCCGCTAAACGCAAAAGAAGCCATCGATGCGTTAGTCAGGCAACTGGATACAACCTATCATCAGGTTGCCGCAAATTTTGACGATAATGGTTCGGTGGATATTGATATCTCGGGGAAACGACCAGCTCTGACCATCACAAATATTGATAGACTAGATAACCCTCCGAGCTTACAGGGATTATCCAAACAAGTTGAGGCGTTACTTCCTGCCGTAGACCTCACAGAACTACTACTTGAAGTCAATGCTCATACTGGCTTTGCCGATGAATTCACTCATATTAGCGAATCTAACGCACGTGCCAATGATTTAACGGTAAGTATCTGCGCCGTGTTACTGTCCGAAGCTTGCAATATCGGCCTTGAGCCACTGATAAAGTCTCATATCCCTGCTTTAACCAGACACCGACTCAGTTGGGTTAAACAAAATTATTTACGTGCTGAAACGTTAGTAAAAGCCAACGCGAAACTGGTCGATTTTCAGTCTACTCTTGCACTAGCTAAGCATTGGGGCGGAGGTGAAGTTGCCTCTGCTGATGGGATGCGATTTATCACACCAATAAGAACCGTCAATTCAGGTGCGAACCGAAAATACTTTGGCTCCAGCCGTGGTATCACATGGTATAACTTCGTCTCCGATCAGTTTTCTGGATTTCACGGAATCGTTATACCAGGAACACTACGAGATTCCATATTCGTACTCGAAGGGTTATTGGAACAGCAAACCGGATTAAACCCTACTGAAATCATGACAGATACAGCAGGAGCCAGTGACATGGTCTTCGGCTTATTCTGGTTATTGGGATATCAGTTCTCGCCAAGGTTAGCCGATGCAGGCGAATCGGTATTTTGGCGCGTAGATAAAGAAGCGGATTACGGTGTACTCGATGAGCTAGCACGAAACTGCGTAAATCCACAAAAAATAGAGCTTCACTGGGATGACATGATGCGTATAGCAGGCTCTCTTAAACTGGGAAAAGTGCAGGCATCAGAACTGATTCGGTCGTTGCTCAAAAGTGACCGACCATCGAGTCTTGCTCAGGCCATTATCGAAGCTGGTCGTATCAATAAGACATTATATTTACTGAATTACATCGATGATGAAGACTATCGACGCAGAATACTAACCCAATTAAACCGAGGCGAAAGTCGTCATGCCGTTGCCAGAGCTATTTGTCACGGTCAACGCGGTGAAATCCGCAAACGTTACCGAGAAGGGCAAGAAGATCAATTGGGTTCGCTTGGCTTAGTCACTAATGCCGTTGTGCTGTGGAATACCATCTATATGCAAGCTGCATTAGAGCACGTAGAACGACAAGGTGAAACACTAAAAGATGAAGACATTGCAAGACTATCACCACTCAGCCATAAACATGTGAATATGTTGGGGCATTACTCATTTACATTGACCGAACAGGTTTTAAATGGTGAGTTAAGACCGCTTAAACAGCCGTCAGAACAGGAAGATTTTGCTTAGCGTACGTTTTCGTTCCATTGGGCTTCAGACCCCATTACATGCCGAAAGCTTAGTTGAGCAACTCGATGAAGTTAATACCATCGTTTGTGATAAAGGATATGACAGCGAACCTTTCCGTACTTTTGTTAAGGAACGCAGAACGTGGCGGAGAAACGGTAATTGCTAAACGCAATTACGGACAAGATATAGACAAAGACAGCATGGATTGGTGTCTATACAAGTATCGTCACTTGGTCGAAAATGCCTTTGGGAGAATTAAGCATTATCGAGCTATTTCAAGTAGATATGACAAGCTAGAAAGGAATTATGCCAGCATGTTATCGCTGGCATTCATGTTAATGTGGCTACCGATGTATTGTTGAACACGAAATGTACAGCAAAGATCAACACGCCCTAGTCATAATCTGTTCCAGTATTGTTAGGTACTATCAAAACAGATCAATCACTTAAAGTCATGTCCGAAAATTGGGGGCCACTTCTGAGCCCCAAATTACGACAACTCTATAACTTAACTTCAAGTCCAATTTTCCAGTTTATGCCAGGGGCAGTGAATCTATTTAAGCCAAGTCCATCCTGATCTACCATGTTGGTAGAACCGAACTTTGGTATGCTACGTACTGAATCCCAAGTCTTGTATTTTTTATCCAAGATATTAAAAATGCCTGCGTTCATAGTGAAGTTTTTAGTTATTCTGTAGTTTGCGATTAAGTCAAGCAGAAAGACGCTGTCGTTAACGTAGCCCCACTCTTTTCCATCTCGGATGGTATCTTCCGCTTTCTTCTCACTTATATACATTGAACGCAAATTCAAATCATAGTTATTGGAGACGTATTTAAAGCTGCCATTGACCTGCCAAGGTTGTACACTAATTAATGAATCACCATCGCTGCCCTTACCCTTACTGTAGTTAAACGCGGAATTAAACCAAAGTTGATTGTCTAAAAGCAAATATGTCGATAGATCCACTTTGAATCTCAGATCGATGCCGTAAATGTATGCAGAGTCAACGTTTTTGTACTGGAGATGATTTTGTTCGAGGTACTTCTTTGGGAAAGTAATTGGATCATACCATGGGTTAGGCACCAGTTTTTGCTCTGCTTTCAAGTCGATAAAATCTTTGTAAGTTGTATAAAATGGACTAACCGACCAAGCAAGATCCTCTTTGCTATATCGAATGAGTATTTCATTAGTGATCCCCTTCTCATCCTTTAGATCGGGGTTTGGCTCAACTCTATTGGCGGCAATTTCATTACCAAAAGAAAAATACAGTTCATTTGGGTTAGGTGCTCTAAATCCAGAACTGACTTTATATGACAATCGCAAAGGATCGTTTACCTGTAAATCATATCTCACTGAAGCACTAATTCCATCAAAACTAGTATCTTCCGGTTTGGGGAAAGACTTACTGTAATGACGTGTCGATATTGATTTTCCGTTAGTTTTCACTTTGTTTCTGTAGTTGTCGTACCTTACACCCATCGAAAACGTTTGAAAGTCAGAAACATCCAACTCATTTAGATAAGCAAAGTGATAATGTTTCGTATCCACTGGCTCAATAATACTACTATTTGTAACGTAAGTTTTATCCAGGAATAAAATATCCGTATTATTATTTTCAAAGTTTTTTTTATCGAACCCGTAAATCAATGTTTGTGTAAACGGTAATGATATAACGTTCATCTTAGAAAATTCAAAATTCTGATTGAATCCAATCGATTTTTGGTCTTGAGAACGGTCGTATATTTGTTCTAATTCATCATTATCAAATTCATAAACAGAGCTTGTTTTTTTTTGTTTTATTTTTTGATAAAAGATTTTTGTGTCAATGTTTTGTATGTATTTACCATCTTTATCATAATTCCAATCTATAGAGTATCTCGTTCGTTCTCCTTCACTAGTATATAGCCTATGGTTAAACCCAAATAAATCCCAAGAACGTTCATCAACAGACTTATCAACAGAGAAGTTTTCGTAAGCTAATTTCAAGATATGATTATCGTTAAGTATGATATTTGACTTTACTAAAATATTGTCAGATTTTTTTCGGAGTGGATCAGGTTTCGAACGTGCTCTTCCATAAATATCATCACCACTATCTTTCGTCTTTTGCTCACGTCCTTTTGTATATGTATACAGAAGCAGTAAGTCACCATAATCTTGCTGCAGAGCAATACCTGAAGTCGTTTTAAACTCCGAGCGACTACTACTGTAAATAGTCTTATTATACAAACCGAAATCCTTATCAGATGAAATAAGATCACTCGCGTCTTTGGTTTCGTAAGACACTGCACCACCTAAACTACCGGAACCGGTGAAGAGAGAATCAGTCCCTTTGTTAATATTGACAGTTTTAACAGAATCCAATTCTATTTCATTAATCGAACCATCGAAATATCCGTATCCAACGTAAATGTCATTTTCGAAGGTTTCACCTTGATGGATACCATCTACAAGAATTGCGACCCTGTCCTGTTCAACACCTCGAATATTGAATCCACTTGTTCCAGAGTTAGACTTTTGGACAACACTAACGCCAGGTTCATTACTTACAAGGTCATTTACATCTGATACTAAATTAGCATTGATTTCATCTTGTCCAATGCTAACATCAGACTCCTTTAAAACAGCATCTTTTGCACCTAAAACTAAAACTTCGGAAAATTGACTGTCATCTTCTGCATAAAGATTAAAACTCAAAGGCACTAAAATAAATAATAAATTTTTCATTAAACTTCTGACATCTATCTTCAAAAAAAGAAGTTTTTAGACGTCCTCCTCATTTGTAAAATTAGTATTTAGATACAAAACTGAAACCGTGTAATTTCGTACGGATTATATCAATCTATTAAAAACTTTATTATGGAAATATTACTTAAACTTAAAAATTAATGATATAATATACGGTTAATTAAATTAGGTATTATTTAAAGGCGCGAAACACAATAAAATTTCAACTGTTATGCCGTTCTAGCCTCAATGTTGTTACATTATCCCTTCCCCCGATTAAGACTCATCAATGACTATTATTTATACAAATAAAGCATTGATCCATTTAACAAATGTTAACATTTAGCAGTGTTATGATTATGATGCCGTCATATTGACATAGTTACACTAGTTAATCAATAATCATTATCATTATCATTTAAGTGCAGCTTTTTGCGTAAGTTTAACTAGTTTGTGCGTTGTAATTTTTTAGGCTTTGATGTGATGGACACTCCTCCCTTCTAGCTCCGATGTACCAAACTAATGGTGCAACAAGTAAGAACATGAGTAATAATCATGTCGATTAAATCACTGTGAAATCACTCCTCGAACACAGCAAAGCATCAGTCGATGGATTTACTTTGCATCCCTAGAATCAAGCAGTTTTTTGTTTCCAAGCCGTCGTCGCAAAGGTCAACCTATCAGTTACTCATTTTATCGTTCGATTATCAGGAGTTGGGCTATAAAATTGGGGGGTCGAGTGCGTGACCGCATTAAAGCAGTTTTACTTGCTTCTGAAGGTTGGAGTCAGGCTATGATTTCTCAAGCTCTTCGTATTCATGAATCGAGTGTCGCTCGCCATCTCAGCGACTATGTGCTTTCAGAAAAGCTTAAGCCTGAAAATGGGGGCAGCCAAAGCAAACTTTCAGCCACTCAAACCATGCACCTTATCGAACATTTGACTGAGCATACCTATTCTCACACTCATCAAATTGTCGCTTATGTTAAAGAGGAATTTGGTCTTAGCTATACGGTTTCAGGCATGAATAAATGGCTTCACCACAATGGTTTCAGCTACAAGCAACCAAAAGGTATCCCACACAAGTTTGATGAGACAAAACAGCAAGCATTCATAAAGGCTTATGAAGCGCTAAAGGCAAGCTGTGGCAAGGATGAATCGATAGTCTTTATCGACGCAGTTCACCCAACACTATCAACAAAAATATCTCATGGCTGGATACGAACTGGTCAGGATAAAGTGATTGAAACAACGGGTAATCGTAGCCGATTGAACATTATTGGCGCACTGAACCTTTCGGATATTGGAGCAACCATTGTTCACGATTATGAGAGCATTAACAGTGAATCGATTGTTCGTTTTTTCTGTAAGTTAAGAGAGAGTTATCCGTTAACCCATAAGCTTCATATCATCTTAGATGGTGCGGGATATCACCGAAGTGACTTAGTCAAAGATGCGGCGTTTGTCCTGAATATTGAACTGCATTATCTTCCACCTTACAGTCCAAACCTCAACCCAATAGAGCGGCTATGGAAAGTAATGGATGAGAAGTCGAGGAACAACGTTTACTTCAAAAGAAAACGGGACTTCAAGGCGGCAATAGACCAATTTTTTGCTGTGACTCTTCCAGAGATCGCAGGCTCTTTGATATCTCGAATTAATGATAATTTTCAGGTTCTCAAGCCTGCATCTTCAAGTTGATTCGGTATAGGAATAAACTGCTTCATACAGAACACCAAGAAGCTTAAGCAGCCGAGTCTGATGCTCTTGAACACCCGTTATGAAGCTTTGGCCGCCAAATTCGAGTGTGTCGATACCTTCGAATTTTAAGAATACCCAACGTGCCATCGGTTTAGTTGTCGTCTTGTTCTTTACCATGCTAGGAAAGAATTCCTCGGTCTTAGTGAGACTCTCTCGGATTTTGTGCTCTAAGCTTGCGTAGACGAGTAGGCTCAGCGTCATGATCATCAGTAGTGCCTCGATTCGCTGAGGTTTCTTCAGGAAAATTGATGATGTTAAGAACTCAGGGCTTTTCAAAAAGCGAAAGCCGCGTTCGACCTTTTGCTGAGACTTGTAATGTTCAAGCAATGCAACCATTGTTAGGTCGGTGTTGTCAGTATCGTTGGTGGCGAGAATAAACATACCTACTTTAAGCTTGGCCAGTTTCACCTTTTCTAGATCGGTATAAGGCGTAGCATCTATCAAATAGTGGTATCCCGTCGGCTTTTCATCTTTCTTCGGCCGACCACGACCTGAATAAATTGGCTCTTTAACGATGGTTGATTGCGCGAAGCCAAGCAAATGACACTGGTTGGCGAAGTCGCTCATTGCTTGCTCGGCATCCACTGCGCAAGCAAACTGCTTTTTCTTTAGTTGTCCCAGCGCTTTCAGCTCTTTGGTGATATTTTTGTCTAAGTTCTTATAAAACGTTACCTGTTCTCGCTTGGTTGCTTGTTCACTATGAATCAACAGCCACTTCTGAGATACCGAGCCATAATCAGCGTCAACCCAACAACCCGAGTAGCCATTGCCGATATGGCTCAGCTGCTCTGGCTCAAGGTTCATTAAGGCCTCTTTGGCTGATTTAATGGTCATTGGAACACGCGTAATAAACTTCTGTTGTTGCTCATCCAGTGAACGAATGCCACGGAAAAGCCAGCTACCGCCTGAAGTAGAACAACAGGTGATGCCGCAATCTATGACCTTATCCCGCGCTATTTTCTGGCTCGTTACCGGTTTGGTGTTGCTGGTCGCGAGCTCTCACACTTTAGTGTGGGGAGCGGTCAATATTGCTCAGGAACTGGGTGTCAGTGAACTGACGATTGGTCTGACGATTGTCGCTCTGGGGACTTCATTGCCGGAACTGGCGGCATCGCTTGCGGCAGCGCGTAAAGGTGAGCATGACTTGGCTGTCGGTAACGTGGTAGGCTCAAACATGTTTAATTCGCTGGCCGTGGTCGGTATTGCCGGTGCCATTGAGCCGATTTCCGATGTTGGAGCGGAAATTTTCTGGCGTGACTGGTCATCGGTCCTGTTCTGTACGGCCTTGCTGCTCTTCACTGCGGTAAAAATTGGTAAAGCAAAAACTATTTCCCGCCTGGAAGGGGGAGTGTTCGTTCTGTGTTATTTAAGTTATAACATTTACTTGATTCAAGGCAGTGTTGGTTAGCGCTGCTTAATGCTGGTGCCTGGTTGAGATATCCGGGTACCGTTTTACAACATCCATAACCCGTTACGGAGATAAAAATGGAGTTACTCGTCAGCTTTTACGAGACACATCAGGCGTTGATTCTGGATATCATCCAGAACTCAATTTTAACCCTGCTTATTTTAGTGATTGCTTCTATCGCATCAAAACTGATGCGTGCCGGTATTCAGAAAGCCATTATGAAAGTGAGCAATGGTGATGAGATTGTCGCGTCTCTGATGTCTAAAGTCGGTGGTTATATTGTCTACATTCTCGCTCTGGTCATTATTCTCGACCTGTTTGGTGTCAATACCACCAGTTTGGTTGCCTTAGTCGGTGCAGCCGGTTTGGCGATTGGCCTGGCATTAAAAGATACCCTGAGCAATATTGCTGCGGGGATTATGATTTTGTTCCTGAAACCGATAAAAAAAGGTGAATTCGTTGAGTTTGCCGGTTACAGCGGTACGGTAAAAGATATTGGTTTGTTCACCTCAGTATTTGAAACCGGTGACGGCCTGTATATTTCCAGCCCGAATCGCACCGTCTGGAACGCAACCATTCGTAACTTCAGCCGTAACGGCCGTCGTCGTATGGAAATCGTGGTAGGTATCTCTTACGAGGATTCAATTGAAACCGGCCTGAAAGTGCTTCAGGATTTAGCGCTCAGCCATGAAGCAGTCATGCTGGATCCGAAACCGCAGGTGATGGTTCAGATGCTGGCGGACAGCTCAGTGAATCTGCAACTACGCGCCTGGTGTACCACGGATAAATACTGGGAAACCTACTGGAGCATTCAGCGTCAGGTGAAAGGTAAGATTGAGGAAGCGGGTATGACCATTCCGTTCCCGCAACGTGATCTGCACATTACGATGACTCAGCCTCAAGCGCAGGAATTGCTGGGTCAGAACAAGGCCTGATGCTCAGCCATTAGCGTTTAATGCTACATAAAAAAGCCTCGCAGTTATCACTGCGAGGCTTTTTCGTATCAGTGTCTCGTCCTGAAATGTGTTTACATATTGATGACGAGAGACTGAATAGTCACTTTGTCAATGAGTGGCTCCGTTACACAAACTCGGACACGGAGCCTACCCATTGTCTTTTAAAGTAAACCGTTATTTGGCTTTCTTAACCCGCGGTTCACTCATCAGGCCTTTAATCAGCGATATTGTCGCTATCAACAAGACGATAGTGAACGGGAAGCCGGTTGTTACCGCCATCGCCTGCGCCGCAGCCAAACCACCACCCAGCAGCAATGCTATCGCTACTAAGCCTTCGAAGGTACACCAGAACACGCGCTGTGGTGTCGGTGCATCCACTTTACCGCCGGCAGCAATGGTATCGATAACCAGCGAACCTGAATCCGATGATGTGATAAAGAACACAACGACCAGTACGATACCGATGAATGATGTAATTTCATGCAGAGGCATAACTTCAAGCATTTCGAACAGTTTCAATGGCAGGTCTGCGTCCATCACGGCTTTATAACCATCGTTGACGTATTGACTGATCGCGGTACCACCGAACGCCGTCATCCAGAACACACACACGGTTGACGGAACAATCAGCACACAGACGATAAACTCGCGTACGGTTCGGCCACGTGATACACGAGCAATGAACATACCGACGAATGGTGACCATGAAATCCACCACGCCCAGTAGAACGATGTCCAGCCTTGAGAATAGTTCACATCTTCACGGCCAAATGGCATCGACAGTGCAGGGAAGTTGGTCAGATAAGCACCGATATTATCGAAAAATCCGAGCAGAATCGCGGCTGTCGGACCGATGACTACCACGAAAAACAGCAGCAGTGCAGCCAGCAGCATGTTCATTTCTGACAGGCGTTTTACGCCGCCATCAAGGCCAGCCAGTACAGACAGCAGTGCAAATGCAGTGATCACAATGATCAGAATAATTTGCGTGGTGTCAGTCAATGGGATATCAAACAGGAAGTTTAACCCGGTCGCAGCCTGAGACGCGCCGTAGCCCAGAGATGTCGCCAGACCGAAGACCGTCGCCACAATTGCCAGAATATCGATGATATGACCAGTCCAGCCCCAGACTCGTTCGCCAAACAGCGGATAGAACACTGAACGCATAGTCAGTGGTAACCCTTTGTTGAACGAGAAAATAGCCAGTCCCAGAGCCAGCAATGCGTATATTGCCCAAGGGTGAAGTGCCCAATGGTAAATCGTCGCTGCCATACCGAGCGAACGTGCGGCTTCGGTATCACCCATCGCACCACCCAGTGGTGCCCAGTCGGTACGCACACCATTTTCCAGTGTGGTGCCGCCCAGCGCGGTAGTGAAATGGGTCATGGGTTCAGAAACGCCAAAGAAGACCAGGCCAATCCCCATGCCGGCCGCAAATAACATCGCCAGCCATCCTGAATAGGAATAATCCGGAGTGGCATCGGTACCGCCGATTCTGACCCGGCCTAACGGTGATATGGCCAGTCCGAGACAGACGACAACAAAAATGTTACCTGATAACAAGAAGAACCAATCAAGACTTGAGGTGAGCCAAGATCTTAAGTGAAGAAACAGGGGTTCGACTTGTTCGC
Organism: Vibrio sp. 1167; assembly: GCF_033340375.1. Taxonomy (NCBI): domain Bacteria; kingdom Pseudomonadati; phylum Pseudomonadota; class Gammaproteobacteria; order Vibrionales; family Vibrionaceae; genus Vibrio; species Vibrio sp. 1167. The sequence continues at coordinate 12,252 of NZ_JAWOWK010000014.1, read as the reverse complement.
GAAAGATTAGGGTTGCAAATACAAAGATGACAATCGCTAAGCCTGAGACGGCGAAAACCCGGTTATGAATGTCCAGGCCAAACGGACCGGCGGAAAGAACGACGTTGTCCTGACCAACGGTATAATCCGTATCGATTGGGTTTGCTTTGCCACTAGGGTGGGGAACACCACCGTTATCGCTACTCATTTTCTCTCCATTGTTGGTTATAAAAATTCACTAGATGTCGTGAGAAGCTAAGCACTCAGATAATGTGAGTGCTTCTCTTTTTCCAAGAAAATGATTTAGGTCATTTCCATTGGATATAAAACTCTCCTAATATAAAAAATACCCAGTTAGTACTGCCATAAATCACCATCTGAGATGGAAAAAATAATGAAAAACATGGCATTAAAAGGACCTTATTATTGTCCGTTATCTTACTGGTTGCAATCTCCGTTGCATTGGCCAATTTTGATCCGCACCAGCAGTTTTGGACACCGAGTTAAGTGAGTACAATCACTAACGAGGTGAAGCATGACAAGCAAGAAAAAACGTATTATCCATTCTCCTGAATTTAAAGCAGAAGCACTGAAGCTAGCAGATAAAGTGGGAGTCGCTGCGGCAGCGAGGCAACTCTCGTTACACGAATCTCAGATCTACGGTTGGCGTAAGGCCGCGAAGAAAGACACCAGTACCAGTCAGCGGGAAAAAGATCTAGCCGCTGAAGTCGCCAAGCTTAAAAGGCAATTGGCTGAGCAAGCTGAAGAGCTAGATATAGTAAAAAAGGCCGCCACCTACTTCGTATATGGAATCCACGGGTTTTACAAGATAAAAATGTGCAATGGATAAGATGCGGTCGTATATTCGGTTTCTTATTGAAAGCTACCTTCTAACCTTTGATGTGTACGCACCTACTGTCCTTGTCGCGAAAGAAGCTTTTAAAAGCATTGCGAAGTAGTCAGGGTCTCAGTAGGCTGGTCTAACCATTGAACATCATTATTTGTAATCTGTTAATTCATATAGCTAAATAGATAATGGCTTTGGCTGATAAGCCGTTTCATAGTGGAGCATTGCCCAAGCTGTCCTGACCGTCTTGTTTGCCAAAGCGATACAGGCTCTTTTGAACCCAACCCTATCGACCAACTTGATAAGCCATGCCTGCTTCTGGTTTTTTGGCGATTCGGGCAATCGGTAAATATATGCCATGGCACCAAGGTATAGCATTGAACGGAGATCTTTGACACCGCCAAATTTATCTATGCCCAGCATCGTCACTTTACCGCCTGAACTGTATTGTTTCGGTGTTAGCCCAACAAACGCTGAAGCTTGCCGTCCATTGGTAAATTGCGTTCCGTTACCTAAAGTAGCGTAGAGCATGGAAGCTGTTGTTTCACCGACACCTTCCAGTGCCATGAGTCTTTTGCAAGGTTCTATCTGACGAGTTGTCGAGTTCATGGATTTCTGGAGCTTGCTCAGTTCATCTTTCAGGTTAAGGTATTGCTGCCATAGCATCGACAAGGTTGTGACCAAGCTTGCTGGCAAAACATCACTTTCATAGAGTGTTGAAGTGACCAATTCAGCCAGCCCTTTAGTACCTTTGGCTTTGACGATACCGTACTCGTTAATAATGCCTCGGATGTGCAGCCCCAATGACACTATGGTTTTTGATAGAAACTGACGATTTGCTTCAAGAGACATCAAGGTTTGTTGCTCCATTGATTTGGGCTTGCTGTATTTTATTCCCATCTGGAGCGCCGCATTAGCGATGGCAAGAGCATCATTGGCATCAGTTTTATGGCCATCAACATATGCCTTTACCTTTTTCGGATTGATTATCCGTACTTCGTGTCCGAAAGACTCAGCGTATCTGCCCCAGTAGTGGCAACTAGCGCAGCCTTCTAGAGCAACAAGAGATGGCTTGGATTTAGCGAGTAACTCCTTAAGTTTCTGCCTGCTTACTGCTTTGTTACTGAGCAGTTCTCCTTGGCGGCTAATATGGCAAACCTGTAACACGTTTTTTGCTAAATCTATACCGATGACGTTCGTTCTTAGCATGATGACACCTCGTTTTCATGTTCCTGCCTATGCTTAAGTTTTGCAGAGAATGAGTGGATTCCATACATCGCGAAAAATCTAAAGTAGATTGCTACGAATTTATGCTCGAACACCTGCTGTGCTTCAATGTTGTCCGTATGGCTAAGGTGTTCGGGGTATCTCGAAGTGGGTTTTATTACTGGATTAAGCACCGCCACAAGGCTATCCAGCGCGAGGCAAGTCGCCAAGAGCTTGATATCAAGGTCAAGGAGGCGTTTGACAGCAGCAAAGGCCGAGATGGTGCGAGGCGCATTCAAAAAGAACTGGCTGAGAACGGTAATAGTCATAATGTTAAAACCATTGCAGCCAGCATGAAGCGTCAGGATTTGACTCCGAAAGCCGCACGCAAGTTTAAGTGTACAACAGACAGCAAGCATAAAATGCCTGTTGCTCCGAACCTGCTGGCTCAGGACTTCAACGCAGCGGCTCCGAATCAAAAGTGGGCGGGTGACATCACCTACGTTGCCACAAGCGAAGGTTGGCTGTACTTGGCGGTAATTATTGATCTTTACTCAAGACAAGTAGTCGGCTGGTCTATGGATACCAGAATGACTGCTACGCTGGTCTGCGATGCGCTATCAATGGCCTTGTTCCGTCGCGGATTCCCTGAGCAAGTTATCGTTCACAGTGATCGAGGTAGCCAGTATTGCTCAAAAGACTATCGAGACCTCATGACCGCTTATAATCTAAAGCAAAGTATGAGTAGAAAAGGAAACTGCTGGGACAACGCTTGTGTTGAGAGCTTCTTCCATTCAATGAAAGTTGAAGCGATCCAATATGAGCCGATCATGACGCGAGACGAGATGCGCCAAGCGATCTTCGAATACATAGAGGTTGATTATAATCAGACGAGAAGGCACAGTGCTCTCGGGTATCTAAGCCCAGTTAACTTTGAACAACAAAATGTCGCTTAATGGAGTGTCCAGTCTGGCTGGAGCAGATCAGATAGAATCTGGCTAAGCGCACTGTGCGACTTAAAAGCAAACCACAAGGAAACTCGGCTTAATACATTTGAGTTAAGTGAAAGTGTCGTATTTAGATTAAGCGAAAAAGGATAAAAGCTATATCTGTTGCTGGAAATGTTTAGCAGGAGACATATTTCGGCCAAGAACCGCAGCAATCACGATATGGTCAGATTTTTTAATGTAGTAAATCACATGATGTTTTAATGGAAAGCGGCAGTAACCAATTCCCAGCTCGGGCATATCGATCCCAATCAACTCGTTGTTGGCCAACAGCGTCATTGAACGTTTTAGCTCCCCGAAATAACTAGTCCACTGCACACTACCCCAATTTTCAAGGGTGTAACGACGAATATCAACCAGGTCAGTTTGTGCGGCTGGCGCCAGTTTATATTGTGCCATTAGTCAAACTTGCCCTGGTCCAAGTCGTTCATAAATGTTTCGCCATCGACCAAATCACCATTTGCGATATCTCGCTCAGCTTGTTCAAAGCGTGATCTCACCATTGCCATCTTCAAAGCTTCAAGTTGTTCGTACTCTTCACATGACATGACGACGGCCACCGGTGATCCATTTTTACTAATTTGTACAGGTTCTCGCTGTACTTTCATCAGTAAATCACCAAACTTGGTTTTTGCTGTGTTTGCGGTTAACGATTGCATAGTGTGCTCCTTTTTTGTTCATTATAAACGAATCATTCGATTCATACGAATCATTTGAAACGAATGGTGTAGATGGTTGTTCAGAAAGGTGTAACTAACTATCTTTCAAAACGCATAAAAAATCCGATATCAGATAGCTAATATCGGATTCTTAAGTCTTTTAAAGATCGATCAAATGCTCTCGAAAATTTCTTAACAGATCGATATTGCCATCTAAGGAGCGTTTTTGTCATCTTTCTTAGTAAGCAGTTTATCACACCATGTAATAATTTTATCTGCTTTCAATGTCATTACACCGACAGCCATCATTGCAAAAATGTATATCCAAGCCATAACACTCATCCAGTTGGCCACGTTGTCACTGATCACGATGAAAAGCGCACTACATGAAAGTACAATAAAAATAATTCGAAAAAGCATACAAGCCTCTTTGTCATTGGTTTTATCATCTAACGTACCATGAGATTTAAATTTCCAAACTGGATATCCACACATCAGGAAAAAATCGATACAGTCGTTTTTATTGGTGTATGGATGCTACAAGCGCAGCGCATTAGCTTAATCATTTTTATTTGTAAAACTCACTCACTGGTTACACTGTCACTTAAATAAAGTTTATGACTTTGTACTTCTCCCTGTAATGTGGAATAAATATCAAATCTCATGTATTCGTAAATATCTCCAAAATCATCTGCCGCTTTCTGGGAGAGTTTATACATGCAGTCGAGCCTTTCTTTTTGCTGCAATGTCTTTTAAAGACAAAGAGCACTCTCCACTTGCCTCGCCTTCATCAAGAGCTTTTCTCAATAAGTCTTGTTGTTCAAGCAATCGTAATGCACTTCTCATCACTTCACTTGTTGAGCAGTAGCGGCCTGTTGCGATCATTCGTTCAATAAAACCATCGAGCGATCCGCCAATGGTGACACTTGTTGTTCTGCCCATAAAACCACCTGTGTTAATTATTAACACATCAAATATACAGCAGACGATGACTCGATTATCTTTTTTAAACTCCAAAGTTTTGGATTTTTTAAATGTCGTGATAGCGTAATTGGAATTTAAAAATTTTAGCAAAATCGACGTAAACCATCGCCCAGTACGGGCGGTGATATAAGTCGAAATTGCGATAGCAATTTAAATGCTATACTCTTAATTATCTGTAACGAAAACCAAGTGCAGAAGATAAAACCAATTTTCAACTGACTGACCAAGAAGACCCCACATAGCCTAGTAGCAGATTGTGGCAAGGGAACCGTTATGGCGCAGCAGTTTAAAGTTATCAACGCGGCTGGACGGTCGTGTCTGCTTGTGGAGGCTTACGTAAGACTCGATATTTTGAGCTATAGCCTGCGAAACAAGAAGCATCGCCTGATAAGGCGGTGAGAAGTCACACGACAGTCCTATTTGGACTGTTACTAACATGGTTTATCTTTTCGTTGTTCATCATCTCATCAAGGGTGAACGGTTACCGGAAATGGACAAAAGTGTTTTAGTACCTTTTGCTTTGACGATACCGTACTCGTTAATGATGCCTCGGATGTGCAGCCCCCAATGACACTATGGTTTTTGATAGAAACTGGCGATTTGCTTCAAGAGACATCAAGGTTTGTTGCTCCATTTATTTGGGCTTGCTGTATTTTATTCCTATCTGGAGCGCCGCATTAGCGATGGCAAGAGCATCATTTGTCGGTGGACAACAAAGTTTGAAACTCGAACAATAAAGATTAGAACTATGACAATAAAGTACGAAACTTTTCGGTGCCATTTGTCGTAGTTTGCCTTCTTCTCTGAGACGATTTTGTCGAGTAGACGACACCTGTTACCAAGTGTCGCCCCTCTAAGAACCCAGCGTGCAACTTTCACCGCACTAGGCTCAAGCCTTCACGAAGGCACCAGTTGGTACCCAGCAACTTATAAAGCAGCGAGAGTAGGCTCACGCCAAGAGTTACGACATAACTTCTTTGATTTTCTCTTTGCCAAGTATTCTTGGTATTGAGGATCAAAAGGCGTTACAGCACTCCTGATTTTCACATGCCTCTCAATCGGCACCTTAGCTATTTGAAACAGATTGAACTGACAATCCATATCCATGATCTTCTGCCAACCGTGAAACTGCCATTGACCTTGACGGTTGATGAAGTATTTAAGGGCAATCCAAGTTCTAGACTTAGTCGGATGACGCCTTTTAGCCCAGTGCCATAACGCATGGAATAGCTTGTGACCTACATATCCGAATACCTGTTTAGCAACGCAGTGTCGATAGTAATTCGACCAACCCCTGAGTTTCGGATTTATCAACTTGATTAGATCGTTAACAGGGATGGTTGCGTGCTTCTTGATGAGTTCGCGCAAGTTACTCAAGAGCATCAATGTGTTGGATTTGCTCGGTTTAATGAGCAGTTTTCCTTTGTACTTCCGATGATTAAAACCTAGGAAGTCAAAACCACGGCTGATGTGGGTAATGTGCGTTTTCTCTTCGGAGAGTGTTAAGCCTCTTTCTGCTAAGAAATCAGCAATCAACGGTTTGATATCGTTCTCCAGCACTTCCTTTGAAGCACAGGTGACGACGAAATCGTCGGCGTATCCAATAAAGTTGGCTCTCGCACCCTTTTTTAGTGCGGTAGACTTTATGCGCTGTTCAAGCCCTGCAAGTGTCATTAACATCAAGGTCGGAGATATGACCCCGCCTTGTGGTGTTCCCTCGTCAGTGCGATAGAACAGTCCTTTGTCCATAAAACCAGACTTTAACCATTGTTCCAACATGCGTTTATCTACGGCAATGTTATTCATAAGCCATTGATGTCCGATTTTATCGAAACAGGCTTTGATGTCTCCCTCAAGCACCCATTGCGCGGATCTCTTTTGACTTAAACAGATGAAACACTGAGCAATTGCATCAGCAGTACTTCTATTGGGTCGAAAACCGTAGCTATTGGGATCGGCAAGTGTTTCTGATACTGGCTCCAGTGCAAGAAGATGAAGCGCTTGCTGTGCTCTATCAACCATGCACGGGATACCCAGCGGCCTGAGTTTACCGTTTTTCTTGGGGATGTAGATACGCTTGAGTGGTTTGGCTTGATAAGCTTTCCTGCTCAATTGATTGACTGCTTTCATGCGGCGCGTATCCGTATTCCAGATAGCGCCGTCTATTCCAGGCGTTTTACTGCCTTTATTTTGTGATACTCGCTTAACAGCAAGAAGTTTTGCTGAACGCGAGTGAGTCAATATCCACTGCAATGCTTTCGCTTTGCCGTGTTTACCTTCTCGTGTTGCCTTTGCAATACGCATCTGAAGCTTTAAAACATGGGATTCAACGGCTTTCCAATTGATGGATTGCCATTGAGCACTGTCAGGAGAGGCACTAATCTCTTTTGAAATCATCATTTGCGTTTCTCCTTGAATAAAGTTCTTCAAATTATCTTGCAATGGAAGACCAGTCGGAAGTCAGCCCACTTTCGTGATCAGATATGAATCTGTATCTGCATCGTTACAATGCAGCCTTCGCTTTTTCCAACATCCTCTACCTGCATCACTATCGGCCACAGAGGCTTTCCCAGAGGGAGTAATACAGGCTTACCGTGTTCCGTATGTTACGCAATGTCAGGGTAGATGCTCGCTATGGTGCGGAGAGTTCAATGATCACGAAAGAGCATGGGGCAATCTCTTTCCGACTCTCTTGCCTTTTGGCTACAGCGTATTAACCACTTCCGCTGTTTCAACGTATAACGCACCTTATGCGAATTCACGTATGTTCATCATGCTGACTACCTAGCACTCACCCAATTTTGTGGTTATCAGGAGGATCGTCCTCTCACGATTTAGATCCCGACTGGTACATGACCAGTCTTCGTTACATTGTCAGACTCGCTACTTTATTCAGAGTCCTAGGTTCATCTGGTGATACAGATGGTTCACACATTAAGCGGTGAACAGCGCTTCATACGACTTCACGTCGCACGCCCCAAAACGTGTTTAGAACACATGAAGCCATCATGAGAATTATTTTGGCAACAGCTTGTTGCCAAATTGTCCAAAACCTATTTGTGCAGCATGCTACTGCACAATTGGGAAACAGCTTGTTTCATAAATCACTTATGCCCCAAAGTTTGTCAGAGCTTGTTTCTTAAATAATGCCGCCAGTCGCTCTTCAGCTTACTTTTCCTAATGTCATAATGATCTTTGATGAGTTGTAAATGAGACTCATAAATTCGTTCACAATGGGTGAAACAGCACATTGGTATGTTCCGCCTGGTTGCATATCGTGGGCTAATTATTAAACTAAGCTACTTAAAATGCAGCTTACACTAAACGAGCGACTACACATGCAGTCCAAAAAACAGAATCTTATTAGCAAAGCGTTGAAGCTCAGTATTATTGGGTATGGTTGCGTATTGCTTGTTTGTTCTCTACTTATCCTTTCTTACTTTCTTGAGTTGGAATGGATTTATCGTCCAGTCGCTAATGGTCCCGCGACTCATCCCTTGACCACTATAATGCTACTAGTGTTGTCACTAGCTGGTGTTTTAATAAGAACATCGACTAAGTGGGCTGGATTTTTATTAGTCTTTGCTGGTATTTGTTTGGTTACACGTCTTCAGCAAGAATTGACGGGAAATAACATTGTCGATGAAATCCTTAGCCTGAATGCTACTTTTTCCCACTTACTAAACATGTCTGCACCGATGAAAATGGGTAGTAACACCACATACATGCTTAGCTCCATCTTCATTGCATTGGTTTTCATGTTAAGGCGACGGTTTTGCTACCTCACACAAGTGATAGCGATTTGCTCCATTTTTTTACCACTACTATCGGTGATCGGATACCTCTACAACGTTGATAATTTTTATGGCCAAATGTCTCCTACAACGACTGTATTAGGAATGGTGCTGAGTATTTCAACCATATGCTTAGAGTCTAACAAAGGCATTGTACACGCATTGCTTGCTCCTACTTTTGGTGCCCGTATTGTTCGTTGGCAATTGATTATAGGTGGGGGGATATTCTTAGTTGGTGGGTACACAATCACTCATATACAAGAACAAGAAAAGGCGATTGCTCTATATGTCGTTTCAGTATGTTTTTGTTTCATTCTCATTATGTTAGTAAGTGCGGTGTCATATGAGCAGTATGACAAGCAACGGAGAGCATTAGAAGAAGAGCTTTCTGTTAGCGCTATTACGGATAAGCTAACGAATGTAAATAATAGAATGGCCTTAGATAAAGATATGAGCCTTCTCGTAAACAGGCGTCCAGAGCAAAAAAAGGAAATTTCAGTTTTATTGATAGATGTCGATCATTTTAAGACATTTAATGACACATATGGTCACTTAGTCGGTGATAACGTGCTTAAAACAGTTGCTCAGACCTTAAAGGCTAATATACGTAATACAGATGCTGTATATCGCTACGGTGGTGAGGAGTTTGTCGTAGTGTTATTAAAATGCGAATTACATAAAGCTGCCCAGATAGCGGAGAAGCTTAGAAAGAAAGTATTTGAAAAAAACTTGAGTCCTATCTTGGAAGTAACTTCACACACACACATTTCGGTATCAATTGGTTGTTCTAGTTTATCTCAAGCTAATAGTGCTGATGAGGTTTTCAAACTAGCTGACAAGGCTTTGTATACAGCAAAAGAAAATGGTCGCAATCAAGTCTGTATTGGAGAAATAATCAATAAATGCCAATTTGGAACGTGATGCATCCCAGTTTTTATAATCTAGTCACGTTGAATACTATTTTGCAATTGGACACAGTTAATGCTCCAAATGCTAACTTAGCAAATCATCAAACCCGTTTTGTCCAGCCCCTTCACAGTGCACAAGCACTAGTAGGGCAGCGCAACTCAAATTTGCCCCGTTTTGCGTTACGGAAAGCAAACCTCTTCAGCCTCATTTCAAAAGTTTTCGATAGATTTACTAATGCTAAATGCGACGTATATAGGAATATACGTTTTGTCATTTTTCCTGCTTTTGGGTAGCTCAAATTTGAAGATACGCTGATTAAATCATTGTCTTATGCAATCAATTTGGCATTATCGGTGATAAATAGAGTAAAAGCATCCTGCTTGACGATTAGACAAGGAAAAATGATGGAAGCAAGAAATAGAGCACTCCCCGATTGGATGACACGAATTCGAACAAGGCAAATTGTCCTTCCTCGCTTTCAAAGATTTGAAGCTTGGAGTTATGGGCAAATTACTTCTTTACTAAACACCGTTCTAAAACAGCTTCCAGCCGGCGCAATTTTAACTCTCGAGATTGGCGAGAAAGAACCATTCATATCTCGACCGATTGTAGGTGCGCCAGCGGAAGGTGAGAAAATTATTGAGCATCTTTTGGACGGCCAGCAACGATTAACCTCCTTTTGGAGGGCTTTGAACGATCTATACGAAGATAGAACTTATTTAATTAAAATTGAGGAAGATGAGGAGCTAGAACTTCCATTTTTTGCGACCTCAATATCTCGATACGAGAAGAATGGAGAGAGATACCCTTTGTGGGCAAACTCCCCTAGCGAAATGTGGAGTAGAAGGCTTATACCAGTATACCTTTTGCGCCCTGATACCGACGCGGAAAAATTGTTCAAAGGTTGGGCCAAAGAAGCTTCAAATGGAGACATGGACTCACTTCTTGAAATCAATGATCTTGGAAACAAGCTTCGTAGCAAATTCTCAATATTCAACATTCCATTCCTGTCTTTACCTGTATCAACAAAGCCAGAAGTCGCGTTAGATGTGTTTATTCAAATGAACACATCATCTTCACCGCTTACACCGTTTGATATAGTTGTCGCACAAATTGAAGCTGCGTCCGGAAAATCTCTTCATGGTTATATAGAAGAACTTAAAAAAGATGTTCCTTATTTGAGCCGATATAACGCACCCGAAGATATTGTTCTCGCAGTTGCTGCCTTGGTGAGCAATAAGCTACCTTCCAAAGGTACTTACCTGATGAGTGAGTTTGCGACTTCGTTCGATGAAAACTGGTTGACGATTAAAACAGGAATCAAAAAGGCGGTCTCATTTCTTACTGATGAAAAGATTTTGGATTCTAGGCGCCTCCCTAGTGATGTCGTAGTTTACGTACTTGCGGCTCTATGGGGAAAAGCAGATGAAGGACTAGATAAAGAAGGGGAAATTCGTTCGACTCTTAGAAAGTATATTTGGCGCTCTTTTTTTACAGAAAGATATGATCGTACAACCAATAGTAGAGCATTTGCCGATTATAAAGAGTTATTGAATGTCATCACTACTGGTAAGGGAGCACCAGAAATATTTGACGAAGCACTGTATCCAATAGCTGGCGAAGAAGAAATTAAGTCAGCGGGTTGGCCGTACAGGAAAGATCGTTTGGCTAGAGCTATTCTAGCTGTTGGATTAAAATCTGGAGGTTTTGATTTTGCTGATGGTGCTCCTGCCTCGTATGAAAACGTTTTAGTAAGAGAGTATCACCATGTCTTTCCACAGGCTTGGCTTAAGGATAAGGACTACAAAGATTATCAAATCAACAGAGCCCTAAACTGTGCACTGATTTCGTGGAGAACAAATAGAAATATATCTGCAAAAACGCCGTCAGATTATATTTCAGAAAGAATGGAGGCATCTTCACTTGGCCAACCAGAAGTCGAGAGGCGCCTCGAGTCACATTTAATTCCGGTCGTGAAGTTAATGAATAATAACTATGAAGAGTTCTTAACGGAAAGAGCGTTACTCATGAAAAAGGTTGCTGACAAGCTGTGTAGCGGTCAAATAGTAGAAGGGAAGCTTTAAAAACATAAGAGTCCTTATGCGATAAATAATAAATAGTATTCTTTTGGCTGTTGACGCAGCCAAAAGATCGGGAATAATAAAGTCAGCGATTAGATTTCCCCAAACTCAACTAATCTGAACCGCACGATTTAGGACACAAACTCTAAACCACTTCTGTCCAGAAGCGACTTACCAATCCAATTAAAATTTCACTCTCACCGCATAACTATTATTAACGTCACATGAGTTATATTTGGGTAAATTACGACTGATTGAAATCGCAAATTTGTTAGACGAAACCAATAATGGGGCATTTCTGTGTTTCATGCCCCATCAGCAAGCCTCTAGATATAAGTTTTCCTGAGCATCGTTTCTTTAACGTCACACAGAAGGGTGATTTACCATCCACGAATGCAACTGCTGGGCTTTATTTAGTGCGATACTAATTTCTTCCAATACTGAGTCAAAACTCTGTTCTGCGATTGATATTTGAGGTAATGGTGTTTCTATGTTTACTGATTTTCCCGACTTTATGATTCGATATCCACTACGTTCCAAACCTTCAAATTGACTTTTGATATCGGCTTTGTTGCTTAAATCGATGGAACTAAATCAAGAAGCTACGATCTGATCGGCTACACCCATTAATCGTCGTAGCCTCATGCCTAAACCTCGTTACAAAACAACTAACTGGACGCAGTACAACAAAGCCTTAATAAACCGTGGCTCTCTGACCTTTTGGATTGATGAGGAAGCGATAGCCGAGTGGAAGCAAAACAAACAAGGCAAGCGCGGCAGACCTCG
>NZ_JAWOWK010000013.1:0-95558 GCF_033340375.1 Vibrio sp. 1167 | reverse complement strand
CTGCTATCGGCATGATTTATCGTAATATTTATCCAGAGCATTTGTTACTTCATGAAAAAAATCGCAATCATCGGCTTGTCAGTTCTGCTTTCTGCTTGTGCATCTGAAACTTACATCACGGATGTGACCTCAGAAAGTTACCGAGAGGACTACAAATCAGATCGTATCTCTAAACCAATTATGGCGTCTGAAAACGCTGTAGTAGAAAAAGACGTACAACCAACTGTTGTGAAAATGACGGCAAAGCCTGAAGAAAAGAAAGTAGTCAAGCTAACGCCAAAAGAGCAGGCGAAGCCAGTTAAGATCGTACCACCAAGTAAAAAGCAAGCTGGCATTCAACGATTCGGCTATACCATTCAAGTCGCAGCTGTGGGTAGCCAAGCTAAAGTCGATCAGTTTGCAAATAAGCTGCCACAGAACGGTCAGCCAATTTGGGAAAACTACAAAGTTGTAAACGGTACTAAGTGGTTCTCAGTTTTATACGGAGACTACGCAACAAGCGCAGAAGCCAAGCAAGCGATTTCGACTTTGCCAGCTCAATTTCAGCAGTTAAGACCATTTGTTAAAAGCATTGATGCAATCAAAAACTCAGCTTACCCAACGCTTAACAAATTAAATTAACACATCAAATAAGGGAGCGAATAGCTCCCTTATTTATTTGCTCAAATCCTATTCGAACAACATTCCTCACATTAAAATTACTGTACGTCACACTTCAAAGGTTTATCATAATAAATAGTATCTTTTGTAGGTCACGGAAAGATGGATTCATGATTAAAAATATTCTTTTACTATGCGGCGGTGGCTCTTCTGAGCACGAGATTTCATTATTGTCTGCAAACTTTGTCGAACAACAACTAAATCTTATTGAAGACGTTCACGTTACACGCGTAGAAATAAAAAACGAAGGTTGGATGACCAACCAAGGTGAGTTGGTTTACTTGGATCTCAATACCAAGCAGTTGTGCTCAAGTGAATCTAATCAAACCATTGATTTCATCGTGCCTTGTATACATGGTTTTCCTGGCGAAACAGGCGACATTCAATCTCTGTTTGAAATCGCAGGTATTCCTTATCTTGGCTGCGGGCCAGAAGCGAGTAGCAATAGTTTCAATAAAATCACATCTAAGCTTTGGTACGACGCTATTGGCATACCCAATACGCCATACTTATTCTTAACGCGAAACGATGAAGAAGCTCACGTTCAAGCTCATAAAGCCTTTGAAAAGTGGGGAAAAGTTTTTGTTAAAGCCGCTCGCCAAGGTTCTTCCGTTGGCTGTTACAGTGTCATAGAAAAAGACAAGCTTTCTAATGCAGTAAATGATGCTTTTGGGTTTTCTGACCAAGTGTTGGTTGAGAAAGCAGTAAAACCTCGAGAACTTGAAGTTGCTGCATATGAGATGAATGGCCAACTACATATCACTAAGCCAGGCGAGGTCATCGCGCCTGATGGTGCTTTTTACTCGTACGATGAAAAGTACAGCAGTTCAAGTCACTCGCTCACAGAAGTTGAGGCGAAGAATCTAACTCAAATACAATTAGATTCCATCCAACACGCGTCAGAGACGGTATTTAAACAAATGAATCTTCGTCATTTATCTCGTATCGACTTTTTCCTAACGGAAGATGATGAGATTTACTTAAACGAAGTAAACACATTTCCAGGAATGACTCCGATCTCAATGTTCCCTAAAATGCTTCAAAACAACGGGCACAAATTTCATGAGTTCTTGGAAGATTGTATAAACAGTGCAAAGTGATTAACGTTATCGAGACGCGTTTTATGATACAAGTTGTTTTCTAGAGCAAGGATTATTCAAGCCGTATTTGAATATTGCTCAGTAGCAATTATGATTATATCAACGCATTAAACAGATGACTCAGTGGTATGGCGATTTCAAATTATAGAGGTTTTAACCTGCAGTCAGTCGGATCAGATGGCAGTGTTTGGAAGGTTAAAATCAAGAACCACGTTTTACAGGGCAGTTTGACGGCGGTAAAGAAAAGCATTGATTGGTGGTGTGACACCGCATCGATTATTGATCCCAAAGAGTTTGCTTCACTCGGACAAAGAGTGCAGCAAACTGGTGTTGCAAAATCAGAGGTCTTTAACGGCTATACTATTCAAAACGATACAGGCCAACCTAACTCTTGGTACTGTATGTTTAATGGTAAACTGATTAAGGGCAGTAAAGCCGCTATTCAACGCCATATCGAAGCTTATTTGGTTGCAAAGCAAAAAGCGATGCAAGCTCAACAACAAAAGAAACAATAGAATGACTCTGGTATATTCAACAGAAACCGGTCGAATTAAACCGGAAGAAGAAAAAGTATCTCGCCCTAAAGGCGATGGTGTTGTTTGGATTCAGCGCCAAACGAAAGGCCGTAAAGGTAAAGGCGTATGCATTGTTACAGGTTTAGACTTGGATGATGCACCTTTAAAGTTATTAGCGGCAGAACTCAAAAAAGTCTGTGGCTGTGGTGGCTCTGTAAAAGATGGCAATATCGAGATTCAAGGTGATGCTAGAGACAAGATCAAGGCACATCTTGAAAAGAAAGGCATGACAGTCAAATTAGCCGGTGGCTAATTTAATATTTCCAGTAAACAAAAATGGCGTCTAAAGAAATAGACGCCATTTTTTATAAGTTGCTAATTGAAGAGCAAGCAATCGTAGATTGATAGATCGATATTAGCTATTTTATGGTAAATCAGAATACTGTTAAATAAACTTATTTATGAACCTAACGAAAACCACATAATTTTTACTTATGAAGTTATCGTAGACTCATCATAATAAATTGGCAAGTACGTGATCTGGTTGGTAAGTGGTTGATTTAAGCATAGTCATGAACCTAACCATAAACCCAGACTATTTAACATAACACATATAATGCGCACTGTAATAGTGGTTCCTGTGGACTTGCAATCACTAAGGCTAATCCGGCACAAATCATTGAAATGCTTGATAATCCAAGTCCGTTATACTTTTTTGCAATGCTTTCCCACATGCTTTTTATCGCTGGATTTTCATTGCGATCAGCGTGACATCCTAGTAACGCGATCTCAGGGTCTATACCTGCGCCGTGTGCGAGAAAAACTGCTTCTTCATCAGTAAGTTGTCTAACACCTTTGCGAATTTTACTAATCTTCGGCGGGTCTAGATTCAAATCGTGCGCAACCTGCTTATCTTGTACGTAGTTTTTCGCCTTTTTGTAGGCGTTAATTAGTTCAGCTGTGTACATAAGAACCTCCATTTCTTCTCATTGTAGCCACAAAGTTGCCATAAATCGCATCTTGCAGTTGCCATTAGTCGCAACTAGGATTGCCATAAATCGCAATTAAGACCGCCTAGCTCTGGGCGTTTGCCCTTGACGCTTTCGCGCTTGGCTTTGGCGGTCGTTCTCTCAACTAGTCAAGGTGTTGCTATGAAAAAACTTCCTACTGAAAATGCGATCATTATCGATACAGAAACTACTGGCTTAGGAGCTGACGCAGAAATTGTTGAGTTCACTGCTATCTGTGCTGATTCCGGCAAAGTTATCGTTAATGAACTTGTTAAACCAACGTGTTCGATTCCTGCTGACGCTACAGCTATTCATGGCATCACCAATGAAGACGTTAAAGACGCGCCCGACTTTCATCTGATGTTCTCCAACCGTTTTCTTCCACTTCTTAACGGTCGTCCCATTATCATCTACAACTCAGATTTTGATACACGCTTAATTATCCAGTCTTTGGATAAGCACTGTAACGCCGCTTACGTTCAATCCGTTCACGATTTGTTTTTCAAGTTCTGTGTTCCTCAGTGCGCAATGCTTTGGTACGCAGAGTTTTACGGTGTTTGGAATGAATATCATGAGGACTACAAGTGGCAATCTCTTACTAATGCCTGTGCCCAACAGCATGTTGATGTGTCCGACTTAATCGCACACCGAGCCCTGGCCGATTGTGAAATGACTCGTCGATTGATTCATGCCGTTAACTCAAAGATTGAATACCAAAACAATCAAAAGTGTGACCGCGTCACGGATTGTAAGGCGTAACCGATGCGTGAACTTGTTATTGATTTAGCGTCCGGCAAACAAGAGTGGATTGATTTTGTTCCTGTCCATTCTTGGGCTTCATGTGAGCATATTCCTGATAACTTATTTGACCATCGTTTTGAGTACGTCGACCACAGATTCACAACGCCTGAGGATTTCATTCCGTCGGCTGTGAAATCGGCAATGAGTGCGTCAATCTACTCACACGACTTGTCAGATTTTATTGAGCGCCCTGCTTCTAATCCTTGCTTGGACTTGCCGAAATCATTACACCGTAACGGCGACTTCGCTCGACACATGACACGCGCTTACACCGACATTCTGAAAACACGCAACGCTCTGGAAGCCGTTCGCGCAGTTAACGACGCTCACGACCGCTTGACTGAGCACGGCTACAGCTACGCGATGTCTGATGAACAAATTACCAATCTAGCCAAGCGCAAATCACGCGACTTCTCTCGCGTGTTAAGTGCAATTCCGCTTGAAGAATCACAAGCGCGTTTTGATAAAGCGCGTCAGCTTCTTGATTCATTAGGCTTGGCATTCTCACCTGAGCAAATTCAATACGCAGAAAACAACTGTGAACTTTTCGCATTGGTGAACCGTGCTCTTGATGAGCATTGGCTTGTTCGTCAACTGCGCCGTAAATGTGCTTACGAGGTTGAATGTGTTGCGCGTGATTTAGCGCTTGTTCAACGCCGTAAGCAAGTTTACTGCTCGGATTTTTCTCTAAACCGTCAACGTGACCGCAATACGTCTAACCGTATCGCGCTAGAAAACACGATTGCTTACGATGAGGCTGACCCTTCTAACTACTTCACACTCAGCGAGCTATCCGCTAAATCGGTTTCTAACGCTGAGATTCGCCGCGCTGAAATGTTCGTTCGTCTGCGTGGCTTTGAGGAAATCGCTCAAGAATCGAATCACGATGCGGTGTTCTTCACGGTAACGGCTCCGTCTCGTTTCCACTCTGTTTCTAAGGGTGACATCAACCCGAAATGGCTTGAGGCTGGCAAGCCTGATGCGAAAGCGGCTCACGCTTACCTTATGGGCGTTTGGGCGAATCTTCGCAAGTCGATTGATAAGAGCAAAATCAAGGTTTACGGGATGCGCATTGTCGAGCCTCACCAAGACGGCACGCCGCATCACCACTTGTTGCTGTTCATGGAAAAATCCGCACGCAAATTTGTGACGTCTGAGTTTCGTCGTCTTGCTATGGCTGACTCTCCTGACGAAAAAGGCGCAAAGAAAGCCCGTTTCAAGGCGGAGGTTATCGACTGGTCGCAAGGTTCAGCCGTTGGTTATGTCGCTAAGTACCTGAGCAAAAACATCGACGGTCAACACATTGATTCTGACAAAGGTTCGTCTTTGTCTGGCTCAGATGCGGCGGAACGTGTCGTGACTTGGGCGCGTGTGAATCAAATTCGTCAATTTCAATTTATTGGTGGTCCATCTGTCACGGTATGGCGTGAGCTTCGTCGTCTTCGTGATGAATTCAAAGAGGACGATGCTTTGTTTACAGATTTATCTCAAGACGAACACTTTCTATTAGAAAAGGTTCGCCGCTCTGCTGATGAGGGCGACTGGAAAGCGTTTTGTTACGCAATGGGCGGTGTGTTCGTTAAGCGCAAAGACCAACCAGTAAAAGCGGAATACTCCGTTTCAACCTCTATCGAAAAACTGATTGCTTCGGGCGGTGAATATTCATCGACTCGCTACGGTGATATGGCTCAAGCGCGTTTGAATGGCTTGATGTTCCATAAGATTTTTATCGCGACTCGCTTCCGTACTTGGAAGACCGAGAACAAAGAGCAATTCATCCGTGCTCAACAAGGCATCATGTCTAACGTGGTCGATTACTTTGACGCGCTAGAACGTGAAAAAGAATACGAGCGTATGTATGACGACCTTTACGAACAATACGAAAAGCACCTAGCGCTCTATGACGAAATGGAAGCGCTGTTGCTCACTGACCCTCAGGAAATTAATGCGTCGTGTTGGGTGGGCGCAGCCCCGCCCGACATGATGCATTAATTTCCCTTGGACTTGTGTCAATAACTGTCATTTCAATTTTCAACTAACCAACAACGTAAAAATAAGGGCAAAACACTATGAGAATGGAAGGTTTAATTCTAGATGTTTCGGACATCGTTCAAGAAACCAAAACAGACCGTAATGGCGAACAAAAGCAAAACGGCAAGCTGCGTCTCATCACGACCAATCCAACAGACACAATTGAAGTGCGTGTGTCTCCTGAGCTTTGGGAAAACGGCAAGGCTGGCGAACTGCTCAAGCGCTGTGTGGGTAATCGCATGATGTTTGATGTGGAACACAAGAAATTCAGCTTTGGTAACGATGAGGGTAAACACGTCTCTATCGACGGTTTCCACCTCTACGCCCTACCTCAATTAAACGAAAAGTAAGGGCTAAATCATGACCGAGACGCAATTTGCAGAGCTAATGGCTCGACTCGATAACTTTCAGTTAATGGTGTTCTTAGGCATTTGCTTCTTGTTAGTTGCGCTCGGTTGGATAGTCGGAGGACAAAGATAAATGCTGTCAATAGAGTTCATGCTCGGCTGTTTTGGGGCAGCATTTATCCTTGGCTTCTCGATTGGTTTCCACATTCTCGGATTCAAGAAAGCGGCTGAGGTTTCAACTTCTTCATAAACAACACATAGGAAATAAGACTATGGAAAAGCAAAGCAAAGTACGCGCAGCAATGGCTAAGTCTGGCGCAGTAGTAACAGCAAAACGTGCGACATTTGGTGGTGCACTTCTCATGGCAGCATCTGGTGCACATGCAGCATTGCCAGATCAGGCAGCGCAAGCATTCGCTGATTTAAGCACGTATGTTACTGACATGCTCGCCTCTACTTGGACCATCGCTGTTCCACTAACGGTTGGTTTCATTGGCATCAAGCTATTCAAGAAAGGTGCAAACAAAGCAACGTAATTCTAACGACTGCTTTATACACCCATTGGTCAACGCCTCCGAATGGGGGCGTTATTTTTCACGAGGAAGATTTACAAATGAACATTAAACAAAGCATAGCGTCACTGATTATTTTACTGGGTGTTTTGTTTAGTGCTTTTAATGTAAGTGCTGCTCAACCTACTTACGCTGTGAGGGATGTTATCGCTTATCCCGACTGCAAACTGTCTAGGGGGATGAGAGTTAATCCTTATTCTTATGTCTCTTGTTATGAAAATAAGTTTGTTCGATACAAAGACTTCTCTACTAAGTCATGTTACATGGATAGCGATGAGTTCGGCTTACGTATAATGTGTAATACCGACAGCTCTTCTTTCCCGAAAATTCAAACTGTATGGTTCCGTCATGATACTGCTAAGTGTCCAGCAGACCATGAAAAAGTAAAAGACGGTGATGGTTACACCTGTGAACCTATCGTTCCTGCGTGTGAGTTTGGTGAAAACCCTGACGGCACTTGTATGGATGCTTGCCAGTTCAAGCAATCCATCAATGACACTCAATCACTTCATTGGTCGGCTTATGTTTATGGTGAGCAAGTCACGGGGGCATGTTATGGCGATTTTGGCGCAACCCGTTGTGAGCTTGAGCGTATTCCAAATGACACTACGCTTTGTACCGATGTAGATTCGGGCGAATTTACCCAAAACACTCGCTGTCACGGTAAGTTTCAATTCACTGGTAATCAGTGTGATGGTGGTACGCTGTTTTGGGGTAAAGATGGTCCTGACACCCCTATTATTCCTGATGACCCGATTCACGACCCCGACGACCCAACGGGTGATATCGAAGACCCTAGCGTGCTCCCTGACGATTCAACCAATACAGTGTATCCACCGGATACCGAAGATGAGCCAGAAGTTGAAGACCCTGACACAGATGAAAACACTGACACGGCAGTAGTTGGTGCAATCAAAGGGCTTAATTCGGATGTGAACAAAGCACTCAACGCGCTAAATGTCGACCTCAATCAATCGAGCGCTGATATTCAAAACCAAATCATTGCGCTTAATGCGTCGATGGTGACTAACACCCAAGCGATTCAAAAGCAGCAAATCAACGACAACAAGATTTACGAAAACACTAAGGCGCTGATTCAGCAAGCTAACGGTGACATCACGACGGCGGTCAATCGAAACACCAATTCTGTTGGTGAGGTGGTTAAGGGACTCGATGAATTGCAAACCACGAATGCTGATGGATTTGCAGAGCTATCGGATAAGCTCGACGACCTCAAGCCTTGTGAGCCCACCGAGGAAAACAACTATTGTGAAAACCCTCATGGTTTAGGTTCGGATTATGTCGGTGATGTGCTGACTCAAGCGGATAAAGCCGTGTCCGGTGCGATGAGTTCCTATGAAAAGACCGTGACCGATGCGGCTAACGATTTGATTGAGAAGAATCTGACGGCGGAATCTGAGGGGCATATTAATGCTATATCGGATTCGTTTTTGAGTGTGTTACCTAAGCCAACGCCCTGCATGAATCTATCCTTCCCCACGCTTGGCGGTGGTCGCGCTTCTATCTCTTGTGAGTTTTCGCAGAAACTCAAAATGATCATCTCAATTCTGATTTACATCTACACGATTAAGACGCTTGTTGAAATCTTGCTGACTGAGGTCACGCCTGTACCAAGTAACAAGCCAGGTTCGGGGAGATATTACTAATGATTCAGCTATTACCAATTGTCAGTACCATTGGGACGGCGTTGCGCCTCCCTGCTCTGGTTGCCTTTATCTCTCAGATAGCGACCACGTTATTTGGTTGGTTCTTCATTGCGAAAGCACGAAACGTCACGATCAACTTGGTTATTTTAACGCTGCTAATCGGCTTGACCGTCACACTCACCTTGGCAATTTACACCCTTGCAATGGGTCTGTCTTATGTTGCGCCTCCAATGTGGTCACAAGCAGCGGGTATGTTCATCCCTAATAACGCCGTGCCTTGTGTCAGTGCGATTTACTCTGCGCGTCTGCTTCGTTGGGTGTGGGAGTGGAAGTTCTACGCGATTGTGAGGGCGGCGTAATGGCATCGGTCTACTTTGTCACGGGTAAGCTCGGCTCAGGCAAAACGCTAACAGCAGTCGGTAAGATTCGCGAGGCGTTTATGCGCGGTGTGCCTGTAGCGACAAACCTCGATATCAACTTGAAAGAAATGCTTGGACGCGATAAGCGCAACACTCGCCTTTACCGTCTGCCGGACAAGCCTCAAGTGGAAGATTTGATGGTGATTGGTTCGGCAAACAAGAGCTATGACACCAAAAAAGACGGCTTGATTGTGCTCGATGAGTGCGGAACGTGGTTTAACTCGCGCACATGGAACGACAAGAATCGACAAAAGTTAATTGATCACCTTTTGCATATTCGAAAGCTTGGATGGGATGTCATTTTCATCGTTCAAGACATTTCGATTGTTGATAAACAAGCGCGTCTCGCGCTGGCTGAACACACCGTGTTTTGTCGTCGTTTGGACCGTCTTCAAGTCCCTATCATCTCGACTGCGGTATCCGTTATGACACTCGGTCAACTCAAGTTGAAAATGCCTAAGCTGCACGTTGGCATTGTGAAATATGGTGACAACGCAAACTCGCTCACCGTCGACAAATGGATGCTTTGGGGCACGGACTTATACAGCTCTTACGACACTAAGCAGATGTTTAGAAACAACTATGAGGACGGCGTTTATTCAGTATTGCCGCCCTACTATACCCACGGACGTTACACTGTCCCGTATACGTTGAGAAATATCATGCGCATTACGAAAATCTATCTCCGCAAATACTCTCGATTCAGTGTGTTTGCGGCAGGTGTCGCCGTCTCGTTTGCGGTGTTCACCTTAGTTGGCACGCCGAACATGTCGACGGAACCCGAAACGGCTCAAGCCGCAGTGCCTCGCGAGTCATTGAGTGATTTGCTCGATGGCTATCGAATCGAATCTTCAATGAATCCCCCAAACGTTGCCCCGTCTTTTGTGCTGGTTAAGGACGATGTGCGTCTGTCGTCGTCGCAACTATACGCAAAAGGCTTTACGGCTCAATCTAACGGCTCTTGCTCCATTACGGTGAGTGGCAACGGTCAATCATTCAAAGTCATGTGCTAGGGAAAAAGGTGCGCTTTATGTCATGGATAATCGCAAAACTCACAGCTTTTCTTTCAGAAATACAAAAAGAATTATATTGCGCCGGAGGCTCACTGTTTGCGCGCTCATTACTTATCATGCGCTGTGGTAAAGTTGAGAAACAAACAACGGCTTGTTCCAACTTTTCCACATCAAGCATTACCACTTTACTGCTTACGTGCGCCCTGCTCAGCTCGCCTTCTTTTGCCGCAAGCTCTGCGCCTTTTGAGGCAAAAAACACACCGATTGGAGACTTTGCATCGTGGTTCTCGGTTCACACTGGAAACACAGTTGTGCTCGGTCATGGTGTCACTGGTGAGGTCAGCTTTACCGCACCGGATTTGAAAGATGAGGACTATCCTGCCTTTTTCCTTTCGGTACTTCGTGCGCATGGTTACGAGCTTACGCATGACCACGGCGTTTTTACCATCATTGCCGATGCTAACAAGGTGGAGACGTTCGAACCCTCTCAAGTGAAGCTGTACTTCTTTGAGAATGTTCGAAATACCAAGGTCGTTGATTTGATTTCCTCGATGCTTGCTGCGACGCAGAATCAAACACTGAACAACAAAGCGATTAAGAATTACAAGGTTGAGGTACTGCCTACCACAAATAGCATTATCGTGACTGGCTCTGAGAACCAATTGAAGCACATCGATGTGCTCATAAAAGGGATTGATAGACCACAAAAGCAAGTCTTTATCGAGGCGGTAATTACCGAAACTGAGCTCGGTGATTCTCAGGAAGTCGGTGTAAATATGGATTTGGCACTGAGTGAGGCTGGCTTTGTTTCGCAGCCTACCGCAATTAAGAAAGCCGTTGATAACCTACTGTTCTATGAGGGCGGTGATTTCAATGCGCTTATTAAAGCTGTCTCAAAGAATCAGAATACCAAGCTCTTATCGCGACCAAACATGTTCATTATGGACAGGGAGCGCGGTTACATCACGGTTGGTCAGAACGTCCCGTTCCTCACCTCGTCTGAGGTAACTGACGGCGGTAATCGAGTTCAACAAATCGAACGTAAGGACGTGGGTGTGTCACTTGAGGTAGTACCGCATGTGATTGGTGATCATGTTGTGTTGCAGATTATGCAAAAGTCCGACTCGGTAACGGATTCCTCTATCGCATCCGACATCATCACCAATACGCGAACACTGCAAACGGTGGTCAAGGTCAAAGACAGACAAACGATCTCTTTAGGTGGTTTGATTTCCCAAGAGCAGCGCGACTCTGTAAGCGGTGTGCCTGTCTTGATGGATGTGCCGTTGCTTGGTGCTTTATTCCGGTCAGAAAAGACCAATACGGTAGATAAAGAACTTAAAGTAACGATAAGAACCACGATACTTTGAGTTAAAAGAAAAGCCGAACAATTGCTGTTCGGCTCTGCTTTAGCTGTACTGTAATGCGTTTTCCAATTCTCTACACTTTATTATCGTGTCACGTTCTAACACGGTTGCGATATGTGTTTTGTCATAAGAGCTTCTAGCTTCAAACCGAAGCAACGGATGGTGTCCGTTAAGTGCATTGTTTACGTATATATCTCGTTCTTGTCTCTTCTTCTGCCTATGAGATGAATCATCCAGCTCGATGACCGCCAAGACTTTTGTGTCTCTATCCGTTATCACGTAGTCCATTCTTTTAGCCCAAGTTCGAGAGTTATCTTTAAAATTGGTCGGTTGAACTAACGCCATCAATGAAACTTGGCTATGAATCACATATTCATCAGGTATAAGCTCCTGCAACACCCTATAGAATCTGCGCTCTGTCTTGGTGGCCAAGTATGTACTTTTCTTGTGAGGTACAGAATTAGTCTTATTGCCAGTCTTCGGCAGTGCCACTTCGACTATCTTTGGGTTCTTTTCTACAACTTTGGGTTCAAAAGAATGTACGCTGTTTGGTCTTCTAACCGCTGCATCTTGTTCCCATTCGTTAAGCCTACGTTTAGGTTTCTTTCCCTTCTTTGTGAATAGATACACTATACACGCTAAGGATATAAGTATCAGTAATTCAGGCACTTTCTGTTCCTCACTCATAAAAATGAGTGCATGGTAGCATATCAGTTTTGTTTGAGGTGTTATGACGATCAGATTGTATCTAGCCCTGCTGAGCCGCACCAAAGATAATTACTTGATTGGTATAAGTCTTTCACACTTTGGGAGATGAGCCGTTTCTCAGAACGGTTAAGTGAACAATTTTTGACCATGAAAACTATTCATTGAGACAAATATGTCGTAATATCTCGTTTCGAGATTTGCTTTAACGGAACCATTCCGTTGACATGCGACATATCTGACAAAGAGAGAATGAAAAATGATTCTAAAGTTCGGATTTACTAACTTCACTAGTTTCAAAGAAAGTGTTGAGGTAAATTTCACTTTTGATGGTAAGACTCCAAAGTCAATTACCAACGACTTTAAAGTGTCTACAGTCCTTGGAATAAAAGGAGCTAATGGTTCTGGTAAAACAAACATATTGAGAGCACTATCATTTTTATCGAATATTTGCACTATGGGAGCCCGAACTCATAGATTTACAACTAGTAAAGAGAATAGCGAAAAGCCTCAAAAGATTTCTGTAGATAGTTTCTTTGACAACAATGACCCAATCGAGTTTTACATAGATTTTGAGTTTGGTGGTTGTGAATATTCTTACGAACTTGATATGCAAAATGGCGCAATAATTCGTGAGTTAATCACCAAGAAAGAAAAAAGTATTAGAAAGCTAATTGAGCGTAACTATAACGAGATTACCTATAGACAAAAATCGTATGAAGAGTTTGATAACTTTGAACTAAGAGAAGACAAGTCAATTGTTGAGATGCTCACTCAATTTAAGTTTAGGCATGACATTACAGATCTTTCAAACGTTTATAGATTTTTTATTCAGATGATCTTTAATGTTAATTACAATGGTTATCATGACCTTGATCTCGATTTTGCGGAACAAACTGAAGAGTTCTATAACAAACCTTTAAAATTTGACTTTGTCAAACAGTTGATTAAAGCGTCAGATTCATCAGTACATGATATAAAAATCAAGGTATTTAAAGATCACGAAGGCGAAGATCTTTATACCCCAGTATTTGTTCACCGTTGTGGTAATGAGTTTAAAGAGTTGAGCTTTGCAAAACAATCTACAGGAACTCAAAAGCTCTATCAAACGCTGAGCGCTTACTTTCTAGTACTCTCGTCTGGTGGTGTAATAGCATTAGATGAATTTGATGTTCATCTACATGCACTAATTCTCCCTCTGTTAATTAACCTTTTCATTAACCCAAAAATTAATAAAACAGGTGCTCAGTTAATTTTTACATCACATAATACTGAAATTATTGATGTTTTAGGCAAGTATCGTACATATCTAGTAAACAAGGAAGATGGTGAAAGCTACGGATATAGATTAGACGAGATACCAGGTTCTATGATAAGAAATGATCGTCCAATTACACCACTTTACGTAAGTGGTAAGATTGGTGGAATCCCTGAGTCTGTAGATCTCTATCTGGAAAAACTTATGGAAGATTTGCAAAATGGCTAGAGGTAGAGGTAACTCAAAAAGAGATAGGTTTCTAAGCACGCGTCCACAGTGTGGCTTTGAAACATCTGACATCGGGAAAAAGTGTTCTTTTAATTTTTCCTACTTTTCACCAGCTTATGGCGGCCAAGACCTCGAAGTATGGGCAAATGAAAATGGTTCAGCATCCTTACAAAGCCTCTTTGACAAATTAGTACAGTTCACAAATGAGCCTTTATCATACTGGGAAAGTCAAAGAGCAGGAGCTGGAAGTTTAAAAGTACTGGCGTACTACTCCGAATTCCCTAAACGATGCAAATTTCAAATGCCTCCAAGTGTCCCTCATGATGCACGTTGGGGTAGATTCAGGTTAGGTAATAAAGTTAGATTAGCTGGATTTTCAGTCCCAACAAATTTAAATGGTCAACAAGATAAGGATGGAAACTTATTAGACAAAAATATATTTTATGTTGTCTATTTAGATAAAGATCATGAGTTTTACCCCGTAGAAGCAGATTAAAGAAGGCTCCGATTGGAGCCTTCTTTTACATCATATTTTTCAATGCCCTTGCATACTTTAGAATTCGACCTGCTGCTTCTAAATCAGTCAAAGCGCCAATTTCTAATAACGCTATTCCAGTTAACACCTGTTGAGCTGTGACAAGTTGGCCTGTTGGAAGCTCTAACCTGTCATAGTGCATTTTAAAGTGCTCCCATTGTTCTGATGGGCTCAGTTCCCTTCCTTTTGTCATTCTCATGAGTCGTTTGCACTCGGGTGGAATGGTTTTCCCCTTATCCCATTCTTTGACCGTTCTCACAGTTTTCAAACAAAGTTCAGCAGCTTGTTCGACGGATAAACCACATTCAAATTCACGAAAAATATAGTTTTTAGTCATTTCGTGATACTTCATTGAATAGTCCCTCAAAAGAGAGACATTTTATAAGATTGGCATATGCAAACGCATTCAACATAAGCAGATATAATACGAACTTAAGGGTTAGAAGATTAGCATTGGTGAAGTCAGTTTAGTTACACCGTATTTGGCTGTTGCTGCTTTGCAAGCTTCATCAGCTGTCTTGTATGGGCCATGAACTTCGATTCCACCACAGCGACCACTTGAACTGTATCTTGGGTTACGTTCAACACTGTACACGTTGGTTCTGCATCTTGCTCATTCAACATGAGTCAACATGGACACGCATTTGCTTAACCCAAACGTGTAAGTACTACATTACTTTTATAGGAACAAGGAATCTAACAGATGTAAACTCTCTACTTTTCAATCTATACCTAGATCTTTCTTCATATGTTCACTCAACTCGTTAGTGGTTCTTACATTAATCTTATGTTTGCAATGATGGATTCTCAACTCTTCACCAAATAATTTTACTAGTGATTTGGTATACAAAGTATTAATATTATTTATTATTCTATACAATGTATCTTTCTGATAAACAGATCTTTTCGAATTTTGTATTGCAGCCTTCATATTTAAATATCCTCACACGTTTAACTTTATAATTTAAAGAGTCAATTTCTACTTTTATTATTACTTTTTCCGATATAGAATGAGTCATTATCAATGATGCACAATCAAGAATTAAATCACCCGAATCCAACTTAGTAATTTCACGAGACAAATTTTTTATTTTTAAATCTTTATTTTCTATATTTAATCCGATTGAGTTAATTTCTTCAGGATATTGGTTTAACTTAATATCCAATATGGTTTTATTAAGATAGTAGTCTGCCATTATTTCATGGCGGCTTTTAAATATCATTGTCCCCCTCCGATGATGCAAGTTATACTTTCCCACCAGTTAAAAGACAACGTGACTCAGAGTTGCAAAAAGGTAACAATCATGGAATTGATGAACAATGAGCTGATCTGCTTTGCAGCCATTTGTAAACACCTCTCTCTTACATCGGCATCAAAAGAACTTGGAAAGTCGAAAGCTCAAGTCAGCAGGCAGCTAGCAGCATTAGAAAAACAACTTGGCGTAACACTCGTCCACAGAACAACAAGGAAACTCGTTTTAACTGATCATGGCGAAAGCATTAGAGAGCTTGCTATCAAGACGTTAGAGAGTTTGCACGAGTTAAATTACAGAGCTAGCTCGTTGAGTGAATGCATTGATGGAAAGTTTAAAATCACAATGCCCAACTCTATAGCCTCTTCTATTTTTGGTTCTGTTCTTAAAGACTTAAAAGAACGATATCCAAAAGTTGATTTTGAAATATCGTCAAGTAACAATGTAGAAAATTTATTAGAAAGCAATGTAGATTTAGCGATTAGGCTTAATAATGTTATTGATGACACTCTTATTGCACATAAAATTGGTGATTATAGTGATGTTTTGATATCTAGGGTAAGTAATGCCAACAACAAAACACTATTAATCTACAAACATCATTCGAATAAGGAATCAATTAAAAATCAATATACTGATGTTATCGAAGTTGATAACACCTCTATTTTAATAAACTTTGTTTCTGAGGGAGTTGGGGTTGGTGTCATTCCAAACTATCTTGTTAAAAGTAACTATATAGACAAAAACATCCGAATATCGCAAACTTTTGATATAGAACGTTCCATGTATATTGCCTACCCTTATCAAAACCCTTTGCCAAGAAAGCTAGCTGAGATATCTACTTTTATTCGGTCTGAGTTATCACAAGTATTGAAGAGTGAGTCATTTTAGGGCGGTTGTTCAGATTTAGAATTTTGCGTTGTCTACTCAACTAGGCCTAACGCTAATTTTTGTAACATATTATTTCAGCGGCATTTATTAACCCCCCATCTTTATGCTTGCTATCACAATGTGGGATGCTCTGCCGCTTTGTTATCAAGGTTTTGCGTGGAATAAATCACGTGGGGTAAATGATAGATTGACTTACATTAAAATTTTCATCAAAAGCAACTTTATATAAAATTGATTTCATACCAATCTATGTGTATCTTCTACCCATATCCCCACAATAACCAAGGAGAATGCCATGGATAAGCTACTCGCGTCTGCATTAGAAATTAAGCAGCGAACTATGGTGACTGGCTTTTTTGCTAGAAATGGATTCAAAATCGCTATGACCGATTTTGATGATGTCACTTTTGAGCGAGAAGGCGTGCAAGTTAACGTACATTTTGATCTGCAGTCAAACGCGGAGTCTGCATCTGTTTTATCTCATGAGGCATCAATCATTCCTGGCTAAAAACTTTTATTATCACCGATACACCAAGCCGAACATAAACGTTCGGCTTGTTAGTGACAAAAAATGATGAGTGCGAACAAGAGTTGTCGATCACTCGTCTAAATAGACGATTAATAAATCAGCTTCAACCTCGTTCACAACCTTTGGTATCGATGAAAAAAAGCGACTCAATAAGTTGTGATGATGACCACATACAACTAAGTCTATCCCCTCTTTTTTGACGATTCCCGATAGTTTTATATGAAGATCGCCGATTACTACCATGGTCTCGTTTACTGGATATAAGCATTTATCAGCGAGCTCTTGCAGCCTTCTTTCCAATTCTTGCTCTTCCTTCGCTTCCATGACTATGCGATCAACATCTACGTAAACAAATGAGAGTTTGCTGCTTGAGTTATCTGCTTGCATTATTGCTTTTTCGATAACGGCTTGGCTAGATTGAGATAAGTCGACAGCAACCAAAACGTGCTTATAACCCATCATTCCTCCCTAGGTTAGTTTTTGTTCTCATATTAAGTCTAGTCCACATAGAGCGAACACAACATCAAAACTACTGCTACTCATCCAAAGATCAACGATGTTTTCCCAATTTCTTCTCTAATTATCGGACTATTTAACAGGAAGGACGTCAGGAAACGTTACGTTGTAATAGGCGTTACTGCTCTTGATTTCTACTACTCTTGAGGTTTCATATTACCCACTTCAACGTCGCCTAGTTTAGTAAAACTACTTTAGATTAAGCATATTCAATATGTAACGCTCCGCTCAAATCCAGGAGACGTATTTCGGCTAAAAAAGCAGCTCAATAAGATGAATTTCGATTCATCTATTACATATGTCTGCGAGTGCTTACTGTTCTTATATCGCTTATTTAATAACTCTAGTTTAATTATCGTTATAAGTTACGGTGTCTCTTTTTTCTTTTTTTAGCATAATCTTCTGTCTGAGAACGAAGCTCTCTTGGGCTTTGTAATTAAATTACAAGATCAATCGCGACCAATATGGTTGGCAGATTAAAAGACCGAGGTAAACAATTGATATAATAGAGTTTAACTTATAAGTTCTTTAAAAAATGCCTAACTACCTGCACTGTGTAAGCCAAGGTTAATATGATGAGGTAAAATTTTACTAACCCGCTATTTAGTTTTAAAGGTAATTGCACAAGATTACAATCATAGAGGTATAGTAAATTTTAGTTACAGCGTAACCAGGGTGGTGTTTGGGAGTGTAAAGGAATAGAAAATAGAAAGGCAAAAAAACAGGGCGTATGCCCTGTCCATGAATTGATTAGTTTTGTTGCTGTTGTTTTTCTGCGTACTCAGAACGAATCCGTTCGGCAACAATTTTGATAGCTTCTGCAGTACTTGTGCCCTTCGCCATCAATTCTTGAATTCTCTCTACAGCTTGTTGTTGTTCTTGGTGAGATAGAGGGGGTAAATCGTCAAACATAAAAAGCTCCTCATTTTGAGGAGCTGACTATAACGATTCAATTAATAGGTAGCAAGGAAATTAATGGATGCACCCATAGCGTTCTCGTTTGTGTACTGAGCTGCGATATCCAATTCGAACAACTTAAGTGGAGACAACCCGATACCAGCAGTAATGGTTCCTTCGTCCTTACTTCGAGCTAAGTTCTTCATATACCCTGCTCGTAATGCCATTTGACGCAAAATATCAAATTCAATACCAGCTCGAATCATTTGCGTATTATCATCAAAGGATGAAAAACGTTTTTCTTCGTTAAGATCGTAGTCAACACTCATCGTAAAGTAATCGGCAACAATCCCTGCCCCAACGGTGTATACAGGACGCATGCTATATTCGTATGATTTTATCGTATCGCTGCCATATTGGAATGATTTTGTTTTAACGTCTCTTCCGATCAAATTTTTCGCTGAAATACCGAGACGATATGGGCCAAAGAACCAAAGTGCGCCTGCGTCTAAGTTAAACATCGTTTCCGCGGTCTCATTTTCACGTAAGTCTTTAGTATCAAAATTCTGAAAACTCGTGGCGTATGAGTACGTGTATATACGCTGAAGTTTAGGAGTAACACCAAAAGAAAGGTGTTGGTTCATGAAATTAGTGTATTTAGCAAGTGAAATACCAGCTTCAGCCACGCCAATAGAAACACCTTGTACATAGCTATCATCTAATGGATTAGTACCTGAGGTATCAACATTTGGTTGTACGAATGATTCAGTGTATAGCTTACCGTATGCAGTTGCAGATAAGAATTTGTTGGGGATACCAATGGCAACGACACCACCAAGATCAAAGTCTGTCTTTTTCCCATCGATAGCATCCATCGATTTTTTGATTTCATCGACGTCTGTTAATTTGCTGATGCGTTCGATCTCATCAACTAGATCATATTGATCATCGTAGCTGCCACCAAAACTTGGCACGATCATGCCTGCATCGTCATTTCGACGATAAATCGCAGTAAGAGCGGGGTTGAAAAAAGGCGCAGTTAGATAAGTTGCTGATACGGTACCAACGCCACCCATTGCATCACTACGAGCCTCTATCGCATAAGTAGCAGCAGAGGCAGCATTAGCGAAAAGAATAGTAGCAACAGAAGTGGCAAGAATTTTATATTTGTTTTTCATACTACACTTGTGATTTTAGTTCGTCCTGAACCTTTATCGGCACAAGTAGTATTTCTTTAACTATTCTTCCTGGGAAAGATCATAGGTTCGGCTAATAGTTTGAGCCTGCTCAACAATTATATCGCCCTGCCAACGGCGACTATTGATACTTACCGCCAATACGTATCTATCGTTTGGGACACCCGCTAGCTCCAATGAATTTGGATAGTTAGACTCGTAAGTCTTTTTCCACATTTGCTCGTACTGGCCATCAATGTAGTCATACAAACCGACTTCAAGTTGCGGTAATGGACAATGGGGATTACGAAGTGCGCTCTTTTCTACTTTCCAATTCTCTTTAGATGTCCAACGAACATATTGAGAAGAGTTTGAATCTCCAAGTATTACCCAAGTTCGATACTCTTGTTTATCAGTAGAAACAACGGTTAAGTGATATAAACCAGCTTCAAGCTTACCGGTTAAGTTATAGCGTTTCGAGTAACTACGCTCGTTGGCAAGTTCTGTCCCGTTCGGCTGTTGTTCATAGCTGAATGAACTGTCCGCGGATATAGAATCATCCACCCATCGATTAAATGAAATATTTTCGATGTCAGTTGTAGCTCTTAGCTTGATTACCAATCTAAATGTATCTCGCCCAGGGCTTTGAATAGTCTGACGAATAACGTTCACACCACTTATCCAATCAGGCAGCGTTACACCAGTGAGAGCCTTGCCACAGTTTTTAGATAGTGACTGACCAAGAAGATCATTAAGGTGAGGAGTCAAATCTTTACTTGGTTCCGTTTGCCAGAGTTCAACAAGAGAGTTGAACATACCCGCAAGATCATCTTCAAGTAAGTGTTGATGTGCCTGTGTTAAAGGCGTGTTAGTTTGAAACCAGTCCATTGCATGGACTGGTTTCACTAACGCTAATGAGAGAACTACAGGGAGTAGTATTTTCATTACGACTTATGCTTTCATCTTGTAGCCAACACCACGAAGTGTTTCAATTTCCAGTCCTGGCAGTTTTTGACGAAGCTGTAGTACATGTGTATCAACCGTACGTGTTGTCGGGAAGTGATTGTAACCCCAAACGTGGTCAAGTAGCTCATCACGAGTAAACACGCGACCTAAGTTTGACGCCAAAAATAGCAGCAAATCAAACTCTGTTCGAGTAAGCGTAATTAGCTCGTCTTTATAAGTCACTTCACGAGTCGAGCGGTCAATCTCTAAGTCTTTTGTAATCACTTTATCAGCGTTGCTTTGTTCTGCTGAATCCGGTGCTCGTAGCTGTGCACGGATTCTCGCAAAAAGCTCCGCCTCAGCAAAAGGCTTTGTTAAGTAGTCGTTCGCGCCGGAATCAAGGCCTGCAACTTTATCTTTTACGGTAACAAGTGCCGTTAACAAGATAACTGGTACGTCTTTAATCTGTTTCCATTCTGGGAGACATTGTACAGAGTCACCATCTGGGAGTTGGCGATCGAGAATTACCAAGTCAGCTTTTTTCCATTGTGGCTCTACGTCTGCAATACGCTCCACATGTAAACACTCATATCCTGCTTGTTCCAGGCTTACTAACAGGCCGTCAGCCAAGTTTTTATCGTCCTCAACGAGAAGCAGTGTCTGTTTCACAAGGTATCTCCAATATAAAAGTTGTAGGTGGTCCCATTAAGGACATTTTTCCGCCCATGCGGCCTACCATAGATTCAACGATTGTTAATCCAAGTCCTAACCCGCTCTTACTTACGAACGGTTTTTTCAAATTTGCCCAATCTTTAGCCGTTAGGCCTCCTGCATCTCGGACTTGGAATACTATTTTTTCTTCACTAGTTGAGACATCCAATTCAACCGGTGCGACACCGTACTTAAGCGCATTACGAAGCAAGTTATCGATACAAGTTCCTAACCAGTACACATTAACTTTAGCAGCCACATCTTCATTGATGTTAAAAAGCACGGCACTATCAAATTCTTCTTCGATCTTAAATTCTAACCAATCTGCAACGGATGGTACCCAGTCTGTTGCAAGCATTTGGTTATCAGATTGCAAATAATCTTTACTTGCTTCTGCCAATTGACGCAGGCGGCGCGTATCTTCACACAATCTGCGGAATTCGTCATACACACTTTCAGGCAAATGCTCGAACTCTCGACGAAAGCCTTCAACCGTTAGTGACAGAGATGCAATCGGTGTTCTGAGCTCATGCGTTAAAATTTGCAACACGAGCATTCTACTACGTAGTTCTTCTCGCTTGCTATTCCAACGGTACACCGCCCAACCAATCACCAAAAGAATATTGGCGATTACCAGTATGATCATACTGATCCGCAAAACTTGCGAGTGATCTTCTACATCCCAACAAATATTGCCTCGTTTAACAAAGCAACTTTTGCTTTGAGAGGCTAGAGCGTATGACAGACCCGCATTCGCTACGTTCTCTTGCCAGATATCTTTCTCGAAAACAAAGTAACGGTCACCACGTCTTAGCCAAAGTTCGTTACCTTCAATAAACATGCTCGCGCCTGCAATCAAAGCATTAATGGCGTCGTCATCCATGTTTTTCAAGCTTTCTAGCAACTCATCCCCTTCCTCGTTATCACGCTCTTTTATATGCATGTACTGAGATAGTTTGGGTTTGAGTTCTGGATACTTATCCACATAACGTGCCGCGTACGTCCCACCACCAGGGTGAATGAGACCACTACGCGAGAACCAACGAGGTGTCAGCTGCGTCCCTTTACAAATCGCTCTTGTAAATACTAAAGGCTCAGTAATTAAAGGACTTAATGGTAATTTGCCACGACAAGTATTCGCCAAGCTGTAAAGCTGTTGGATATCTTTTAACGGATAGTCAGACGTTTGCGGCAGAAGCGAATCTGGCGCAAGTAACTTGGTAGGATAATTTGATTGCAGAATACGAATATCGTACGACTTAAGAGCTACTTCATAGTTAAATAGCTCTGTAAACGTATCTATTCTTTCTGGTAGTGAATCGGAAAATGCAGGTGCCGAAAAAAGCGGCAATACAGTTGCAAAACCGAGCAAAAACTTTTTAATCAAACTGTTACCGTCACTTGTTACATTAGCCAAAACTATACATCAATCTACAAGCAATTGACATCTGCTAACAGAAGGATTTGCATTACTATAACATTGAAACGGAACAAAAAAGGGCCAGCGATTGCTGACCCTGTATAGTTTTAAATCAAGAATGGTTAAAGTGCTTTAAAAATAGACTCAACACTTTCTTTCGCATCACCAAATAGCATTGATGTATTTTCTTTGAAGAACAGTGGGTTCTGTACTCCTGCGTAACCAGTATTCATTGAGCGCTTGAATACCACTACGTTTTTCGCGTTCCATACCTCCAATACGGGCATACCAGCGATTGGGCTGTTCGGATCTTCCAGTGCGGCTGGGTTGACCGTATCGTTAGCACCGATAACCAATACGGTATCGGTTTCTGCAAAGTCATCATTGATTTCATCCATTTCAAGAACGATATCATACGGTACTTTTGCTTCAGCGAGTAACACATTCATATGCCCCGGTAGACGACCCGCTACTGGGTGAATCCCAAAGCGAACTTCAATACCTTGTGAACGAAGTACATCAGTAATTTCATGAACAGGGTATTGTGCCTGAGCTACTGCCATGCCATATCCTGGAGTGATGATTACTGATTTTGAGTTCTTCAACATCTCTGCAACTTCTTCAGCCGTTGTTTCACGATATTCGCCCTGCTCTTCGTCACCTGAAATCACTATCTCTTGACCAAAACCACCGGCAATAACACTGATAAACGAACGGTTCATTGCTTTACACATGATGTAAGAAAGAATCGCACCTGATGAACCTACCAAAGCACCTGTTACAATCAATAGATCATTTGCGAGCATGAAACCTGCTGCCGCTGCTGCCCAACCTGAGTATGAGTTCAACATAGAGACAACAACTGGCATATCAGCACCACCGATTGAAGCGACTAAATGGTAGCCGAATGCGAACGCGATCAAAGTCATCACAATAAGAGCGAACATGCTGCCATCTGCTTTTACGAAGTAGATCATAAGAAGCGTAGAAATAACAACCGCTGCGAGGTTCATTTTGTGCTTATGAGGCAGGTTAAGTGGCGACGAAGAAATCACACCACGCAGCTTACCAAATGCGACAATTGAACCGGTGAAAGTTACGGCACCGATGAACACACCCAAGAATACTTCTACAAGGTGGATAACATGCTCAGCATGTGTTGCTGCTTCTGGCGCATCTAGGTAACTGTTGTAGCCAACTAAAACCGCAGCTAAACCTACAAAGCTGTGTAGAATCGCAACCAGTTCTGGCATCTCGGTCATTTCTACTTTCTTCGCATAGAAAATACCGATCGCACCACCTATCGCCATCGCGATAATGATCCAACCAAAACCTTGCGCATCTGGGCTAAAGATCGTCGCTATCAGCGCGATCGTCATACCAGCGATACCGTAGTAGTTACCATTACGAGCAGACTCTTGCTTTGAAAGTCCCGCCAAACTCATGATGAAAAATAATGCAGCAACAATGTAAGCTGCTTGTACTAATCCTGCAGACATTGTGACTCCTATTTATCTTTGCGGAACATTTCAAGCATACGCTTGGTGACGGTGAAACCACCGAAGATATTGATACTCGCGATCAATACGGCAATAAAAGATAGGAATGAAACGACGCCATTACCTTGTCCAATTTGCAGTAATGCACCAACGACAATAATGCCAGAGATAGCATTCGTTACTGACATTAGTGGAGTATGAAGTGCATGGGTAACATTCCATACTACGTAGTATCCGACAACACACGCTAGAACAAATACAGTAAAGTGAGAAAGAAACGCTGCCGGAGCAACCGATGCTACCCATGCAAAGGCTCCAACAGCCGCTGCCACACCAATAATTTTCTTCGTTGGAGACGTAGGTTCTTCTACTTTAGGCTCTGGCTTCACAGGCTGTTCTTGTTTCACTTGCGGCTGAGCTGAAACCTGAATTGGTGGCGCTGGCCAAGTAACTTCACCTTCTTTCACCACGGTAACGCCACGGATAACAACATCTTCAAAATCAATATTGATGTTGCCATCTTTCTCTTTACACAGCAGTTTTAGAAGGTTAACAAGGTTTGTCGCGTAAAGCTGAGAAGATTGTGTTGGCAAACGACCAACCATGTCAGTGTAACCAACAATTTTTACGCCGTTATCCGTCATGATAACTTGGTCTTTCACTGTATATTCACAGTTACCGCCATTAGCAGCTGCCAAGTCGACAATTACACTGCCCGCTTTCATGCTGTCGACCATTTCTTTGGTGATCAACTTCGGCGCAGGTTTACCAGGGATGAGCGCGGTCGTAATAATGATATCAACATCTTTAGCTTGCTCTGCGTATAACTCTGCCGCTTTTTTGTTGAAGTCATCAGACATTTCTTTTGCGTAGCCATCCCCAGAGCCTGACTCTTCTTGAAAGTCAACGGTCAGGAACTCAGCGCCCATCGATTCAACTTGCTCTTTTACTTCTGGGCGAACGTCAAACGCACGGACAATAGCACCTAAGCTACCTGCAGCACCGATAGCCGCCAAGCCAGCGACGCCAGCACCCGCAACCAATACTTTCGCTGGAGGTACTTTACCGGCAGCCGTAATTTGACCGGTAAAGAAACGACCAAACTCATGAGCTGCCTCAACCACTGCACGATAACCAGCGATATTAGCCATCGAAGATAGCGCGTCTAAGGCTTGTGCACGTGAGATACGAGGAACGGAATCCATGGCAAGAACGTTAATGTTCTTACTTGAAAGTTGTTCCATCAACTCAGCATTTTGAGCCGGCCAAATAAAGCTAACCAGTGTTGCTCCATCTTGCAGTAACGCAATTTCGTCAATGCCTTGCTCATCATCCACAATTGGCGCATTAACTTTTAAAATAAGGCCAGATGCCCAAACTTCTTCACTAGAAACGATTTTCGCACCAGCTGCTTCATAAGCGGCATCATCGAAACTCGCTAGCCCCCCCGCTTGGGATTCAATCGCGACATCGAATCCCAATTTTATTAACTGCTCAACCGACTTCGGCGATGCAGCCACTCGCGATTCACCCGCGAGTATCTCTTTAGGTACACCGATTTGCAAAACGCATACTCCTTGTATACATATCAATAAATTAGTCCCAAAACAGAGCGTCGCTCTACTCTAATTCTTTTTTATTTCTATCTGTTTACCACGCAAGACAATTGCAAACGAAAGATGATGTTTGGGGACACCCATTTGCACAATAACACCTTGACTAACAGCCCTGTTATTATTCTGTTTGTATCGAACGCGTCTCATTACTTCAAGTGTTTTGTAATTTAAATACTAAATTTCATTACATATAACGCTAAGTAATGAATGATTGTCGCTCTGTGCACGAAAAATAACAACGCAACACCGTACTAGACTGAGGTCTAACCAGGTAACGATTAAATACTGACTTAACAGAGATTTAAGCGTTAAAAAGAAAGAGCCACTAGCATATACACTAATGGCTCTTTTTAAGATGACTGGAATCAAATTGCAGTAAATTGCTAGTCGAAGATTTTATCGCCCATTTGATCAATAAACATTTGAGATTTCTTCAACATAAGGTCATTGGCATCTTGCTCTGAGCCAAGCAAATCGGAGCGAATAAACCGATGTGTTTTCACTTCATCATTGTCATGCTTTTCTATTCGACCAGCGATGCGATATTGTCCGCCCTCTGAAAGGCTCTCTGGGTAAATAAGGAAACCTTTATATTCAACTGGTTCGATATTTTTGGCTTCAACCGTTTTCTCACTACCACCAAACAAACGCGAAAAAAATCCCACGATTCCTCCTTGGGTCAGCTCACTAGTCAACTGAGCGACTCTTACTTAATATTAACGTTAAGGATCGGTTTTTCATACCAATCCAACTCTTTGTCATCATCATAACTAGTATGGGAAAAAATTACAGGCACATCATACTCTCGGTTCTTACGCCTGTCTTCTTTCACCATTTCTGCGGCGTTTTTCACCGCTATATCCGCGCTTTGCTTAAACTGGCTTAATTTTTGTTCAGGAAGTGAAGACAAAAAATCAATATCATGACGGATATAGACAGGCTTGAGCTGGATAAGCGCAAGGCAAGCAATATCGGCTAACTGTTCGTTGTCATACTGTTCTAAAAATTCGGGCAAACTGAGAACCTGGCCTACTAAGGTTTCCATGTAGTTGTGCACATCTGAGCTTATCTGCATCTGTAAATCTCCTTTTTCCTATGAAATGAGTATAGCAACGACTTGTTTATAACAACTTATTGATTGCTCTTAATTTAATCAATCTCTCTCTTTTTGCCGTAATGTCTTCCAAAATACTTGGGAAAAGGAACAAATAGACGTATTCTTGCTAGTTCTCAAAGTTCGAAATTCAATAACGGATAAATATCCATATTGATAAAACGATTTACCTAACCAATTATATAGTCAACTATTTTCAGGCAGTTTGTAATAGATGTCCTCATCGTCAATGACTTCATCAGGCTTCAGATTCTCATTCCCTTTTTTGCTACTGGGCATAGTGAGTTCGGGCATGGACAGCATTATTCAGATGACTCAGGCAAACTGGGGCATTGCCGCAAACTTGCCGTACATACTATTAGGTTGTGCGCTACTCCTTTGTTATTCATTTAAGCAAGGCAGAGAGTCCATGGTGTGCTTGGCAATGTTGCTAGCCTACTTCGTGATACAGCACCGCCTACAAGTCCCGCTTCAAAGTGGTACCGCTTTACTTGAGCTAACCATTTTAGCCACGTTACTTCCTGTCTCGTTTCTTACGGTATTTTTGTTTAGTAAAGAAGGTTTTGACTCTAGAGCCATGTTGACTTACATCTTGATGTTAGCAATGTTCGTTCTTTGGTCTTATCTAACGCTAGCATATTACGTTGAAGGAGGGTTTGAACAATGGACAAGCGGTATTTTATTTATTGTACCTACGGTCTCTAAACTGCCTTTAATTCTTGTTTTATATTGCGTGGGTATTGTCTGTTTTCTTGGAATCCTTGTTTTAAAGAAGAATGAAATTATCCATGCGATGACCTACTCTGCCATGGTATTGGCGTCTGCGACGTTCATTTTCTTTGATGTGCAGTACATATCAAGCACCATGTTTACGCTAACAGGGCTGCTTATCATTATTTATGCCGCTTCCGCTAGCCATCAACTGGCTTTCACCGATAGCCTAACGCTGATTCCAAGCAGACGTGCACTTGATCTCGATCTAAAACACATGGGTAAGAAGTTCACGATCGCAATGCTTGATGTTGACCATTTTAAAAAGTTTAACGACACCTACGGTCACGATACTGGTGATGACGTTCTAAAAATGGTCGCTTCGCGCCTCACTAAAACCCCAGGCGGCGCAAAAGTTTATCGATTTGGCGGAGAAGAATTTACCATCGTTTTTAAAGGCAAATACGCTGACGAATGTAAGAACTTTTTGGAAGAAGCTCGCAAATCGATTGCAGAATACGAGATGATATTACGCGATGAAGAATCTCGCCCTGAGAACCATAAACAAGGACAAAAACGTCGTGGTAGCAACAGTTCGAAAAGAAAGTCGGTTTTTGTTACCGCAAGTTTCGGAGTTGCTGATAGCCGGAATGGGCAAGCTCCTCTGGACGTTATTAAATCAGCGGACGAAGCACTTTACAAAGCGAAAAAGGCCGGACGTAACTGCATAAAGCTTCGTTAGACCCTCACCAATCGTGAAAGTTAACAAGCTTGTCTGGGTTTAAAACAAAACCGAACTTCCCCATCAGCATAATAACTGCACTCATCGTTGCCACTATCCCGATGTCATCTATCTAATCAAAGGTATAAGGTATACGCCCGATTGCGACATTCCGTTCGCACTGTTTGCCTATCTTACTTTGAGTTAGCTTTAAAATAACCACCAAAAGTGACAACGCAACAAAAAGAATGGCATTCATAAGATTTTGTTTTTAAAAAGAATTAACTACAGTATGTGTGTTTCTTCCCAAAGACTTCGATGTATATAGTGCTTTATCAACGGTTGCATACAAGTCTGATTGCACTTCTTTCCCTGTCGGTTGAAAAACAAAAACACCCTGTGACACTGTCACTCTATTTGACACACTAGAATACTCATGTGGGTAATCGAGAAAATACATAGCCTCTTGTATACGCTCGGCTTCTCTTTCTGCTGTTTGAGTGTCGGTACACCCTAGCAACACGACAAACTCTTCCCCACCATATCGACCTACATATTCCCCAGAGCGACAAAACGTCGCCTTTAGTTGATTCGCAATCGCTTGCAAGCAACGGTCGCCTTCAATATGACCGTAATTATCATTAAACGGTTTAAAGAAATCGACGTCCAATAGAATCAAAGCCATTGGCATATTGTGACGGCCATGCCATGCAACCATCGATTCCAACTTATGGTCGATATAACGGCGGTTATAGAGTTTGGTTAGGCCATCTTCATTCGCTTGCTGAGTCAAAAGTTGATTAACCTGCTCCAATTGAGCTGTCGCTTGCTTAAGCTCTCGTCTCATATGAGCAATACGCTGCATTGCGATAAGTTTAGAGTTCAGTACCAGTTTATCTACCGGCTTAATTAAATAGTCATCACCGCCCGCATCTATGGCTTTAGCAATCATTTCTGGCTCTTCGTGACTACTCAAGAAAATAATTGGGATCCAATCCGGAAACGTTTCTCTTATATGAAGAGAGACTTCAAAACCGTTCATATCTGGCATTGATATATCGAGTAACACCAGTTCCGGGTCAAAACTCTCGTAGGTATTTAACGCCTCTAGTCCACTACCTACGGCTTTTACAATATGTCCAAGTTGCTTTAGACGAATAGCCAACTGCATCCTGTCTAGCTGAACATCGTCAACCAGAAGGATTCGCATCGATGTCCCTGTCGGTTGCATAACGCGTTCCATTTTTAATTATGTCTTTATTAAACATATACCATACTCATAGAGTTGTTGCAT
Source organism: Vibrio sp. 1167 (assembly GCF_033340375.1). Classification (NCBI taxonomy): domain Bacteria; kingdom Pseudomonadati; phylum Pseudomonadota; class Gammaproteobacteria; order Vibrionales; family Vibrionaceae; genus Vibrio; species Vibrio sp. 1167. The sequence goes on along the minus strand of NZ_JAWOWK010000013.1, from coordinate 66,038 downwards.
TCGACTCATAATTAAGTGCTATATTTTTGTTTGAATATCACGGAATCCATTGCATAAAGCAGTTAGACTGAACGTTACCCTATCTAATCATGGCCTGTGAGCAGAAGTTCAACAAACTCATTCACTTTGGTCATCTTGCGGACTAATGGGTATAGCTATTTGATGCATTTGGTATTAATATTCCCGCCTTTTTGTAATGAGAGACACACCATGTCAGAAGCAACTAACAGCGAAAGCAAAAAAATCGATCTAGCCAGCATTTCTCCAGAGCTACGTAAAGTTATCGAATTTGACGAAGTTCCAGAGCAAATGTTCGAAATGGTTACCTCTATCCATGAAGTGTCTGAAGAAGCGGTACGTGAATCATGGGACGAAATGCCAGCAAGTGCACAGAACATTCTAGACAACTTTGAACAGTTTCATGCTCTAGTTTCTGTAGGCCAAGCATTCGCTGGTATTAATGTGATGGAAGAGTTCCCTACTCTTAATCTGCCAGAAAACATGACAGATGAAGATAAAGAAGAATACCGTGCTCAACTACTTGATAATGTGCTTCACAACTGCGTGAAAGACATGGTTAAGCAACTGAAGAAAGCACGTCGTGACCCACTTCTTAAGCGTGAATTCAAAGAAGTATTCGCGAAGTAATTCCGACATTCTTCTAGTAACAAAGGCCGCACTTTGCGGCCTTTTTTGATCATGAAGCGTAAATCAGTCTAAACGGTTAATGAGGCGCTAGTGCCATATCTTTTTGTGTCACACTGACACCTTTAATTTGTGCAAAAACACGGCTACCAACTTTTAGGTTGAGATCATCAAGGGCCCACGGTGTGATCGTTGCCCACAAATAACATTTCTCGTCTAGCTTGAGTGATACATTAATACTCTGCTTGTCATCGGCTGCGTTAAACGCCTCGATGGAATCGACAATAGCAGGCAAAATATTTCGAATCGACGTCGCCTTGGGTTGCTCGAGCGTGATAGAAACGTCGTTGGCACGCACTTGCAAGCGTATTGGCGTGTCTGGTGTTCCGTCAATCTTTTGCACCCACAGGAGTACATTAGGTGCAAGGCTGATACAAGTCAGTGCATAACGTTCATGATGTTCAGCAATCCGGCCTTCAAATAAGCTGCTTTGATCTGAGAAAGATTGCCATGGACGCATAGCATGAGAAGCCCACACTTCCTCAAGCTTACCTGAACTCGAAATTTTACCTTGGTCAATAATTGCAAGGTGCTGAGCAAGCCTTAAAATTTCCTGGAGACTGTGTGTGACATAGATAATAGGGATATTTACCTTCTCAGACAACTCCTCAAGAAAAGGCATTACCTCACGCTTTCTTGGCATATCGAGTGAGGCAAGTGGCTCATCCATCAAAAGCAAATTGGGTTTAGATAGCAATGCGCGCGCAATCGCAACACGTTGCTTTTCACCACCAGAAAGTGATACCGGAAAGCGCTTTAGTAACGGTTTGATAGACAAGAGTTCGGTGACTGCATCAAAATACTCGTCATCTTTTTCTTTAACGCCATATAACAAATTGCCTTGAACCGAATAGTGAGGAAACAAACGTGAATCCTGAAACACATAACCAATACCACGCTTGTGCGTTGGTAGGTTAATTCCCTGTTCACTGTCAAACAAAACATGCTCACCAACCGCAACATACCCTTGCCTTGGAGTGACCAATCCGCTGATGATGTTAATCAACGTCGTTTTACCTGCACCAGATCGTCCAAACAAGGCACTAATTCCGTTACAGGGTAACTTAAGTTTGATGTCGAAGTCAGTCTCACCAAGCATTTGTTTAAATTGGACTTTAATCGTCATTGCTTCGCACCCAATCTGCTTGCCGCTTTACGATTTAGCCATTCAGAGATCATTAATGTAGACAAGGCTAACGCGATAGAAATGATACACAGACGAGCCGCCTGCATTTCTGCACCTGGCGTTTCAATAAAGTTGTACATTGCCAGCGGAATCGTTTGGGTCTCACCCGGAATGTTAGAGACGAAACTGATCGTCGCCCCGAATTCGCCAAGACTACGAGCAAATGACAGCATCGTTCCCGTAATAATTCCGGGAACGGTCAGTGGTAACGTGACGGTGAGAAACACTTTTAAAGGAGAAGCGCCTAACGTAGAGGCTGCGTGCTCCAATTTAGGGTCGACGCTATCTAAGCTTAAGCGTACTGAACGAACCATCAAAGGCAAAGCCACGACAATACAAGCGACTACTGCCCCTTTCCAATTAAAGCTAAATACTACCCCTAAGTTTTCATAGAGCCACTTTCCAAGGAACCCTTGTCGTCCTAAAGAAATCAACAATAAATAGCCGATTACCACTGGCGGCAATACCAGTGGTAAATGAATTAAGCTATCGAGAATCGATTTACCAAAGAACGTTTTTCGAGAAAGTAGCCAAGCAAGAAAAACGCCGAGAGGAATCAGCCAAAGTACTGCGTACGCGCCTACTTTGAGGCTTAACATTAAGGCTTGGTATTCCAGTTCTGTCACGCTTCGTTCCTATAATTGAAGGCCGGTTTATTGCTGAAAGCCATATTGAGCAAAAACGCGTGCGGCTTCGTCCGATTTTAGGTACTGGAAGAACTGCTCCGACTCAGTAGAATCATTCACAATTGCTGCCGGGTAAACAATAGCCGCATGCGTATCACTCGCAAATTCGCCGACAATTTTGACTTTATCAGTTAACTGAGCATCGGTTTTGTAGACCACACCTAAAGGCGCTTCTCCACGTTCAACCAACGCCAAAGCTAAGCGCACATTCTTTGCTGGTGCGACGTGAGTTTGAACCGCTTTCCATACACCCAGTGTAGTCAATGACTCTTTCGCGTACATACCAGCAGGTACTGACGTCGGATTGCCTAAAGCAAGACGATTTCCATGCAATGCCTTCTCCCATGCCTTTGCATCAGAAAAGTTAAATGAGGTTAATTCTGAAGACTGAGGAGCAATCAAGACTAAGCTATTGCGCACTAGATTTGTGACATTGTCACGACAAATGACGTCTTTATCGACCAAATAATCCATCCATTTCGTGTTCGCAGAAATGAATACATCCGCTGGTGCGCCATTGATAATTTGTCGAGCGATAGCAGAAGAACCACCATAAACGGGAGTGATAGAAACGTCATACTTTTCTTCAAAGTTTTGCGCGATCTCGTTAATCGCATTCGTCATAGAAGAGGCTGCATACACTTTTAGGTTCGTTGATGCGTTTGCTGAAAATGAAATGCTTAATACTACCGTAAGGCAAGCATACTGTTTCCATGCTTTCATAGAGATACTCCAATACAAGGCAAGCGAAAGAACAGGTTATTTAAATATAAAGTTCAATCAGTTAATGGGCTATTTAAACAAAAAATCAAGGCGCACATGTTGTTCTATCGCATCTGCGATGCGATTAATGCCTTGCTCCTTTAACTCTTCAAAGTCTTGTTGTTTGATTTGGGTGCCGTTTACCCATTCTGATACCAGGCTTAAGACAGCTGCCTCGTCAAAGAACCCGTGAAGGTAGGTTCCCATGATTTGGCCACACTCGCTGATCGCCCCCTCCGCTTCACCGGAACTGAATGTAAGAGGTTGCAGGCCCCGTACTTCACTTCGCCCTACGTGGATTTCATAACCCTTTACATTGGCTGTTTTGCCGTTAAGAGAAAGCTGTGCTTTTGTGTTTGTAAGCTGTTTGCTGTTAGTTAGCGTCGTAGTGATATCAAGCAAGCCAAGTCCTTCGCTTTGACCTGGTTGGCCTTCGACGCCGTTTGGATCATCAATCAAGTTTCCAAGCATCTGGTAGCCTCCACAGATACCAATCACTTTTCCACCAAGACGAATATGACGCAAGATATCGTTATCCCACCCTTGGCTTCTTAGATACTCCAGATCGTCTCTCACTGATTTGGTCCCAGGCAAAATAACCAGGTCGGCTTTATCTATTTTTTCGCCTTTACCTACATAACGTAGATTGATGTCTGGATTCAATCGCAGCACATCAAAATCAGTATGATTACTAATCCGGGTTAAAACAGGCACAACAACATTCAGTTTTACCTCAGAGTGCAACTCTTGCTGCGCAGTGATCGCGTCTTCTGCTTCTAAATTCAAACCATGGAGAAAAGGAAGTACACCAAGTACAGGTTTACCTGTTTTTTCTTCTAGCCAATCGAGGCCCGATTGCAATAAACGAATATCACCTCGAAAACGGTTGATAACAAATCCTTTTACTCGCGCTTGTTCAGATTCAGAAAGTAGCGCAAGTGTTCCGTACAAATGTGCAAACACTCCACCACGATCAATATCAGCAACAATGATCACTGGTACATCAGCGGCCTCAGCAAAACCCATGTTTGCAATATCGCCTTCTCGTAAATTGATTTCAGCAGGACTCCCCGCGCCCTCGATAATGATCGAATCAAATTCTTGAGTCAGACGAGAGAAGGAATCTAACACCGTGTCCATCGCCACTTTCTTGTAATCATGAAAGCCAGCCGCATCCATATTGGAAATCGCCTTACCCTGCAAAATGATCTGAGCACCTGTATCACTGTTAGGTTTAATTAAAACCGGATTCATATGTACAGTTGGCTCAATATTACACGCCTGTGCCTGAACGGCCTGTGCTCGACCTATTTCACCGCCATCTTTGGTTACCGCACTATTTAGTGCCATGTTTTGTGGCTTAAATGGGGCAACATTTATCCCTTTTCGTGCTAATACACGGCATAAACCTGCCACAAGGACACTTTTTCCGGCATCCGAAGTGGTGCCTTGAACCATTAAAGATGGGATCGCTGATTTCATGAATGTTTGTAAGGAATAGAGGAAGATGAACAATCATAACGTCATCGTCCCCACTTACTCAAGCAAATGAATAGAATATGAATGTTGAAATCATCATTGGTTCAAACAAGCCCTGTTTTAATGACCCCATCAAAACAAACCGATGAGGATGTAACATGAAAAAGAATACAATTATCGCAACAATCGCCGCCTTAGCTATTGCTCCTTCTATCGCGTTCGCGAAAGATAACGCTCAAAACCAATCAAACTTGCAGTTTAACGGTCCTGTCACTGTGGAAAAATTGGATGCCTTGCTAAACGACTCCAATATGTTTACTGAAAAAGATGTGGTCGTTGAAGGTAACTTATTGCGTCAAGTTCGCGCGGATAAGTTTGTCTTTAGCGATGGTTCCGGTGAAGTGATGGTCGAACTCGATGACGATATTCAGCTAAATACTCCGATTGATCACACGACTAAAGTCCGTCTGTTTGGCGAATTTGAAGGCGGGAACAAACCAGAGATTGAAGTCGAACAACTCGTGGTCATGTAAAACAAACCCCGATTGCTGTGCATATCAACATGATGTAGTGACGATTACAGCTAAATAGTGACGGCAAGCACTTAAAATGATAGCTTTATCAATCTTGGTCTGCTTTTTGCAGACCATTTTTTTGTTCATTTTAATCATCTTGCCCGGAGACACCATGCTAGGTAAAGCTCTAAAGGTTGCAGCCTTTGGTTTGTGTGCTATTTTGCCACTTTCCGCACACGCAAATAATTTCAACTACAACACGATGGAATTTCGCATGGGCACTAGCCCTGGTACATTTGGTGGCGAGTTCAATACCTACTTTACAGAGAATACCCATTTCATTGCTCGCGCAGACAGTGAATTCAGCGGAGACTGGGACATTGCTGGTGGTATAGGCTTTAATGGGCCAGCAGGCCAATTTGCAGATATTTATGGCCAAATGTTGGTACACAACATTAAAGAGAACGGCAGTGATAAAGTGGGCGACGAGTGGCGCACGGAAGTGAATATTGGCACTCGTATTTGGTTTATGCAAAATGTTGAGCTACATGGCCGTATCGGCCAAATCATAGATAATGACGATTCGAACACCATTTACAATCTGGGCGCACGATTCCACTCAACTCAGCAACTATCGCTTGGTGCAGATTTCAAAAATAATGGTGTCTATGGCCAGCAAATTGTAATGTCTGCTCGTTTTGCATTTTAGTGGACATGACTATGACTACCAGGGCATCACAAGCAAGCATATGATTCAATAAAAATGGCCTCCAATTTTGGAGGCCATTTTTTGTTAATCACGAATCATTAGCTTGTAGCAGAAACTAGCTGTAATACATCAGTTTTTAGCGGTTTTTTTAGGTTTATCTTGCACATATTTTTTCGATACATCTACAACGGCGATATCTCTAAAAAAGCTTCGACCAAGCAAAATTGGAAACGTCATATGTCCGCGATCCGCTAACGTAAACTCTGTCTTTTCTTTGTGATCCCCAACGGTAATGTAGGCTTTTACCACCGCTCGTTTATCCACCTCTTCTGACGAAGACTGCTTAACTTTAGCCCAGCGCTCAACGGGTACTTTAAATTCTTTGGTGTCTTTGTCACCTAAATCTATCTTAAATTTAACCCAGTCTTTACCATCACGCTCAAACGGAACAATGTCAGTCGCACTAATTGATGATGTTGTCGCACCTGTATCGACTCTAGCCTTGAAAGTCTGGTCAATTTCAGGAACATAAACCCATTCTTCAGAACCAAGAATTAACATGCCATCGGGTGTTTTTGTGACCTTGACTGGCTTCTTAGGCTTTGGTTCCGGCTTTTTCTCAGGTTTCGCTTCTGGTTTGGGCTCCACCTCTGGCTTTGGATCTACATCAGGTTTCACTTCTGGCTCGACTTTAACGGGCTCTTCGACCTTTGGCGACTCTGGCTCAACAGGTTCCTGCGTCGTTTGAGTTGACGTACAAGCAATTAAACTGCCGCTCATCATAAGCGGCAGAATCAGTTTCCAGTTTTTCATCCACACTCCAATTAAGCTTGAGATACTTTCTTAATTGCGTCCGCTACGTATGGAATATGAGTTTCGGTAAGTCCGGCAATGTTAATTCGACCATCGCCAACACCATAAATGCCATAATCTTCACGCAGTTGCGCCATTTGGTTTCCACTAAAGCCTAGCACAGTAAACATGCCTTTGTGACCCTCAATGAAATCAAATTGATCTGTATTATGGTTGTTTCTCAACTCGTTACACAAACTTTGACGAAGGCTAACCAAACGATGTTGCATTTCACTCAATTCTTGCTTCCAAACGGAAGTGAGATTGTCATCTTGCAGAATGGTCTTAACTAAAGCTGCACCATGGTCGGGTGGCATCGTGTAAGTCGAGCGAGCTAGAGTGAGGAGTTTACCTTTTGCATTGGTTACATCATGCATGTTCTTACCAACCACAATCGCTGCACCAGTTCGTTCACGGTACAGACCAAAGTTCTTCGAACATGAAGTAGTAATCAACATCTCTTCAACGTTATCTGCCATAAAACGAAGGCCTTTTGCGTCTTCTTCTAGGCCATCACCGAAGCCTTGGTAAGCAATGTCCACAAATGGGATGAAACCGTTCTTCTGCGACAATTCTGTAATGGCTTGCCAAGCAGAGAAGTCAATATCCGCACCAGTTGGGTTGTGGCAACAACCATGAAGAAGTACCACATCTGAAGGCCCAGCTTTCGCAAGATCATCCATCATTTTTTCGGTGTCTACTTGTTTCGTTTCCGAAGAGAAATAGTGGTAGAACTTAACTTTAAGGCCTGCTGCTTCCATCACTGGCTTGTGGTTTACGTAGCTTGGGTTGGAAATCCAAACCGTCGTATCTGGCTGTGCGATCTTCATTAGATCACCGAGCATACGCAGCGCACCACTTGCACCTGGCGTTTGAATAGCTGCAACACGATCCATTGCAGACGTTCCCGTCAGTAGCAAATCGATCATGCTTTTATTAAATTCTTCGCAACCTGCAAGACCAACATAAGACTTGGTTTTTTGAGTTTCAACAACGACATCCTGCGCCATTTGAATGGCTTTCATAATCGGCGTTTCGCCTGCGCTGTTTTTGTATACGCCAATGCCAAGGTCAACCTTGTTTGGACGTTCATCGTTACGGTATGCAACGGATAGAGATAAAATAGGATCTAATACGGGAGTTGGGAGATTAGAAAACATGAAAGTCATAACCCTTTGAAATTCAAGTACCGAACCTCACGTTAACACCATCGCAAAAAATGACGAAATGATTTTTCACTTATTTCATCAATTAGAGAACAAAATTCTGGATTGCGGTGAGTTTTGTGCGCTCTATCGTTCAGAAAAAGAACGATTCACTCCTCGTTGTACCAATCCACTCTACCGTTTTTTCTAAACTCTCTTGGTGTCATGGTCGACCACGCTTTAAAACGTGTACTAAAGTTAGCGCTGGTCGGATATCCGACTATTTCTCCAATATGCTGAATTGGCCATTCTGTTGAACGAAGTAACCTAGCAGCATATTCCATGCGCATACGCGTTAAATGTGCCATTGGGCTTCGACCAAACTGCTTTTGAGTCAGTCGATGCAAATGAGGCTCCGAACATGGATATAGAGCCGCCACCTGCTCAACGCTCCAATCCTTATGGAGCTGACGTTGGACAAGGTCAAATACACGCCGAAGCCTCAATTGGCTGCGTGATATCGACTCTGAGGGCGGCATGTTTAACATCAGCTCTAACTGAGCCACACTATGCTCACCTACCGCACCACCATAATCGATTGGAAGGTTAATGCTGCGTAGTAACGTTTGGATACATGCATACATCACTTCAGGTGTAGATGAAAGCTGGTAGCGAACATCGCATTCTAATATCGGCCACTCTCTATCAGGAGCAAGAAAAAGCCACGCGATCTGCCAAGGTTCTTCTTCTATACCAAAACCGTTTTCAACACCTGCGGGTACTGTAATCAACGAGCCCGGTTCCAAATCGTATCGATAAGTCCCACTCTCTAGCCACCCTTTACCACGCACCGTATAGAGCAGCATGTGTTTCTTTTGGTTTTTACGATAAACAGAGAAGAAGTCACGACAAGTGGCAATGCCGCACTGCACAATGCCTCTCTCCTCAAGTGCTAATACTCGACTGTGATCAATAAACTCTTGATAAGTTTTTTCTGAAATCGCGTAGCGTTCTTGTTTATCTTCCATGATTTATTGGCTCACATGTGCGTTAGTAGAGAGTTTTACAAAGGTTTTGGATTCCTTTGAAAAATACACCGCCAAATCATGAGGATAAACTACTCGCATTAATCTTTAAGGAGAAATGCGATGCTCTTAACACGCGAATACATCGATAAAGCATTTTGGCAAAAGCTGATTACGATTGGCCTACCTGTTTCACTTCAGTCCATGCTTTTTGCTTTGCTCGGCGTCGTGGATATTTTCATGGTAAGCCTACTCGGAGAATCTGCAACGGCAGCAGTTGGAGTTGGAAATCGTATCTTTTTCTTCAACCTAGCGGTTGTCTTTGGCCTGTGCGGTGCAGTTACCGTACTTGCTTCGCAATACTACGGCTCAGGAAACCTAGCCGGAATTCGCAGAACGTTGGCGCAATCTTGGTTTATTTCCATTTTGGTGACGCTGCCGTTTATCGTTCTTTATGCGATTTTTGATGAAGAGATCGTCTCTTTTATGTCAGACGATCCTGAATACGTCACTTATGCACGTGATTATCTTGTGGTTACGGGCTTTAGCCTCATTGCTACGGCGATAGTAGTACCGATTGAAGCGGTATTGCGCTCCGTGGGCCAAACCAAACTGGCAACCAACGTTAGTATCTCCGCCATTGTCGTTAACGTCGCGCTTAATTATGTTTTGATTTTTGGTTTATTTGGTTTCCCTCAATGGGGCGTATTTGGTGCAGCCGTAGGTAGTTTTGTTTCTCGATTTTTCCAAACCGCCGTCTTGATTTATTTTTTCTACAAACGATATGCTTACCTAATTCCGACTAAGTTCGATTGGGTACAAGGCCGCTTAAAACAGTATCGAAAAAAGTACTTTAAGGTTTCTTTACCCATGTTGGTCCACGATGCGCTTTGGACTGGTGGATTGATCGTTTACAGCATCATCTATGGTCAATTGGGCGTTTCAGAACTGGCGATCATCTCATTCTTATCACCGATTGAAGGGGTACTGATTTCAACCTTTATGGGATTTGCGGTCGCTGCATCCGTTCTTCTTGGGAATGATATTGGTGCAAAACATTATGACCGAGTCGAGAAAACGGCGTGGTGGTATGTGTTAACCAGCGCAATCTTAGCCACCTTGCTGTTTTTCCTAGTGTGGTTGAGCTCGCCCATGATTCATCACCTATTGGTACTGAGCCCGTTAACCGATGCAGACATGGCACTTAACGTATGTTTAGTCATGGCGCTAGGTATGATTTTGAGGGTGTTTAACATGGTTGGGATTGGCGGCGTACTAAAGAGTGGCGCTGATATTCGCTATAGCATTTTCATCGACACGTTCGGTCAGTGGGCTATTGGCATCCCCCTTACTTATTACACAGGCATGGTGTTAGGGCTGCCTTTGCATTTTGTCTTGATGTCTCTGCTCGCGGAAGAGTTAGTGAAAGGCGTACTGACGACTTACCGTATTCAATCTAAACGTTGGATAAATAATATGGTTGAAGATGACCAATCGGTGACGGCGTAACCAAAAAGACATTAACGAACTCACACCAAAAGGGCTCACCCGTTATGCACGCGTGAGCCCTTTTTATGTGCGGAGAATGCTTGATTAGATGTCCGTAAAGCGATGAATGATTTGGTTTGAACTGCCACGCCATTCGAGATTGAGGTCTTTCTTGTCTTGTTCAAACTTACCATCAATCAAAACATCGATGTATTGCACCACTTCCCTTTGCGCGTTATTCAGTTCCGTCAGCGTGTAGCCAGTCCAAACCCAAATGTCTTTACCTGGGCACTCCTCTCTCACCCTTTTCACTATCTTCAAAATATGAGGCACATTAGCAGGGTGAAGCGGATCTCCACCCGACAACGACAAGCCACGGCGTTTGATACGCGTGTCGTTTAAGTCAGCGATGATTTTGTCTTCCGCTTCTTGCGTGAAAAGTACACCAGAATCCAAACGTTGCGTCGACTGGTTATAACACCCACGGCACTGATGCACACAACCCGACACAAACAGCGTGCAGCGCGTACCCGGTCCGTTAACAACGTCAATTGGATAGTATTGGTGGTAATTCATAATGCGTCTCTGTGTTATCGCGAAAGAGAAAATCAACCTGTTTAAAGTTGATTTTCAAAGTGTTAAAACGAGTGGTAGTAAACCTTACAGGTGTTTAACTCGGCGCTTCACTTCTTCTTGCTTACCGAAGTTAAACGGGCGTGCATCTGGGCTGCCTAGGTAGCCACAAACTCGACGTGTTACTGATACTTTAGTTGAGTCATGGTTACCACAGCTTGGGCAAGTGAAGCCTTTACTTGTACAGTCAAACTCGCCGTTGTAGCCACACTCGTAGCACTCATCAATTGGCGTGTTTGTACCGTAGTAAGGCACTCGGGTGTAACTGTAGTCCCATACGTTTTCTAGTGCTTCAACGTTACGTTGCATGTTCGGGAACTCGCCGTAACAGATAAAGCCGCCGCTTGAGATTTCTGGGTAAGGCATCTCAAAGTCGATCTTGTCGTATGGGTTCACCTTCTTCTCAACATCTAGGTGGAAGCTGTTGGTGTAGTAACCTTTGTCTGTTACGCCTTCAATTACGCCGAACTCTTTCGCATCGATGCGGCAGAAACGGCTACATAGGTTTTCACTTGGCGTTGCATATAAGCTGAAGCCATAACCTGTTTCGTCAGCCCATTGATTCACAGCATCTTTTAGATGCTTGATGATCGCGACCGCTTTTTCACGCAAAACAGCGTCATCATAAACGTGCGCTTCTGTACCGAATAGCGCGTTAATTGTCTCGTGTACACCGATGTAACCAAGAGAAATAGACGCACGACCGTTCTTGAAGATATCTGCGATTGAGTCGTCTGCTTTCAAGCGAACACCACATGCGCCTTCCATGTATAGGATTGGGGCCACACGTGCTTTCACGTTTTCAAGGCGAGAGATACGTGTCTCTAGTGCTTTACGAGCAAGACGTAGGCGGTCATTTAGAAGCTCGTAGAATTTCTCTTCGCTTCCGTTTGCACGGATAGCGATACGAGGAAGGTTCAAGCTCACGACGCCAAGGTTGTTACGACCTTCGTGAATCAGCTCACCGTTTTCTTCGTAAGTACCAAGGAAGCTACGGCAACCCATTGGCGTTTTGAATGAACCGGTTACTTCCACTACTTTGTCGTAGTTAAGAATGTCTGGGTACATACGCTTAGACGCACACTCAAGCGCAAGTTGCTTGATGTCGTAGTTTGGATCTTCTGATTTGTGGTTCAAACCATCTTTGATGCCGAATACAAGTTTAGGGAATACCGCTGTTTTACGGTTCTTGCCTAGACCTGCAATACGATTCTTCAGAATCGATTTCTGGATAAGGCGTGATGCCCAGCTTGTACCAAGACCAAAACCAAACGTAACGAATGGTGTTTGACCGTTCGCCGTGTGTAGCGTGTTTACCTCGTACTCTAGAGATTGGAACGCGTCGTAACACTCTTTCTCAGTGCGTGCTTTTGCGAACTCTTCTGGCTCAGCAATGTTCCACTCTTTTGCGATCTCTAGGTGTTTCTCGTAGCTTGTGATTACGTACGGTTCTAGAACCTCATCAATACGGTTGATGGTTGTACCGCCGTAAATGTGGCTCGCGACTTGAGCAATGATTTGCGCTGTTACCGCTGTTGCAGTCGAAATTGATTTTGGCGTATCAATCTCAGCGTTACCCATTTTAAAACCATGCGTCAGCATGCCTTTAAGATCGATAAGCATACAGTTAAACATTGGGAAGAACGGTGCGTAGTCTAAATCGTGGTAGTGAATGTCACCCACTTCGTGCGCTTGAACCACATCGCGAGGAAGAATGTGCGTCTTCGCGTAGTGTTTCGCTACGATACCAGCCAACAAGTCACGTTGAGTCGGAATTACTTTGCCGTCTTTGTTCGCGTTCTCGTTGATTAGATCCAGATTACTTTCTTCAATCAAACCTTCGATTTCGCGAGTTAGTGCACTTTGCTTCTCACGAGCGATGTCGCGATCGTGGCGATATTCAATGTAAGAACGCGCTAGGGCTTTGTAAGGACCTTGCATGAGTTCATTTTCGACTAAGTCTTGAATCTCATGGATGTGAACTTCATCGTGTTCTCTTAACTGTAACTCGACAGCAAGAGCCACATTAAGAGCATAAATAGCGACATCTTTATCTTTGTTTTCCGCTGCTGCTTCAACTGCTGCTTGGATACGATCCCTGTTGAACGGAGCTCTTGATCCGTCGCGTTTGATTACGATTGGTTTCACTTTGTTCTCCTTACCCGAGCATACTCACAGAGTTATCCACAAACACACTATATGGGGTTGTTTTTTATTTTGGCAACACAATATATTGTGGCGTATTTAACGAGAAGCACCACTCGAAAACATTGATTTTGATCAATAAAGATTGGCTAGCGAACAAGAAGAAATCGATCTTATTGGCGTTGATCTCAGTTGCGAAGAAAACCATGAAAATTGCAAAATTGGTACTAAATCTACTTGCTATTTTTGGAGGTCTTGTAGGATAAAGGATGGAAAGGAATACGCTAAAAGATAGGAGTGCAACAGGCCAAAATGCGATCACTTTTTGTTACGTTAATATTACTTTTTAGTTCTCTTTCATTTGCTCAAAACTCCATCAATCTAACCAGTTGGAACATAGAATGGTTATCTATAGATGGTGGAAAAGTGTCGAGAACACCACAAGATTTTGAAAAGCTGACCCACTATGTGGATAAAACACAAGCCGACATTTTTGCTTTTCAAGAAGTCGAAAGTGCTGCTGCCATCCAAAAAGCCGTTGGCAATGACTTCACTATTTATCTTTCCGATCGTTCAAACGCCTCCAACCGACACCTTCAGTTTAACGACACCAACCAATACACAGGCTTTGCCGTGCGCAATGGCGTAAGCGTATTAGACAAGCCAGACTTCTCTATCACACGAGGCAACAGCAAGCTTCGCTTCGCGAGCTACCTTGTTTTAAATCCAAACCAAGAACACGAGACTCACCTACTCTCTGTACATCTGAAAGCGGGTTGCAGTGGCGCGTATCGTAATAACCGCGATTGTAAGATAGTGAAACAACAAGGACAGGCACTAGCTAAGTGGATAAAGGCGCGCGAGGACAACAAACAACATTATGTCGTGCTTGGCGACTTTAACCACAACTTGGGTTATCAAGGAGATTGGTTGTGGGACGTGATATCGGACAATACTAGTGCAAAGCTAGTGACTAAAGACACTAAAGCGGAATGTAAAGTGCGCTCTAATCGTAATCCGAATAAAACCCACCAATTCCGCTCGGTGATAGACCACATTATTGCGAGTGGTGATTTAAAGGCGTCGTCTGGTGTTCAAACCGTTTTCAAAACACAAGATGTACTCGACTATAAACTGAGTGACCATTGCCCGGTTTCTACGACACTCACTTTTTAGCGTTTAAGTACTCTTTTTAACGTTGAAGTACTTTCTTTATTGACGAACCACTCTTTTAGCGGTGAATGACCCAACCAACATTGCCGCTATAAAGAGCAGAACTTGTGTGTTGCCAGTAAAAAGGCTGGCAACCGCAGGACCAGGACACACACCCAGTAAGCCCCAACCAATACCAAACAGTGCTGCACCACCGACTAACTTTTTGTCTATCGTTTTAGAAGTCGGACAGACAACCTCATCACCAAACACAGATTCGCTTCTTGGCTTTATTAATAAAAGATAAGCAGGAACGAACACAACAAGTGCTCCGCCCATAACGAAGGCTAAGCTTGGGTCCCATGAACCGGTAATATCAAGAAAGCCGATCACTTTTGCCGGATCTGCCATACCAGAGACCACCATACCAATACCAAAGAGCACACCAGAAAATGCAACAACGGACATTTGCTTAATACTTTTCATTACGTGAGTTTTCATAACGACACTATTCCTCACGATACTAGCAAGACGGTTAACATGGCTGTGGCCATAAAAGTACACGTCGCGACCACAGAACGGATTGAGAAACGCCCTATTCCACAAATGCCATGGCCACTAGTACAACCATTGCCGATACGCGTACCAACACCGACTAACAAGCCAGCAACGATAACTAAAATAAGAGAACCGCTGTACTGATCTGGTACATGCCCGCCAAGAACATAAACAGCAAACAAGCCACCTAATACCATCGCAATTAAAAAAACAATTCGCCAAACGCGGTCTGCGCTCTCAACGGCACCGTTTAAGATCCCACTGATCCCAGCAGTCTTGCCAGTAAATAGCATCAGTGTTATCGCTGATACGCCAACTATTATGCCGCCCAACAGCGACATCCAAGGAACTTCAAACATAGCAACCGCCAAACTAATTACTTACAGAAAACTTGCTTAAACGCTTCAACCAGCGGACCAACTCTTTCATCAGAAATTGAATAAAATACCTGCTGAGAAACCTTCCTAGCTTTAATGATGTCGTGCTTTCTCAATACGGTGAGATGTTGTGAAAAAGCAGATTGGCTTAATGATGAACCTTCAAACAGTTCACCGACCCCTTTCTCGCCTTCAATCAGCTTACACATCACGATTAGGCGCTCTGGATGAGCCATAATTTTAAGCAGCTCACTCGCTTCGGTCGCACTTTGTAGCATACTGTCGCCCATTCTTATGCCTCTTCATTACTACATTACATTTCATTAGATATTACTAATTAATATTATTAAGTCAATGCTAATGTAGATTAAATAACATTAGACTCAGCTAATTTATTTAAGTAAGGTGTAGGCGTTTTCGATCATTCAGCAGGAGAAATCCATGAGCAAAATCGTGATTATTGGTGGGGTTGCTGGAGGTGCATCTGCAGCAGCTCGCGCTCGTCGTTTAAGTGAAGATGCAGAAATCATTATGTTTGAACGCGGTCCATTTGTGTCATTTGCAAACTGTGGCTTACCCTATCACATTGGTGGTGATATCCAAGAGCGCAGCAAACTGCTTCTTCAAACGCCTGAGAGCTTTTTAGCGCGTTTCAATGTTGATGTCCGTGTGATGAACGAAGTGGTTTCTATTAACCGTCAAGACAAAACGGTTACGGTTAAGAATTTGCTTGATGGCTCGGAATACCAAGAGAGCTACGACTTTCTTCTACTCAGCCCTGGCGCAGGTCCAGTTGTGCCGCCTATTCCGGGTATTGATAACCCGTTAACGCACTCGCTGCGCAATATTCCAGATATGGATCGCATCATTAAAACGATCGAAACCAACAAAGTTGAACACGCTACGGTCGTTGGTGGTGGTTTTATCGGTTTGGAAATGATGGAAGCCTTCCACCAGCTAGGCATAAAAACCACATTAGTTGAAATGGCGGATCAAGTGATGACGCCCGTTGACCGTGAAATGGCTGGCTTCGCACATGCTGAAATTCGTGAGAAAGGCATCGACCTTAAACTTGGCGTCGCACTTGAGTCGGTGAAATTCGTACCTAACGAGCACGTGGCAAGTTTCGACTCTGGTGAGAGCGAAAAACACCAACATCTAGAAGGTGAATTGGAATTAACACTAAACAACGGTGAAAGACTCACCACCGATATTTTGATTATGGCAATTGGTGTTCGCCCCGAGACCAAATTAGCGAAAGAAGCTGGCTTAGAAATCGGCGCTCTTGGTGGTATTTATACCAATGAATACATGCAAACCAGCGATCCTTCGATCTACGCTGTCGGCGACGCGGTAGAAGAGAAAGACTTTGTGACTGGCGAGCAAACTCTAGTGCCACTTGCGGGCCCGGCAAACCGTCAAGGCCGAATGGCAGCAGACAACATGCTTGGCCGCCAAGAAACTTACCAAGGTACGCAAGGCACGGCGATCTGTAAGATTTTTGATTTAGCCGTCGCTTCTACTGGTAAAAACGAGAAACAGCTGAAACGTGAAAACATCGCTTATGAAAAAGTGTATGTGCATACAGCAAGTCACGCGAGTTACTACCCAGGTGCAGAAACCGTGTCATTCAAAATGCTGTTTGATCCAGTAACAGGTAAAATATTAGGTGCGCAAGCAGTAGGTAAAGACGGTGTTGATAAACGTATCGACGTAATGGCAGTTGCTCAGCGTGCTGGTATGACGGTAGAGCAACTGCAACACCTCGAGCTCACTTACGCGCCACCTTATGGCTCTGCTAAAGATGTAATTAACCAAGCGGCGTTTGTGGCAAATAACATCATCAAAGGCGATGCGACCGCGATTCATTATGATGAAATGGATTCACTGACAGAAGACCAACTGTTACTTGATGTTCGTAATCCTGGTGAATTGGAGTCCGTTGGTTATCTTGAAGGTGCAATTAATATTCCTGTCGATCAACTACGTCGTCGCATGCACGAACTTCCTAAAGACAAAGAGATCGTGATTTACTGTCAAGTTGGGTTACGCGGTAACGTAGCATACCGTCAGCTGGTCAACAATGGTTACAAAGCCCGCAACTTGATTGGTGGATACAGAACTCTCAAATTTGCTCGCTTATAACTTGATAATAAAAAAGAGAAAACCACGTGCTTGGTTTTCTCTTTTTTTGCAGGAAAGAAAGCGTAGATCATTCACCTTCAATTGCCAAACGGACTGCTGCTTGAGCATGGATAGAAGTGGTATCGAGTAGTGTAACATCGGTGTGACTTTGGTTTACAAGTAAGGCAATTTCAGTACACCCGAGAATCACAGCTTCAGCTCCGTGCTCTTTTAGTTTTTCAATAATTTGCAAGTATATCGTCCTTGACTCCTCTTTGATTTCACCTTGGCATAACTCTTTATAAATAATGTTATGTACTTTAGAGCGGTCGTCTTGATCGGGAATGACGACATCAAGCCCATAACGGTCGGAAAGCCTTCCTTTATAAAAGTCTTGCTCCATTGTGAATTGAGTACCAAGGAGTCCGACCTTTTGAACCCCTTTCTCACGAAGTAACTCAGCAGTCGCGTCTGCGATATGTAGTATGGGGATATTAATACTGGCTTCAATTTGAGGCGCAACTTTGTGCATTGTGTTAGTACAAATAAGAATGAAGTCAGCGCCCCCTTTTTCTATTAAAGATGCAGCATCAGATAGAATGCTTGCCGTTTCTTCCCATTTACCTTGATGTTGAAGTTTCTCTATCTCCGAAAAATTCACGCTATACATACAAATTTTTGCGGAATTTAGGCCGCCTAACGCCTCTTTGACTCCTTCGTTGATCAATTTGTAATAACTAAGCGTCGACTCCCAGCTCATACCACCTAGAAGACCGATAGTTTTCATATAACTCTCCAATCGTTATACACCACCGTGCCAGGGGTGTTTTTACAAAAAAAAATCAGCCACTTAAATAAGCAGCATTCAAGCGTCTTCACTATTGAGCATTGGGTAACACGAAAATAAAATCATTCCCACAAGGACCGCTACGCGATTCTCATATATCCTCGCAATATCGTTACTGCATTTCCAGAAAGCTTAACGTGCTCAGTGCTTAACAACTCTGTATGGACGACCCCACTTCTCTTGGAGGCTTGGAAGCCTTTCAGTTGCTTTTTGTTGAGCTCTTTAGCCCAGTAAACACATAAAGCGCAATGTGCAGAGCCTGTAACTGGGTCTTCATTAACACCTACCCAAGGCGCGAAGTATCGAGAGACAAAATCGGCGTCAGTGCTTGATTGAGCAGTGATGACGACGCCACGGCCTTTTTGTTTAAGCAGCGCACCAAAATCAGGGTCGAGCTGTTCAAGCACAAATTCATCATTAATGACGACCAACTGCTTATTATCAAACTGACCGTAGGCGACTACATTGGCGGCATCTAGCCCCAAACCATGAAGTAAGTCTTTGTTAATACTAGCTCGCATATCTAAAGTTGGAGCAGGAAACACCAAATGAATTTCTTCATGATCGAGTTGTGCAGTTAAAACCCCAGATAGCGTAACGAACTCAATCGTATCTCCAGTATTATATAACCCCTGCTCTTTCAGAACGTGCGCCGTTGCAAGTGTGCCGTGTCCACACAAAGCAACTTCCGTCCTCGGTGTAAACCAACGAAGTTGCATTGTACTGAGTGACAGAAATGCCGTTTCAGATAACGACATCTCGGCCGCGATGGCCAACATCGTTTCCTCATCAAGGCTTGACTCTGTGATACAAACACCCGCGGGATTACCTTTGAAAACCTCTGATGTAAACGAGTCAACCTGAAAAATTTTAACTTCCACGAAATATCCTTAAGTTCTATCAAACACGTAATTCTGTATCACGTGATTTTTAATATCTGTTGTTTGAGCGAAAAAAACCTATGAAATTTTCTACCAACCTTATAGGTCTTGTTGGAAGCGCTAACAAACAGGAGAATGTAGTTAATTATGCAAAACGTAAAAAGCCATCATCAATGTGACTCAATTGGATATCTTATCGGAGTTTTCGGCGTTTCTTTAGTTCTAATATGGATTGGTATTTATAAATTCACACCTACAGAGGCCAAGCTTATACAACCGCTCGTTGAAAATCATTTTCTGATGAGTTGGTTGTATGATGTGATGTCAGTTCAAGCCGTATCAAACATCATTGGCGCAACAGAAATCATTGTCGCTATTGGATTAATCGTTGGCCTTAAAAACACACGAGTCGCTTATTTTTCTGGCATAGCCGCCGCAATTATTTTTCTTGCGACACTCAGCTTTCTAATTACGACACCGAATACATGGAAAGTGTCTGATGGGGTTTTGGTGACAAACTTCTTTTTAGTAAAAGATATTCTATTTTTAGCCATTGCGATTAGCGTCATCGAACGAAACAAGCCAAACAGAGAATAACTCTAAATAGTTCGAAATCTTGTTTTTCCAGAACGTAGCCTGAAAGGTGCAAACGACTTACAGGTCGAATGGTTCTGTCAATAACTCTAAACAAAGGCTCTTAAATTTAGAGTGTTTAAGAGTCTTTGCCTCTTAATTATGCGAAACAACATCCTAGCGTAAAGTGAAAAGAAAAGCCTTTCACTCTACTGCTAAGGTTTATTGATACTTTGCCGAAGTAATGAACTCACCGAATGTCTCGCACCATACAACAACCGTATTGTATTCAGAAATTGAAGTGCTTTGAGGAACCTCAACAACGAAGTTATCGAACGTTTTGACATCACCAATTAAGCTCATCTCAGATTTAAGGTCATTAAACTCTTGTTCCGTTTCGACAAACTTAGGAGATAGATAGAGTTTATAGTCTGGTCCGGGAGCGAGTTTTCCTACCAACGTAATGACTTCAGAACTCAAATGAATTTCTCCCTCTCCCCAATGAAAAGCGTCGCTACCTTTGAGTTCCCTCTTAAACACTGCGCTGTATTCTGCACCTTGCTTGCTCTTAGCAACTTGTTCATCGGTCGGCGCAGGTGGTGCAATAAGGATCGGTAAAGTATAGATACCTATCGCAATGCCAATAGAAACTGCCACTAAGTGACTGATTGTTAATTTAATTATATTTTTCAAGGTCATAAGCATCTTCTTATTAGTTTTACTACTTGAAATTAGATTCAAATCGGCCTTATCTGTCTATTATCGAGCAGCATAATGTCATTAACATTATACACAAGCTATGCGCACTAAATGCAGACTGAGCGCAATTAAAAACGGCTGATAATTAATATCAGCCGTTTGCTTATCGGAAATGTCGTTGTGCCGGTTTGGTCACTATTCCGCTTCCACCAAAGCGATCTTATCGGATGTCGATTTTTCCAATTTTATCGCAATAAACTTAGAGGTTGGCGTAAACGTTCTATCCCCATAACTGTCCAAAGGAACTAATGGGTTTGTTTCTGGATAGTAAGCCGCCGCCTGACCTGCTGGTACATCATAGGCAACAAGCGTAAATCCGCTCACACGGCGCTCAACGCCATCTTCCCACAATGACACCATGTCCACTTTGTCGCCCGGTTCAAAACCGAGTTTACGAATATCCGCTTCATTGATAAACAGCACTTCGCGCATACCAAATACTCCACGATAACGGTCATTCAAGCCGTAAAGTGTCGTATTGTATTGGTCGTGTGAGCGCATGGTTTGCAAGATCAAATCTGGCTTTTGGCCTTTTTCGAGTATCGCTTCGCTGATCAACTGCTTCGGCAACTCGCTAGAGCTGAACTGTGCTTTGCCGCTTGGTGTATTCCATCGACGCTCGGCAGCTGGGTTTACCAAGTGGAATCCACCCGGGTGTTTAAGCTTATGGTTAAAGTCGGTAAAGCCCGGAATCGTGTCTGCAATCAAATCGCGAATACGGTCGTAATCTTCAATCGCCCACAACCAATCAATTGGTTTTGCCCCGAGTGTAGCATTGGCAATACCGGCAATAATCGCTGGTTCTGAACGCAAATGCTCCGAACGCGGTTTTAGCTGACCAAATGAGATATGTACCATGCTGAAGGTATCTTCAACCGTCACGCCTTGTGGGCCAGTCGCTTGCTGATCAATCTCGGTACGGCCTAAGCATGGAAGAATAAGCGCATCTTTACCTGTGACAAGGTGAGAACGATTTAACTTCGTCGAAATGTGTACGGTTAAATTACAGTTTCGCATCGCGTTGTGCGTACGTTCTGTGTCTGGCGTTGCTTGTGCAAAGTTGCCGCCCAAACCGATAAATACTTTCGCTTGCCCTTCTTCCATCGCTTTAATGGCTTGCACAGTGTTGTGGCCTTCACCACGCGGGACGTCAAAGTTAAATCGACTTTCAATGCGATCCAACAACAGATCTGAAGGTTTTTCATCAATGCCCATCGTACGGTCGCCCTGAACGTTACTGTGACCACGCACTGGTGAAAGCCCCGCTCCCGGCTTACCAACGTTACCTCGTAACATTTGCACGTTTGCGACTTCTTTAATGGTTGGCACAGAGTGACGATGCTGAGTCAACCCCATCGCCCAACACATGATCACACGTTCTGCACGTCGATACATGCTCGCCACCATCTCGATTTCACTTAAATCAAGACCCGATTGTTCCGCGATGTGTTCCCAAGAGGTTGCGTCCACTTCAGCCAAATACTCATCAATACCTGTTGTGTGTTGCTTGATGAATTCACGATCAAATACCGCTTTTCCACCGTTTTGCAATGCCTTGCGTTCCCATTGCAACAAGAATTTCGCGATGCCACGAAACACTGCCATGTCTCCACCTAAAGCAGGACGCAGGTACGCCGTGTTGGTAGGCTCTGAACCGTTACTCAACATCTCAATCGGCATCTGTGGGTTTTGGAAACGCTCTAATCCGCGCTCTTTCAGCGGGTTTAGACAGATAACCTGTGCTCCACGTTTTACCGCTTCACGCAGAGGTTCAAGCATTCGTGGGTGGTTCGTACCCGGGTTTTGACCAATCACGAAAATCGCATCAGCTTCTTCAAAATCATCAAAGATCACTGTGCCTTTACCAACGCCAATGGTGTCTTTCATCCCGATAGCACTGGCTTCGTGGCACATGTTGGAACAATCTGGAAAGTTATTGGTACCGAATGCGCGCACAAATAGCTGATACAAAAACGCCGCTTCGTTGCTTGCACGACCAGAGGTATAAAACTCAGCTTGGTGTGGTGAATCCAATTGATTGAGATGTTTCGCGACAAGTGCAAAAGCCTCATCCCAAGAGACTGGCACGTAGTGATCGGATTCAGCATCGTATCGCATTGGGTGCGTGATACGGCCTTGGTATTCCAACCAGTAATCGGTTTGCGTTGAGAGAGAAGAAACGCTGTGATTGGCAAAAAACTCAGGATCAACCAGACGATTGGTCGCCTCCCAGTTTACCGCTTTCGCGCCATTCTCACAGAAATTGACTTTACCACTATCTGGCGACTCGCCCCATGCACATCCAGGGCAGTCGAAACCGCCATTTTGGTTGGTTTTGAGCATAGTGCGAATGTTTTTAACTGCATTTTCACTGCCCCACCAACTTCTGGTTACGGCTTTCAGTGCACCCCAACCACCAGCTGGACCTTTGTATGTTTTTATTTGTTCTTTTTGGCTCACGACTTTACTCCTCGCAGATATACCAGCAAGCAGGGTGCCCGTGAAAACAAGCGCGTTATTTATTGAGATAATGCGGAAGTATTGAAGGGCTTAGTTTCTAATCCATGTATTTTTTAATCCAAATAAGTAACCACTCAACATGCTCTCGCTTGTCCGAGCGTTTACTTATCTAGATTCTTGATATCGGATACCCGCCTACTGCTTCTAAGACTGTTAGATTCAATGCGCATTGTTGCGTCTTGATCTAAATCAAAGATTAAGTCGTTATTCAATATGCGTCCAATTGATAATCCTGACCGAGTGATAAACAAAATCTATGACGAATTTTTCCACTGACGGTCATCACATTTTTAATCAATACAATTTATGAGGTTAATCGTTTTCCCATCCGATTCCACCTAGTTCGCTTAACGAACTCAATAAAATCGCCACTCTTGATAATAGATAATATCTATCACACTATAGATACTTTAAATTTGACCCTAATTAATATCAGGAATAGCCTTGATTCAGATCAATTTTGAGTGAGGTTTTATTCTTGACTTGGTTTTGGTTTTCCATTCCCCAGTTAAAACGCTCCAGCGCTTAAAAAGTACGGTAGTGCTGTGCCCTTTTTAGGGAGTTCCCCCCGTACATGTGACTCACAACGCAAGGTTAACAAGCCATTATGGATATCAAACAACTTAAATATCTCATCGCACTTGAACAGACCAAACACTTTGGTCAAGCCGCCGCATTGTGCCACATTACGCAGCCTACCTTGTCCATGAGAATCCGAAGCTTAGAGGAAGAACTCGATCTCGAATTAATCCAAAGAAGTCAAAGATTTGAAGGGTTTACTGAAGCAGGAGAACGCATTTTAGCTTGGGCGAAAACCGTCTTAGCCGCTCATGATGGACTGCAAGCCGAGGCTGCTAACTGCCGTGGTCAGTTGGTCGGTTCACTTCGGCTTGGAATGGTGCCACTCGCCAGCCAAAACCCGATGGAATTGCTCAAACCATTAGCTCAACAGTTCCCTGAGTTACGCTTTCAAATACTCTCCATGACGACCGAACAGATCATAGACCAACTCAATCGCAATCAACTTGATTTGGGGATGTGTTATGTCGATCAAGTCAACACCGCTTACTTCGATGTTATCGAGCTATACTCGACCAAACTTGGCGTTTTATTCGATGAGCGTCATTTCGATTTTGCCGAATCTGAAGTGTTGTGGGAGTCACTCAATAACATTCCGCTAGGGCTGCTTTCGAAGGGTATGCACTATCGCCACTCAATTGATCTTAGCTTTGTGAGTAAAGGGCTGGTTCCGCAAACCGTCATTGAAAGTAACTCCACCTTTCACTTGATCCAAGCAGTAACCAGTGGCCTTTGTTGCGCCATTATGCCGCTGAACTGTGGATTAGAAGAGTTGAACGATACGCTTCGCATTATCCCTATCGAAGAAGCCGCCGTTCACGCCCCGCTAGGTTTGTTAAAGCGAAAACAAGAACCCTTCTCCGCGCTAACCGATCAGTGCTTCGCAGAAGCGAAGAACATATTCAATCGATAACAACAACCCACACGTCAATTTTTGGCATACATAACGGCTTATGAGGTGATTTCATGAGATGTACTACTCAATCTTATTTTGAACTGTCCGATTTCAATCAAGCACCACCTCAACCAAGTGCGTTCAATTACCGAGAATTGATTGATGGCCGCCCAGTGCAACAAATGTCGCTGGCGAGTGAGTCAGCTTTAGCTATCAGCTATAACGGCATTAGCCAAGCGGTCATGATGGTGACGCCAGGCCATCTGGAAGACTTTGTGAAAGGGTTTAGCCTAAGCACAGGCATCGTCCACGACTTCAAAGAGATCAAAGACATTGAAATTGGTGGCGATCACGAATCTCATTATGCGGAAGTAGAAATCAGCAACCGCGCTTTCTGGGCGCTAAAAACACAACGTCGGAATCTTGCAGGCACAACCGGATGCGGCATTTGTGGCGTCGAGGCTCTGGAACAAGCTTTGCCTGATTTAGCACCGCTAACACCGTCTCTTCCTCCGCGCTCCGATGTATTCGAAGGGCTGCGAGACAAAGTCGCACTGCATCAAGAAGCCGCACGTGAATCTGGCGCGCTACACGCCGCTTTATTTTCAGATTTACAAGGCAACATCAAGTTGTGCCGAGAGGACATCGGCCGTCACAACGCGCTAGATAAGTTGATTGGCGCATTGGCCAACAATCACATCGAACCTCAAAGTGGCTTCGCTATCATGACAAGCCGTTGCAGCTTGGAGTTGATCCACAAAGCCGTTCGCGCGCGTATCCCCACTCTGGTTTGCTTATCTGCGCCTACAGCGTTAACTGTCGAATGGGCAAGAAGAAACCATTTGAACCTAATTCACTTGCCAAAACACGGCTCGCCGCGTCTATACAGCCCCGCGCCTTAACACGTCAACCTAATCGAATTCGTAATATTTCTAACGGAGACCTCTGGGTCTCTGTTGTTTGCTTCTCGTTCCCAATTGATACTTAGCGACAAGACACTATTCTCTCCAACCAAACGTGCTCACCCCTTGTCAGCACTAAGCTTGCGTATATTAACCTGCTTGCATTTGAACGCTTTCCAACCCGATAAGAACCCTGTCAAAAACCCATAAATTAGTAAGGATTTTGTGTGACTCTTTTCACGCTTTTCCGCCTTCCTAGGCATTTCTAGGAATTTTTCCTAGCCGATCTAGGCAACCATCTCATGTGCCTTACAAAACCACTCTCTAGAATTCCGCTCAGTCAAAGGTAACAAGAGCGCATAACGGTCTCCGTTGTGTTTCTAAAACAATTACAAGAGAGTTCATCATGTTAAAATTCCTCGAACAGGTGCGGAAGCCGACCCTCGATCTTCCTGTCGAAGTTAGAAGAAAGATGTGGTTTAAACCGTTCATCCAATCTTACTTGGTCGTATTTATCGGCTACCTAACCATGTACTTGATTCGTAAGAACTTCAATGTCGCGCAAAACGACATGATCTCAACTTACGGTTTGAGCATGACAGACCTAGGTCTTATTGGCCTTGGCTTCTCCATCACATACGGCATCGGTAAAACCGTTGTGTCTTACTACGCTGACGGTAAGAACACCAAGCAATTCCTCCCTTTTATGCTGATCCTTTCTGGTCTTGCAATGCTTGGTTTCAGCTTCAGCATGGGCGGCGGTAGTGCAAGCCTGTTCTTGATGGTGGCTTTCTACGCTCTAAGTGGTTTCTTCCAAAGTACTGGTGGCCCTTCTAGTTACTCAACCATTACAAAATGGACACCTCGTAACAAACGCGGCTCTTACCTAGGCTTGTGGAACATGTCACACAACGTTGGTGGTGCGGGCGCAGCGGGTGTTGCTCTTTTCGGTGCTAACTACCTATTCGACGGCCACGTAATCGGCATGTTCGTGTTCCCTTCTATCATCGCGATCATCGTTGGCTTTATCGGTATGCGCTTTGGTAGCGACTCTCCAGAAGCTTACGGTCTAGGTAAAGTAGAAGAACTTTTCGATGAAGCAGTGAGTGAAGAAGACACCGCCGCAGAAGAAAACCAGATGACCAAAAAAGAAATCTTTGTTGAATACGTTCTTAAAAACAAAGTTATCTGGCTACTTTGCTTTGCCAACATCTTCCTTTACATCGTTCGTATCGGCATCGACCAATGGTCAACGGTATACGCGTACCAAGAGCTTGGTCTGTCAAAAGAAACGGCAATCTCTGGCTTTACTCTGTTCGAAGTCGGTGCGCTTGTGGGTACTTTGATGTGGGGTTACCTGTCTGACCTAGCAAACGGTCGCCGCGCATTGGTTGCTTGTGTGTCTCTTGGCTTGATCATCGTATCGCTTGAGTTCTACCAGCACGCCACTAGCGAGTTCATGTACTTGGCCTCACTATTTGTATTGGGCTTCTTGGTGTTTGGTCCGCAACTTCTTATCGGTGTTGCCGCAGTTGGTTTTGTCCCTAAAAAAGCAATCAGTGTGGCTGACGGCGTAAAAGGTACATTCGCTTACCTAATCGGTGACAGCTTCGCGAAACTTGGTCTCGGTATGATTGCAGACGGTACACCTATCTTCGGCTTAACAGGTTGGAAAGGTACCTTCGCAGCTCTAGATACCTCCGCCATGATTTGTATTGTTTTGCTTGCTTTCGTCGCTATCGCGGAAGAGAAGAAGATTCGACACGCGAAGAAGCTTCAACTTGCACAAAACCAAGCCTAACTTCTCTGCGCGCTTTACTTCGGTAAAGCGCGCAAGATCATTAAAATGAGTTGATCAATTCAGTATCATTAAAGGTTTTTCTATTGGCTCCTGTTGGAGCTTATTGTTGTTAGTCGTCTGCTCTATTTGGTTGTAATAATGATTCATGTTGCTCTAGTTGATGATCACGTCATCGTGCGTTCAGGTTTCGCACAATTATTAAATTTAGAAAGTGATATTACCGTTGTCGGTGAATTCGGCTCTGTCGCCGAAGCGCGCAAAGGCTTGCCTGCGGTACACCCTCATGTCGTCATCCTAGATATCTCCATGCCAGATGAAAGCGGCTTAAACTTTCTTAGCGAAATACCAACTGGCATTGCCTGCGTGATGCTTAGCGTGCATGACTCCCCTGCGATGGTGGAAAAATCACTAAAGCTAGGTGCAAAAGGCTATCTTAGTAAACGCTGTAGCCCAGACGAACTTATTCAAGCCGTGAGAACCAGTGCTTCTGGCGGCTGTTACCTCACATCAGATATTGCACTTAAACTTGCAACGCCTAGCGACAACACCACCTCTCTATGCCAACTGACAAAACGTGAAAACGAGGTATGTCAGCTACTTGCGACCGGGTTGGATGTAAAGTCTGTCGCGGCAGAGCTTGGCTTGAGCCACAAGACCGTGCATGTGCATCGTGCGAATGCCATCGACAAACTCGGCGTGAAAAACAACGTTGAGCTCGCCAAACTATTTTCTCAAGAGTCCTTTTAATGCGAGCTTACGCTGTTACCACCATTTGCGGACTATTTGTTATGGCTTGCGCCTGGTTCTGCTTATGGGTGATTGCCTATTACTTTGTCAATGATCCCGAACTGGCGATCTTATTGTTTCCTTTCGCTTTAAGATTAGGTGTCGCCCTACACACTCGCACCGCTTATTGGCCGACGATTTACCTTTCGGAGTGGGGACTTTCCATCGCACTTGCAATGTTACTGGGTCAACCGCAGTGGCTTACCGTGCTGATTGCGAGCATTGCCAGTATCCCGGTCACTCTGATTGCGAAAAAATACTACTACGGAGACCAAAACCGCCATTTAGCCGTGATGAGCGCAGTCATTATCATTAGCGCGTTTATTAATGTGATGGCCGTTGGTTTTCACGTTCCTTCGGTTTACATGGTATGGCTGGCTAGCATTTCTGGAGGCTTGCTCGTGGTGCCTATGTGCTACTTGTTATGGAGTTATTTGTTCCAAAGTCGTTGGTCTCCGCTTAGCTCTCTCCTACTAAGTAATGCCGTTGTATTTCAGGTGCGTCATATCGTGCTTTATGCGCTACTTTTGATCGGCAGTATTTTGGTGCAAACCAGTTTGCCTGAAGAGCTAAAACGATTTGCGCCATTTTGTATGGCGATTCCAATCATCGTGCTTGCTCTGCGTTACGGCTGGCAAGGAGCCCTGCTCGCCACCATGCTCAACAGCATTGCGCTGATTGCGGCTCGCAGCGGCGTATCAAATCTAGAAATCACCGATTTGTTATTATCTCTCTCGGCGCAAACCATCACCGGCATTATGCTCGGCTTAGGGATTCAGAAACAAAAAGACCTCAATCACAAACTGCGCGGCGAACTTGCACGCAATCAGAATTTGTCTCGCCAGCTTATCAAAGCGGAAGAATCGGTAAGACGCGATATTGCGCGCGAGCTACATGACGAAATCGGCCAGAACATCACGGCAATCCGCACACAAGCCAACATCATTAAGCGGGTAAATAACGCAGAAACACGCGTTGGTTGCGCCGACATGATTGAAGGGCTTTCCCTCAACGTGTACGACACTACTAAGCGACTGTTAAGCAAGCTAAGACCCAAAATGCTGGATGATTTGGACTTGAAAGAATCCGTCGAGCAACTGACGCGAGAGATGGAATTCGCCAATCACGGAACGACTGTTCAACTGAACTGGCAAGGCGATTACACAAGCCTGAGTGACACACTCAAAGTAACCCTATTCCGTTTATGCCAAGAGTCATTAAATAACGCTGCCAAGTACGCAGAAGCGCAGTTGATCAATATTGAACTGACAATTGGAGAAACGGCGGTGTCATTGATGATTCACGATGATGGTGTCGGTTTCAAAGTTCAGGACAGTATGAAAGGCATGGGCGTTCGCGGCATGCAAGAGCGTGTGCACGCGTTAGGTGGAAAAATGGTTATCTACTCCACCAGCGATCAAGTGATCGGCACACAAATCAGCATTACTTTACCTAAGGTGTAACTCAAGATGTTTGGATTTTTACGTTCACCTAAATTTACTCAACCGAGTCTAAGCAACGAGCAAATCGACCAGCGTTACCGCCATTGGCGTTTGCACATTATGTTGGGGATGTACATCGGCTACGCAGGTTTCTACTTTACCCGTAAGACCTTTAACTACGCCGCACCAGCGATGATTACCGATCTTGGCTTAGATAAAGGCGATTTGGGTCTTATCGGTACGCTTTTCTACATCACCTACGGCTGCTCGAAGTTTATTTCTGGCACGATTTCGGATCGCTCTAATCCTCGTTATTTCATGGGACTAGGATTGATTGCGACAGGTCTGGTCAACATCGCGTTCGGCTTTTCTAGCTCACTCGCGGCTTTCATTACTCTGTGGATCTTAAACGCGTGGTTCCAAGGCTGGGGCTGGCCTTCATGCTCGAAGCTGTTAACCACTTGGTATTCACGTTCCGAGCGTGGCTTCTTATGGGCGATTTGGAACACCGCACACAACGTTGGTGGCGCGCTGATCCCTATTTTGGTGGGCTATATAACGTTGCACTACAGCTGGCGTGAAGGTTTTATTCTACCCGGCATCATCGGGGTATTACTCGGTCTATTCGTTTGTTGGCGATTGCGCGACAAACCCACAACAATGGGTTTACCAAGTGTCGGCCAATGGCGCAACGACGCACTAGAACTTGCGCAAGAAAATTACGGACGTGGCCTCACCTACCGAGAAATTCTGAAATCGTACGTATTTAACAACAAATACATCTGGCTACTCGCGTTCAGTTATGTGTTGGTTTACATCGTCCGAACCGCAATCAACGACTGGGGAAACCTGTATTTAACCGAGCAGCATCACTATAGCCTGATTAACGCCAACGCTGCTCTGTCGATGTTTGAAATCGGCGGTTTTGTTGGTTCATTAGTTGCGGGTTGGGGTTCAGACAAACTCTTTGGCGGTAACCGCGGACCAATGAACTTGCTGTTCGCGATTGGGATTTTTTTATCTGTCTCTGCGCTTTGGCTGATGCCCCTGACCAACTTTGCGTTCCAAGCCGCGGGATTGTTCTCCATCGGCTTCTTTGTCTTTGGACCACAAATGCTGATCGGTATGGCGGCGGCGGAGTGCTCTCACAAAGATTCTGCCGGCGCGGCAACAGGATTCGTGGGCTTGTTCGCCTACATGGGCGCAGCATTGTCTGGTTATCCACTGGCGTTAATTCTTGAAGAATATCATTGGACGGGTTTCTTCATCACCATTTCAGTTTGTGCAGCCGTCATTGGCCTTTTGTTACTGCCATTTTTGCAAGCGCAACCATCACGAAAACCACTCGAACCAAAACCTCGGTTGTAAATCGACTTATCGCCCTTCGGGCAAATTGGCGAGTGACCTAACCGCGCTCGCCCACCTTATTTAACGTATCTCTGCTCAATTTTTCTTCCGATTCAGTTCGGAGGGTTAACTATGGGAAAAATTCATGAATTTGAACACTATTTCATCGCATAGCTTCTTTCAAATGAACAACAAAATCCAAAACTACGCTTGGGGAAGCACCTCTTCTATTCACGATTTGTTTGGCTTTTCTAACGAAACGAATGAGCCTCAAGCAGAAGTATGGATGGGTACTCACCCAAACGGCTGCTCTGAAGTTCAGATTGAGCAAAACACGCTGCCTTTGTCTGAACTGATCAAACAAAACCAACCCGCTTACTTATCAGCAGAAACCGCAGCGAAATTTGGCGACCTGCCCTTTCTGTTTAAGATCTTAGCGGCCGAACATGCACTGTCGATTCAAGTTCACCCAAGCAAACAAGATGCCGAAATAGGCTTCGAAAAAGAACAAAGTGCCGGGATCCCACTAAACGCAAGCCATCGTAACTACAAGGATCCAAACCACAAACCTGAGTTGGTGTACGCGCTGACAAGTTACCAAGCCATGAACGGTTTTCGCTCGTATGCCGAGATTATTGAGGCATTTAGCCTTTGCGATATCGATGAGCTACGCGCGCCTCTTGACACATTCAAACGCGAAATCAACTCACAAGGTTTACGCGATTTCTTTGTGCACATTCTTACCATGGAAGGAGAAACAAAAGAGCGAGCACTGAAACAGCTTCTTGCCCACGCTTCACGTCAATCGGAGCAAGGCACTGACAGCGACGTTTTCCAGCTCATCTTGGATCTATCCACTCAATACCCTGGCGATGTCGGCTTGTTTGCGCCATTACTGTTGAATGTCATCACGCTGCAATCTGGCGAAGCGATGTTCCTGAGCGCAAGAACGCCACACGCTTACATTAAAGGTACGGGATTAGAGATCATGGCGAACTCAGATAACGTTTTGCGTGCAGGACTCACGCCGAAACATATGGATGTTGAAGAACTGGTTAAATGCACAGACTTTGTGCCTAAGCCGTTTAACGGCCTTGTTCTAGAACCCAATGCCAATGGTTGCCAAAGCCTTTACCCCGTTCCAGTGGCAGACTTTAGTTTCAGCATTCTTAACGAACCGAACAATGAAGTGATTGAGGCTAACAGCGCAGAGATTTTGATGGCGATTGATGCCGACCTGACACTCATCAGTGATAACGGTGAGACGTTAACCGCCGCGAAAGGACAATCGGTATTTGTTCCTGCTTACGTTGGCCATTACCGTATTCAAAGTGCGGGACGTGTGGCTCGCACCTTTAACTAACTTCTGGATAACGGATTCAAGCTAGCGTCTGACCCAAGGGACTGGGTTAGACAGCTTATTCCTCTCATAGATTGAGCCTGTCCGGTTTTAAGACACTCATTCTTACACCTTATCGACTCAAAGCCGCTGCGGTCTAAACCATCTAAGTTCTCTAAGAACCATAGATTCCTCTATTCACTGCAACATTCATTGTCAAAACCCATTTATTTCCAGTAAATTCGCCGCTCCAATATCAAATCACTTGGATAATAAAGGCGCTTGCACAGTGGTATTTGTTGCAAAACGTATAATCAACGTTGTAATCAAAGCCTCAATCACTACAATCTCTGGTTCGATTTTTCAGTTAACGTTTGTATGCCGAAGTTAAACCAAGATAACCCTGTTCAAAGCTCCGCCCTTTCCGATATCGAAACCAGCAGTAAGATTCAATCGGCATTAGAACCGAAGTTTCACAAGCCAGAGAAACGTCTCTGCTTAAGCCCTGGCCTATCGGATAAGCATTTGGCGCGCCGTTGGCAAGTATTGGAACAAGTGACCAATAAAGATCATCTTCTTGATCCTTTCACACAGTCACATTGCGACGCTTACTCCAACAACATCGAGCACTTCATTGGTACTGTCAATGTGCCGGTCGGCATCGCAGGCCCTTTGCGCGTCAACGGTTTGTATGCGAACGATGACTTTTTGGTTCCGCTCGCAACGACAGAAGCTGCGTTAGTCGCTTCCTACAACCGTGGCGCAAATCTTATCACCGCCGCTGGTGGCGCGAGCGCATTGTTACTAAGTGAAGGGGTGAGCCGAACACCAGTATTCGCCTTTAATCACCTTGCTGACGCCGGCCAGTTCGTCAGTTGGGTTGTGACCCAGTTTGACGTATTTCGTCAAATTGCGGAATCCACCACCTCACATGGCAAACTCAAAGACATCAATGTAAATATCGAAGGAAACCACGTTTATTTGGTCTTTGAATACGTGACTGGTGACGCTTCCGGACAAAACATGGTGACCATCGCAACAAACGAAGTGTTCCATCATATTTTGGCGACCAGCCCAATCAAACCAATTCAAGCATTCTTGGATGGCAACTTATCAGGCGACAAAAAACCAAACGCACACACACTGCGCTCGGTACGCGGTAAGAAAGTATCCGCCGAAGTGACCATTCCTGCTGAGTTGGTGGAAAAATATCTGCATACGACGCCGGAGTCTATGGTTCAATTTGGCAAAATGACCACGGTGGGTGGTTTACTCAGCGGGACAATTGGCGTCAACGCGCATTACGCAAATGCCCTTGCCGCGCTTTACATTGCTTGTGGTCAAGATGCCGCTTGCGTTGCAGAGTCTGCCATTGGAATCACTCGTATGGATGTGGACGCTCAAGGCAACTTGTACGCGTGCGTGACCTTGCCAAACATCATGGTGGGAACGGTTGGCGGTGGTACTGGCCTTCCAACGCAAAAAGCATGTTTGGATATTTTGGGTTTGCACGGCAACGGCAATGCGAAAGCGTTAGCCGAAGTCGCAGCTTCGCTTTGTCTGGCTGGCGAACTCTCGATTGTGGGCGCATTTTGTGCCGATCACTTTTCTCGTGCTCACCATAAGCTTGCCCGAAAATAACCTTTGTTGCTTTGTACAAGAGAACATCCGTGTGGTTTTCTCTTGTGCAAACCAATGGACTTTATTTATTGGCTCAATAATTTCTTGAAACTAACTTAAGCCTTAACAAACATACCAATCTCTTGTTAACAGTACTTTAGCTGTCCCCCTTCTATATCCATTGCGATACCTCTGCTTGTCACTCTTCATTGGCCATATTTAATATCAGTATCTTAGAAAAAATAGCATCAAAAAATTCTAGCACTATAGTACCAAATTCATCGTTTGAGTTTTTTGTTCACCACTTATTGCTACTATACTCGCCTATGCAGCTGCTTGATTTTCATAAATTTACTAAACAGCTCAAAAGAGCTTAATAACTCCCGTTAAATGGACTTAAATCGTTACTTCGGGTAAGCGAGTTAACTATGAGACGTCAGAAGCTAAATAAAATCTCTGCTTGGGTACTAGGATTGGCTATCTTATTGCTGAGCCATGGGTCTAATGTATCAGCACAAATACAGCAATCCCCATCCGATCAAACCGTTGCGCGTTTTCTCTATCAAACCTCTTTTGGACCAACTCCTGCGTTAATTAATGAGGTTAGGGAAAACGGGTTAGGGGACTGGATACAGAAACAAATCAACCTGCCAGCAACCTACCATCAACCACTTTATCAAACGCCTTTTTCTAAAGGCCTACAGTCAAACCGAGAAAATGCTTGGTATCAGATTGTTGTTACTGCTGAAGATCAGCTCAGACAGCGAACGGCTTATGCATTGAGTCAGATCGTAGTCGTTTCTCGTTATGGCGGCGTTCTTTCCAGCAAACCTACAGGGTTAGTGAATTACTACGATCTGTTGGTTGAGCATGCGTTTGGCAACTACCGAGACCTGTTGTATGACGTTTCCATCCATCCAGTCATGGGGAGCTATTTGTCTATGCTCGGTAGTGCAAAAGAAAATAGTGGGACAGGAACGCTTCCCGATGAGAACTTTGCTCGAGAGTTAATGCAGTTATTCACTATCGGTTTGTATGAACTCAATTTAGATGGCAGTAAAAAGCTAAACCACGCAACAGGCAAACCTATCCCCACGTACAATCAAACTGATATTCAAGAGCTCGCGCGAGCATTAACTGGATGGAAAAATTCCGACATCGCATTCGTGAAACCGATGCGAGTTATCAGTCAAAGACACGACACCGGCGAGAAGCGATTTCTAGGGAACGTGATCCCATCGGGTCTAACCGCACAAGAAGAGCTTTCAAAAGTGATTGATATGTTGATGTCTCACCCAAATGTTGCTCCATTTGTTTCAAAGTTACTTATCCAACGTTTGGTCAGTTCAAATCCAAGCCCAGAGTACGTCGCGCGTGTTGCTACGATATTTAACAACAATGGGGAAGGAGAAAAAGGCGATCTAACCGCCGTTGTTCGAGCCATATTGCTCGACCCTGAAGCATTAGGGATGACGGATACCCCGCCTATAAAAGTGAAAGAACCGATACTGGTCCTGACTAATTTTCATCGAGCATCAGGTTTTACGGTTAAAGGATCACGTTACGAAGACGCAACAACGATGATGAACATCGCTAATCAAGGGCCGCTTCGTTCTCCTTCCGTGTTTAATTTTTACTCTCCAGACTATCAGCCGTCTAACGAGTTTACGGAGTCTGGTATTAACTCTCCAGAGTATGAACTTCTCAATTGGTCTGTTTATACCGATTTGGTCAACTATATGTTAACCAGCACTCGTAGAGGAGGTGGTGATTCCTACCACTTCGATCTTAACGAGTTTTATCTTCTTCTGGACGATCACCGTGCCTTAGTCGAATTGGTTAACGAGCGTTTCTTTGCTGGAACGGCTTCTGCTGAATTGAAAGAGCTCATGCTCACCGCCCTGAATGATTATCGTGGTGACTATGTGCCAACAACAAAACTCGCTCTAGTGATATTTACCGCCATTTCTGGCGACGAATTCTATATTCAGGATTAGGAGTGAATTATGGATATTTCACGACGACATTTTATACAAAGCACGCTATCGATGGGCGCACTAGCCTCTCTTAGTCTGCCAGGTTACTCTCTCGCAGCGCCATCCAATGACTTTCGAGCATTAATATGTGTGTATTTAGCAGGCGGAAACGATGCATTCAACACCATACTGCCATTATCGGAGGCGCACTATCGTCAATATTCCAAAGTCAGAGGGCCACTCTCTGTCGCCAAAGAAGACATACTCCCTATCAATTTGAGTGCTGTCGATAGCTCAAATCACCCAGTGAAGCTCGGCTTACACCCAAAGTTAAATGCGTTGACTTCCGTTTTCGAACAAGGCGATGCCAGCATCGTGCTCAATAGTGGCATTCTCAACCACCCCGTCACCAAACAAGCTATTGAGCAAGATGAAGCATCACTTCCCGAGCAACTGTTTTCTCATAATTCTCAAACAGACGCTTGGTTACTTGGTGGAATGAGTGAGTCTAAAAATCTTGGTTGGGCTGGCAGAATGTTGGATGTATTAAACTCTGAATCAGAAATAACACCGCTATACAGTGTGCATGGCAACTCGCTTTGGTTACGGGCAATGGAACACCGCCAAACCGTCCTGAAAAAAGATCGCGCAGTTCAGCTTACCGCGATTGATAACCCGCTATACAAGGGGATCTATGATCGCCTTCTCTCTCATCAAACTGACAATCCATTTAATGGTCATTTTAATTTGATGGTTGATGAGTCGATGGTAATGAGCAGTGTACTGAGCGAGCAACTCAACCACATTGCTGACGAGCCGCTGTTTACGTCATCGACGCTCGGCAAGCAGATGCAAACCGTGTACAAATTGATAGCAAGCCAAGATGTCCTGAAGCAGCAACGACAAGTCTTTTTCGTTAAACACTCTGGGTATGACCTACACGATTCGCAACTGGCACGTCATCCAGTGTTACTTGAGGATCTCGCGACAAACCTTTTGGCAATGTATCGTGCGGTCGAACGGTTAGGGCTAAACAAGCAAGTCACCTCTTTCACTATGTCTGACTTCGGTCGACGGATGATGAGCAACGGAAATGGTACTGATCATGGCTGGGGTGGCCATCAACTATTAATTGGAGGCGCGGTAAATGGGAAACAACCTATCGGTACATGGCCGGAACTAATACTGGGCGGAAACGATGATTACTCTCAAGGCCGACTCATACCCAAAATTGCCGCTGATCAAGTTGGTTCAACACTAGCACAGTGGATGGGCGTGAGTGATAACGCTGCACTGGAATACGTCTTCCCGAACATCCGTAATTTTACTCATTCAAACCTGGGTTTTATGGCTTAAGATATTTTACAGGTTAGCTGTAGAACGCATCATCAAATAAGGGAGCCTCGCGCTCCCTTACTCATCTTATGTTTGCAGAGTGTCCGTTACACCTCGTCGCGACGGCGTTCATTACACAGCTTAATGGCACGCTCAAGTAATTCTAACGCGGATTGCTCACATTCAGGCAGAACCGCATCACTTTCAGAAACTGGCGTTACGCGGTCACCCCATTTCAATACTGCCGCACCCCATGTCAAACCTGCACCAAACGCAGCAAGAAGCATATTATCACCTGGGTTAACTCGACCTTGCTCTACCGCTTCACACAATGCAATTGGCACGGTCGCAGCTGAAGTATTGCCATAGTTTTGAATGTTAACAAACGCTTTGTCGTGTGGAATTCCAGACAGGTCACACAAGGTTTGAATAATACGAATATTCGCTTGATGCGGAATCACAACATCGATTTGTTCCGTCGTTAACTGTGATGCTTTCAGTACGGTTTTCGCAGCTAGCCCCATGCCTTTTACTGCACGTTTGAAAATTTCTTGTCCTACAAAGTTGAAATCCCAGTAACCGTTGTCTTCCGCAAAGCGATCCATACAAGTACCAAACTTTGGTACGGACAGAATATCGCGGCCTTTTGCGTCACAACCGATTTGAGACTGTAGTAAACCCGTTTCTTTTTCCGTTCTTGATAACACAACGGCGCCCGCACCATCACCAAATAGAACAGCGGTATCTCGCATTGCCCAATCGATGTAGAAAGACAATCTTTCCGCACCAATAATGATCGCGTTACGATAGTTACCTGATTGAATCAAACGTGTGCCCGTTTCTAGGCCATAGACAAATCCCGTACATGCGGCATTTAAGTCAAAGGCAGCGGCTGCACGAATACCTAGGTTCTGCTGTACCTTAGACGCGATATTTGGAATCAATGAATCTGGTGAACAGGTCGCCACAATGATTAAATCCACGTCTGTTGCATCGACGCCTGCTCGAGCTAATGCATGTTTAGCAGCAACGGTCGCCATGTCTGACGTGTTTACATGACTAATACGGCGGTTTTCGATACCAGTGCGGGTACGAATCCACTCATCGGAAGTATCGAGGAAAGTGCTAAGATCATCGTTAGAGAGCACGGCTGGCGGAACACATTTCCCCCAACCTGTAATTTCAGCGTAGTAATTTGTCATCGCAGACCTATTTATTGTTGTATTTTAATAAAATTTCTTAGAACCTTAGGCTCAAATACAAACCTGCGCTGCGTTATTTCGGCAGGTTAAAAAATAAGTATACAAATAATGAGGCTGACTGGTAAGTCATGTTTTCATCAATACGTAATAAAGGAAGAAGTCATGTCATCGTTTAAAACTCGCTGCCCTTCGTGCGGCGGTCTAAATCGTGTCCCTAATGAGCGCGTTGCCGAATCTGCAACTTGCGGTAAATGTAAAAGTGCACTTTTAGACGGCTCGCCTATCGAAGGTACACAAGATAACTTTTCTGCTCTATTACAAAGTGATATGCCTGTTGTAGTAGATTTTTGGGCCCCATGGTGCAACCCGTGCGTTGGCTTTGCTCCTGTTTTCTCTGATGTTGCTCATGAGCAAGCCGGAACGGCTCGTTTTGTTAAGATTGATACCGAAGCTCAACAACAACTTGCGACGCAATTTGGTATTCGCAGTATTCCTACCATTATGGTTTTCAAGAATGGTCAACGCGTTGATATGATCAATGGTGCGTTACCTAAAACTCAATTCGATCAATGGTTAAATCAAGCACTTACTAAATAATCTTCCACGCCAACCTTGTTTGTAGGTTGGCGTTTTTATGCAACTTATCAACCTATCTAGGTAACAAATATTATTTATCGAAACGACTTAAATTTATCATTTTACTTGCCTAACTATTAGCCTCATATTCGCGCCGAATAACCCTTAGATTTCATTTAACTTATAGGCGCAAAACAGTGGAAAACACAGTCGTTCCTGCAGCATCACCACGAGTTACAGTTCCAGTCGTCGCACTGTCTCTTTATGCGGTGGCTTCGGGCTATTTAATGAGCTTGATCCCTCTCATGCTCGGTGAATACAACATCTCAGCAGATTACGCGAGTTGGTTGGCGAGTGTGTTTTATGGCGGCTTATTAACCGGTGCTATTTTTATTGAACGTATCGTACGTCAAGTTGGTCACCGTAACGCGTTTATTGGTTGCTTGGCCGTATTTTCGCTAACTATCGTCACACTACCCGTGTTTGCTAACGGATTGATGTGGCTTGCCGCTCGCTTTATTGCGGGTATCGCGGTTGCTGGTGTTTTTGTCATTGTTGAATCTTGGCTAATGTCTGGAGACGAAGCATCGCGTGCGAAACGTTTGAGCTTGTACATGCTATCGCTTTATGGTGGTTCAGCATTAGGCCAGTTTGGTATTGGCGTGCTTGGCGTAAGTGGCGGCGTTCCGTTTATTGCGATCACGACGTTGATCCTAATGGCGATGCTGGTGCTAATGTTCATTGAGTGTGAGCAGCCAAACAGCCATGAATCAACCGCTTTATCATTTAAGCAAATTGCCAAACTAAACCATGCAGCAATTATTGGTTGTGTTGTTTCAGGTTTGACCTTAGGTGCGATCTACGGATTAATGCCAGTTGAGTTAACTAACCGTAAAATTAGCCATCAAGACATTGGTACATTGATGGCGCTAGTTATTCTAGGTGGCATGCTAGTTCAACCAATGGTGACCGCGTTAAACAAATACATGAGCCGCACAGTGCTAATGGCGTTTTTCTGTATTTTGGGTATTTTTTCGATCGGTATGACCTTTATTTCCTCGTCAGCCGTGGTATTGGCTGCTGCATTATTCTTTTTAGGTGCAGCTACTTTTGCCTTGTACCCAATAGCAATCAACTTAGGTTGCGAAGGACTTGATGAGCGCTTTATTGTCTCTGCGACACAAGTCATGCTGTTTAGCTACAGCATCGGCTCTGTTGCTGGTCCTGTTGTCGCTGATAAATTCATGGGCCAAGAACACGGCTTGCTAGGCTACTTGTTTGCCGCTTTGGTTGCGACTGGCGTATACATGCTACTTGCTGCGAGCAAAACCAAGCAGCGTATGGCCGCTGGCCTCTAATCACGCCGCTTCTACTCAACGAACTCAACGAAAACGAGGGCATGCCGCCCTCGTTTTTTTATTCTTCGCATTTTTGTTTAGATAAACGCTTGTGACGGTTTGAAGCGTTCGCTGCAGGCTTTTCCGGTACCATGCGCTTTTCATGAAGCAAATGACGAACCGCCAAGATGGGATGTTTCAGTAACATTCTGGGGCCAGAGTAACGCATGACCAAACGCATTTGTTCTTTCGGCTCTGGTTTGTAGCAGTGAATCGGACATTTGTTACACGTCGGTTTATTCTCTCCATAAGGACAGCGGTCGAGGCGCACTTCTGCGTATTCAAGCAGCTCACGACATTCTGAGCATAAGTCACGTTTTGTTCCATGATGGTCATGACAGTAAACCTCTACCATGGCTTTTACTGTCTTAAATTCAGTGGCGAGTTTGCCAAGTAAAATATCGCTCATGCGCTATCCAAAAATCACAACATCATTGTGTAAAGTTCTAACGTGCGGCCATTATCATATTGCTGCTCAACTCGTTCAAACTCAAAGCCCAGTTTTTTGAGCAAACTTATACTACGAATATTGTCATTGTTGGTGATGGCAACCAAATTATCGAGTTTCATTTCCTCTCTAGCGTATTCCAGCACTGCGGTTGCAGACTCCGTTCCGTAGCCGTAGCCATAAGCGGAAGGTAAAAATCCATATCCGAGATCATAGTGTTGTAATGTGTCACGTTTAACCAACCCACAAATCCCGATGGGTTGCCCATCTTCTTTCTTCTCTACAACGAGTAAACTCACGCCTTTAATTTGTTGCATGCGTAGCATGTTTTCTTTTATGTAACGCGCCGCTTCATATTCGGTACGAATTTATTTGTCTCCGACAAAACGGTAGAAGTCTGGGTGGTTATAAAGTTCTAGAATAAATGGTGCATCATCTACACTCACAAGACGCAGTATCAAACGTTCGGTGTACAGTGTTTTCATTTGGGCTCCATTAAAACGCGATAGATGATTGGACATAGGAACGTACTTGAATTTTGCGACCGATACCGGCGCTTATTTAGTTGTAACTTGATAAAAAAGTAACTATCCTGCCTCGCTAAATTAAAGGACCACCACCATGAACCGCAAGAAGAAAATCAATCAGATCTTGAAAGCGAAGCAGAAGAAGCATAACGCTAAGCTACATAAGAGCAATAAGCCGCGTTATATCTCCAAAGCTGAACGCGCGAAAATGGAAGCTGAAGAACAAAACCAAGCTTCAGAACACACGGAAAACGTTGTAGACACAGCGCAGACAGATCAAGCCTAAAAGAAAAGCCGCTTCAAGCGGCTTTTTTGATATTCGGAGATAGTTAGCTTTAGTATTCGACACTGTAGTTCAGTGTGAATGTGCGACCTCTTCCTTTGTAGTCGTACGCTGCAGCATCGTAGTGTGCTGCATAAAGAATCTGCGCACGTTGTCCCCAAGCGGTTGTGTAGTCTTCGTCAAATAGGTTTTGAATACCAAAACCTAACTGCCCGATAGGTAGTGTTACGTTACCAAGAAGATCAAACGTAGTGTATCCATCTAGTTTATTGTTTGCGTCATCTTCGTAATCAAACATCGTCTGGCTTTGTAAACGTACTGAATAGCCATCCTGATAGTAAGCCGCCCACGCGTTCGCTTTTGATGTACTTGCTTTACCCGCGCTTAGATCTTCCCACTTACCGTTGGTTTTAAGCTCAGAAACCACATAGTGACCTGATGCACCTAACAAAATATCACGGTTTACCCAGTAGTTAATGTTTGCTTCGGCACCGTATACACGTTGCTCGTCATCAACATTGGTGATTAGGAGCGTCTTCTTGTCATACTTGATTGAGTTATCCGAAACCGAGTAGTAACCCGCCGCTTGCAGTGCGACAGTATCCGTATCTAATCGGTAACCAATTTCATAGCTGTCCGTTTTGATGCCCGACATTTTTGAGTCAGATACATTAATGCTATTGTTCAACGCGTAGTGACCATTTGCATCCGCGGCATCGTAGCTACCTTGGCCGTAGTACTTTGCAGGATCAGCGAGTTCGAAACCTTGAGAGAAGTTCGCCCAAAGCTGAGATTCATCGTTAAGCTGATAAATGGTGCCCAAATTAAATAAGCTCACAGAGTAGTCAGTGCTGCCACCTGGTACCGCATCCGCTGATACACCATTACCCGATGCGATCTTCTTTTGTATACTATAGGCAACAAAATCATCAATCTTATTGTCCATGTATTGGTAGCGGTAGCCTGCTTGTACTGACCAATCTTGATTGATTTGGTAATCCCCCTGGACAAACATTGCGTAAGACGCCACATCAACATCAGGGTAACGCCCCACTTCGG
The DNA here is from genome assembly GCF_033340375.1 of Vibrio sp. 1167. Classification (NCBI taxonomy): domain Bacteria; kingdom Pseudomonadati; phylum Pseudomonadota; class Gammaproteobacteria; order Vibrionales; family Vibrionaceae; genus Vibrio; species Vibrio sp. 1167. Next base: position 23,403 of record NZ_JAWOWK010000013.1, on the reverse strand, counting down.
CATAGGTTCGATTAATTAAGTTCCCAGAGCTGTTCGCAATGGTTGGATCGAACAGAGCCTGGTTACTTTCAAAACGGTCTAAGTACGCATCGACACCATAAACAAGTTTGAATGACTCCCAGCTTTTAGCTAACGCTAAGCGCCCAGCAAAAACTTCTGTTTTTTGTTGAGAGGCACTTTGGTAATAAGGAGTAAAGGTTTGGTCTTCACTACGGTAAGATAACTCGCCTATCAGTTGATGACCGAATACGCTGTCGTGAGCGTAGTTCGCACTTAAGAGAACTCGCTCTGTACCATGTTCACGGTCGGAATCGAACCCCTCTCGTACATCAACAAATTTATTGTTAACAATGTACAAACCGTATGGCGAATCTTGCTGGCTGTCATAGTATTGTGCGACAAGGTTTAACTTGCTGGCATCGGAGATTTGAATCTCGGTCGATCCCATAACATCGAGCGTTGAATTATACTGCAAAGAGCCCTGTGAAATGTCTGGGGTGACAATGTCGCCATTTGCGTCAAATGCACCTTGTGTCTCGGTGTACACAACCGAACCTCTAGCGGTAATTCGCTCATTACCACCCGAGATAGACTGAGCGAGTTTGTAATCAAAGTCATCGCTGCTATTAAAACCTGTAGTGCCACTCACGTAGGATTCAAACGACAAGTCATCCGAGTACGCTTTCTTGGTGATAATGTTAATAACACCACCAGTAGCGCCTGCCCCATAAATGGAGGTTGCACCAGATAGTACTTCAATTCGCTCGATGTTGAATGGGTCTATTGCGTCTAACTGACGACTAATCGGGCGAGAAGACTGTAACGAGACACCATCAATCATTACCAACATTGCTCTACCGCGAAGGTTCTGACCATAGTTAGTTCGACCACCGGTGCCGACGTCTAAAGAAGGGATGGTTGCAGAAAGAATATCACCCAGTGTCTTGCCCGCACGATATTGCTGAGCAATCTCTTCTTGGCCAACAAACCAAACCGTTCCTGGAATATCGGAGATCGATTTCGGCATCACACTGCCTACAACAACCAATTGCTCATCGCTCGGAGTCGATGTTTGTTGAAGATCTTCTGCTGCTATTGAGCTAACTGCGTATCCACTGCTCATCGCAAGTACGATGAGATTGAAAGAAAACGTCCTTTTCATCATTGTATTTATCTTTTTGTTGTCAACAAGAGCATGCAATGATACTTATTCTCACTCTCAAATCGAGCACTGTTACACAAGTTAAATAAATGTTAATTAAGAACCTTCTTGCTCATAAGCTGTCGATTTTCCTCTAAACGAGGACAATCTGCACAAAGCTTTCTGCCTTCACACTTATAGACTAAACAACAACTTTTTCTTACTAACTTTAGCGGCTGATCAGATTCCGTCTCATGAAGTGAGCGGCTATTATCAACATCCAAACCCATTGCGCTTAGCCACAAGACCGCATGCTCCTGAAGTGTCGAGTTAGTCATTTGCGGAAAGCGCTGTTGGAGACGAATTAAACAAGCCATGATTCCGTCCGACATCAATTGATGGGTGAAGCCAGGACGAATGCGTGTCCATTGACTCATCTCTTGTTGATAGAAGTCGAACAGTTCTCGGATTTGACGCCCCGCCTCTTTTATCAACGCTTCTGGCTCGCCATGTATATGCGCTTCGTCGGCGAATCGGTACCCAGAAACAAAACAAGGTTTGAGGTGCTGCGCTATCTCGCGAATGTTTGGCAACGTGTGGTAACCGTAAATAGAGATGAATGCGACATAAACTGGCTGCCAACAAAGTAAATCCCACGTTCTTGTCAACCAATATGCTTTTCCCGCTTCCGGATGAGCCTCCGAGATTTGCTGGTAAAGGCCTTGGATGAGCGGGTTGATATCATTCTCGATATGGATAGCTTCTTGCCCTATCTCGCCGATATCACCGTGTAGGTAAGGTGTAATCTCACTCGAAGTTTGAAACAGTTGCGGGAAAAATTGCTCAGACATGATGGCTTATTGTTGGTGTAGTCATTCTGACACCTTTATACCCAAGCACCAATCGCAATGCAAACTATTATCCTTTGCGTTTTCATAACAAAGAAGCACTCTTAGGGTTAGTTATGAATGTATTTCCGAGTTCTGTGAAGCTGTAAGGTCTGGTTACGTATGCGATGAATAGCAACAAACTCTTAAACCTCTTCGCATTTAACGCTCAGATGATCGCAAAAATACACAGCATAAAAACACCCTGATAAAACTGTGTTAACAGTTTCCCTGTGTAGCGTGAGTTATTGCCAATAATTGAATATTGCTGTTTCTTATCCAGCGGATTGTGAACAACATGAAGTATTTTCTTTCTGAATATCGAGACAATACAAAGAGGTAATTTGGCTATGTAGCCCTCTGTTTTGAATAAGGAAATCCACATGTTGTATCTTGAGTTTCTATTTTTGCTCGTGATGCTGTATATCGGCTCACGTTATGGTGGTATAGGCCTTGGGGTCGTATCCGGAATTGGCTTGGTGATTGAAGTCTTCATCTTTAAGATGCCGCCAACCTCTCCTCCTGTCACCGTTATGTTGATCATTTTAGCGGTGGTAACATGTGCTTCCATTCTTGAAGCCGCTGGCGGTTTGAAATACATGCTGCAAGTTGCCGAGCGTGTGCTTCGTAAGAACCCAAAACGCGTCACCCTTATTGCTCCGTTCGTGACTTACTTTATGACCTTCCTACTTGGTACAGGTCACGCGGTTTACTCTATCATGCCAATCATTGGCGACGTTGCACTTAAAAATGGCATTCGTCCAGAGCGTCCTATGGCTGCCGCTTCTGTCGCGTCTCAAATCGCAATCACAGCCTCGCCAATTTCAGCAGCAGTGGTTTACTACTTGGCGCAACTCTCCGACATTCAACACGAGATCACTCTGCTCTCAATTCTGCTCGTTACTGTACCTGCAACGCTATTCGGTACGTTGTTGATGTCACTTTACAGCCTAAAGCGTGGTAAAGAGCTAGACGACGATGAAGAATACCAAGAGCGTTTGAAAGATCCAGTGTGGAGAGAAAAAATCCTCAACACAACTGCAACGTCTCTTGATGAAGTACTACCAACAAGTGCTCGTAACTCTGTATTGCTGTTCATTGCATCGATCTTGGTTATCGTCATTATCGCGATGTGGCCAGACATTCGTACCATCGTAGATGGCTCGAAGCCAATCAGCATGGCAGTTGTGATTCAAATGATGATGCTCTGCTTCGGCGGTATCATTTTGCTTGCGACCAAAACTGACCCGCGTGACGTACCAAATGGGGTGGTATTTAAATCTGGTATGGTGGCGGCGATTGCTATCTTCGGTATTGCATGGATGTCAGATACCTACTTCCAGTACGCTATGCCTCAATTTAAATCTGGCATCGTAGAGATGGTAACTAACTATCCTTGGACATTCGCGCTTGCATTATTCATTGTGTCGGTTGTGGTGAACTCTCAAGCTGCAACGGCTCGCATGATGCTGCCTGTTGGTCTCGGCTTAGGTTTGGAACCTGCGCTGCTTATCGGCTTAATGCCAGCGGTATACGGCTACTTCTTTATTCCCAACTACCCTTCAGATATCGCGACTGTGAACTTCGATACCTCGGGCACAACTAAGATTGGTAAGTGGTACTTCAACCACTCATTCATGTCTGTGGGCTTAATCGGCGTGATTGGTGCGTGTTGCTTGGGTTACTTGCTAGGGCAAATGATCATTCCTTCGTAACTAGCCAAATCAACGATAAATTAGAGGCGAGTCATTGTACGTTTCGTACAGCCTGAGTGACTCGCCTTTCTTTATTGCACTATTCACTACAGCAAGAAATCGTCATCAATCGCGACAAAATTGTCGGCACAATCAATCAGAGTTTGGGATGTTAGCTTAGGTACACCATAAACGGTCACCGTTTTATTGAAGCACTGCTGAATTCTCTCTACTAGCAGACTAAAGTCTCCATCTCCCGAAACTAGAATCACTTCCTCAACTTCGGGAGCAATTTCAATTGCATCGAGAGTAATACCCACATCCCAATCGCCTTTCGAGCTGCCATCACGACGCTGGATGTAGGGTTTAAGCATCACCTCAAATCCAACACCACGAAGAATATGGTGGAACTGACGTTGTTTTGGATCGTTACTCGCGATGGCATAAGCACGAGCACTTACCACCTCTTTCCCTTGTGTAGCGACATACCAAAACTGGTTGTAATCAAAATTGCTTCGATACGCTTCGCGACAGGTGTAATACACATTCTGTACATCAACCAAAATGGCGATTTTTTGTTTGCTTTCCGAACTCATCTATTTCTACGCTCAATTTATTTGCTGCCTACCCTATGCCAGTTTTGGAAAAAGCACAATGAGCCAATTCCACTAAACTTAACGTATAAAAAGTTATTTGGGTTTCTAGGGGAACTGTCATGGGCGGAAAGTTACTAGTGATACTGCTTTCTTGTATCTTGTCATCGACAGCATTTGGTTATCCAGCGCACTCCAAATACTGGCCACATAGAAGTGTGCTCTACTTTGCGCCGGAAAATGATGAATACGTCAAACAATTCTTGCTAGAAACACTTATGAATGAGTGTGAGTTGGAAGACAGAGATGTCGTCACACTGGTCATTACAGAACAAGGTTATACTTTTCCTGCTTGGCTTAAAGAAGAGTTCGACCTAAAAATGCTAGCTCGTCTTTATGCGGTCGAAAAAGGTTCTCATACTGCTATTTTGCTTGGTAAAGATGGTCTAGAAAAGCACCGTTGGGGCGCAGAAACAGACTGGCCGTTTATCAACAACCTCATTGATCAAATGCCTATGCGTAAGCAAGAAATGCAGAGGCAACAAAGCCCCTGTAAAATATAGTCACTTCTGGGCAGTATTACTTTGCGAACCAATCCAATTTGTTGTGCAGCTGAGTAACGCTACCAACCACAATCAATGCTGGGCTCACAGCTTGCTCTGCCATGCTCGATAACTCGTTCAACTTTCCTTGGAACACGCGCTGCTCCGGGCGCGTACCGTTTTCAATAATGGCGCATGACATCTCAGGATCTAAGCCGTGAGTGATCAGCTTATCCATAATGTGGCCGCTTTGCTTCAAACCCATGTAGAACACAAGCGTGTTGTTGGATTGCGCCAGTGAATGCCACTCAATCTCACGACCATCTTTTTGTACGTGACCAGTGATGAATTGAACGCTTTGCGCATGGTCGCGGTGTGTTAATGGAATACCAGCATAAGCCGTTGCACCCGCTGCTGCTGTGATACCCGGAACCACTTCGTATTTGATACCAAATTCCGCTAGTTCTTCTAACTCTTCACCGCCACGGCCAAAGATAAATGAGTCACCGCCCTTCAGACGCACAACACGCTTACCTTCTTGTGCTTTCTGCACCAAGATTTGGTTGATTTGATCTTGAGGCACACAGTGAAAGTCTAATTTTTTACCTACGTAGATCATCTCTGCTGATGCATGAGCCAATTCTAGAATGTCTTTCGACACCAAACGGTCGTATACAACAACTTCAGCCGCTTGAATGGCTTTTAAGCCTTTTACTGTGAGCAAATCAGGATCACCTGGACCTGCACCAACAAGAGAAATAAAGCCGCTGTTTAAAGATGAGTGAGCAGTAGTCATATCAACGCCTATCGAAAATTTGGACATAAAAAGTAACACTCAAGTCATTAACTCAAGGTTAAAATCACCCCAAGGAGTCATTACTTTTTATAGCTAAATCAATACAATACTTATCGAAAGTTAAATGAGTTGAATAGCCCTACCTACCATAGGTAGGGCCAGATAAAAGCGGTTTATTTTGCGATTGCAGGCTCTGCTTTTACTTCTTCTTCAACTACGTTGATAGAAGGCGCTGTTTTCGCGTGAGTTAGGTACAGTGGAATACAAGTCATTACGAGACCACCGACAATATTACCTAGAATGGTTGGAATAAGGTTGAAGTTCAACCAAGTCGCGATACCAAAATCCGCACCTAGAATCATACCTAGTGGGAATAGGAACATGTTTACTACGGTGTGTTCAAATACTAGCGCAAAGAAGATGAAAATTGGGAACCACATCATTGCTACGCGACCAGACACCGAACGTGCCGTCATGTTGCCGATAACGCCTAGACACACCATTAGGTTACAGAAGATGCCGCGTACGAAACATGTGATCCATCCGTCCATACCCATGTTTTCAAAACCAAGGCTACGCGCGGTAGAAACAGCCACAAATTTCTTCGCTACTGCGTTCAGTTCTAGAGAGAAGTTACCTGTTAGAGAGATAGCCACTAGGTAAGCAACGATCAGAGAACCGATAAGGTTACCCAAGCCTACAAGACCCCAACAACGGAAGATACGACCCCAAGTGATGCCCGGACGGTTAGCAAACTTAGCCAGAGGCGCTAGACCAAAAACACCGGTTACTAGGTCATACCCCATCACACTTAGAATTACGAAACCAACGGGGAAAACAAGTGCTCCTACAAGACCGATACCCGTTTGTACAATCGCGGTAATAGCAACCACCACCGCAAGCGAAAGAATAACGCCAGCCATCGTACCGCGAAGCAGAAGGTCTCGCGTGCTTGTATTGGTTTTCGCTTCACCAACATTGATCATGGTTTGCACGAATTCTGCAGGCTTAAAATCAGTAGACATGAATGTGTCCTTATCCAAAATTGAAAGTTAAAAAGTTAAAGATTGAATAGAGAAAGGCTTCCCGTTGACACCTGAACGCTGTCTACAACACCTCGCTTCCCTGTTCCCCTGAGATGATGCTTGGAAAGCCTTTGTCTATTGAATCTAGGTTTCAGTTCATTCCCTCCCCCTAAGAGGAGGGAATGAAAACCAAGCTTACGCAGAGATTTCTACTTCGCCGTTGGTTACGCGGGTTTTGTACGCTTTCACGCTAAAACGCTCGTCTTCCATGCACGCACCTGTTGTCAGGTTAAAGCGTTGCTTCTTAAGTGGGCTAGCCACCCAAAGCTCGCCTTGGTGCTCACAGATCAAACCGCGAGAAAGCACGTTTGATTGGAAGAACGGGTCTGTGTTGCTGATCGCCAGCACTTCTTCTGCTTGTGTTGGGCGGAATACCGCAACTTGCTGACCATCAACCAGTGCACAAACACCTGTGCCCGGTACGATGTCGCTGATTTGGCAAATCTTTTCAAATGACATAATCAACCTTCCCTTATGCTTCAGTGATCGCTACGTGTAGGATGTCGCCTTTCGCTTCAGGATGTTTTTCCGTGAAGGTTGCAGGGCGGTGCTGTTCACGCTCTTGTACAAACACAACGTTTTCATCGCGCTTGTCAGAGTTGATGAAGTGCGCGAAACGAGTCAGTTGTGATTCGTCGTTGATGGTCGCAGTCCACTCACACTCGTACTCGTCTACAAGCTTCGCTACATCAGCTTCTAGTTGAGTGTTGATGCCAAGTTTGTCTTCAACAATCACTTCGCGTAGGTAGTCAACGCCACCTTCCATGTTTTCCATCCAAACTGATGTGCGTTGTAGTGGCGCAGCAGTACGGATGTAGAACATCATGAAGCGGTCGATGTACTTGATTAGTGTTTCTTTATCTAGGTCACTTGCAAGTAGGTCTGCGTGACGAGGTTTCATACCACCGTTACCACATACGTACATGTTCCAACCTGCGTCAGTCGCGATAATACCAAGGTCTTTACCTTGTGCTTCCGCACACTCACGAGTACAGCCAGAAACACCGAACTTCATCTTATGAGGTGTACGAATGCCTTTGTAACGGTTCTCGATGTAAGAACCCAGACCAACAGAATCTTGAACGCCGTAACGACACCACGTTGAGCCAACACAGGTCTTCGCCATACGAAGGGCTTTTGCGTACGCTTGACCTGTTTCGAAACCAGCGTCGATAAGCTTGCGCCAGATCTCTGGAAGATCGTCTTTTTGAGCACCAAACAGACCAATACGTTGAGCACCGGTTACTTTGGTGTATAGGTTGTATTCTGCTGCAACGTTCGCTAACGCACCCAGTGCTTGAGGTGTTACTTCACCACCCGCCATACGTGGGATAACAGAGTAAGTACCGTCTTTTTGGATGTTACCTAGGAAGTTATCGTTCGTGTCGTGCAGCTTAACCAGTTGTGGCTTAAGAATGTGCTCACCCCAGCAAGAAGCCAAGATAGAACCAGCCAGTGGTTTACAAACTTCACAGCCGTAACCTTTACCGTATTTCTCTAGAAGCTCATCAAACGTTTTGATCTCTTCAATACGGATTAGGTGGAACAGCTCTTGGCGTGAGTATGCAAAGTGCTCACACACGTCGTTCTTCACTTCGATACCAGATTTAGCAAGCTCAGCATTTAGAACAGACGTCACTAGAGGAATACAACCACCACAGCCTGTACCCGCGCCCGTCACGGCTTTGATGTCGCCCAATGTGTGGTGCCCATCAGCAACCGCCTGTGCGATCTTGCCTTTTGTCACGTCGAAACAAGAACAGATCACTGCGCTTTCTGGTAGAGCGTCTGCACCTAGTGCTGGTTTCTCAGCGCCTGCGTGTGCAGGAAGGATCAACGCATCCGGGTGTTCTGGTAGGTCGATTTCGTTCAACATAAGTTGAAGCAGGTCGCCGTAGTCAGACGTATCGCCAACCATAACCGCGCCAAGCAGTTTCTTGTTGTCTTCAGAAACGATAAGACGTTTGTAAACTTCTTGCTCTTCGTTTTGGTAAACGTAACTCTTACAGCCTTCAGTACGGCCGTTTGCGTCACCGATAGAGCCTACTTTCACGCCCAAAAGCTTCAGCTTCGCAGACATGTCAGCGCCTTCGAATTTGCTTTCTGTGTTACCTAGTAGGTGATCAACGGCAACTGTCGCCATCTTGTAGCCAGGAGCAACAAGGCCGTAGAACATTTCGTTCCAAGACGCACATTCACCGATAGCGTAGATGTTCTCATCAGAAGTCTGACAGTGGTCGTTAATAGCAACACCGCCACGAGGTGCCACTTCTAGCTCCATTTGGCGTGCTAGTTTGTCTTGTGGACGAATACCTGCAGAGAATACGATGAAGTCTGTTTCTAGCTCTGAACCGTCAGCAAAACGCATAACGTTGCGTGCGTTTGTGCCTTCTGCCGCAATCTCAAGCGTATTTTTGCTGGTGTGAACGTTCACGCCCATACGCTCGATCTTTTGACGAAGCTGGTTACCACCAGCCAGGTCAAGTTGCTCAGCCATTAGTTTTGGCGCGAACTCAACAACGTGCGTTTCTACACCCAGTGCTTTCAGTGCGCCTGCTGCTTCAAGGCCTAGCAGACCACCACCGACAACAACGCCTGATTTGCTCTTCTTCGCACACGCTTCGATCGCTTTAAGATCTTCGATAGTACGGTAAACAAAACAGTCTTTGCTTTCGTGACCTTTGATAGGTGGAACAAATGGGAATGAGCCAGTAGCAAGAATCAGCTTGTCATATTGAACTTCACGGCCAGTGCTTGAGTAAACAATGCGGTTTTCACGGTTGATGTTAATCGCGCGTTCGCCGATCAGCATGTTAATACCGTGTTTCTCGTAGAAGCCTTCTTTTACTAAAGAAAGTTCATCTGCAGTATGGTGAGAAAAGTAAGAGGAAAGGTGCACACGGTCGTATGCGACACGAGGTTCTTCACAGAAAACCGTAATGTCTATATTAGACATATCAGCTTTCTCGACTAAGTCTTCAATATAACGGTGCCCTACCATACCGTTACCGATGACTACTAGCTTCAACTTGCTCATTATAATTCCTAAGGGTTAGGTTCTTATCACTGAGCTCATTGTTAATTGTGAAAGAAAATTAATACATGATGTAAATCAATTACAATTTCAAACTACCCTAAAGGGGTAGATGAACGTATTTATCTGACTATTGCGAAATAAAAAGTAATTTATTAACGGATATTGGTAGTTTTAACAAACTGAGATAACCGAAGCCATGCTAGCAACGGACTATACCGTTTTGCTTTTATGAAGTTAGGCTGACCATCGAAACCGAGCACACCTACGATAAATCCTGCTTTGCTTCTAAACGACGCACTCACTTGACTTCACCGTTTCAAGGTGATCAGAGAACAATATCTGAAGTGATTGAAAGATTTAGAAAAATCAAGCTTCACAACAAAAATTTTTTACTAGCTAAGTCGCACTATAAAGACTAAAATCAGGTTTAGTTCATATGGAATAGCGTCCATATGATTGATACCGTAATTGACATATAGAGTGCCGTCCCATTTTTGTGAGGCGGCCTTTTATTTGGGAGTCATAAAATGTCAGAAAACAATTCTATCTACATCTCAAGCTTAGATATGAACCGAATCACGGCTTTGTTGGATAAAATGCCAAACATCGCAGCGGAGCTTGTGGAATTAGAAGCAGAGCTCGACCGAGCAACAGTTCTTGAGCCAGAACAAATGCCAGATAACGTGGTCACGATGAACTCGACTGTAGAGTTTAAATTTTCAGGTGAAGATAGAACCATGACAAAGACACTGGTTTACCCTTCTGAACTGAAAAGCAGTGATGATATCTCTATTTTTGCACCCGTAGGCAGCGCACTGATCGGTTTGTCTGTCGGCCAAAAACTTGACTGGCCAATGCCAAATAATCAAGTGAAGACAATTGAAATTGTCGATATCACATACCAACCTGAGCGTTGTGGTGCACTAAACCGCTAACCCTCAGTAGTCCCGGTGCAAAGGCCTCCATTTAAGACTTTGCACCAGGAGAGCCCCTCGCTTACCCCCTATTTCCTTCTTTGTTTTCCAAGCATTTACTTTACTGCTCTTAAGTAACATCACCGATTCTTTATTATTTACCGCATATTCAATATTTATATCTCCAAGCTCAATCATAGAAATTGCAAAGTATTTTTCGTATATTGTCGCTCCGAAAACGACGTAAATTATGCGCAAAATGGAAGAATATCTAACTCGAATTGCCTGCTTAGAAAAAGAAAATGAAGAGCTGAAGCGGAAGAATGCGCGACTACAAGAAAAGTTGAATGCTGCACTCGACAGTAATGGACTGTGCTTGTGGGAGCAGCATATTCCTTCAGGTACTTTGACGATATTCAATATGCAGTGGGGAAAAATGCTAGGTTATCAGCCCCATGAGTTAACCGCGACGGTTGAAACGTGGAAAAACAATCTCCACCCTGAAGATTATGATCTTGCGGTGGGTGCATTTGAAGATCACCTAGCAGGCAAGACCGACCTTTATGAGGTAGTGCATCGCATGATTCATAAAGACGGCAGTGATAGCTGGGTCTACGATCGAGGGCGCATCGTCGAGTATGGTTCTGATGGCGAACCACTACGGATGATGGGTACTCATATCGATATTACAAAAGAAAAGCGTTATGAGCAGCAACTGGCCAAGTTGGCTTCGAGTGATCCATTGACTGGATTGTTAAATAGAAAAGCAATTGAGGAAAACTTTAATCATCAACCTCAAACCGAACCGTCTCAGCAGTCTGCTTTAGTGTTTGTTGATATAGATAATTTTAAAGCAGTTAACGACCAGCTAGGCCATCATACTGGCGACACCCTCCTCATCAATATCGCCAATAGCTTAACAGAGCTTGCGTCAAGCAAGTCTCAAGTTGGACGCATAGGAGGCGATGAATTTGTTATCTTAAACTGGCATTCAAGTCGAGAGGAAATATCCCAACTTTGCAATCAACTCTTAGATTCAATCATTCCAGCGATAAATCAAGACTTACATAAAGTAACGATAGGAATGAGTATCGGTGTTTGTCTCTTTAACAAAGGAAAGCAACCGTTTAATGAAGTGTATCAAAAAGCCGATCACGCAATGTATGAGATAAAGAAAAATGGCAAAAATGGAGTACAATTTTTCAACTTAAAAAGTTGATATCTCTCCATAAATCATCATGTTATGAAATCAGTCATTTGCTACAACTTGAACTAACTAAAGATAAATTCTTTATATCTAAGCCAGTTACCGAAATTACCCCTAGGTACTCATAAATTTGGCACGATACAAATAAATCCCCTCCTCTCCTAGCATCAACCCAATAAGCAACTACACTCATTTAACTGATAGATTAATTACTACTATTATGAAGGGAGTTGTTTTTGATGGATACAAAACAGATTTCTACAGTTATCATAATTTTAGTTCTTTCTGCATTAGTAGTTGCTTATTTAAAGTTAACAACGGTATCAAATGCTATCCACAAACCTACAACAATCGGTATATCTAAGACGCCTCTGTCAGCCCCTTTTATCATTGCAGAGCACATAGGTGCGTTTGAAGAAAACGATTTAAACGTCGAACTTATCATGTGCTTTGGAGGGGTCGAATGTTCAAACCTACTTCTAGAAAACCATGTTAATTACGCCACTTTTTCTGAAAGCGTACTGATGTTTAAAAGCTTTGAATACAAAGATTTAGCATTAATCACTTCTTTTGCATCTTCTACGAATGATATTAAGCTGCTAACTAAAAATCGGTCTGGCATAGAAAGTATAGATAAATTACCAGGAAAAAAGGTTGGTGTAATAAAAAAGAGCGCTAGCGAATATTACTTAGACTTGTTGCTACAGGTAAATGACATTGATTTAGAAAAAGTAGAAAAAATATCATCAACAACGCAGGTTATTATAAATCATTTAATGCAAGGAAACGTCGATGCAATATCTACTTGGGAGCCATACGGATTTATGGCCAAGAATAGAATAAATGAAGAAGTAAAGAACATAGGAATTATTGGCGTGTATAAACTTTACTTTTTGCTTGTATCAAAAGAAATACACATTGAAAAATCAGATCAAGAAGTAATGAAAATAATAAAGTCACTTCATCACTCAATTAACTGGATGGATAAAAACCCTCATTTAACAATGAAAATACTATCACAAAAACTTAACACAACAGTTGAAGAAATATCTTGGAGTTGGGATGATTATAACTTTCGATTAAATTTAACGAATTCTTTATTATTTACATTACAATCAGAAGCTAATTGGGCATTAAAACAAAACTATGTAGAAGGACAGATTCCAAATTACAGAAAAATATTTAAAGAAAACTATATCAATTCATATTTTGATGGTCTAGATTAAAATGCATCGTTCGTTAAACCACTATTTAGCATCACTATTCAGTCTAAGCGTAATACTATGTATCAGCGTTATAGTATACATAAGCTTCATAAAAATAGAAGATTATAAAGCCAAGAAACAATTAAACCAAATAATGGACATACAAATATCATTAGAGTCATTAAGTAGTTATCTTTGGGCTTACACTCAAAATAGGGGAAAAAACAATTTCACACAATTCATGATTTCTCATAACAAATTAAACGAATTATTATCTCAAAATGAAGATGTTTTATACCTTACTAAAGACCTAAAAAAAATGAATCTCGAACTGTATTTTTTAGTTCAATACGAAAATAATCATTTACTAGACAAAGATCGCCATTATGATTCAGTCGTAAATTATAATAAATCAAATCCTGTCATACAATCCAGAATAAACATTGTATCCCAGGATATGAATAATGAAATAATATATATTTATAAAAAAATACTTAATAATAAGTCTACAAAACTACAAAATTTAAATTATTACACTCAAGCAGGTATTATTTTTATCTCTCTGGTTGTTATGCTATTATGCTTTTATATAAAAATAAAGTTCAAGAGAAGCTTTCAAAGGTTTATAAATGGAATAAAACAATTAAGCAGGTCAAATTTTGACTATAAAATCCCTTCAGAAAATCAATTCACGGAATTTGAAAATCTGTCTTGTTACTTCAATAAAATGGCGGCATTGTTAAACCACACAACAATATCAAAATCAAAACTTAAAGAAGAAGTAGAGAATCAAACTTCAGTTCTAAATCGTCAAAAAGAAAGTTTGGTATTTTTGTCTGAGCACGACTCCTTAACTAATATCTACAATCGTCGAGCAATAGAAAAACATTTGATCCAGCTTACGCGTAATTTCAGAGGCAGTGAGAATAGTTTTAGTTTGTTTTTTATAGATTTAAATTTATTTAAGGATATTAACGATAGCCATGGCCATGAGGCAGGTGATGCAGTGTTAAAATCTGTAGCTAGTAGATTATCAAGTATTATCGACGAATCAGACATGGTAGGCCGCTTTGGTGGAGATGAATTTATTATTATTCATCGTTCACACACAACAGGTACGTCTCTGTCTGCATGTGCACTACGCTATATCCAAGAAATAGAAAAAGTAATTCATTTTAAAGGTAAAGAGTTATGCGTCGGAGCTAGCATTGGTATTGCACTCTATCCTGAGCATGGGTCGAATGTACATGAATTATTAACAGCGGCAGACAAGTCTATGTATCAGTCAAAACGTTCTAAAGCTAGCTCGTTCACTATTGTCGGCAACAGCAGTTCGCTGTTAAAGAGGCCTATGTTTTAATCTAAAGTAGCTGTGGAAACGTTCTACATGCGAATATTCAACGACATCGACCACTGTGGCCACTTACAGTAATAAAGCCGCTTTTATCACATAGCAAAAGCTAAACTCGTAAGCTAAACGCTCTCCAGGCATTGAAGAAAAATAATCCATTGTGAATGGTTAATCCTCCCCTTTTAAACGTCAACTTTCACCACCATATGATAGTTAAGATTCATTAACAGGCTATAACTATCCTATGTCTTTTCCTCGTTTATCTGTTCTGGATTTGGCACCCGTGTCCGACGGAACAAACTTCACCGAAACGTTCGAACGCTCCGTTGAATTAGCTCAATCAATCGAGTCCTGGGGCTATCATCGGTTTTGGATGGCTGAACACCATAACATGCCCGACATCGCCAGTGCCGCAACCAGTGTATTACTCAGTCATATTGGAGCGCACACGAACTCGATCCGTTTAGGATCAGGTGGAATCATGTTACCTAACCATGCACCACTAGTTATTGCAGAGCAATTCGGAACGTTAGAGGCATTATACCCTGGTCGTATTGACCTCGGATTAGGACGCGCACCAGGCACCGACTACCAAACAATGCATGCATTAAGGCGGGAACCAGAGCATATGGATCCTGACTTTGAAGAGCTGTTGGAGGAGCTTAATTTCTTTCTTGGTCCCGTATCTCGAAATCAACCAGTCGCGGCTTATCCAGGTAACAACACATCTCTGCCGATTTGGCTTCTGGGGTCGAGTACATACAGCGCACGTTTAGCAGCTAAGAGAGGCTTACCTTTCGCATTTGCTGCACACTTTGCTCCAGATGCAATGTCTCGTGCTCTAAACTTTTATCGAGATGAGTTTGTCCCATCCGAGCATTTAGCTCAACCCTATGTGATGATTTGTGCCAACGTTATCGTAGCGGATACTCAGTCACATGCAGATTTTCTCGCGACAACAGAGAAGCAAAAATTCTTAAAAATGATTCGCGGCAATCGCGAAAAACTTCGCGCACCAGTGAAAAGTATGGCACCACTATGGTCAGCACAGGAAAAGCTTCACGTTGAAACTCAATTACGTGAATCTATCCATGGTGATCAAACATATGTAAGACAGAAAATTGAGAAACTTGTGGAACGCACTGGGGCAGATGAAATTATGGTAAACACGATGGTGTTTGAACAATCTGAGAAGTTGAGATCCTACAGGTTACTATCGGAACTCATGGACAAGTAAAAGAATGGAGGCGCCTCCCGGAGTCGAACCGAGGTCCACGGATTTGCAATCCGCTGCATAGCCACTCTGCCAAGGCGCCTTTCTGATTTTGTATCTCTGTCACCAAAGATTTTGATGGTGCCCCGGGCCGGACTTGAACCGGCACAGCGCGAACGCCGAGGGATTTTAAATCCCTTGTTTCTACCAATTCCACCACCAGGGCAACGCAATCATGCGATGGGTTAGACACCATCTGTCTCAGCGACCTTTGCCGTGAGAACGAGGCGTACTTTAACGGATTAATTTATCTGGTCAACAAAAAATATTCTATTTATCAACTGACTGGAGATAAATCCACCTATTTGTATAAATTAATACCAGAAATGTCGATTCCTATCCCCTTTTTGTACTAGCAATTCGTTGCCTGAAAACATATCGTAAACGCATACTTCTGCTAGTTTATAAATCAGACATTTACAATAAGTAAAATATTCTTTATTCGCTAACTTTTAACCTCAATAAATACAACTCATTTTATATCAACCTATTGCAAACAAATGGGCTCATTTCTTTTAACTAAACTCATACTATTTCTCCTACTCTCCATTAATAATCAACTTTTTTTACTACTATGCCAAAGTCTGTGCTTTCTATAGTTTGAATTGTTAAACAACGAATGCAATTGAACAGATAGGGGCGAGTAAATGACTAAAATATTTTTTACTCTTCGTAGATTCGTGATAACGCTAACGGTTATGAGCCTATCGATCCCTTTCTATGTCCGTGCGAACACCTTGACCATGGGGTTAGCAGGTCAAATTAAAGATCGTTGTGAGATTACTTTTTTATCAGGCAATGTGATGACCTTTTCTGAGCAGAAGACGCAATCATTGCCCTTCTCACTATATTGCAATCGCCCTTTGGGGATCACCATCAATTCTCAATATGGTGGCCTTAAATATGAACATCAGGGCGTTGAATTAATTGAAAATTACGAATTATCGTTGCAAGTCGATGAGCTTCGATTAAATGAAAGTCGACTTAGTAGACAATTGCTTTCGCCCGCAATGATAGACAGCTCTGGTGTTATTCCTTTTACTCAACGAGGAGTACTTAGGGTAACGCTCGAAAATAACTTGCTTTATGCGGGTTATTATCATGACGTTATTGAAATTGAAGTATACCCTTCAATTCATAGCGTAACAAAGTAGGAACTCTGCAAATAACTGCAGAGCAATATACGCTCAGCCGTAATTGAGCCAACAATCAAAAGTGAAAGGAATTTCTTATGAAAAAGCTAACACTCTGTGCAGCTGCTGTAACCGCTATTTTTGGTGCTAACGCTTACGCCGCTCCAGGTGACGTTCAGTTAGTTGGTTATGTATCACCTGTTTGTGAAGTGACTGGCCTTGCCACACAGTTAATTGACTTTGGTAACGTCTCAACAATTCAAAGCGTTAGTGTAGGTGGTCTGGAATTGAAATGTAATGATGCAGATGGTGCGACCGTTACCATGACCAGTGCGGAAGGTGGTTTGGAGTCGGATGATAATGAAGACTTTGCTCTAAAATATGACGCAACATTTAACCCTGCTGGCGGTTTAGCATCCTTTACATTGAACGCACCGGGTGGCCCTGGTCTAAACGATGTTTCAGCTTCTCAATCTTATGGTGGTTCAGGCAATTTGGCTACTGGTGTAGGTGCATCAATTGACATTGTTACTACCGAGACATCTCCTTGGGCTGGTGGCTACTCTGACACATTAACTGTGAATATCACCTCAAACTAAACGTACAGAATGAGGGGGCGTATTTCGCCTCCTCCTTTATTGTCATGTAAGATTTTTTTGATGGAGCTCACTGCTATGATTCGTTGGTTCACATTTTTCTTTTTGTCGTTTACGTGTATGTTCGCACATGCTTTTAAAGTAGAACCGATGTCTGCCGAGATGGCACCATTAGGGAAACGTGCTCAAATGACGATGCGGGTGGAGAATACCTCTACTGTGCCATTGACGGTAGAACTACAACCCTATTTCATGACCATGGATGAATATGGTAACGAGACCATTGTGCCTGCGGATGAAGAATTATTGGTCATACCCGTCACTGCCATTATAGAACCAGGCCGGGCACAATCAGTTATGATTCGTTACTTAGGCGATCCATCCATCACTGAATCTAAAGCGTATCGGGTTGCGGTTAAACAAGTTAAAGTGGAACGAGCCAGCAGCAATCAAGGCCAAGTGAGTTTACTTCTTCGATTCAACACGCTCATCAATGTTCGTCCGCAAAACACCTCGCCCCAGTTTTCCGTCACAAGTATAAAACAAAACGACAAAGACAATTGGGTTCTAGATGTGCTGAATAGCGGCAACAGTTACGGACGATTAACCAACACGACGTGGAAAGTATCCGATGGCACTCAATCTACTTATTTAAAAGGAAATGAAATTTCACAACGTATCTCAGGGACGTTAGTATTGCCCCACTCCAAACGTTCTTTTGAAATGTTGCCACTCGAGAACTTCAACATTCGTACACTATCAATTGATATTGAACAGGAGGAGTAACGATGCAATGGCGTTTATTAGCCGGAGTGATAGTGTGCTTTATATATACTCAAGCGTTTGGAATTACACTCTCCCCCACGGTCATTGAGCTAAATACGGATCATCAACTAACTTCGCAGTTGGTAGTTTCCAACAACTCAACCAAAACGCTCGCACTTGAAGCCAACGTTCGACGTTTGACATTTGCGCCTAATGGTACGTTTGAAACGTCTACGTCTAGCTCACCAAATGAAGACATTTTGGTGTTTCCGCCCGCAGCAATGCTCGCGCCCGGAAAGCGTCAAACATTTAGAATACAATGGCTAAGTAAAGTGCCTCTCGAAATGTCGCAAAGTTACTTTATCCGCTTTAGCACCGCCGATATAAATCGAAGCAGTACTCAAGTTGAAAAGGTGAATGGTTTGTCTACTGGGATTAATCTACAGATCCACTACAATGCACTGTTACACGTTCACTCGTCTTCTCTTCAACCGGACATAAAGTTACATATTGGTGAACATGGTAGTTTAACGCTCACTAACACCGGGAATCGATTTACCTTCACTTCATTACTCAGGTTCGACAACCTTCCTGATGATATTAATCAGACCGTGCATAAGGCGCTGGGTGAGCAGTTTGTTCCGCCTCATTCTACTATTACTGTACATTCTTCTTCGATTCAATTACCCGTTGGCATATATCATGGTTATGAAAACTGACATTTTTAAGATCATGCGCACGTTGGTTACGCCCACTTTCATGTGCTGCTTGGTTCTATTCATAATAAATTCTGCTGCCCACAGCCAAGAAATGGTGCTTAATCCAACTGGCCGAGATATTAAACTCACCTCTTTACTAAGGGTCAGTGATACTATATTAGGTGAAGCAGACATCACCATTACGGCAGACAACCAAATTTTATTACCCAAAGAGGACACCCTGTCTCTCCTAACGTCAGTTGTGACACAAGAGGTAATAAATGCGCTTAAAGAATCCAGTGGTGATGACATATTGTCTCAACAGCACTTCGCACAAACAGGGGTAAGTTTAACCTTTGATTTTGCTTCATTAGAATGTGTCTTGACAATCCCACCACAGTCCAGCCTGACACAGAATTTATCTATGAGCGAAGCGGGAAATTTATATAATTATGCGAAGCCAAGCCTTTTGAGTGGCTATGTGAATGTGTCGCTTTCCGCCAATGAAAGTCAATTTGTCGACGAAGACTCTGCTCGAGAAAGCCTATATCGCAGTCGATTCGACTCAGCATTCAATCTAAGCATGCTTAATTTTGAATATGAATCCTTTATAGAAAATGGTTCTCTAACCGGTTCAAGCTACATTAGAGAAGGCACACGCCTTAATATCGATTACCCCCAACAAGGTACTCGAGTAGTAATAGGCGATATGTACAACAGTGGTCAAGCTTTTCAAGATGGAACAGACATTTTGGGAGTTGGCGTGACGCGTGACTTCACTCTTATACCCACCAAAAATGTACGCCCTCGTGCAAGTCAATCATTCACACTCCAGCGCACGTCTAATGTCGATGTGTATATCGATGGCATCCCTGTACAAAGATTAACCCTTGGTGCGGGCAGTTATAATCTCAGTGATATTCCACTAGCACAAGGAAACAATGATATTGAGCTCGTTATTACTGATCGTTCAGGAAATGAAGAACGCATTGAATTTTCGATTGCGACCGGTAATGATTTATTAAACAGTGGCGAATTCGAATACAGTATCATGTATGGCGTTCCATCAGAAATCCAAAATAAACAATTAGAATACCTCACGGATGAACGTATTTTTCACGGTTATCTCGATGTTGGTGTCTCACCTTGGTTAACCTTAGGAGTTAATTCTCAAGTGCGTGAAAACCTATACCAATATGGTGCTAGCGCACTTTTCGCTTCTAAACTAGGCATTACTGAATTAAACGCTTCACACAGTGATCATCCGATTTATGGTCGCGGTGACGCTTATAAAGTAGCATTCGATGCCGAATTTTCTAAATCAAACTCACTAGAGCCACAGTTAAGCCTCAGTTATGAATATTTAAGCAATAGCTTCAGTGGAATATCGGCATATGAAGCATCAAGCAGTGATATTAATTTAACGACTCATTATGCTAGTGCTTTTGGATCCATCTATCTTTCACGTTCATTACGCGCGGCTGTTACTCTAAATTATCGAGCTGGCGTTGATAAAAAAAACGACTATTGGATTGTAAGCCCCAGCCTATCTGCAAGATTATTCGATACACCCGCCACGTGGAGCGCTCGTGTTAATTATAAGAATAACGAGAGGGGGAGCGATGACATTAGCACGACTCTCACCTTAAGTTGGCCACTCAGCAAACAAACACGTGTCGTTGGTCGTTATTCAACAGAACTCAATGAAAGTGCCTTAGATTATAGTTATCAAAATAATATTGGAAGCACTGGCGGCGTTTCTGCATTTGCCAGTGCCATTAATAACAAAGAGACTGACGCGGATGTTAATCTTGGGGTTAACTATACGGCAAACCGCTATGAATTAAGCGCGAGTCACACCTCTCGCCTTGAGAGCATCAGTGATAATACGAGAAATCATAGCACCGATCTTAAGCTTAGTAGTGCGGTGGCATTTGCAGGGTCATCAGTGACAATAGGAAGACCCGTTAGAGAAGCGTTTGCCATCATTAATAAACATGAAAGCCTTGCAGAGAACGACATTGCCATCGACCCTACCCGAGACGGTAAGCAAGCACGCGTCTATCTCTATGAAGACTCTTCTGCGTTGGTTCCTGACCTTGTGGCCTATAGCAGCCAAGTGATCGGATACGACGTGGAAAACTTACCACCCGGTTACGATCTCGGAGAAGGCGCTTTTTGGGTTAAACCTGGCTATAAAAAAGGATTCCAACTGCAAATTGGTTCTGATGCGGTATTAACCGTCATTGGTAAACTGTTCGATCGTCAAAGTAACAGCCCTATTTCACTTGTTGCGGGCTTTGCGCAGTACCTTGGTAAAACACAGCAACAACCAATTGAATTCTTTACAAACCGTAGTGGTGTTTTTGCGATTTCTGGATTAAAACCGGGGCAATACAAACTCGTTCTTGACACTAAAGAACAAGAGTCAGTAGTTATTAATCTTAGTGAACGAAGTGACACCTTGATCAGATTAGGAGAGTTATATGTCGATTAAACAACTAAAGCGGAGCGCGTTGTTCTTGCTACCATTGGCTAATATACCTTCTGTTTGGGCTTGTGAAGCTAACTCTCTGTCTATCCAACCAGTATCAACACAAGCAAAATACGATGTCTTCAATAACAGCAGTTTTGCAACAACCAATACCTATCGTGTGAGTGCAAATATTATTGGTGAGGGCTGCAAACTGAACTTAGTTTTACAGCTTGACGATACAAGTAAATCATTGAAAAGTAGCCGTCAAGATTCGCTCTTTTTCGAGTGGAGTGGGCAATCAGGTAACACAATAGCTAATCAATGGCGCTTTACTTTGACCGAGAACCAACCTGCTGCAACCGTACAAATGCGCTTTCCCGCTAAACAATGGTTAACGTCAGGGATCTATCGAGGCGTATTAGAAGTTGCTACGTCATATGCACAAATAGACGGCAAAATAGAAATAAGTCCTACTTTGCTTCCTGTCACTGTGGATGTACCACCAGCAGCGAAAATTCATTTTTACGGATTATCACAACCACATTATGACCTTGACTTAGGAACGTTACACTCAAACAAAGTAATCAATTCATCGCCTAACCTATGGGTTCAAAGTAACTCTGCCTATGCGGTTGTTTTGGAGTCATCAAATCATGGTGCATTACGCCACGAATCACATGAACCCAAGTGGGATATTCCCTATCAAATTATCTTCGACAACGACTACGTCAATCTTACACAATTTAGTGTACGTATCCCACGTCACGCTGCTACGACTGGTCAACCTATTCCTCTGATCTTTGTTATTGGTAACGCAGAAGAAAAACCTGGAGGTCAATACGAAGACACATTGCAGATATCAATCGAACCTAATTTATCCCAACAGCCATAAAGCGATACATATATCAAAATATGAATACCACATTGGCAAACTTCCGCGTTGTTACCTAGAATTGACTAATCTATAAGTGAGCACAATAAAAAACGGAAATTATAACTATGAGTTATGTAGAACAAGAACATAATTGTAATCGGGCTATAAAGCATATACTTTTGATAGGCGATGACGGGATTAGCAACCAATTTATAATACAAGAAATAAACAAAAGTGGCTATTTTTCTTTTGAAAGAAAATGCTTACAAGAAATTAATAAATCTACTAAGACCATCAGCTCTGATCTCGTTCTTATTAGTTATCTAACCTTAGAAAAGGTTATCGATATCCAAGTAACGTTATCACAGGTATTATCCAATAAATGGATAATTTATGATTTTCCTAAAGAAATTGGAGAAATGATAGTAGCAGAAACACAATTAATGTATCTCATAGATTTGAAAGGGATTATCTACCAGGATGCACCTATAGAGCACTTTACGCGTTGTTTAAAAAGCGTAATTGATGGTGATCTGTGGCTGCCAAGAAAAGTAATGACAGAGATGATAACCGACATTCGTCCTTATGCACTACAGCTGCAAGCGAAACAGACTCATTTAACCAAGAGAGAGATTCAAATATTTAAACTTGTCATCAAAGGCGCATCCAATCGTGAGATATCTGAAGATTTATTTATCGCTGAATGTACCGTTAAAACACATGTTTACAACATATATAAAAAATTAAAAGTAAATAACCGTAAGGAAGCCATTCAAAAGGCAAGCTTTATTTATGATAAAATTTTATTTACCCAGTATCATCACTAACCTTTTCATTGCTTGCAAACTAAATTCACGGTGAAAACATCTAATTCATCTATCAGTTCTTTGATAGTAACTATTCACCCGCGAGCTGGCTTTGTTGCTTAAATCGATGGAACTAAATCAAGAAGCTACGATCTGATCGGCTACACCCATTAATCATCGTAGCCTCATGCCTAAACCTCGTTACAAAACAACTAACTGGACGCAGTACAACAAAGCCTTAATAAACCGTGGTTCTCTGACCTTTTGGATTGATGAGGAAGCGATAGCCGAGTGGAAGCAAAACAAACAAGGCAAGCGCGGCAGACCTCG
>NZ_JAWOWK010000012.1:0-99601 GCF_033340375.1 Vibrio sp. 1167 | reverse complement strand
ACTCAGAAGTGAAACGAAATAGCGCCGATGGTAGTGTGGGGCTTCCCCATGTGAGAGTAGGACATCGCCAGGCTTTAGTTTTATTTTCACTTTTTCGAAAAGTGAAGACAAAAGCGGACACTTGCTTATTAAAGCGAGTGATACCACTGCGGAGTGGTAGTTCAGTTGGTTAGAATACCGGCCTGTCACGCCGGGGGTCGCGGGTTCGAGTCCCGTCCACTCCGCCACTTATATTAAGCCTCAGTCGAAAGACTGAGGCTTTTTTCGTTTTGGTTCCCCCGACTTACCTTAAACCCACTTTCGTATTGAAACCTTGCATCGAGAGGCCGGCTTCCCTCTGGCGATGCTTTCTAAGCCCTGTTTGAGTGAAGTGGAACGCAGTTTTGTGTGGTTCCTGCAGTCTCGAGCGCTAGTTTTGAGCCTCTTCATTCACCAAAGCTCCTTTTGTTCGATATTAGAAAATCTAGTTATGTGACAGAGTTTAATTGTTTGAGGTGTCACTTGTTCCAATTTTGAAAACAGGACGACTTTGAATACAAGTTTAGTCTCACTGAGATCAAGAGAGAGGGGGACTAAATTTCTGTTAAGGCTTTGATCTACCTGAATGCTAGCTCAGTTTTATCTTGGTGAGATTGCTAACCTGTTTGGGGTCTGAACGCAATCACCCTAAATGTCTCTTTCTCATAAAAATACAAACTCGCTCATTGCTAAGTATTGTGGAAGTTTAGCTTTGATATTTGCGAGGAGCCTATATTGCCAAGAGAAGAGAAGAGAAGAGAAGAGAAGTGATAAATGGGTAAATTAAAAGGCTCGTCTATGAATACTATCTATCGGCAATAGTTAGTATCTATGAAAATGCAGCGTAGCGATTCTTAGTATATTTGAAGGTATATCAAAGAATAAGGAGCACTCGTCCTTGAAGGGGAGTCTGAAAATTAGTTATGAAAAAAGCAGCTAGGTAGCTGCTTTTTATTTATTAAGTTACGTGTCTTTAAGAGTCCACTGGCTCCGTATGTTCCGGAGTGGTTATTGCTTGGTTGTTCTCTTCCATCTTCTTCTCTTCTGCTTTTGCTTTTTCAATCATTGGGGTGATTGTTGAGCCTTGAATGAGGATAGAGAAAACAACGACGGAGTAGGTCATTACAAGAATAATCTCTTTTACATCGATTAACTTATCTTGAATCACCCAAATACCAGATGGAATGGAAAGTGCCATTGCCAATGCAAGGCCCCCGCGTAAGCCGCCCCACGTCAAAATACGTACTGACCACGGGTTATATTTTCTGTAACGCTTAAAGCCAATGTACGAGAGAAATACGCTTAGATAGCGAGCTGCTAGTACAAGAGGGACTGAA
Organism: Vibrio sp. 1167; assembly: GCF_033340375.1. Lineage (NCBI taxonomy): Bacteria > Pseudomonadati > Pseudomonadota > Gammaproteobacteria > Vibrionales > Vibrionaceae > Vibrio > Vibrio sp. 1167. The sequence goes on along the minus strand of NZ_JAWOWK010000012.1, from coordinate 98,246 downwards.
ATAGCCATCATAATCCAGTCTTCTTTGTGGAATTCAAATAGCAGCATCGACATGCCGATCAGTAGGAATAACACGCCATTCAAGAACTCATCAACAAGCTCCCAAAAATGGTCAAGGTGATCTTCACTCTCTTTTGAAAAGCCAATAAAGCGTGTCCAGTTGCCAATCATAATACCGGATACAACCATCGCGAGTGGGCCTGATACATGGATGTATTCAGCAAATGCGTAACCTGCTGTTGGGACACCAATGGTAAGTAACAATTCCATTGAGTGATCATCGGTGGCACTGATCAAGTAGTGGAATAGCAAACCGAGGACGAAACCATATGTGATACCACCGATAGCTTCTTGGATGAAGAGCAAGGTGACACTACCTACAGTTGGTGCCTCAGTGCCAAATGCAATCGTAAATAGAGTGACGAAGATAACCAAACCGAAGCCATCATTGAAGAGCGATTCTCCTTCAATCTGAGTGGAGATACGTTTAGGAGCATCTAGTTTTTTCACAATAGCCAATACAGCGATTGGGTCAGTTGGCGATATTAGAGCACCAAATAGTAAGCAGTAGACCAAATCAAATTGGATGCCAATTAACTGACAAAACCCATACAGTGCAAATCCAATAAAGAACGTGGAAAACAGTGTGGCTCCAAGGGCTAAAACAGTGATCTCCCACTTTTGATCTTTAAGGTTCGGGAGTTTGATGCCTAGTCCACCAGCAAATAGTAAGAAGCCAAGAATGCCTTTGAGCAAGAAATCTTCGAAGTTAATCCTTGTGACCGTCTCCGTCGCAATTTCGGTGAGATGGAACCAGTTGTTTTGACCCGCAATTAAGATTAGAAGTGAAAGCACCATTGAACCTGCGGTAATCGCAATGGTGGTTTGCATCTTTCCTATCTTGCTGTTTACAAAAGCAATTAGCATCGCAGCTGCGGATAGAAAACATAAAGTATGATAGACCGACATAGAGCTCTCTATTTGTAACATTTTATGAATGGAATTCTCGGCTGATGCTGCTTAAATAGCAAACATTTTTTCGTGATTATTTTGTAAGTTAAGAAGGAGATAAAATAATCATTAATTCCACGTTTAGACGTCTAGACTCCTGAAGTTTGTGTGATAGGATGGAAAGATAACTAAAGGAATGAGGCTGTACTGTGGGAAGTAACGTAAGACAACAGATTGAAGCTCAATTGAAGCAACGTATTCTTTTGATTGATGGTGGTATGGGAACCATGATTCAAGGGTACAAACTTGAAGAGCAAGACTATCGAGGAACGCGCTTTGCGGATTGGCATTGTGATCTAAAAGGTAACAACGACCTGTTGGTTCTAAGTCAGCCTCAACTTATCAAGGAAATTCACGCTGCATATTTAGAAGCGGGTGCAGATATTCTTGAGACCAACACTTTTAACGCAACAACCATTGCGATGGCTGACTACGAGATGGAAAGCCTAAGTGAAGAAATTAACTTTGCAGCTGCCAAGCTTGCACGTGAAGTTGCAGACGAATGGACCGCAAAAACACCCGATAAACCACGTTATGTCGCAGGGGTTTTAGGGCCAACAAACCGAACTTGTTCTATTTCTCCTGATGTAAATGACCCCGGATATCGAAATGTTTCTTTCGACGAGTTAGTTGAGGCTTACTCTGAATCGACTCGAGCGCTTATTAAAGGTGGTTCAGACCTTATTCTTATCGAGACCATCTTCGATACGCTTAACGCTAAGGCTTGTTCATTTGCTGTTGAAAGTGTGTTTGAAGAGATGGGTATTGAGTTACCTGTGATGATCTCGGGGACTATTACTGATGCTTCCGGTCGGACATTATCCGGTCAAACCACAGAAGCGTTTTACAACTCATTACGTCATGTTAAACCGATTTCGTTTGGTTTGAACTGTGCACTTGGTCCAGATGAGCTGCGTCCTTATGTTGAAGAGCTCTCTCGTATATCAGAATCTTTTGTTTCCGCTCACCCAAATGCTGGGCTTCCGAATGCATTCGGCGAATACGATTTGTCGCCAGAAGATATGGCTAAGCATGTTAAAGAGTGGGCTCAAAGTGGCTTTTTAAACTTGATTGGTGGGTGTTGTGGTACAACTCCTGAGCACATTCGCCAAATGGCACTCGCGGTTGAAAATATCGCCCCTCGTCAATTACCTGAACTTCCCGTTGCTTGTCGCTTGTCTGGCCTAGAGCCACTCGCTATTGATAAAGACTCTTTATTTATCAATGTCGGTGAGCGTACGAATGTAACCGGTTCTGCGCGTTTTAAGCGCTTAATTAAAGAAGAGCTGTACGATGAAGCGCTCGATGTGGCTCGTCAACAAGTTGAAAATGGCGCTCAAATTATCGATATCAACATGGATGAAGGCATGTTGGATGCACAAGCTTGTATGGTTCGCTTTTTAAACCTTTGTGCGTCAGAACCTGAAATCTCAAAAGTACCAATCATGGTTGACTCTTCCAAGTGGGAGGTTATTGAAGCCGGTCTTAAGTGCATCCAAGGCAAAGGCATTGTTAACTCGATCTCTCTCAAAGAAGGCAAAGAGAAATTCGTTGAACAAGCTAAGTTGATCCGCCGTTACGGTGCGGCTGTGATTGTGATGGCGTTTGATGAGATTGGGCAAGCAGATACACGTGAGCGCAAAGTAGAAATTTGTACCAACGCTTACCGAATTCTTGTTGATGAAGTGGGCTTTCCACCAGAAGACATCATTTTTGACCCAAACATTTTTGCCATTGCTACGGGGATCGAGGAGCATAATAACTACGCGGTGGATTTCATTGAAGCCGTTGGCGATATCAAACGTGATTTACCACATGCGATGATCTCGGGTGGTGTTTCTAACGTCTCATTCTCTTTCCGTGGCAATAACTATGTACGTGAAGCGATTCACGCGGTGTTCCTCTACCACTGTTTTAAAAATGGTATGGATATGGGGATTGTGAATGCGGGTCAGTTAGAAATCTACGATAACGTGCCTGAAAAATTGCGTGAGGCTGTGGAAGATGTCGTTCTTAACCGTCATGATGACGCCACTGAGAGATTGTTAGATATCGCGGCGGAATATGCAGGCAAAGGGGTAGGTAAAGAGGAGGATGCCTCTGCACTTGAGTGGAGAACTTGGCCTGTTGAAAAGCGCTTAGAGCACGCGTTAGTGAAAGGAATAACTGAGTTCATCGTTGATGATACCGAAGAGGCTCGTGTCAACGCTTCAAAGCCATTAGAGGTGATTGAAGGCCCACTAATGGATGGGATGAACGTCGTCGGAGACTTGTTTGGTGAAGGTAAAATGTTCCTTCCTCAGGTCGTAAAATCTGCACGAGTGATGAAGCAAGCAGTCGCGCATCTGGAGCCCTACATCAATGCAGAAAAGCAGGTGGGACAAACAAACGGTAAGATTTTGCTAGCGACGGTCAAAGGTGATGTACATGATATCGGGAAAAATATCGTTGGCGTTGTATTGCAGTGCAATAACTACGAAATTATCGATCTTGGTGTCATGGTTCCTTGCGAAAAGATCTTAAAAGTAGCGCAAGAAGAAAACGTCGATATTATTGGTTTATCAGGGTTGATCACGCCTTCATTAGACGAAATGGTGCATGTTGCAAAAGAGATGGAGCGTCTCGACTTTAACTTACCTCTTCTCATCGGTGGCGCAACAACGTCAAAAGCCCATACAGCAGTTAAGATTGAGCAAAATTACAAGCATCCAGTGGTTTACGTGAACAACGCCTCACGTGCAGTGGGCGTATGTACTTCTCTTCTGTCAGATGAACGTCGCCCTGAGTTTGTTGAAAAACTTGAAGCTGATTACGAACGAGTACGTGATCAACATAATCGAAAGAAACCGAGAACCAAACCAGTGACATTAGAAGCGGCTCGAGCGAATAAAGTTGCTATCGATTGGGAAGCTTACACCCCTCCAGTGCCTGTTAAGCCTGGCATTCATATCTTCGATGATTTTGATGTGGCTATATTACGTCAATACATCGATTGGACACCATTCTTTATGACTTGGTCACTTGTGGGTAAGTATCCAACAATTTTCCAACATGAAGAAGTTGGTGAAGAAGCAAAACGTTTATTCGAAGATGCCAACGAGTTACTTGATCGAGTTGAGCGAGAAGGCCTGTTAAAAGCGCGTGGAATGTGTGGCTTATTCCCTGCTGCGAGCGTGGGGGACGACATTGAAGTTTATGCTGATGAAACTCGTACCGACGTTGTGAAAGTATTACGTAACTTGCGACAACAGACCGAGAAACCAAAAGGATTCAACTATTGTTTATCCGACTACATCGCACCTAAAGAGTCGGGTAAACATGATTGGATAGGGGCATTTGCTGTCACTGGTGGTATTGGTGAACGAGAGCTTGCTGATGAATACAAAGCACAGGGAGATGATTACAACGCAATTATGATTCAAGCGGTGGCGGATCGCCTAGCCGAAGCGTTTGCTGAGTATTTGCATGAGCGTGTCCGTAAAGAAATTTGGGGTTATGCAGCTGATGAAGATTTATCTAACGATGATCTCATTCGTGAAAAATACCAAGGTATTCGCCCTGCGCCGGGTTATCCCGCGTGTCCTGAACATACTGAAAAAGGACCGCTTTGGGAGTTACTTAATGTGGAAGAGAACATTGGTATGACTCTAACCTCCAGCTATGCAATGTATCCGGGCGCGTCAGTCTCTGGTTGGTATTTCTCTCATCCTGACTCACGTTACTTTGCGATCGCACAGATCCAAGAAGATCAGCTAGAGAGTTACGCCGATCGTAAGGGGTGGGATAGGATCGAGGCTGAAAAATGGTTAGGGCCAAACATTAACGGTTAAATTGATGTTTACCTCGTCCAAATGTAACAACTAATGAAACGACAAAGGGCTGCAAATACGCAGCCCTTTGTTTTATTGAGTTGAACTTACTTCTCAAACAACTCAGTGTGGAGTTTTTGTATGGCTTGTTTCGATACCGATTCATGGAGCAAGAAGCATAAGTTGTGAGGGCTAGCGCCATAACAAATCATGCGTAGGTTAAAATCTTCTAGCGTGCCAAAAACCTGTTTCGCGTAGCCTTTACTCTCACTCATGTTGTTTCCAATGAGAGCAACGAGGCATAGGTCATGTTCAACTTCTACCTTACATAACTCTTCTAACTCTTCTCGTGCAGCTTGCGGCAGCTGTGGTGCTCCGCCAGAGGTATCAGTTTGATCAAGTGTTAACGATACACTGATTTCAGATGTCGTGATCAAATCGACAGAGATCTTATGCTTTGCAAGGATCTCAAAGACCTTTGCTAAAAAACCGTATGCGTGGAACATATTGGCGCTGCGTAGCGTTACCATGGTTTGGTTACAACGCAAAGCTAGCGCACGGAATAACGGTGAGCTTTCGACTTGGTGGCGAATCCAAGTTCCCCCTTTTTCTGGCTCTTTCGATGACCCTACAAATACCGGAATGTCGTGGCGCAATGCAGGTACTAGCGTAGAAGGGTGAAGGATTTTAGCGCCAAAGTTAGCCATTTCTGAAGCTTCACTAAAGCTGATCTCGGGAATTGGTGAGGCTTTTGGTGCAATTCGCGGGTCTGTTGTGTAGATTCCCGGAACATCAGTCCAGATTTCTAGCCCTGCCGCTTTAACGCTCTCAGCAATTAAGGCGGCGCTGTAATCGCTGCCCCCTCGACCTAATGTTGTTGTATTACCGGCTTCGTCAGATCCTATGAAGCCTTGAGTAACAACAACGGATTGTTGGCAAAGTGGTACGAGTTTATCTTGCGCAAGCGTCGAAATTGCTTCAATGTTTGGCTCCGCGCGACCAAAGTTGTCATCAGTACGCAGCACATCGCGGATATCAAAGCGCACTGCTTGAATGCCTCGCTCACACATTAACTGAGTTAGAATGTGCGTCGACATGAGTTCACCACATGCGACTAAATGATCGGTTAACTTCGCACTAGCTTGGATAGATGCAGCCTCGGCCAGGCTGGTTACGGTATCTAATATGCCATACACCTCGGCAGCAGTTTTCGTGCTGTCTTCGAGCTGAGTTAAAATGGCGTCATGAATGTTGGCCAGATTTTGCAGCAGCTCAGTACGGTGCGTTTGATCCTGAACGCCGTTGGCGAGTTCTACCAATAGGTTGGTGACGCCAGAGCAAGCGCTGCTCACGACCAGGCGAGTATTTGGATTGTTTTCGATAATGGTGGCGCAACGACTCATTGCCTCAAAGTTGGCAACACTGGTTCCACCGAATTTAGCTACGTTAAATGCGCTCACTGCGTTCTCCCACGACTTCCTAAAAAATTGTACATCCAATGTTTAGTGAGAAAAGGAACAGAGCAAAAAGAGAGGTATTTAGAATGCTATTTGAAAAATTTACCCTCAGAAGCCCTTCATCAGACTGCGCTGATGACAGTTGATGGGATTCAGCCCAATTCAACCGACAAGTCAAATCCTGCAACTTTGACTTACCTCGGCACTACTCCCCCTCAATGATTGGTGTTGGAATTGCGGTTCCACAAATCATCTACCTGGGTAGCGCTCCTCTTCTACATAAAGCTCAAACATTGAACGGTTTTGAGGCCTTAATGTCAATCAATATTTCAACCTTTATGGTGTTTTTTATTAACGATTTTGTGACACTGGTTTGACCTCCATACTTACGGCTAATTGCTGATAGAGGAAAAATCTATTAGGGTGAAGAACCCTACACCTGAGCCATGTTATTGAATAGAACTTTTAGAATGCTCAGGATAAAAGATAATCAAGGAGCTGACATGTCGATCCAAAGCTTTATTCCACCTCACCGTATTTTAATGGGACCTGGTCCTTCTGATATTTATCCTCAAGTGTTACAAGCACTAAGCCGTCCTACTGTAGGTCACCTTGATCCTCTGTTTATCGGTATGATGGATGAGCTCAAGCAGCTATTGAAGTATGCCTTTCAAACTGACAATGAGTTCACTATTGCGGTTTCAGCGCCAGGTAGTGCAGGGATGGAAACCTGCTTTGTAAACTTGATCGAGAAAGGCGATAAAGTGATCGTCTGCCGTAATGGTGTATTTGGTGAACGCATGCGCGAAAATGTCGTCCGTGCTGGTGGTGAAGTTGTTATCGTCGATGATGAATGGGGGACGCCTGTTTCCATTGATAAAGTCGAGCAAGCATTCGAACAGCACCCAGATACAAAAGTTCTTGCTTTTGTGCATGCGGAAACCTCAACTGGTGCAGTCAGTGATGCTCAAGCATTGGGTAAGCTGGCGAAACAGCATAATGCATTATCTATTGTTGATGCGGTGACATCGCTTGGTGGTGTGCCGTTAAAAGTGGATGAATGGCAACTGGATGCGGTTTACTCTGGTAGTCAAAAATGTTTGTCATGTGTACCTGGGCTCTCACCAGTGACGTTTTCTCCTGCCGCGATTGAAAAGATTCAAGCAAGAACAACACCAGTACAGAGTTGGTTCCTCGATCAGAGTTTAGTTTTGGGGTATTGGAGTGGAGAAGGTAAGCGTAGTTACCATCATACGGCGCCAGTTAATAGCTTGTATGCGCTTCATGAAGCTTTATTGATACTGAAAAATGAAGGATTAGAAAACGCTTGGGCTCGTCACCAACTGATGCATGAAAAACTCAAAAATGGCTTACAAAAGTTAGGCTTTGAATTTGTTGTGGACGAAGCCCATCGGTTGCCACAATTAAATGCGATTTACGTGCCTGAAGGAATTGATGAAGCAAAAGTTCGTGCTCACTTGCTAGAAACCTATAACCTAGAAATTGGTGCAGGCCTTGGGGCATTAGCTGGTAAAGCGTGGCGTATTGGCTTAATGGGTTACGGCGCTCGATCTGAAAACGTTGCGCTGTGCTTAAAAGCGTTAGAAGAGTCACTCACTGAATAAAATCATACAGCAATGAGATAAAGAAAAGCGAAGGTCATCCCTTCGCTTTTTTGTACTTATTACTCTGCACCTGAAGTGGGGGCTGGTGAGGCAGAGATTGCTTGAGAAGGTGGTTGGTAATTGACGTCACTGAAATCAATCTTCGGGAACAAAAACTGCGCTTCAGCTCTAATTTGCTCCGCTTTACTTGAGTCATCTAAGCCTTGGTAGGCCAAAATCAAATTATTATAAAATGCAGGGCGAGGCTTATCTTTGATGATTTTTAGCGACCAATCGATATAAGGCTGAATCAAGGTTGCGTCTTGTTGGTACAGCCCAAGGTTTAAAAACGTGCTATAGACATCCCAATCAAACCTGTCTTTCCAAACCACAGGGTTACTGACTTGATTCAGAATATCAGGGTTAGTTGGTCTAGTGGTCTCAAACTTCGTCAATACATAGTTCGTATGTAATGCGCTTACCATGTAAAACGTAAACGCAACGGGAAGTACCAAACTAAAAACACGCAGCAAGCTTTTGGTCACATTACTAAAGCCGACTTGTCGATAACGAGAGACGCGCTGATCTACCCAGTACAGCAGGATAACGAAGATTAACCAATGCACTAGAGAGTGGTAGAAAGGGTATTCCAGTTGCGAGTGCAATACGATAGGTATAAACAAGGCCAGCAACGCAAGACGAGTTCCGCGTTTGGCTTGATAGATTCGATACAGTACCAGTGCCATCGCTAAGAAGATGCCGAGTATTGGCAGCAAGCCACCTTCTACTCCCCAGTAAAGTAGCTCATTATGCGGATGATCCATGGCTGGCAAACCAGCTGGGTAATTCTCATTTAGGGCATGTTGACGAGCCGTATACAGCATGTACTCAGATTCAAACTTACCATATCCATAACCAGTAAAAGGCTTTTCAATCACCATGTCTAATGTTTGCGGAAAAGTATACGCTCGAGGAGACTCCATATTTACTTTTTCTGCGGCTAACCCACCTCCATCAGGAAAGGCAAGATGCATGACAACGACTGAGAATAAGAGCCCACTTACAAGTGACACAACCCAGCGGATAAAGCGCCCTTTGGTTGCAAAACGGTACATGTATGGAATGACCAACAACACGGCGATAACCGAGGCTAACCAACCAGTGCGTGAAGCCAACGCCACAATTAGTGGTAAAGTTAAAACTGGCACGGCATAGAGAAGGTAAACATCGCTTAACTTACGGTCGTATTTGTAGGGCTGACGTGCAAGTAAATAGCTGGCAATCACCAACCCTGTCGCAAGAAAGCTGGCCATTACATTGGGCTGTTGGAAAATACCATAAGGACGATTGGCCACCGTGTCGTAACCAAACGGATTGCCTGGTTTGAGATACAGATATTGTGTCAGACCAAAAATGGCTTCGATAACAACCGCAAGGACAATGAACCATAATAGGCGTTGGCGATGTTTATTACTGAAATGAAATTGTTGTAAAACAATAAAGAACAGGACACCACACCACAGGCCTATGAGCTTATTGGCTGCCAAGCTGCTATTCGCATTTGGGTACAGAATGGGCACTGTCATGATAAGAGCACTAATGAACAAGCCGATGGTTAGTTTTGAGTAACGTAGCACTCGATTATTCGCGAGTTGGTAACACCCAATGCCTAATGCAAAGCTAAAAGCAATCCAAGTTGTCGCATTGAACGAAAGCGAAAGCCCCGAACCGCCGGGGTTGGGCATGAAAAAGTGCATTGCCAACACAAATAGTGTTGCCAAGGCAATGAGAAACTTGCGATTGAGGGGAACCTGTACTTTTTCGGGAGAAAGCTTTGTTCCACTTACATGTATAGTAGCCATAGTTATTGCGTTGTTTTGAATGAAAAAAGACCAGCACTTGCTGGTCTCGGTACTTTACCTGTTTTTTCTACTTCAACATAGGCTTAAGGAAGTGAGCTGTGTGCGATCCCTCGATTTGCGACACATCTTCCGGTGTGCCTTGAGCGATTATCTCGCCGCCACCTTGACCCCCTTCAGGACCAAGATCGATAATCCAGTCCGCAGTCTTAATGACGTCCAGGTTATGCTCGATCACCACGACAGTATTTCCGTGGTCGCGAAGTCTGTGCAGTACAGTGAGCAACTGCTGGATATCATGGAAGTGCAAGCCGGTTGTTGGTTCATCCAAAATGTACAAGGTTTTTCCTGTATCACGTTTGGATAGCTCTCGCGCCAATTTAACACGCTGTGCTTCACCACCGGAGAGTGTTGTTGCCGCTTGACCCAATCGTATGTACGACAAACCCACATCCATCAGTGTTTGTAGTTTGCGAGCGATGGCAGGAACTGGATCGAAGAAGGTGCGTGCATCTTCGACCGTCATTTCTAGCACTTCATCAATAGTTTTACCTTTGTAACGTACTTCGAGAGTTTCACGGTTGTAGCGTTTACCTTTACACACATCACATGGCACATAAACATCTGGTAGGAAATGCATTTCTACTTTGATAACACCGTCACCCTGACAGGCCTCACAACGACCACCGCGTACGTTAAAACTAAAACGGCCCGGCTTGTAACCGCGAGAACGCGACTCCTGTGTGCCTGCAAACAGTTCACGGATTGGTGTAAAGATCCCCGTATAGGTTGCAGGGTTAGAGCGAGGTGTACGGCCAATTGGGCTTTGATCGATATCGATGACTTTATCGAAGTGCTCTAGACCTTTAATCGATTTATAAGGTGAAGGCTGAGCCGTTGTCGCTCCGTTAAGTTGGGTATGCGCAATTTTAAAGAAAGTATCATTAATCAGCGTTGATTTACCTGAGCCAGATACCCCTGTAATACAGCTGAATAACCCAACAGGAATTGAAAGGTTAACGTTTTTAAGGTTATTACCTGTTGCGCCTAATAGCTCAACCGTTTTTTTCGGATCTCGCGGCGTGCGATCTTTCGGTACTGTGATTTCTTTAACACCACTTAAGTACTGACCTGTCAGAGAATTCGGATTCGCGACTATCTCTTCCATGGTGCCTTCCGCAACAACATTACCACCATGTACGCCAGCACCAGGACCAATATCTATGACATGATCTGCACAGCGAATCGCATCTTCATCGTGTTCTACCACAAGTACGGTATTACCTAAATCGCGCAAATGAGTCAGTGTTTTTAGGAGTCGTTCGTTATCACGCTGGTGGAGGCCAATCGACGGTTCATCTAAGACGTACATGACACCAACAAGACCTGCACCAATTTGGCTTGCTAAACGAATACGTTGAGCTTCACCGCCTGATAAGGTTTCTGCACTGCGTGATAAGTTTAGGTAGTTCAAACCGACGTTAACTAAGAATTGCAGGCGGTCGTTGATTTCCTTCATCACTTTTTCAGCGATTTGGGCGCGTTGACCTTCCAGTTTCAAGGAATGGAAGAATTCCAATGCATCAGCAATGCTGAGTTCAACAATCTCAGGTAGTGTCGTATCAGCAATAAACACGTTACGTGCTTCAAGGCGTAGACGAGTACCGCCACAGCTTGAACAAGATTTAGTGGAGATGTATTTTGCAAGCTCTTCACGGACAGAGTTGGATTCTGTATCACGATAGCGACGTTCTAGGGTATTCAGAATACCTTCGAATGGATGGCGTTTAACGCGAATATCGCCACGATCGTTGATGTATTTAAACTCAATCTCAGTACGACCTGAGCCCTTTAGAATGACATCTTGCGTTTTCTTTGGCAGAGAATTAAAAGGGGCATGGAGGTCAAAACCATAATGATCGGCCAATGAGGTGAGCATTTGGAAGTAGTAGTAGTTCTTTTGATCCCAACCGCGAATCGCACCTTGTGCCAAGCTTAATGAATCATCTTGAATGACTCGGCTTGGATCGAAGTATTGCTGCACACCCAAACCATCACAAGTGCCACATGCACCAGCAGGGTTGTTGAATGAGAAAAGTCGCGGCTCTAACTCTTGCATGCTGTAACCACATTGTGGACAAGCGAAGTTGGCGGAGAAAATAATCTCTTCACCGTCGCCATCCATTGGCGCGACAACTGCAATTCCGCCTGATAATTCGAGTGTTGTCTCGAAAGATTCGGCCAAGCGCTGTTGTAAGTCTGGACGAACTTTAAAGCGGTCTACCACAACTTCAATGGTGTGCTTTTTATGTAGTTCAAGGGTTGGAGGATCGGAAAGATCGCAAGTTTCTCCATCAATACGCGCACGAATAAAGCCTTGAGCCTCTAAGTTCTCAAGCGTTTTAACATGCTCACCTTTACGTTCTTTGACAATAGGTGCCAATAGCATCATTTTGCTGCCTTCCGGCATCTCTAGGACTTTGTCCACCATTTGGCTGATGGTTTGCGCAGCAAGAGGAGCATGATGCGTTGGACAGCGGGGTTCGCCCACACGAGCATACAATAGACGTAAGTAGTCGTAGACTTCGGTAATTGTACCGACGGTTGAACGCGGGTTATGAGAAGTAGACTTCTGTTCAATAGAAATCGCGGGTGATAACCCTTCAATGTGGTCGACATCGGGTTTTTCCATCAGAGACAAAAACTGACGAGCGTAGGCAGAGAGAGACTCTACGTAGCGTCGTTGGCCTTCTGCATACAATGTATCGAAAGCGAGAGAGGATTTACCGGAGCCACTTAGTCCAGTAATGACAATCAGTTTATCGCGAGGGATTGTAAGATTAATGTCTTTAAGGTTATGGGTTCGGGCACCGCGAACTTCTATTTTATCCATCGTTTTTGCTCTATGTATAACCAAGTGGGGCAAGTATTACATAGTGTGAGAAATGTGCAAAGAAAATTACTGGATAAAAAAACAGTAAAGTAAAAAGCCCAGCGTTGTGCTGGGCTTTCGATACAGTAATTTCGTACTACGACGATGCTTTATACAGCTTTTTGTGTTGCGTGCTTACCTAGCTCAGAGGTTTTTTCATCTTTTAGATACAGGTTTTCAAAACAATAGTTAGTTGCTTCGATGTAACCTTCAACGCTACCACAGTCAAAGCGTTTGCCCTTGAATTTGTAAGCCAACACACAGCCCGCTTTTGCTTGCTTCAGCAGCGCGTCAGTGATTTGAATTTCACCACCTTTACCAGGTTCGGTGTTTTCAATCAGTTCAAAAATATCGGGAGTCAGGATGTAGCGGCCAATGATAGCAAGGTTGCTAGGCGCCGTGCCTTTCTCTGGTTTTTCTACCATGTCGTCTACGCGATAGATGTCGTCTTTGATCATTTCACCAGAGATAACGCCGTATTTGTGCGTTTCTTCGGCTGGTACTTCTTGTACTGCAACGATAGAACAGCGGAACTGCTTAAATAGTGCCACCATCTGAGCCAGTACGCCCTCTTGCTCGTTCACACAAAGGTCATCAGCAAGAACAACAGCAAATGGCTCATCGCCTACCAATTCTCGTCCAGTTAGAATCGCGTGGCCCAAGCCTTTCATTTCGCGTTGACGTATATAAGTGAAGTTTGCAGATTCAATGATTTCACGGATATCTACCAACAGCTCTTCTTTGTTGGTACCGCTAATCTGATGTTCCAGTTCGTAGTTCTTATCAAAGTGGTCCATGATCGAGTGCTTGCCACGACCTGTCACAATACACATGCCGTTCATACCAGCTTGGATTGCTTCTTCGACACCGTATTCAATAAGCGGTTTGTTAACGACTGGCATCATCTCTTTTGGCATAGATTTCGTTGCCGGTAGGAAGCGTGTGCCATAGCCTGCAGCAGGGAACAGACATTTTTTTATCATTGGGGGAATATCCTATCTCGTTTTTATCAAGAATCTGCGCATAACTTTAACACGAGAGGTATCAATGAATCATGAATAAAGTAGGAAAAAATGTGAGACTCGGTGCGGAAAAAAGATGAGCGACTCGTCATTTCAGTTATCAGAGCCGCTAACATTGCATCACGACATTAAGTTTTGGTCTGCCCAGGCGATTGCCTGTACTCGGTTCTTTACGGATAGCTTTTTGAATATCTGATACAAGTGCGATTTGATGGTGAATTCACTGACGAATAACTCTTCGGCCATCTGACTGTTCGAGGCGCCAGCTTGTAGGCAACGCAGTACTTGTAGCTCACGAATGGTTAGGTCTACCGTAGCTGGTGCAGTATGAGTATTAATGACATTGCGGTAATAGTGTAAAAGTTGACTGGTTACATTACGCGGCAGCCAGTTTTGACCGTTAACAATGCCTTTTAACCCTTCTCCAATTTGCTCTAGCGTATCTTCAGAATAAAACACACCTTTTAATTGACCAAATGAAAGAAGTTCATCTGTGGTTAGTCTTTTAGGCACGTTGAAGACAACGGTTTCAAAGTTTTTCCATACAAGAGGCAAATTTTTGATCGATTGAACAAGTGATTTATGTTCACTGAAGTCGATCAGTAGAATTTTATTACGGTGTTGTGGCTTGGCTTCCATGAGTGCTGCGGTTGAAATCACCGGGATGCTCATATCAACGTACTTTTCGAGTGCCGCCACTTTTTTTTGCGCATTATCTTCCATACTGATCAGAAATAGCTTTCTTGCGTAAGCCGACTTTCTCACGTGTTCCAATCTCCCTGGGTTCAATAGAAGCCATAAACTGGCATTAAAGAGAGGCCATAACCATCGCTTTACTGAATAAATGCGTTCGAATTCAAAGCTTCACGAAACGATGTCTGCAACGCGAATCAAAAATGCTACACACGTAAGTTGAAATACGATTTGGGTTCTAGAGGATGACTCAATAGATCACAATGGTATTAGACTTTAATCAAAACATTAAAGCGTGCTATTCTAATGCGCTAAAATTTTATATATCCAGAGTGAAACGGAGCACATCATGGCCAGCCGTGGAATTAACAAAGTTATTTTGGTGGGGAATCTAGGTAACGACCCTGAAATTCGTTACATGCCGAATGGCGGTGCAGTAGCAAACATTACTATTGCGACTTCTGATTCATGGCGTGATAAAGCGACTGGCGAACAGCGCGAAAAAACGGAATGGCACCGTGTTGTGTTGTTCGGCAAACTTGCGGAAGTAGCAGGTGAGTACTTGCGTAAAGGCTCTCAAGTTTACATTGAAGGGCAACTGCAAACTCGCAAATGGCAAGATCAAAGTGGCCAAGATCGCTACTCAACTGAGGTAGTTGTTCAAGGCTTCAATGGTGTTATGCAAATGCTTGGCGGTCGTGCTCAAGGTGGCGGCGCACCAATGGGCGGTCAACAGCAGCAACAAGGTGGATGGGGTCAGCCTCAACAGCCAGCTCAGCAGCAGTACAATGCGCCTCAGCAACAGCAACCACAACAACAGGCTCCGCAGCAATCACAGCAGCAGTACAATGAGCCACCAATGGATTTTGACGACGATATCCCGTTCTAAATTCTGCTTATGCTTGAATCGAAAAGGCCGCGAATATCGCGGCCTTTTTTATTGTCGCAATCTAATGATCTCACAGGCTTATCTTGGCAAGGTTAGGCGTAACAATAAAACTTATCAATGAGTGTGATTTTCTTTATGCTCCAGCCTCTCACTATCAGACTAATCCGATTGTTTGATGAACTCTTATCAAGTATAAATATTTCAATAAGGTATATGATGAATAAAAAAGGAATTTGGTATTCATGAGGTATACCCCAACTCTTAAGTTAAGCACACGGCTGGTGGCCTTTGTCACCATGATCGTTATCTGCGCCATGTTTATCTTGTTTGTCGGTGGCACCCTCTCTTTTAAACGTCTTGGGCAGGAATATCTCACCCATTATTTAGAAGGGATCGTAGAGGTGGTCGACAAGGAGATGGAAGATCCTGACGCCGCTTATTCTATGCAGCGCTGGATGCCGAAAATGCTGCAGGCTTCCAATATTGTGGAAATGACGTTGTCGACCAACAACGCCGTTGTTTATCGCTTCAAAGATACTTCTCATCAAATGGAAGCGTCAGTCTTGTTTGAGGCTGAGTACCAGCTGACTCACAATCAAGATTACACGATTCACTTTAAAGCAATTCCCCCTTACTTAGGTTACAGCTACTCAATGCAGGCGCTTTGGTCGATCACGCTTGCCGTTATATTGATCATCTTCTGCTTAATGCGCGGCGTGGCATGGCTTAAGGAACAATTAGAAGGCTCCGAAATGCTCGAAGAGCGAGGCAGAATGATCCTGGCTGGTAGGGTAGAGCAGTATGCCAAAGGTGACAAAAAAGAATGGCCTTACACCGCCAGTGAAGCGCTCGATGTATTAATCGAAGAGTTACAAGATGCGCGTCAAGAGCGAAGCCGATTTGATACCTTTATTCGAACTCAAACCTTCCTTGATAAGCTAACCGGTACCGCTAACCGAGTGTTATTTGATAGCAAGTTGGAATCGGCGTTACTAGAAAGTGGGGCTCGCGGCGCCGTGTTGCTAGTGCGTATTCAAGACTGGAAACTGGTTGAAGAAGAGCAAGATAAGCAAATTACGGATGAGTTTATTGTTGAAGTTGGGAGTTTATTGTCCAATTTAGTTCAACGATACCCAGATGTTGTATTTTCCCGTTATTACGATGCTGATTTTGCGCTTTTTCTACCGCACCAAAGTGCGAAAGATGTGGCTAACCTCGCCTCGCAATGCATTCGCCAGTTAGAAAAGTTAATGCCGCCAGAGCCACTTGATCCAGACAACTGGTGCCATATTGGCATCACCACTTATAAAGAAGGTGAGCGACACAGCCAAATCATTGATGAAGCCGAGACTGCTTTGCGTAGTGCGCAACTACAAAATAACAATAATTGGAGTCGCTTCAAAAAATGGAACCACGATGAAGAAGCTCGCGGAAGTGTGAGGTGGAGAACGTTATTTGACACAGCACTTACACCTGAAAGTGTGATACTCTACGCACAATCTGTGCATCCAATAAGTGACGCGACGCATAAAAAATCATTATATGAAGAGTTAACATGTCGGATTCGCGATCCTGAGAATGGGATTGTTAAAGCGTCTCGGTTCATTTCTGCGATCAGACAGGTTGGTTATGAAGCGCAAATGGATAAGTCAGTTATTAATAAATTCTTAAGAGAGTTTAAGGATAATTTTGATAACTCAAGATCGTATGCGCTCAATTTGAATGTAACGCCATTTTCTAACCGAGAGTACTTTAAATGGTTTCGTGATGAACTCTTACAGTTGTCACGTGAGCAGAGAAAGTGTCTCAGTTTTGAGTTTGTTGAAGCACAATTTGTAAGACACTTAGACTTTATGCGACCAGTCGCTAAAATGCTGGCCGGTTTGGGGTGCCACTTAATGGTTGGGCAGGCTGGGCGTACCATCGTCAGCACTCACTATTTAAAAGAAGTGGACATTCGTTATCTTAAACTTCATCGCAGTTTAGTAGCAAAAATCGACCAACGACATGAAAACCAGCTATTTGTCCGCAGTATGCTAGGTGCGGCGGCAAACAGTAAAACTAAAATTATAGCAGTGGGAATTGAGAATCAGAACGAGCTCAACACATTAATTGAGCTCGGGGTTTATGGTGGGCAAGGGCGTTACTTTTCTGCGGAGCAGCAGTTTCTTCCTCGTCCCCAAGCGTTGCCGAATTCTCAATCAGAATCCCAAGTTAAATTGGGAAGACGAAATCGCTGGCGGAAAAAATAAAGATAATAATCATGGATTTCAAAGCACTATTCGACAAGCTTAAGCGATCATCTAGTGGTGATCGCTCCTGCTTTTTGGTTATTCAGCCAGACGCCGTTTATTTATCATCTTCAATCAAAAGTAGTCGTCCATACCAATTTGATATTTCTGAGTCCAATTGGGAAAAAGCCGTTGAGCAAGCATTGAGCGTTGCAGCGAGTGCGTATGATTCATTAACGGTTATTCTTTCTCATAACTATTACCAGATGTACCAAATCGACAAACCGGTCATGCCGCGTCAAGAATGGCCAGCCGCATTACCGTTTTTGTTGAAAGAACTGATCTCTGAGCGTGCTATCGACATTATTGCCGATGCGGTCGAGTTACCGAATTCAACCAAAGTGCAAGCATACGTCTTATCGCGAAAAATATTGGATAAGATTGTGTTACTGGCCAGTCGAGCCCAATTACCATTAGAAGCCATTCTTCCAGAAGACGATATTTGGGGAGAGACTGCTGGTGAACTAGGAAACTTCCTATTATTACAACGCAGTGTGCGTGGTCATTTCCGTATAAGCGCTTTTGTCGAAAATACTATTGCGTTCCACCGCTCTATTCGCAGTGTGACGCCACCGTTAACGGGGGTTCCGTCTAGCGATTTACAGATGGACAGTCTGTCGTTAGAACTGCAACGTTCGATTGACTATCTTTCATCTCAGTTACGCCATGTGCAATTACATCAATTGAAAGTGTGCTGTGATGAAGAGGATGAGAGCGAGCTTGTTCAGGCTCTGAACTACCGTTTAAGTACTAAGGTTTCACCGTTATTACCACCAGAACATGAGCTATCAGGGCATGTTTTGGCTGACACTGCGGCTACTTCAAATACTCGACGCGTCAACTTATATCCCGATTACTTAAAACCGAAAAAAGAGCTCCTGACGCTAAAAAATATCGCGTTATCTTGGGGCGTTGCGGCGGCTGCAATTCTATTTTCTTACGGTTATGTCACTTGGCAGAGCAGCGGTTTGGAAGATGAGATTGCTATTGTAAAAAGTAAAGGCGATATCATGAAGTCAGAGCTTGAACGTTATCAAGTCAAGCTACGTAAACATCAACCTGACAATAATAAGCTGGCAGCTAAAGCCCGCTTAGAGCGTGAAGTCAAGGCGAAGCGAGACTCGCTTAAAGCTGTCGGGAAATACGATGACTCGCAGCGCACGGGTTACTCTGGCGTGATGCAATCATTAGCGAAGCTAGGAAACCAAGAAATTTCTTTGTCCGAAATTCGAATCAATACCCATACCTTAGACCTGAAGGGGCTAGCGAAAAAACCGAGCTCAGTGCCAAATTGGGTTAGCCAATTTAAAAACGAAATTAGCTTGGTTGGTCGAACGTTTGACGACGTCAAAATAGGTCGAAATGATAAGGATATTGTGACGTTTGAACTAAAAACGCGCGAGGATAAAGAGAAATGAACGAATTCTGGCTCTCATTAGAAGGGCGCTTTGGCGAAATGAGTACGCGTGAAAAAGTGCTCACTGCATTGTGTGGTTTAGTTGTCGTGATCATGTTGCTCTTTACGCTGGTATTGGAGCCAAAGCTTAACGAGATCATCAGTAATGAGAGGCAACTAAGTAATTTAAAGCAAGCCAATCAAAAGATTGAAATCGATACGCTACGTATTCAGGCGCAACTTAAGAAAGATCCAAATGCTGAGATTGATCGCGCGATATCTAATCTGTTAGCTGAGAGTCAGCATCTTTCGATGCAATTAGCGGAGATCATCGAGCATCTTATTACACCTTCGCAAATGGCTGAGCTGCTTGAAAATGTGTTGGAGCAGCAAAGTGGCATTCACCTTTTGTCTCTGCAAACCTTGCCATCTGAGCCAATAACGGAAGATAAAGAAGCATCGCAATACTCTGGTTACTACGTGCATCCTGTTCGTATGGAACTGACTGGTGACTATTTTTCTATTGCTAATTATCTGAATAAATTGGAGAGCCTTCCTGCGAGTTATTACTGGCGCAGCTTTAGTTATAAAGTCGAAGAGTACCCGAAAGCGAAGCTTGTGTTAGAAGTCTACACACTAGGATCTAGAGAGGAGTTTATTGGTGGTTAACAAACTCATCATCTCATTGCTTGTTATGGCAGCGGCAGGAACCGCTTGGGCAAACCAAGACCCAACGGCCCCACTTGGTTGGGAAAAACCAGCGGTTGAAACGTCAGCGAAACCAAAAGTTAAACGGTACCGACTGCCTAAGCTCAACAGTATTGTGTGTAAGCCAAGTACTGATTGTATCGCGATTATGGATAACAAACTTGTCGAAAAAGGCGAGCTATTTAAGGGTTATCGTGTCGCGAGCATTAATAGTGAATTTGTAACTTTAAAGCGTGGTAACCGTCAGTGGGACCTAGAGCTTTTTGATTTAAACGTAAAACAATAATAACCAGAGCCCGATCAGATATGCGCAAATTAGTTGTAGGAATAACGATTGCTTCTTTAATGGGATGTTCAATGGGTCATCGGAATCCAGTGGAAGTTAAAGAAGCGCTCAATGAATCGATCAATCAAGCGAACAGCCGCACATTGGAAGAAATCCCTTCTTCTGTTGAGGCAGACTTGATGCCAAATTTAGACTCGAACGTTGCATCAGAGCAAGGCACCTCGAAGCGTTTTCGTATTCAAGCGAATGCGGTCGATGCAAGAAGCTTTTTCGCCTCGTTGGTGAAAGGCACAGAGTACAGCGTGGCGATTCACCCGTCGGTACAAGGTAATATCACTGTCAACTTGTCAGATGTGACATTGGATGAAGTTCTGAATGTCGTACAGAATATGTATGGCTATGACGTGGTGAAGTCTGGCAAAGTTATTCAAATCTACCCAGCAGGTATGCGTACTGTGACCATTCCAGTCGATTACCTGCAGTTCAAGCGTTCTGGTCGCTCATTAACCAGCATTGTTACGGGCTCTGTAACCTCGGCTGGTACGTCTAATTCTGGTGGTAGCTCAGACAGTTCTGACTCGTCAGACTCTAACAATGGAAACAACAACGATAGCTCGACCACATCTACGGGTGGTACACGCATTGAAACCATCACTGAGAGTGACTTCTGGCCTATGCTGCAGCAAGCTGTTGCGAATCTAATTGGTTCAGGCAAAGGGCAAAGTGTGGTTGTAACGCCACAAGCGGGAGTTATTACGGTTCGAGCATTTCCAGATGATATTCGCGAAGTACGCGAGTTCTTAGGTGTATCGCAGGAGCGCATGCAGCGCCAGGTCATTCTTGAAGCTAAAATCCTAGAAGTGACGTTGAATGATGGCTACCAACAAGGCATCAACTGGTCAAACTTATCGGCGTCAATTGGTAACTCGGGTAGTATCGTAGTCAACCGCCCTGCGTCGACATTACCACCATTGGATGCGATTGGCACGCTATTGGGCGGTCAAACTAACGTGACTATTTCGGATGGTAACTTCAATGCTGTATTGAGCTTCATGTCTACGCAAGGTGACTTGAACGTCCTTTCGAGCCCTCGTATTACCGCTGCCAACAACCAAAAATCTGTCATCAAAGTGGGTACCGATGAGTACTTTGTTACCGAGCTATCGAGCAATGCAGGCAACGGTGAAAACTCAAATGCAGTTCCTGAAGTGGAATTGACGCCATTCTTCTCGGGTATTTCCCTCGATGTAACTCCGCAAATTGATAACAAAGGCAATGTGTTCCTGCATGTTCACCCCGCAGTTATTGAAGTCACGGAAGAAGTGAAGCAATTGAACTTGGGCGGAGATTTCCAAAACATCCAACTACCATTAGCGAAAAGCTCTATTCGTGAATCAGACTCGGTTATTCGTGCTAAAGATGGCGATGTTGTGGTTATCGGCGGGTTGATGAAACAGCAAAATCGTGAGCTTGTTTCTAAAGTCCCATTTTTGGGCGATGTACCAGCACTGGGGCATTTGTTCCGCAACGTGAATAACGTAACTGAGAAAACAGAATTGGTCATCTTGCTAAAACCGACCGTAGTTGGCGTGAACTCTTGGCAGAAAGAGCTAGAGCGCTCTCGTGATCTGCTGCAAGAGTGGTTCCCAGATGCGCAATAAGCGCTGGGAAAGGTTCTGTTTTTCAATAGGTTTGTGATTCGAGTATGTACTTGTCACACTTTGGATTCCGAGTTCAGCCTTTTTCGTTAACCCCAAATACAGAAATGTTCTTGGGGTTAGTCCCTCACTATGAGGCGATCCAAACCATCCTAGCTGCCGTGCAAATGGGAGAAGGGGTGATTAAGGTGACGGGAGAAGTCGGCACTGGAAAAACCATGGTATGCCGTAAGCTGATCGAGCAGATTGAATCTGAAGTTGAGCTTATTTACTTACCCAATCCAGTGTTGAATGGGGAACAGTTGCAGTTTGCTGTCGCCAGAGAGTTGGGTATCGAGAACGATGATCCGCTGCGTATCGTTTCCCTCATTCAAGAGCACTTGATTCAAGTACATGCCTTGGGAAAGAAAGCCGTCTTGATCGTTGATGAAGCGCAAGCTCTTTCCCCACAAGCTTTAGAAACATTGCGTCTATTTGGCAACCTAGAAACGGAACAAGATAAGCTCATTCAATTGGTGTTATTCGGACAACCAGAGTTGGATGAAAGATTGGCTAACCATGAGCTAAGGCAGTTTCGTCAACGCATTACGTTTAGCTGCCAGTTACGTCCTCTCTCTATCGATGAAGGCGTGGCTTACATCAATAATCGTTTAGATAAAGCAGGCAATGGGGCGCACATTTTTTCTATTGAACAGAAAAAAGCGATTTGGCGTTCATCCATGGGGATTCCGCGCTTGATAAACCAAATTAGCCACAAGTCGTTGCTTGCTGCATTTAATGAGCGTTGCACACTATTGAAAAATCATCACGTTTACGCCGCTATGCACGATACGTTTGATGCCCGTAAACCTAAGTTTAAAACACCCGTATTTTGGGGATGGAGTCAACCTTGAGTGCCATCAATAAAGCATTATCAGAACTTGCTGAAAAAACATCGCCGTCAGAGCTTACTCGTGCGGAGATTCCAAGTGTCTCACGCAGTAAACCTTGGCTTTGGCTTGTGGCCGGTTTTTCGTTAAGCCTTGCGGTCGGAAGCTGGGCGGTTTCTCGCGGTCCTGTTCCTTCAGGCGAGCTATCACAATTTCAAATCGACGCTATGCCATTGTCGTCTGTGAATGTCTCACCAATTGTTTCATCGGAGCGCACTCACTCGCCAACGAGTAAAATGACGCCCGATACAACTCAAGTGGTTTACACTAAACCAGCCACACAGCAGGTAGCGCAACAGCCTCACATACAAGAGACTGATAGGTTCACGCCAAGATCTGAGATAAATATCGCCTCTGAAGATGCAGTTTTACTCGCACAGTTAGCAACGATGCCGAGCGAGGAGCAATACGATCACGTAACCCACACGACATCAGAAAACAGCTCAATGCGTATTGAGCAGGTTGAGCTTACTCACCGCCAATTATCTCTTAAAGCGGTTAGCCGAGCGGAAAAGGCACTCGATGCTAACGATATGCAAACGGCGTTATCGGCTTATGCCGAGGCGTTGCGTTATGAGCCAATGAATGCAGACACGCGTCAAAAGTTATCAGCGTTGTACTTTGGTAAAGGTGACACGCGTAAAGCATATGAGATTATTCAAGAAGGCATCAACCTAGATACGAACAACCAAGTACTTCGTTTGGCCTTGTCTAAGTTGTTAGTGAAAGCTAATCAACCTGAAGCGGCGCTGAGCCCGCTTGTTCATTTACCTCCAGTACCAAGTCGAGATTACTTGGCGATGCGTGCGGCATTGGCACAAAAACACAAGCAAAATGACATTGCGCTTGAGAGCTATCAACTCCTCACTCAGCGTGAACCGGAAAACGCGCGCTGGTGGTTAGGTTTGGCTATTCAACAAGAGCGTGCCCTGGCTTTTACTACCGCGATCAACTCTTACAACCAAGCTCTGGGTAAAGTTGGCATTTCGAATCAATCGCAAGCATTTATCCGTGACCGTTTGAGCATCTTGAAAGAGTTGGAGAGCGCACAATGAAAATTCAGTTGAGAAAACGCTTGGGCGATCTTCTGGTTGAGGAAGGTATCGTCTCTGAAGAACAAATCCAGCAAGCACTAAACGCACAACGCAGTACCGGGCAGAAGCTAGGGGATGCGTTAATTGACCTTGGCTTTATTACCGAAAAGCAAATGTTGGACTTCTTGTCTCAGCAGCTTGGTTTGCCACTGATCGATCTTGGTCGTGCGCCTGTGGATGCCGAAGCCGTGCAGATTCTACCTGAGGTACACGCACGTCGCTTACGTGCGATGGTCGTTGCTCGAAATGGGGACACACTGCGCGTTGCTATGAGTGACCCTGCGGATTTGTTCATCCAAGAATCATTGATGAACTTGTTGGGCCAATACAACCTTGAGTTCATTGTGGCTTCAGAGCGTCAGCTCATTTCAAGCTTTGACCGCTATTACCGCCGTACTAAAGAGATTGCCTCCTTTGCTGAGCAGCTGCATGAAGAGCATAAAGATGTACAAAGCTTTGACTACGGTATTGATGAAGCCGATAGTGAAGAGGTTACCGTTGTAAAGCTGGTTAATTCCATGTTTGAAGATGCGGTACAGGTTGGAGCTTCGGATATTCATATTGAGCCAGACGATCAAGTATTGCGTTTGCGCCAGCGTATTGATGGCGTATTGCATGAAACGCTCTTAAATGAAGTGAACATTGCATCGGCTTTGGTTCTTCGACTGAAGTTGATGGCACACCTAGATATTTCTGAAAAGCGCTTGCCACAAGATGGCCGATTCAATATCAAAGTTCGTGGCCAATCAATTGATATTCGTATGTCGACGTTACCAACGCAGTACGGAGAATCTGTAGTAATGCGTCTGCTTAACCAGTCTGCTGGTTTGCGTCCGTTAGAAGAGTCGGGCTTGCCGCCAGACTTGCTTGCTCGCTTACGTCGACAGCTGGCGCGTCCGCACGGCATGATTTTGGTTACCGGGCCGACAGGTTCCGGTAAAACCACCACGCTTTACGGCGCATTGAGTGAGCTCAACGAACCTGGGAAAAAGATCATTACAGCAGAGGACCCGGTTGAATATCGTCTGCCTCGCATCACTCAGGTACAGGTTAACAGTAAGATCGATCTAACTTTCTCGCGTGTTCTTAGAACCTTTTTACGTCAAGACCCAGACATCATTCTTGTTGGTGAGATGCGTGACCAAGAGACGGTAGAAATTGGTCTGCGAGCTGCACTAACGGGTCACTTAGTATTGAGTACTCTTCACACCAACGATGCTGTCGACAGTGCGTTACGTATGATCGATATGGGTGCGCCGGGTTACTTGGTTGCTAGTGCAGTCAGAGCCGTGGTGGCGCAGCGTCTTGTGCGCCGAGTTTGCCCAGATTGTAAAACAGAAGACCACTTAGATGAGTCTCGCCAGCAGTGGTTAGCTGGGCGTTTCCCAAATCAAGTTAGCACCATTTTTTATAAAGGCGCAGGTTGCCAAAACTGTAACTTGACTGGTTATCGAGGCCGAATCGGTGTGTTTGAAATGCTCGAACTTGAGCAAGAGATGATGGATAAATTGCGAGCCAATGATGCGGTTGGCTTTGCGCAAGCCGCGCGCCGCTCAGAAAACTATAAGCCACTGCTTGCTTCTGCAATGGAACTGGCGCTACAAGGCACCGTCAGTTTGGATGAAGTGATGACCCTAGGTGAGGGTGATGCTTCTGGTAAGACTGATCCCATTTTCATATAGGTAAGTGAATGCCAACTTTTCGTTATCAAGGCCGCACGCTAGACGGCTCATCCACTAACGGCAAAATCGAAGCAGTGAACTCTGAAGCTGCAGCGGAAGCATTGATGAATAAAGGGGTCATCCCGCTCAATGTACGGTTAGAGAAAGAGTCGGCAAAAAGCCAAGTGAGCTTGTCTAAGCTGTTTGTGCCTGCTATTCCGTTGGAAGTAATTATTCTTTTCTCTCGCCAGTTGTTTAGTTTGACTAAAGCTGGCGTGCCTTTGCTGCGCTCTATGCGTGGCTTGTTGCAAAATTGCGAAAACAAACAGCTCAAAGAGGCGCTAGAAGATGTCGTTTCTGAACTGAGTAATGGCCGAGGTTTGTCTTCTGCGATGCAGCAACACAGTAAAGTATTCAGCCCACTGTTCGTTTCTATGATCAACGTCGGTGAGAATACGGGTCGGCTTGACCAAGCGCTATTGCAACTGGCGAATTACTACGAACAGGAACTTGAGACTCGCAAACGCATTAAAGCGGCGATGCGTTATCCGACGTTTGTCATTATCTTTATCACCATCGCCATGTTTGTATTGAATATCTTGGTGATCCCTGAGTTTGCATCGATGTTCGCGCGCTTTGGGGTTGAGCTACCATTGCCGACGCGTATTTTGATCGCGACTTCTAATTTCTTTGTTAATTATTGGGTGTTGCTGGTTGTGGCAATGATTGGCGCGTTTACTGTATTCAGAGCGTGGGTGGCGACGGCTGATGGTCGGGAGAAGTTCGATAAGTTTCGGCTTCGGCTGCCAATTGTAGGCGATATCGTTAATCGTGCGCAGCTTTCTCGTTTTGCCAGAACCTTCTCGTTGATGCTGAAATCAGGGGTGCCACTTAACCAGTCTTTGGCTTTGGCCGGGGAAGCCTTAGGGAACCGTTTTTTAGAAAACCGAATTCTTGAGATGAAGTCCGCAATTGAAGCGGGTAGCACCATTTCAGTGACGGCCATCAACAGTAAAATATTCACCCCATTGGTGATTCAGATGATTGCAGTAGGTGAAGAAACTGGTCGTATTGATGAGTTGCTGCTGGAGGTGTCGGATTTTTACGATCGAGAAGTCGATTACGATCTAAAAACGCTGACCGCAAGAATAGAACCATTACTTTTGGTGATTGTCGCAGGCATGGTCATGGTGCTGGCATTGGGTATCTTCTTACCAATGTGGGGAATGCTCGACATCATCAAAGGCGGCTAATAGGTGGTTGAAAATCAAAGCCGAGCAACGCTTATTGTGTTTGGGGTTATTGCTACGATTATGGCGGTGGGTTTGGCGGTCAAATTACGTCCTGTGACCGAGCAAGCACAAGTAACTGGGGCTAAGTTGGCGAGAGTTTGGATGCAAGATAGTGTTCAGCGTTATCGTCAAGCTTGGCTAGTACAAGGCGAGCCAGAGCATATGCTGATGGATGGTTTTAACCTTACTATGACTGAGGACGGGTTAGTGTCTCCCTTTACTCAGCAAGGTGTATTAGATTGTGGTTATTGGCTAGCGGTGCATTACCCCCAACGTAAAATAATGACCAACAAGTTAATAGATATCAGTGGAGCCATCAAAACTGATCGTTATGTCTGTCACTACACTTATGAAAATGGTCAGTCGATTGTAGTTATCTCAACTGCTAATCAACTGAAAATAGACGTCGAAATGTCGGCGGAGTGAATTTTTTGACACCTAATCACTATAATTGGTAATGAAAGTCGGTATAATGCAATCATTACCATAAGTAACAGGCTGTAATCGTGGGTAAACAATAATGTGTTTTTCTCATTGCAGCATGAACTGAATAATGGCGAATCGTCATTCTGCTCAAGCGGTAGATACAGTATCCACTTCACGGTCAGTTTTAGTGAACGTTGCTGCCCCAAACCGTTTTGACAATATCCAAAATGGTCGCGTGACCTAAACGAAACTTTGCAGTTGTACTGCATGCTTACATAGAGAGAGTAAACAATGAAAAGACAAGGTGGTTTCACCCTTATCGAATTGGTAGTGGTAATTGTAATCCTAGGTATTCTAGCGGTAACTGCAGCGCCACGTTTCCTTAACCTGCAAGATGATGCTCGTAAATCTTCACTTCAAGGCCTAAAAGGCGCTATTGATGGTGCGGCAGGCATTGTTTATGGTAAGGCTGCAATTGATGGTATTGAAGCTAAAGCAGCAGGTGATGATGTTAAAGTTGATGATATTACGGTTGCGTATGGTTTTCCTACGGCAGATGAGACAGGTATTATGAAAGCGGTTAATGGTCTAGATGCAGCCACTGGTGACTGGAAAAAGGTGTCAAGCGTGACAGATGAGGGTAGTGAGAGTATTACATTTAGTTTCAAAGGAGCAGCTGATAATACAGCGACATGTGTGGTGAAATATAATCAAGCACAAAGTTCTGCTGCTGCTTCAACTGAGCTTGTGTTAGGCTCTGGCTGTGGCGCTTAATCTAATTGAAAAGGCCAGCTAGTCTGGCCTTTTTCTCTTTATTTTGATTAATCTCGGAATAGTTCATATGCGTAAAACATCGGGTCTTAGTGCGATAGAGTTTGTCGTTGTGCTGATTATCTTAGGTGTGATCGGTTATGTGGTATTACCAAGATTTATCAGCTTCGAGCCAGAAACTTACGAAGCAAAGTGGGAGCAAACTAAGCAAACCGCCGAGCACGTTTCTGAAACGCTGAGCAATAAAGAAACTTACGATCGGATTGAAGAAGAGATTGGCCGTTCAAAAGGGCAAAATAACTAGACATTGGTTGTTTGTTCGTCTGTTCACACTTCGAATCGAAAAGTTACAAACCTATCATTAATCTCATAATTTCATCGTATACTTATTTCGCTTGTTCTAAGCCTAAGGTTGGGTTATGAAAATTCGCAGCTCTGCATTAGGATTCACTTTAATGGAGTTAATCCTCGTGATTGTTCTCCTCTCTATCCTTTCACTTTTTGCAGCCAGCCGTTTTATGGGCTCTGGCAGTTTTTCTGCATATGCATTACAAGAACGTGTGATTTCTGTGATTCGCCAAGTGCAGGTGAATCGTATGCAGTCGAATGTTGAGAAACCTGATGATAACTTTCGTTTGCAAGTTTCTAGCTCATGTGTTGGTTCAGTTGCTGCCTGCGCACTAATAGGTAGTGCACAAGATGCCCGTAGTGACGTGGTTATCGATAAGTCCGCAAAGTTTTCCGTTATCAGCGGTGCCGCAAATACAATTAATTTTAACCTTCTCGGCAATCCTGTAAGTGGTGCTGTAAACATCTTAATTGAAGATAAACATGGTCGAAGCCGCTGCCAAGTTGAAATTAATACTCAAGGCTATGTTTCTAAAGGTACATGCTCATGAAGAAATCTAGTGGCATGACGTTAATAGAAATGATCATCGCGATTGTTTTAATGGGCATTGCGATGGTGGCGTTTACTTCTTTTCTTGTCCCTCAAATTCGAGATTCCGCCATTCCTCATTATCAAACTCGTGCCGCTGCATTAGGCCAAGGTTTTATGTCTCAGATATTGGCGCGAGGCTTCGATGAAAACAGCGACTTTGATGGTGGTTTAGTCCGCTGTGGTGAGACTGTCCTTGGTGGTAAGGATTGTTCCACAAGTCTTGGGGCAGATAGCGATGAATCAAACCCAGCTAGTTTTAATGATGTCGATGACTATATCGGTTGCTGGTATACGAAAAGCACAAAGGCTAAATGTAACTCTACGCCGTTATATGAGCTGAGTAACGTTCTTGGTACGTCTATGGAAAGTGATTACAAGAACTTTCGAGTAGAAGTGAAAGTGCAATACGTTAAATCAGACGGTACGGGTGTAAATAATCCTTCACTGGAAGAGATCACGGCTTATAAACGAGTCACTATGACTATTTACGCCGGACAAACACAGCCTTTAACACTGTCTGCGATAAGGGGAAACTACTAATGAAAAATCGTGGTTTCACTTTAATAGAAATGGTCATCACTATTGTGGTTGGTAGTTTTATCATGCTCGGAATTGCTGGCTATTTGCAGTTAGGAGCAAAGGGCTATGCCGACACTATCGATAGGCAGAAACTACAAACTCAGGCTCAGTTCGTTATTGAGAAAATGTCTCGAGAAATTCGTCATGCGGTGCCGAATAGCTTTTTTATTAATGAGAGTGAAAAAAACTGCCTGATGTTTATGCCGATAGAGCATTCTGGTTTTTATGCGATTTCTGGAAATGATATACAGTTTGTGGTTGGCTTTTTTGGTGACAATGCTCCCGAGCTTGATAGTGGCTTGAAAATGGTGATTAACCCAACACGGCTAAGTGATTTAACCTCATCCACTCATAGTGTTGATGTTGGAGCGCTTTCTCCAGATTCGGATAAAGCATATAAGATTATTGATGGCGCTAGTTTAGTAACCAGTCGCTCCGTTTCTAATCGACACTATCTCTATGATCCATCTAAGTCAGTGAAATATTGCTTTGTAGGCCCACAGATACAGCGTAACGGCGAAATAATTGCCGACAATCTTATTTATGTTGATGATCAATCTCAGAGTTATTTCAAATATGACGATAAATTGCTTCATCGAGGCGGGCTCGTGCATCTGAGGTTCGTGTTTGAACAGTCCGGTGAAAGTAGTGTGTACCAACAAGATGTGCAGGTGCTGAATGTTCCATAATAAGCAAAAAGGCAATGTGTTAATTGTGACGCTCTTTGTCATTATCGTAATGGGGTATTTGGCTGCGTCACTAATGAAAGTGACTTGGTCTAATCAAAGTGGTTTAACGCGTGAGTTTTTGGGTACAAAGGCATGGTTTACTGCTCAATCGAGTAATGACTGGGTGTTAACTCAGTTTTTCCCTTTAGATGAATCTGCTGCTGTTGCAACCCGTTGCGATGCTATCGAGGCAGAAAGCGTTAAGCCCGACAGCGGCTTGTTCGATCAGGCATGCAAAGTGACAACGATTGAATGTCAGAAGGCAGGTAAGCTACCAGGTGACTTTCCTGGTAAAGAAGTGGAGCTATATGTGGTTAAAAGTGTGGCTGTTTGTGGTTCTGGAGTGTCTAAAGTTCAACGTCAGCAAGAAGTTTGGGTAAGGGAGTAAAATACAATGAAAAAAATAATAACATCGTTACTTACGGTAGCGCTTTTCCTTTTTTCGTCAATCAGTTTTGCTGCAGTAAATAACAACCCTCAGTTTGAATTTGGCACTGTGCCAGCAGATAAATGTACTGTAGCAGGGCCAAGTGTGACTTGTGACATCGAGTTTCAGAATTCTTACTCACAACCTCCTCTGGTTTTTGTTATGCCGACGATCGATGCGAGTCGCTCTAACTTTGATAGCAAGACCACAGAATACCCTTCAGATTTGAAAATCTGGTCTATCAGTTCATCCAAAGCAACAATAAAGCAGTTATTACCTCCTCACAGAGCCGCTTGCCGCTATCTAAAATACAATCGTAAAAACGATAAATGGCAATGTAAAAACACTGGCGAGAGAATAACTTATGTTGATGCACCTATGAATGATATTGACTACTTGGTAATGGAACCAGGCGTTATTAAGTTTGATAGTGGTGCCATGCTTGTTGCAGGCAAAGTGAGCTCTAAACATACATTTTCTAATAAGCCTGATGGGACAAATAACATCAGCAAGCAGGTTAATTTTATTAACTTTGGTTTGAACACTGCTTTTTCAAAGCCACCAGGTGTTTTGGTTCAAATTCAAACTCGAAACAATATGGTTGGTAGCCAACCACTTTGGCTAAATACGATCGCTCTAGATCCTACTCGTACAGGCTTTTCATTAATCATTGACCGCTCTGAAGTGACAAAAAATGCGGTACTTGATCAACCTGAAGAAGTGGCGTTTGTGGCAGGCTATGGTGAAGGTTTTACTCAAGGGCGAAAATTTTGGCTAGGTAATGGTTCAACCCGTAATACGCTTAGCGCTCTGAATGATAATGTCATTAAACCAGTTACTGAGGGCTGTAAGCAGCTTAGCTACTTCCCGGTTACTGGCTTCAAATCTGCTCCGGTTTTATTGGCGTCTAAGCGTACTCGAAATGGTAATAACGGTGGTTGGCTAAGGCGTTGTTCTGTGACTAAAACCAGCGTTGCTTTGATTAATGAAGAAGATATGGATAGAGATGCTGAACGTGGTCACGTTGTTGAGCCGTTTTCATACTTCTTATTCGATAAGCCTCCTACAAGTGAAATTTGTGAGTTGTTTCCATCTCCAGTTCAAACTTGGACTGGCAATTCTAATGCGCTTCTAAAGATGAAAAATAATGCTCGGATTTCAGGGGCCCCTTATGTGAACGGTAAGCGTTACGTTGGTTTTCCTCAGTCGAAAATTACTTTAGAAAATAATGCATCATGTGACGATGAAGGTTGTTTTGGTAATGAAGGACTGATGATTAAACGGTTGGAATTAGAGAGTTTTAAGACTAGCTCTAAAGAGGTTGTTGTCGATCATCAGGAGAGTAAAACATTTTCTAGTTATGAGGTACTGGAAAAACTAGAAGTGAAAAACAATGCTAAAGTTACATTTAAAACGGGAACTTACTGGATAGAAGAGCTAAAGGTTGATAACAGCGCACAAATAAATATTCCAGACTCACAAAAAGTGCAAATTCATGTGAAAAAGCTGGAGCTGAAAAACAATGCGAAATTTTATACAGTCGGAAAAGCCGAGCTGATAATCATTGGTCATGGTAACGATAAAATTACTCTTGATAACAGTGCTGAATTGACAGGACTGCTCTATACAGAAGCAAGTGTAGAGTTAAAAAACAATGCAGTAGTTTATGGTGCGGTTACTGCTCGAAGTATTTCGATGGATAACTCGGCAAGTATCATTGCTACAGACAACCACTGTTTTACACCTTCAGATGATTATGAAGTAACGCTATCACCAGCAGCACAATATGCGTTGATGTGCGGAACAGAACAACCTAGTTTTGCAATAGAAACCAAGAACAATGGCTATGCGGAAAGCACTGGCGTTACTGTGCAGGTTTACCCTGATGCAGATAATTTTTCTATAGATGTTGTAGAAAGCACTGGTACTGGCTCTTATCCTAACTTTACGACAAGCAATGTGTCTTCGAAACTTGGTAAGTTGAAACTGCAAGTGAGCGTTAAAGATCAAAGTAGTATTGATCTTGATGAAGAATATACGTTAAAAGTTACAGTGGACAATGACTCATCAAAAACGCAGACATCAACTTTCAAGTTTGTGCCATTTAAATTTTCAGCTGACGACCAGTATGTAATCGCAGGAAAGCTGAAAGAGGTTGAAGTAAAGGCTCAGGCATGCAATGACGATAATGAAGTTGACGATATTGACTATGACGGTAAGCCGGATGTTTCATATCAATGGGTACGCCCTGCATCAGGTGCTGTTGGCTCTTTAACTTACTCCCCATCATTTTCCAGTGGAAAATCTTCTAAAGGTTTAACTCTGGAAGATTCAGGTGAAATGTTAGTTACTCTGACTGATGATAACTTCACTTGTAGTGGTGATGATTGTCCGATTGAAGGTGACGGAAATACGAAGACACTAAAAGGCCAGTTCACCGTCTATTCACGTCCTTGGACATTTGCGATTTGTTCTCCGGATGATACGAATATGGATGGCAGTATTACGGATTCCAGTAGTGCAGCATTTACCGCAGCAGGGAACTCTTTTGAACTCTCTGTCCGTCCATTGCGCTGGGTGTCAGATGGTGATGACAGTGATCCCGAAGATGGAACAACAGAAATAGAAATATCCGGCTATTGTAGTTCACCCGTCACTCAGAATTTCTTTATTGCGGGTAGTGCGATCACATCAACGGTCGGATTGACGCATTCAGTCGCTGAGCCTGATGGTGGAGATGATGGTTCTCTTTCTGGCACTTTGGTCTATAGCAATAGCGCGGGAACCAATAATACCTATCTGTTGTACAGTAGGCTTTCATGGAGCGAAGTAGGGGTATTGAAAGTAACCGCAGATACTCAGGCAAATTATTTGGGTATGAATGTTAACCCCGGCTATCGT
Source organism: Vibrio sp. 1167 (assembly GCF_033340375.1). Classification (NCBI taxonomy): domain Bacteria; kingdom Pseudomonadati; phylum Pseudomonadota; class Gammaproteobacteria; order Vibrionales; family Vibrionaceae; genus Vibrio; species Vibrio sp. 1167. The sequence continues at coordinate 64,884 of NZ_JAWOWK010000012.1, read as the reverse complement.
GATATCGGACGTTTTTATCCTGCCTGGTTGAGCTTAGTAAGCAATAACTGGGATTATGCGTCTGACCATGATGGCTTCATGTACATGAGTCAGCCTATCAGTTATGACTTTGTGGTCGAAGCACAAAATATGGATGGCGAAGCTACTACCAATTACAGTAGTTTCAGCTCTGATTTAATTGCTGATGTCCAACTGCTGGCTGTGGACACGGATGATAACGAAGACATTAGCGATCGGGTGGAAAATTATTATCTAAACTACTGGGATGGCAGTGACTCATGGTCAGGATCACAGCTGTCAGTATCAAACCAGTCTTTCCAATTTAATAAATCAGAAACCAATAGTTCTCCGTTAACGACTGAAGCAGATGGGCCATTTACAAATGGATTTGGATTACTAGTGGCAGATAAAGTGGATGATGTCGACTTTCTTACTTCAGAAGATACCAACCTCGAATTAAATGACGATATTGGTAAGTCTTTTCCAACTCAACCAGATATTCGCTATGGCCGAATGGCAATGGATGATGTCGGTGGTACTTCTGTCAGTACCATCAATATTCCTCTGCGTACAGAATACTGGAATGGTTCTCGCTTTATCACTAATACTGATGACTCTGCTTCTGATTATTCTTCTGATGAAGACTATGTTTGTTATCAAGAGGTGTGGTCTGAAGCTTCTGGTTCAGACGGTTCGTTGAATGGAGTAACAAAGACAGTTGATTCAGGTGTCAACGACGAACTTTATGCTACTCCATATTCCGAAGATTATAGTAGCTCAATACGCCAACAATTACGCTTCTGGCTGAGAATGGATGATACTAGTACGACATCTCCGCAAACGTTGGAAACTGATTATGTTACTTGTGGAAGTAGCTACATGAGTCAACCTTGGCTCCAATATAACTGGAGAGGGAAAGGAGATGAAGACCCATCCTCCGTCGTCACCTTTGGTATTCATCGAGGTAACGATCGCGTGATTTACCGTGGTGAGCCAGGGTTAACCGGACAGTAACAACTTAGGTTTTTGCCCTTAAGTTAGGAAACTGCAAGAAATTGAGGCTTTCTGCTCATGTTTGTGTACCAATACCTTGCTGTGACAGCGAGGCATTGGTACATTTAGAGCAATTTTTGTCTTCTATATTTTTGCAGGATGAGCGAAGAGTATGTTTAAGAAACTTCGTGGCATGTTTTCTAACGATCTATCTATCGATTTAGGTACAGCCAACACTCTAATTTACGTAAAAGGGCAAGGAATTGTCCTTGATGAACCTTCTGTAGTTGCTATTCGTCAAGATCGTGTAGGTTCTGCAAAAAGCGTTGCTGCAGTCGGTCACGCAGCAAAACAGATGCTTGGTCGTACACCTGGCAACATTTCCGCTATTCGCCCAATGAAAGACGGCGTAATCGCTGACTTCTACGTAACCGAAAAAATGCTTCAGCACTTTATCAAGCAAGTGCACGATAACAGTATCCTAAAGCCAAGCCCACGTGTTCTTGTTTGTGTTCCTTGTGGTTCTACTCAAGTTGAGCGTCGCGCAATTCGTGAATCAGCACTTGGTGCTGGTGCGCGTGAAGTTTACCTAATCGACGAGCCAATGGCGGCGGCAATTGGTGCTGGTTTACGCGTATCTGAGCCGACAGGTTCAATGGTGGTCGATATCGGTGGTGGTACAACTGAAGTTGCCGTTATCTCTCTAAACGGTGTGGTTTACTCATCGTCTGTGCGTATCGGTGGTGACCGCTTTGATGAAGCTGTGATCAACTACGTACGTCGTAACTACGGCAGCTTGATTGGTGAAGCAACGGCTGAAAAGATCAAACACGAAATCGGTTCTGCTTACCCTGGTGATGAAGTTCAAGAGATTGAAGTTCGCGGTCGTAACCTTGCAGAGGGTGTACCACGCAGCTTTAGCTTGAACTCAAACGAGATCCTAGAAGCGCTTCAAGAGCCGCTATCTGGCATCGTATCAGCAGTCATGGTTGCACTAGAACAGTGTCCACCAGAGCTTGCTTCAGACATTTCTGAAAACGGTATGGTACTAACCGGTGGTGGTGCACTACTTAAAGACCTAGACCGTCTACTAATGGAAGAAACTGGTATTCCTGTGGTTATCGCGGAAGATCCACTAACGTGTGTTGCGCGTGGTGGCGGTAAAGCACTAGAAATGATCGACATGCACGGTGGCGATCTGTTCTCTGAAGAATAAAGGTTTAGGTGAAGCTCATGTCGGGCTTCACCTTCATTTCTGCTCTCTCTGTAATTCAAACATGCTCCATACCTAAAAGTATTTAGTTAAGTATTTTTAGGTTGCCAAGTAAGGCTCAATAATCATGGAAGCAATCAGGTCAAAAACAAGATGAAACCGATTTTCGGCAGAGGTCCGTCTCTGCAATTACGTCTGTTTTTTGCTGTCATCGTGTCGGCGAGCTTAATGCTGGCCGATAGTCGTCTAGATACGTTTTCCAACGTTCGATACCTACTAAACAGTATGGTTGCACCGATTCAGTACGCAGCGAATTTGCCTCGTAGTATGTTCGATGGCGTATTTGAACGTTTTAATTCTCATCAGGCATTGGTTGAAGGCAATCGCAGCTTAAAGCGAGAAGTGCTACGCCTGAAAAGCGAGCTTATCTTGCTCGACCAATATAAAGAAGAAAACCAACGCTTACGTAAGTTGTTAGGATCTTCATTTGTCCGTGATGAAAAGAAAGTCGTGACAGAAGTAATGGCGGTTGATACTTCACCTTATCGTCATCAAGTGGTGATCGATAAAGGCCGTATTGATGGTGTTTACGTTGGTCAGCCTGTTATCAATGAGAAAGGCATCGTTGGTCAGGTCACGTTTGTCGCAGCGCACAACGCACGTGTTCTGCTGCTAACGGACGCGAAAAATGCAATTCCTGTCCAGGTGATCCGCAATGATATCCGAGTGATCGCATCGGGCAATGGTGAAATGGATGAAATCCAACTGGAGCACATTCCAACCAGCACAGATATTCAGGTTGGTGATTTATTGGTGACATCCGGTTTAGGTGGTATTTACCCTGAAGGATATCCAGTCGCGACGGTTACCAATGTGGATCACGATACGCGTCAAGAGTTCGCCTCAATCAAGGCTGAGCCGGTTGTGGAGTTTGATCGCTTACGCTACCTACTGCTGATTTGGCCGAATGAAGACCGTCAACACAAAGTACTGCGGTCCAATGTAGATGAAGGGTTAGAGCAAGAACAAGAGGTAACCGATGGCCAATAATGTATTGAGTAGCCGAATGGTGATTGGCGTCAGTTTCTTCGTTGCGCTGGTACTGCAAACCATTCCATGGCCAGGTGTGTTAGATGTGTTACGTCCGTCATGGTTGTTCCTTGTCACGTGTTATTGGGTGTTGGCACTACCGCACCGAGTGAACGTCGGAACTGCGCTAGTGTTGGGCTTATTGTGGGATATCTTGATCGGCTCAACGCTTGGAATTCGTGGCATGATGATGTCGATCGTTATCTACCTTGTGGCGCTGAATTTCCTGTTGATTCGCAACATGGCATTGTGGCAACAGTCGATTTTAATTGCCTTTTTTACTGCGTTATTGGAAGTTTTGATATTCTGTGGGGAATATTTGAACCAGGACGTAGTATTTAATCCATTATCTCTGTGGACGGCGGCAATAAACTGTATACTTTGGCCATGGATGTTTTTATTAATGCGACGAGTTCGTCGTGCATGGCACGTAAGGTAAAGCGGTGAAGAAAAGCTTATCTCTCGTTCTCGCATCGGGTTCTCCGAGAAGAAAAGAGCTGCTTGCTCAACTGGGTTATGATTTTGAGATCGTATTGCCTGATATTGAGGAAGCCAAACAGGCTCATGAGCAAGCACGAGATTACGTGTTGCGTCTTTCTTTGGAAAAAGCTCAGGCAGGCTTAGCGTTGGCTAAGCCTGATTCCGTTGTATTGGGCTCTGATACGGTCGTAGTATGCGATGACCGTGTGCTAGAAAAACCAAAAAGTTTTGAAGATTCAAAGCGTATGCTTACTGACTTATCGGGTCGTCGTCATCAAGTGATGACTGCGGTGAGCGTTGTATCATCGGAACAACAACATTCAGTGGTCGTTACCACTGACGTGTGGTTCAAACCACTGACTCACGAAGAAATCGAACAATATTGGCAGTCAGGAGAGCCATGCGATAAAGCTGGAAGTTATGGTATTCAGGGACTCGGAGGGCGATTTGTCACCCGAATCGAAGGCAGTTATCACGCTGTAGTAGGCTTACCTTTGTTCGAAACCGATCAGCTAATTCAAGAATTTTTATAATTGTTTTGAGGTGTGCACATGAGTGCAGAATTGCTGCTTAACGTGACCCCGAGTGAAACTCGTGTGGCCATGATTGAAGGTGGAGTACTACAAGAAATACATATCGAGCGCGAATCGCGTCGCGGTATTGTGGGCAATATATACAAAGGCAAAGTAAGCCGAGTGTTACCAGGTATGCAGGCGGCTTTCGTCGACATTGGTTTAGATAAAGCGGCGTTTTTACATGCGTCAGATATTGTTCCTCATACCGAATGTGTGGCAGAAAACGAAAAACAGCAGTTTCAAGTCCGTGATATCTCTGAGCTGGTACGCCAGGGACAAGACATTGTTGTGCAAGTGGTCAAAGATCCGCTCGGCACAAAAGGTGCGCGTTTAACGACGGATATCACCTTACCTTCGCGTTATCTTGTTTTTATGCCGGGGGCCAGCCATGTCGGTGTTTCGCAGCGTATTGAAAGTGAAAAAGAGCGCGAGCGTTTGAAAAAGGTGGTGAACCATTACTGCGATGAGCACGGTGGTTTTATCATTCGTACCGCGGCAGAAGGCGCTGATGAAAAAGAGCTATCTCAAGATGCGGCATTTCTAAAGCGTTTGTGGCTAAAAGTCATGGAGCGTCGCTCAAAATACAAAACGCGTTCAACACTTTACGGTGAACTCGGCTTAGCTCAACGCATTCTGCGTGACTTTGTTGGCACAGAGCTCGATAAGATCATGGTCGACTCCCGCCTTGAATACGAGAACCTGAAAGAATTCACTTCTGAGTATGTACCGGAGTTAACAGATAAGCTTGAGCTTTACGAAGGTGACAAGCCAATCTTTGACATGTACGACACCGAAAACGAAATTCAGCGTTCTTTAGAGCGCAAGGTCGAGCTAAAATCGGGCGGCTATTTGATCATCGATCAAACCGAAGCCATGACCACCATCGACATCAACACGGGTGCATTTGTTGGTCGTCGTAATCTCGAAGAGACTATCTTCAATACCAATATAGAGGCAACGCAAGCTATTGCGCGTCAGCTACGTTTACGTAACCTCGGCGGTATCATCATTATTGATTTTATCGATATGGCATCCGAAGAGCATCGTCAGCGAGTACTTACCTCACTGGAAACGGCGCTGGCGAAAGACCGAGTAAAAACCAACATCAACGGCTTTACCCAGCTTGGCTTAGTTGAAATGACGCGCAAGCGCACACGAGAAAGTATTGAACATATCTTGTGTTCTGGCTGTCCTACTTGTGAAGGCCGTGGCAGCGTGAAAACGGTCGAAACCGTATGCTTTGAGATATTACGCGAGATTACTCGTGTGAACCGTGCTTACGACGCCGATAATTTTGTCGTGTACGCATCGCCGTTTGTTGCTGAAGCGCTATTGGGCGATGAGTCTCATGCGTTGGCAGAGCTCGAAGTATTTATTGGCAAGCAAGTGCGAGTTCAGGCTGAACCCCTGTACATTCAGGAACAGTTTGACGTCGTAATGATGTAATTTGGAACATTTGTGAATTCTGGTGTTAACCGTTTTGGGCGTTTTTGTGCGTGGAGTTTAGTTACTGTATTGGTGTTATTAGCCATATTAGTAACCACGCTTCGCGTCACACTGCCGCAACTTAACCATTTCCAAGATGAGATCAAAACCTGGGTCAAACAAGGCACAGGTTTTGACGTTTCTATTGCTAATGTCGCAGGGACGTGGCGCAATAATCATCCCTCAATTGCGTTACTGGGTTTAGAGGCAAATCTACCAAACGTGCAAGATGCACGCTTCGCTGTTGAAGAAGTCCAAATTGAGTTCGACCTTATTCAATCTCTTTTTCAACTTAAACCTGTAGTTGCAGACCTTACCATTCATAACCTCGCTTTAGACATTCACACGGTAGACATTCTGCCGACTTCTCATCGTCAAGATCCGAAGCCTGAAGTGGATAAGAGCGAAGTGAAACTCATTGACCAACTCGACTCACTTCTTTTACGTCAGTTCGAAGACTTCACTATTAGCGATTCACGGATTTGGTATAAGTCGGTGTCTGGTGAAACTCGCCGTTTAGATATTGAGCAGCTTCGTTGGAGCAATCAAGGGAAACGTCACGTAGCCGAAGGCACGGTTAGCATTGCCGATGTTCGCCTGAACTCATTGTTAGTAAGCGCTAACTTTAAAGATCATGGCTCGTTGCGCGATGTATCTGGTGAGTTTTACGTGAGTGCTCAAGATGTCTCGGTCACACCTTGGCTGACCACTTACATGCAAGAAGAGTCAGGAGCAGAGTCGGGTAAAGTCAGCTTAAATACTTGGCTAACGCTCAAACATAGCCAACCGCATGATGCTTATGTTGAATTGCTGCCTTCCGAGTTGGTGTGGAATGAAGATGGACATCATGAGCTGTTTATTGAGTCTGGAATTTTCAATCTTCGACCAGATAAACAAGGCTGGAAAGTAAATGGTCACTCACTTCAAATCAGAACCGATAATACCCCTTGGCCAGAGCTAGACGTCGCGTTTGATTGGCAACCAAACGGCTGGATGCTTAATCTCTCTCAACTCGACATAGAAGCACTCATTCCGCTCATCAAGCTGGCTCCAGAGTCAGAGTCGACCAGTGACCTTATTAACAAACTAGCACCGAAAGGTCGGGTCGAAGATGTCCGATTGTCAATGAACGGTGGTTTAGACACCTTACGCTACTCGGCTGAACTGGATGAACTCGCGATGACACAATGGGAGCTCCTACCCGGGTTTCATCACGTACAGGGCAGCGTATCGGGGGATGTGAATCAAGCTAAAGCAAAAGTCACCGTCATTGATGATGTCTTTCCGTACGGCGATGTATTCCAAGCTCCGCTGAATATCAAACAAGGTGAAGTCGATATTATCTGGCAGCAAGATGATGCGGGTTGGCGTTTGTGGGCGGATAAAGTGACGGCAGCAACGCCTGATCTTCAAGTCTTGGGGGCATTCCGTCTTGATTTTCCAAAAGAACAAAGCCCATTTTTATCGTTCTATGCCGAAGCGGATCTCTACAACGCGGGTGAAACATGGCGCTATCTACCGACTCTGGCACTTGGACAAGACTTGACCGACTATCTTTCGACCGCGATTCAGGGCGGTAAAGTGAACACAGCGAAATTGTTGTGGTATGGCGAGTTAGGTGATTTTCCTTACAAAGAACATAATGGCATGTTCCAAGCTTGGGTTGGATTAAAAGACGCGAAATTTAGCTTTGATACGGCATGGCCAACCATCACGGATTTGCAGCTAGACTTGCTGTTTGAAAATGATGCCATGTATTTGGATTCAAAATCAGCCACACTAAATGGCGTTCATGCCAAGCGTATCACTGGGCGAATCCCTGAGTTGGCAGAAGGTGGACACATCGAGATTGAAGCGAAAGCAAGCGCGCCGGGTAATGAAGTCCGTGACTACATGATGGCGACGCCATTAGTGGATTCAGTCGGTGCCGCATTGACAGCGCTGCAAGTGAGTGGGCCCGTTTACTCTGAGTTTCAACTCAACATACCGTTTGATTTTGAGAAAGACTCTCGCGCTTGGGGTTATGCCGATTTAACAGAAAATCGTGTTGATATTGAAGCGCCGCCAATGACGCTTGAAAACGCCACAGGACGTATCACCTTCGACAATGATGTGGTTACCACATCGGGTTTGTCGGCCGAATTATTACAACAGCCTATCTCTCTTGATTTCCATGGAGAGAGTGCAGAGCAAGGCTACAACGTGACAATTAATACACTAGGAGATTGGGATGTCGAGCCGCTCAAACCCTATGTCGGTGAGCGTTGGTTAAACCTTGTTTCTGGCCATGCGCCGTGGCAAATGGATATTGACTTGCAACTCAATGATGTTGGTTTCACTTATCAGCTTGAAGTGCTGGCGCAGCTAAATCGTCTGGCTAGTCAATATCCTTATCCTTTAGCGAAAAAAATTGGTGAGTCTGGGCAAGCGAAACTGCAAGCATCCGGCAACCAAGAGAGTATTTCAGCACGACTACAGATCCCAAATGTGAAGTATCAAACTGAGATAGATATCGCTGGCGATGTCCCGGTTCTGACTGCGACTCATTTAATGGTTGGCAAAGGTGGCTTCCGGATTAGTCCTATTGTCGGGCACGATGCTTCGGTGCGTGTCGAAGAACTGAATTTAGACCAATGGGCGGAGCTTGCGCAGGTCTCTGAGAGCAAGCCTTCATCGTCTGTTTTGGCAAGCATGAAAACGCCGACCATTCCATTGCCGACACGCATTGAAGTTGAAACGCCAAACTTACAGCTCGGTGGGATTGAGTTTCATGATGTGGATTTTTCAGCAAGCAAGAAAAATTTGAGTTGGCAACTCGATGTGGACAGTCAAGAGGTTAAAGGGAAAGCTAACTATCTGAAACCCTATGATCTATCGGTCTCTCTAGAGCACTTGCATCTGTACATCCCAGGGTTTGAAGAGATGACCAAAGAGCGCAGTTCAATCTTTGCGAGTGAAGATCAAAACGCACCTTTGATTACCAATTTTGACCGCAAGTTTCACGCAGAGATGCCAAACTTAACTTTGAACATCGATGATTTTTGGCTGCAAGGTTACAAAGTGGGCAAAGTTAATGTTGATTTGCAGCGTCGCGAGAACCGCTTGGAGTGGAAAAATATCACCTTTAGTAGCGGCAAAAACCGCATTGATATGAGTGGTTGGTGGGACCTGACGAAAGAGAGTAGTCATTCCAACTTAACCATGAAAATGAAAGGTGATAACAACACCGATCTTATGGAGCGCTTTGGTATTACATCAGGCATTCAACAAGCACCATTTGAGATCAATGCCAATATGGAGTGGGACGGCGCACCTTGGTCAATGAAGACACAAACCTTGCAAGGAAACGTCTCAACGGAATTTGGTAAAGGCGTGATCAGTGAAGTTAGTGGTGCGGCACGCTTGTTAGGCTTGTTCAGCTTGGATTCTATCATCCGTAAGATGCAGCTCGACTTTACCGACGTATTCGATAAAGGCATGGCATTCAACTCGATCACGGGAACGGGCAAAATCCAAGACGGTGTGTTTATCACCAATGATATCGTAATGGATGCGTTAGCAGGGGAAATGCAAATCCGCGGCATCGCTAATATGAACAGCAGAATGGTTGATGCGGAAGTGAAATTCACACCAGACATCACATCAGGCCTACCAATGCTGACCGCGTTTGCCGTTGCGCCTCAAACTGCTTTGTATGTCTTGGCCATCTCTACGGTGATATCTCCGGTGGTTGAGGTCTTCACTCAAGTCAATTATGAAGTGAAAGGCCCACTAGATTCACCAACGGTGAAAGAAATTTCGCGAAGTAAAGGTGAATATAAGCTGCCAGAAAAACTGCGTGAACAGGCCAAATAACTCACCGAATATAATGGAATAGGGAGGAAACACATGGAGCGTGTTGGCATTATTCAAATGACTTCGGGTCCGGATATTAACGCGAATTTGGACTTCATTGAAAAACAGTGTGCTTTAGCGAGCAAGCAAGGTGCCAAACTTGTTCTTACTCCTGAAAATACAGTGCTATTTTCCAGTCGCGAAGCTTATCATCAACATGCAGAGCCACTTGGCAGTGGCATGATTCAACAGCGGCTCTGTGAAATCGCTAGAAAGAACCAGTTAACGCTAATTGTCGGAAGCATGCCCATTCAAACCGCAAAAGGTGTCACCACCACAACACTTGTATTTCCGCCGCACGGTAAATGCATTGCTCACTATGACAAACTGCATATGTTTGATGTCGACGTAGCCGATGGTTATGGTAGTTATCGTGAGTCGGATACGTTTATGGCGGGTAATCAAATAGTCGTTGCGGAAACTGATATCGGCAGTGTTGGATTGAGTATTTGTTATGATTTACGTTTCCCAGAACTTTATAAAGTATTGCGTCAAGAAGGGGCGGATATCATTGTGGTGCCCGCTGCGTTTACCGCTGTGACGGGGCAAGCTCACTGGGAAGTATTATTGCGAGCTAGAGCGATTGAGACACAATGTTGGATTTTGGCAAGCGGACAAACTGGAACGCATCCATGTGGACGAAAAACATGGGGACACTCAATGGTCGTTGACCCTTGGGGACGTATCCATAAACAGCTTCAGGATGAAGTAGGTTTATTGGTGACTGAGATAGATTTGTCACAAAGCCAACAAGTAAGGCAGAATATGCCGCTGACTCAACACAGTCGCTTTCAAAATGAATTGAGACGGAAATAAAAGAGCTAACTATGAGCACAAACCAAATAGAACAGGCACTCCTTGCCCCAAATGGTCTGACAGAACAAGACATTGCTGACACGCTTGCCAGCATTGCGACGCGCCAGATCGATTATGCGGACATTTACTTTCAGTCCAGCTGGCATGAGTCTCTGGTTCTAGAAGACAGCATCATCAAAGATGGCTCTTTTAACATTGATTGTGGTGTTGGTGTCCGTGCAGTAACTGGCGAGAAAACCGGCTTTGCCTACTCTGATCAAATCCAGCCTGAAGGCCTGAAGCAGAGTGCAATGGCGGCGCGCGGTATTGCTCAGCAAGGGCAGAATGGTAAAGTCCAAGCGTTTAAACGCACCGAAAACCAAGCGTACTACGCCGCTGTGAATCCACTAGCTGAATGGGAAAAGCAGCAAAAAACAGAATTGCTCAAATCTCTAGATGCTTACATCCGCACTAAAGAACCATTGATTAAAGAAGTCTCGATCAGCATCAGCGGTGTGCATGAGCAGATGCTTGTTGCGGCAACAGACGGTACTTATGCAGGCGATATTCGTCCTTTGGTGCGTTTGTCTATTAGCGTGCTCGCACAAAAAGGTGAACGACGTGAACGCGGTAGCGCTGGTGGCGGCGGCCGTTTCGGTTACGATTTCTTTTTAACGGAAAGCAATGGTGTGAAACAAGCTTTTCATTACGCAGACGAAGCGATTCGCATGGCGTTAATCAACCTTGAAGCAGAAGCAGCACCAGCTGGCATGATGCCAGTAGTATTGGGTTCTGGCTGGCCTGGCGTGTTGCTACACGAAGCGGTAGGTCATGGCCTAGAAGGTGATTTTAACCGGAAGGAATCTTCGGTTTTCTCTGGCAAAATGGGTCAACAAGTGACGTCTTCGCTGTGTACCATCGTCGATGATGGCACGTTAAAAGACCTTCGTGGTTCACTGAATGTGGATGATGAAGGGGTAAACGGCCAGTACAACACGCTTATCGAAAATGGTGTGCTGAAAGGTTACATGCAAGACAAGCTAAACGCGCGGTTAATGGGTGTGAACCCAACAGGTAACGGTCGTCGTGAGTCTTATGCACATTTACCAATGCCGCGTATGACCAACACCTACATGCTACCAGGTGAACATACGCCAGAAGAAATAATCTCGACGGTCGAGAAAGGGTTGTATGCGCCAAACTTTGGTGGCGGTCAGGTGGACATTACTTCGGGTAAGTTTGTGTTCTCTGCATCCGAAGCATACTTGATTGAAAACGGTAAAATTACGCGCCCTGTTAAAGGTGCGACGTTGATTGGATCAGGTATCGAAGCAATGCAGCAAGTCTCTATGGTCGGTAACGACCTAAGTATCGACAAGGGCGTTGGCGTATGTGGTAAAGCAGGTCAAAGTGTGCCAGTTGGGGTTGGTCAGCCGACCTTGAAACTGGACTCACTGACAGTAGGTGGCACTGAGTAACTCAGTTGAATCGTTATAAAAAGAGCGCTCATTAGAGCGCTCTTTTGCTTTGTGAGTCGGTGTCAATTACAGGTTTTCTTCAGCAAATTCCGCCAAGCGGCTACGAACCACGCCGTTGAGGTGAATATTCGCGCTGCCTTCAAAGTTCTTGAAGCGTTCAACCATGTACGTCAATCCTGATGTCACTGGGGTGAGGTAATGAGAGTCAATCTGCGCCAAGTTACCGGAGCAGACGATTTTGGTTCCTTCACCACAGCGGGTAATGATGGTTTTGATTTGTGATGCAGTGAGGTTTTGACACTCATCAAGCAGTACAAACGCATTTTGAATTGAACGGCCACGCATAAAGTTGATCGATTTAAATTGAATGTTGGCTTTATCGCAGATGTACTTCAATGAGCCTTCAGTGCAGTGATCGTGTTTATGTAGCGCTTCCAAGGTATCGGTCACCGCCGCTAACCACGGCATCATTTTCTCCTCTTCGGAGCCGGGTAAGAAGCCGATGGATTCACCGATATCTGGCGTGTTACGTGTTACGATAATTTTATCGAACATGCTTTTTTCAATGGTTTGCTCCAATGCTGCTGCCATTGCCAGTAATGTCTTACCACTACCCGCCGCACCCGTTAGAATCACCAAGTCAATTTCTGGATCGAGTAAGGCATCTAACGCCATTCCCTGGTAGATATTTTTAGGTGTGATGTCCCAAGCCTTACGATGCATTAGACGTTCGCGGCTCAGGTCGAGAAGCGTTAGCTTGTCTTCATTGATGGTTTCTACGCGACCAGCAAAGTCACTGTCTTCATCAATAACGTATTGGTTGATAAAGGTTGGGTCGAAGGGTTCGCGACTGAGTTTGTGGTAAGTTTTTCCGCCCAGTGCATAGCTTTCTACTTCCTCAATACCGCTCCAGAAATCACCTTCACGCAATTGAAAGCCTTTGGTTAGGTATTGAATGTCGTCAATCAGTTGGTCGGTTCTATAGTCCTCAACAAAGCGTACACCAGCCCCTTTGGCTCGCAGACGCATGTTGATGTCTTTCGTGATCAGTACCACTTCACGTGGTGCACGTTTATTTTGCAGATAAAGCACCGCGTTGAGAATACGGTTGTCACCGGCTTTGTCGGCGAAGGCTTTGACGGTTTCCTGCAGTTCAAAATCCGCCAAAATGGAAATAGTACCTTGGTCGGGGTTGTCTTTAGAAACAGGAATGCCTTCAGAGATTTCATCTGGCGTTGCTTCTTTAAACAAATCTTCCAAGGTGCGAATAGCCACGCGCGCATCTCTTGCAACGTCGCGCTTGCTGTCTTTGATTCGGTCGAGTTCTTCCAACACGGTCATGGGGATAACGACATCGTGTTCTTGGAAAGAGAAGATGGCAAAGGGTTCATGAAGAAGAATGTTGGTATCGAGTACAAACAGTTTCCGATCGGTATCGCCCATAGCGTCTCCTTGCCGTAGTACGGCTCTGCATGCGAGTTGTTAGGTCGTTTCCAAATAGGTGTGAAGTGACCTAACTCTGATTGCTTGCAATAGAGGTTGTCGGGCTGATGTCGGCTAGTGTGCAACCGAGTAGCAAGACAACTTACTGCAAACCCGTGTTGATCCTAATCGTGTACTAACGCGCTTAAATCATATGCAATGGTTTTAAACGCCCCTCATTAGAAGTATACGTAATATTTACGTTCTACAACTTAATAATTGGCATGAGTATTTTACAATTTGATTGCATTTAGAGTTTGGGAAAAAAAGTTTCTGCTTGGTGCGGTTTCGGCGTGACCTAAATCACAGCTTCAAGTAAGATTAGCGACCTTTTTCTGCGTATAGGCTACGTCCGATTTATCATGTTGAGCTGGCTTAAAAAATACTCAGTTCATACTGAAATGACGAATGCTATCGGCATAGCAGAAGCCAGAATCAGATCTAAACTATTATCCATGCCCACGGGCATGAGTAGACCAACAAGAAATACGAATCAAGAACTAATAACGAGGTAGTCAATTCATGACATTTGCTTTGGGGCAGCGCTGGATTAGCGATACGGAAAGCGATTTAGGTTTAGGTACCGTTGTAGCAATGGATGCTCGTACTGTGACATTGATGTTTGCAGCGTCAGAGGAAAACCGAGTTTACGCACGTAACGATGCACCTGTTACCCGAGTCACCTTTAATGTTGGGGATGTCATCGATTGCCAAGAAGGTTGGTCTCTAAAAGTAGAAGAAGTACTGGAAGATGAAGGTCTTTACACCTATTTCGGTACTCGTGAAGACACGCAAGAAACCGCTGTTGTTCTGCGTGAGATTTTCCTTAGCAACCAAATTCGTTTTAACAAACCTCAAGATAAGTTGTACGCCGGTCAAATCGACCGTATGGACAACTTTGTTCTGCGTTACCGTGCGCTAACCAACCAGTTTGAGCAGCATAAGAGCCCAATGCGTGGCCTATGTGGTATGCGTGCAGGTTTGATCCCTCATCAGCTTTACATCGCGCACGAAGTTGGCCGTCGTCACGCGCCACGCGTCTTGTTGGCGGATGAGGTAGGTTTGGGTAAAACCATCGAAGCGGGCATGATCATCCACCAACAAGTTCTGTCTGGTCGTGCCGAACGCATTTTGATTGTGGTGCCTGAAACACTACAGCATCAATGGTTGGTTGAGATGATGCGTCGTTTCAATCTGCATTTCTCTATCTTTGACGAAGAGCGCTGTATCGAAGCTTTTGCGGATGCAGAAAACCCATTTGATACTCAGCAATATGTGCTGTGTTCTTTGGATTTCCTACGCAAGAGCCGCAAGCGTTTTGAACAAGCACTGGAAGGTGAATGGGACCTACTGGTTGTCGATGAAGCGCATCACCTTGAATGGAGTCAAGATAAACCGAGCCGTGAATATCAAGTGGTAGAAGGTTTGGCTGAACGTGCTCCAGGTGTGTTGTTACTGACTGCAACGCCAGAGCAACTTGGTCGTGAGAGCCACTTTGCTCGTCTGCGTTTGTTGGATCCAGACCGCTTCTATGATTACGAAGCATTCGTTGAGGAAGAAGATCAATACGCGCCCGTAGCGGATGCGATTACTTCACTCTTTTCCGGTGAAAAGCTACCTAATGAAGCAAAAAACCAGATCACTGAGTTGTTGTCTGAACAAGACGTAGAACCACTTTTCCGTATTATCGAAAGTGAAGCGGACGAAGAAGCTAAAGCGTCGGCACGCCAAGAGTTGATCGATAACTTGATGGATCGTCATGGTACAGGGCGTGTTCTGTTCCGTAACACGCGCGCGGCCATCAAAGGCTTCCCTACGCGTAACGTGCATCTGATGCCAATGGATATTCCACCGCAATACACTACATCAATGCGTGTTGCTGGGATGATTGGCGGTAAGATGAGTTCTGAAGCACGTGCGATGAAGAACCTTTACCCGGAAGAAATTTTCCAAGAATTTGAAGGCGATGACGCGAGCTGGTGGCAGTTTGACTCGCGTGTGAATTGGTTGCTTGAAAAAGTAAAAGAGAAGCGCAGCGAGAAAATCCTCGTGATTGCTTCTCGTGCGAGTACCGCACTGCAATTGGAGCAAGCACTGCGTGAGCGTGAAGGTATCCGCGCCACCGTTTTCCACGAAGGTATGTCGATTCTTGAACGTGACAAAGCGGCGGCTTACTTTGCGCAAGAAGAAGGTGGAGCACAAGTTCTTATCTGTAGCGAAATCGGCTCTGAAGGTCGTAACTTCCAGTTTGCCAACCAACTTGTCATGTTCGACTTGCCATTTAACCCAGACTTGCTTGAGCAACGTATTGGTCGTTTGGACCGTATCGGTCAAAATCGCGATATCGACATTCATGTTCCTTACCTGAAAGGCACATCGCAAGCGATCCTAGCACGTTGGTTCGATGAAGGCCTGAACGCTTTTGCGGAAACCTGCCCAACAGGCCGTGCTGTTTACGATAAGTACTCCGATGATCTGATTGAAATTCTTGCCTCCGGTGATACCAGCACGCTAGATGAGATCATTGAAGCGTCAGCAAAAATGAATAAAGAGCTGAAATCCCAATTGGAGCAAGGCCGTGATCGCCTATTAGAAATGCATTCAAATGGCGGGGAAAAAGCACAACAAATCGTTGAGAAAATTGAATCAACTGACGGCGATACCAATCTGGTCACCTTCGCACTTTCTCTTTTTGACACGATTGGCTTGAATCAAGACGATAAAGGTGAAAACGCCCTGATTGTGACCCCATCTGAGCACATGATGGTGCCAAGCTATCCAGGTCTGCCATACGAAGGAGCGACGATCACGTTTGATCGTGATACGGCTTTATCTCGTGAAGATATGCACTTTATCAGTTGGGAACACCCAATGATCCAGGGTGGTATCGATCTTCTTATGAGTGAAGGGGTGGGGACGTCTGCGGTATCTCTATTGAAAAACAAAGCGTTACCAGTCGGGACTATTCTTCTTGAGTTGATTTACGCGGTAGATGCGCAAGCGCCAAAACGCAGTGGTATCGCGCGCTTCTTACCGAAAACGCCAATCCGTTTAATGATGGACTCGCGTGGTAATGATTTGTCTGCTCAAGTGGAGTTTGAAAGCTTTAACCGCCAGCTCAGCCCTGTAAACCGTCACTTAGGTAGCAAGTTGGTTACGTCGGTACAGAAAGACGTACACCGCTTAATTGAAGCCGGTGATGTTCTTATTGAAGAGAAGGTCGAAGAAGTACGCAAACAAGCTCATCAAGATATGCAGCACAGTTTGAATGCAGAGCTTGAGCGTTTGCAAGCACTGAAAGCGGTGAACCCAAATATTCGTGACGAAGAAATTGAAGCTATCGACGCACAAATTAAAGAGCTTACTGGTTATATCAACCAAGCTCAGGTTCAGCTCGACTCGCTGCGTTTGATTGTGGTGAGCCACAACTAAGTAAGTATTTATTGCTCATTAAAAAAGGTCTTCAGTTGAAGACCTTTTTCTTTATTTACGGTTTAGTTTCTTTATGCGGAATGCATTAATCACTGATAGCTATCTCATTTACATCAACCACTTCCACCAGATAAATACAGCCAAGAAGCCAAACAAGTAAATCAGGCCTGCAATCGACAACCACTTTAGTTTAGGTCCAACAGCCAAAGGCTCAGGTAACTCAGTTTTGCTCACTAAGGTGTAATTTAGCAGAGCAAAGAATGGCGTGGTCATAAAGGCGAGAATCATCGCAAAGTTCAGCATAGGCAATAACGCAGAAGCCCAGAAAACCACAATACCTAATGCAAGTAAGGAGACTACCAGCATGATCGCTGAAGTGGTTTTAGGGTTAGTGTCTGGTTGTGAGCGCAGTAGGCGTTGAGAATCCGAAATAACGCGCGAATAGCCATCAATAACGGTAATCGTGCTGCCAAAGATACAGAAAAACGCAATTACCGCGATTAAGTAACGAGACCATTCGCCAATCGTTGCCGCATATAAGCCAACCAATTGGTGGGAGAAGCCAACGCCAGAGCTTTCAAGCGCAACGCCAGAACCATAAAGCATCAAAGAGCCTAGCGATACAAAGATAATGGCAAGAAACGCCGTGCCAATATAACCGACATTAAAGTCAAATAGAGCAGAGCGGTATGTTACTTCTTGCTGGCTTGATTGGCGTTTTAGCCATGCTGAGGTTAAACAGGAGATCTCTATCGGTGCAGGCATCCACCCCATTGTCACAACGATAAAACCAATAGCCGCAATAGACCAAGGTGACGGCGGCTCGAAGTTGGCCACTTGTTCAACAGGGTTACCAAAGGCGATAGAAACAGCGAGTAAAGTCGCGATGGTTAACACCGACATGATCACTTTAGATAGCGTATCGAGCGCTTTGTAATGGCCAGCAAATAATATGATCAGGCAGGTGACAATCACAATGATGCTGAGTGATGCCATTGATAGTGAAAACGGAATGAAGTAGCCCAGCAAGCTAGCGCTAAACATCAACAAAGCGGCGGTATTGATGACGGCCGATACCACGCTCAGAAATAGAAATAGCCATAGATAAGGCCGACCTAATTTCGCGTAGCCCTCAACCAAGGTCAGCCCTGTCCCCATGGTGTACTGTACGCCCGCTCGGAAAAAAGGGTATTTAAACAGGTTTACGAGCAGAATCAGTGCAGCCAATTGCCAACCATAAATCGCACCAGCCTTGGTTGATGCCACGAGGTGAGAGCCACCGACCGCAGCAGATGCCATTAATATGCCGGGGCCTAGCGAACGAAAAAATAAGGAAAGTTTGGATTGGGGTTTATCTATAACGGCGGAGTCCATTGCTTATTGTCCTTTTTATCTTATGTATCTTTCTAAAGAGATACATACCGCAGTACATGACAAGCTGAGCGATCGCCCTATACTGCGCAACGGTAATGTCTTTTAAATGCTGTGTTTTGATGTATTTATTTTAAGTATTCTTTGCGAATATCATGCTGTGTGCATCTAGCACTCTATTCAGTTATGCGTCTTGTTGTCAAACTAAATTTACAACGTGCTATTTTTAGTTTTTATGCTAAAGGATTGACTTTGTTTTATTGGGTTGAACTTTTCTTCAGAATCCTGCATCTGGGTGCTATTTGGGTATATAATCGCGGCGTTTTTATTTTGTAGAGATCTCCCATGGCAATGCTTGAATATACCCCTCCCACCGACCCTTGGGTTGATATCGTTTTTGAGGATGACGACATTCTGGCAGTGAATAAGCCATCAGGGCTGCTGTCTGTCCCTGGTCGCCTTGCAGAGCATTACGACAGCATGTGGAGCCGCCTCAAAGAGTTGCATCCAGAAATTCAAGTTGTGCATCGCTTGGATATGTCGACATCAGGGTTGATGTTGCTGGCGAAAAACAAACCCGCGGAGCGAGCATTAAAAAAGCAGTTCCAATATCGCCTCACTCACAAGGTGTATTACGCACGTGTTTGGGGGCATGTTGAGTCGCAAGAAGGGAATATTGATCTTCCATTAAATTGTGATTGGCCAAATCGTCCACGACAAAAAGTATGTTTTGACGACGGCAAACCATCTCAAACTTTATTCCAAGTAGTGAAGCGTGAAGTGCACCCTGATGGCACCCATACGACCGTTGTGCGGTTACTCCCCATTACTGGTCGATCGCATCAGTTACGCGTGCATTTGATGGCGATTGGTCATGCGATTGTGGGTGATGAGTTTTATGCAAGCGAAGAGGCGTATCAGTTTTCAGAACGTTTAGAGTTGCACGCTGCGGAGCTAAGTTTTTATCATCCAGCTACGGATCAGCTGAGCAGTATTTTTGTACCCTGTGACTTTTATTCTGAAGCCGAGGCGATGATCTTTAACTATTTTTCGCCAGAGCGTACATTGCCTGATTATAAAACGTTGCCACACCCTTAATGCCAATTGCACTAACAGCGGTTCTTTCTAGTTCGCTATTTTTGGCTATTTCGTTACTGTGGTTGATGTATCCTGTCTTTCAGCCGTGAACAAGGAGTTGTTATGTCTTTGCCAAGCATCGTATTTTTAGATCGAGCGACCATCCCAGAACATATTGAGATCCCACGACCTAGCTTTCCGCACCACTGGCGTGAGTACGACCTAACTGCGCCTGGGCAGGTAATAGAAAGGTTAGCCGATGCCGATATCGTGATTAGCAATAAAGTCCTGCTTGACCAACATGTATTAGAGCAACTACCAAAATTACGGATGATCGCGGTTGCCGCAACTGGTTTTAACAACGTCGATGTGAACTACTGTGCTAATCATGATATTGCGGTTGCTAATGTACGTGGTTACGCGACGCGTTCGGTGCCCGAGCACGTGATGGCAATGTTATTCGCTTTAAGACGGAATTTATTTGGGTACCACCAAGATATTGCCGCAGGTGAGTGGCAGCGTAACCAGCAGTTTTGTTTTTTTACTCACCCAATCGGGGATATTGGTGGTAGCACGTTAGGTGTTGTTGGTAGTGGGTCACTAGGGCAAGCGACGGCGAATCTGGCTCAAGCGTTAGGAATGACCGTCTTGTTTTCTGAGCGTAAAGGGGCGGCAGAATGTAGACCAGGTTATGTGTCGTTTGAGGAAGTATTAAAACGCTCCGATGCGCTGACCTTGCATTGCTCGCTCAACGATCATACTCAGAATTTAATTGGTCAAGCAGAGTTGCAACAAATGAAGTCCAACGCCATTTTGATTAATACAGGGCGTGGAGGTTTGGTGGATGAGAGCGCGCTGGTGGATGCCTTAAAACAGCAAGAAATTGCAGCGGCTGGTTTTGATGTTTTTACACAAGAACCGGCAGATGAGAGCAATCCGCTGATTGCCAATATGAGTTTACCTAATTTGTTACTGACACCGCATGTTGCATGGGGCAGCGACTCATCTATCCAACGTTTAGCGGAAATCCTGATTGAGAACATTAACGCTTTCGAGCGCGGAGACCGCGTTAATCGCTTAGTGTAACGCTGACTGTAAAATCAAAGATAAAAAAAGCAGACATTGACGTCTGCTTTTTGCGTTTAAATCGAATGCTCATTGCGTGAGCCCTCGAATTAAAACTCTTCTTCGTTTAGACCTTTAAGGATCTGAAAGATTTCGCGGTACGCTTTTGCTGGTTTCCCAGCTTTTTTCTCTTTCGCTGCTTGGCGAGCAAGTTGGCGTAGACGCTGACGATCCGCTTCTGGGTACATTTCCATTACGTCATCAATGGCTTTGTCACCTTCTTCCACTACGCGATCACGCAACGCTTCAAGTTTGTGGAATACCGCCGTTAATTGAGAGTGCTTATTACGAATTTTATCCAGTGCGGCTTGGATTGGCTCTGGATCTTCGTAACGCATCAATTTACCGATACGTTGTAATTGGCGACGACGCGCTTCATTTTTAAAGCGTTGCGCGTCAGCAATTGCTTCTCGCAAATCTTCGCTCAATGGAAACTTTTCTAGAACTGAAGGTTTGAGGCCGACAAGCTCCTCACCTAGCTTTTGCAGTTCTTCCATGTCTCGCTTCATCTCGGATTTACTTACCCAGATGATCTCTTCTTCTGGTTCCCATGGCGCTTTTTGATTCTTACGTGCCATTTCAGTTGCCTGTGTTTTGATTAATATTATGACTATTTTAACAAGAATCATGGGGAGAAAGCGAAATTCTTGTTATCCTATTGTTCATCAAAGACAAGATGTGAAAGACAATGGATATTAAACAGCAGGTTGCTGAGCAACGTACCGAGCTAGAGCAAGCCGTCGCAAGAGCTTTAAAGCTTGCATCGGCAAAATCTGACGCCGCCGAAGTCGCAATTACTAAAAGCACTGGTTTAAGTGTTTCAACTCGTATGGGTGAAGTAGAAAATGTCGAGTTCAACAGCGATGGTGCGCTGGGCATTACCGTTTACCGAGGTCAACGCAAAGGCAGTGCTTCCACGTCTGATTTAAGTGAAGCTGCAATCGAGCAAACCGTTATAGCGGCGCTAGATATTGCACATTACACATCTGAAGACCCATTTGCAGGCCCTGCAGCAAAAGAATACATGGTGCAAGAGATACCTGAGCTTGATCTTTTCCACCCAGACGCACCCGATCCAGACTATGCTGCCAATGTGGCGATTGCAGCAGAAAAAGAGGCGCTAAGTTATAACAATGCAATCAAGCAAAGTGATGGCGCGAGTTATGATAGTCATTACGGCGTGAAAGTGTATGGCAATAGCCATGGCTTATTAGCTAGTTATGCGTCTAGCCGCCATAGTACTAGCTGTTGTGTAATTGGCGTTGGTCAAAACGGCGAGATGGAACGTGATTACAGCTACACCGTGGCACGTCATCGTGATGACTTATGGACCCCAGAAACGGTGGGTCGTAAGGCGGCAGAGAATACGGTTAACCGCCTAGATGCGCAGCGTCTAAAAACAGGTCAATACCCAATCATGTTTGCGGCTGATGTTGCGACAGGCTTGATTGGCCATCTCGTTATGGCGATCAGCGGTGGTAACCTGTACCGAAAATCTTCTTTCTTACTTGACCATCTAGGCAAACAAGTGCTTCCTGAATGGTTCAATATCTCAGAACGTCCGCATGTATTGCGTGGTTTGGCATCAAGTCCATTCGATAGTGAAGGTGTGTACACTCAAGACCGTGAGATCATTACCGACGGTGTGCTAGCAACTTATCTGTTAACCAGTTATGCCGCACGTAAAATGAAGATGACGCCGACAGGTCACGCTGGTGGGATTCATAACTGGTACGTGAAGTCGACAGGCCAAAACTTCGAACAAATGCTTAAAGAGCTCGGTACTGGTCTTCTAGTGACAGAAGTCATGGGACAAGGTGTGAACGTGGTAACGGGGGATTACTCTCGCGGTGCCGCAGGCTTCTGGGTTGAGAATGGTGAAATCCAATACCCAGTATCAGAAATTACCATCGCAGGTAATCTAAAAGACATGTTCACCAAGATTGTGGCGGTTGGTAGTGATATTGAAACGCGCTCACAAATCCAAACGGGCTCTATCCTACTGGATACCATGAAAGTGGCGGGTGAATAAGCTTTTCTAGCAATTCAGAATCAAAAAAGCCTGATGTGTTCATCAGGCTTTTTCGTTTTTTCTGTTAGGTAATCAGTATTGTGGCAAGCCCTAAGAAGACAGATAAACCAATCACATCCGTCACTGTTGTTAATGCCATACCACCAGCTAAAGCGGGATCGATGTTCATTTTTTTCAATAGGATTGGAATCGTTACTCCGGCAATACCTGCGACCAATAAGTTGGTCAGCATGGCGGCGGAAATGATTCCTCCGAGCATCCAGTTACCTTTCCAAGCAACAACAATACCACCAATAATTAGCGCCCACATGATGCCGTTAAGTAAGCCGATCGAGGCTTCTTTCATTAACAGTTCGCGTTTGTTTGAGTCTCCGATATGACCAAGAGCAAGACCACGAATCACTAGTGCGACGGTTTGGTTACCAGCGACACCACCCATGGACGGAACAATCGTCATCAATACCGCAATGGCGGCCATTTGGTCTAATGTGGCCTCAAACATGTTAGAAACGGAAGCAGCAGCAAGGGCGGCTAATACGTTAGCGCCAAGCCAGATACTGCGTTTGCGAGCTGATTTTACAACAGGCGCGAAAGTATCTTCGTCATCGTCCATACCCGCCATACTCATCATCGAGTGTTCCGCGTCTTCACGAATAACGTCAACCACGTCATCGATGGTGATACGACCGACCAAATGCAAGTTTTCATCAACAACAGGTGCAGATACCCAATTACGGCGTTCGAACAGACTCGCAACATCTGAGTCGCTAGTATCGACGGTGATGGCCTCGTCCGCGTCTTCCATTACATCAATGATTTTTACGTCTGGCTGAGTGGTAATAAGCGTCGTGATCGGCAGTTCACCGATGAGCTTACTCTCTTCATCGATCACATACAGGGCATCCGTAGCTTCTGGAAGCTCGCCTTTCATACGTAGATAACGCAAAACTACGTCCACATCTACGTCACCACGAATTGTGATGACGTCGGTGTTCATCAGCCCACCCGCGGTGTCTTCTGGGTAGGATAGGGCGGTTTCGACCCGTAGGCGGTCAGATGAGTCCATTTGCGACAGGACTTCGCGTGACAGGTTGTCAGGCAAGCTACGCAGTACGTAAGCCACGTCATCGGTATCCATGCCTTCTGTCGCTTCTGCAAGCGCTTCTGGTGCCATTTTGGATACGAGGCTGTCTTTGACGTCTTCGTTCAGCTCGTCAAGGATTTCACCATAATCTTCAGGGTCGGTGAGTTGCCAAAGAACTTCACGGCTCTTACGTGGGGAGGCTTCTAAAAGGTGAGCGATATCCTCAGGTTCCATGTCCTGTAATTGACGACGAACATGGACGAAGCGGCCATTTTCTAGCGCTTCTGTGACTTCTTGGAGGGCTTGGTGAGCTTGGTCGAATTCAATTTGCTCTGCCATTCATTCCTCCCAATTCCTGATATTTACAATGCGTTGAATAATAACTTAATTCTAGGCGCCTTTTAATAACAACTTATGATACTAAGCAAATTTATTTATTAGGTCAGGGAAGAGAAAGATAATGGGAGGTAAGAAAAAAGCGAGTAAACTACTCGCCTTCATCAAATTTATCTTCGATCAAATGGCAAACGGCATCCAGTGCTTCTTCCGCTTGCCCACCCGTTGCGTGGATCGTGACGTATTGTCCTTGAGCGGACTCTAGCATTAACAGGCCCATTACGCTGTCTGCTGTGGCGGTTTTGTCTTCTTCATTGTCGATGGTGATGACCGCTTCAAAGCTCTGTGCCAGTTCGACCAGTTTGACTGCTGCACGAGCATGTAAGCCAAGGCGGTTTTGAATCAATACTTTACGACTTAACTCCACGGCTACTCCTTAGCGTTTTTCTCTAGTGAGGTATGGCGAATTTGTACTTGGTGTCCTTTGTTGGCGAAGTATTCACCGATTTGCTGAGTTAAGTACACCGAGCGGTGCTTACCACCAGTACAACCGATTGCAACGGTCAGGTAGCTGCGGTTGTTTTTCTCAAGCAGAGGTAACCAATTCTCTATAAAGCTTTCAATTTGATATTTCAAACTTAACACCGATTGGTGTTGCTCTAAAAATGCGGCGATAGGAGCATCCAGACCTGTAAGCGGGCGTAGTGCTGGTTCCCAATGTGGGTTAGGTAAGAAGCGAACGTCAAATACGTAATCGGCATCGGAAGGCAGGCCGTATTTAAAACCAAAAGACTCAAATACCATAACGAGCCCTTTGCGATCTCTGCCTTCAACGCGCATACGCACGGTTTCACTCAATTCATGCAAAGACTGCCCACTACTATTTAGGACCAGATCTGCATGCGCTTTGAGTGGCGTCAAAATTTGTTTCTCACGCTCGATGGCTTGATCGAGCGAGAGGGAGGTGCCACCTAAAGATAACGGGTGAATTCGGCGTGTTTCGCTGTAGCGTTTGAGTAGCGTTTCTTTATTGGCGTCCAAGAAAAGCATGGTCACATCAAGCTCAGTTTTTAACTGTTCTAGTGTACTCGTCAGTTCTTTTAGCTTTTTAGGAATATTACGAATATCAATGCTGACTGCAACATTCTGTTTGCTGTCAGCAACAGAATGAACAAATGCGTCTAGCAAGTTAACTGGCAGGTTATCAACACAGTAGTAACCTAAGTCTTCCAGTACACGAAGCGCAATACTTTTACCGGCACCTGAGTGCCCGCTAACAACGATTAGTCGCATGGAGTTAGTCCTGCTTATTGGTGAATCATGATGTCGTAAAGTTCTTCATCACTCTGAGCATTACGCAGTAGTTTTAATACTTGCTTATCGCTCAGACGTTCTGCCATAGAGGATAGAGTCTTGAGGTGCTCTTTGCACTGTTCTTCTGGTACAAGGAGCGCAAAAAGAAGATCGACAGGTCGATTGTCAATCGCATCAAATTCGATTGCTTCATCACATTGCAGTAAGACAGCAATGGCCTTGTCGCTTGATTGCATTCTCGCGTGAGGGATCGCAATACCGTTTCCGATACCGGTACTGCCCATTTTTTCTCTATTGAGCATGCATTCGAACAGCTCGGTAGAATCTTGGCCCGTTTGATCAGCCACGATACGGCTGATCATTTCAAGGGCGCGTTTTTTACTCGTGCAGTGGACCGCACTTTTGGTGCAGTCCAATGACAGTATTTCGCTCAGTTGCATGATTAATGACTGTTTAGTTTTTCTTTGTGCTTATTAAGTTGGCGAACCAATTTATCTACCAGCGAATCGATCGCGGCATACATATTTTCGTCATCGGCTGATGCGTGGATTTCGCCTTGATTTATGTGAAGCGTAGCTTCCGCGATTTGAGTAATTTTTTCAACTTTTAGTACAACATGCACTTGATTGATGTGGTCGAAGAACCTTTCGAGCTTCTGAAACTTAGAATTTACATAGTCTTGCATTGAATCGGTAAGATCAACGTGATGGCCTTGAATATTGATTTGCATAGACTTTCCTTTTCAGTTAGTGCCTTATAATAGGCGTTTACGCTGACTTGAAGGGGCAATTCCCAAGGATTCGCGATATTTGGCTATCGTACGTCTTGCGACCTGAATCCCTTGGTCAGCCAGAAGAGCAGCAATCTTACTATCACTCAGTGGTTTGGCAGTATTCTCTGCTGCGACCAGTTTTTTAATGAGTGCACGAATTGCTGTTGACGAACATTCTCCGCCGTTGTCAGTACTAACATGGCTAGAGAAGAAGTACTTCAATTCAAAAATACCACGTGGTGTATGCATAAATTTTTGCGTTGTTACACGAGAAATCGTGGATTCATGCATGTCCACAGCCAAAGCGACATCATTGAGCACCATTGGCTTCATGGCTTCCTCACCATACTCGAAGAAATCTTGTTGATGTTCAACAATACATCTTGCAACTTTGAGTAGCGTCTCGTTTCTACTCTCTAAGCTCTTAATTAACCATTTGGCCTCTTGCAAATTGCTGCGGATGTACTGGCTATCCGCGCTATTACCTTTGCCTAATTGAGCATATTGTTGATTTACTTTTAATTTTGGCACGCTATCCGGGTTTATAGAAACGGTCCATTTGCCATTGTCTTTAAAAACGGATACGTCTGGAATTACGTACTCGGTATCATCAGGAGTGATGCGACTACCTGGACGAGGATCTAACTGTTGGATAAGCTTTAAGACTTCACGAAGATCGGCTTCTTTCAGCTTAGTCTCTTTGATGACGAGCTTGTAGTCTCGGTTGCCTAGGTGATCAATATGATCCGCAAGTATCATTTTGGCTTCAGCAAGCCACGGCGTGTCTTCTGGGAAGGTCGTCAGTTGCAGTAACAAACATTCTTGTAAGTTACGCGATGCAACGCCAAGAGGATCGAATTGTTGAATGCGTTTACGAACAGCTTCTACTTCGTCTAACTCTATCTCTTCATTATCGAAGCTCTCATGAATCTCTTCAGGCGACAAAGTTAAATAGCCGTAGTCGTCAACAGCGTCAATAATCGCTAATGCAATCGTGCGGTCGGTTTCACTGAATGGTGTTAGGTCAAGCTGCCACATGAGGTAATCATGTAATGATTCAGTGGTTTCGCCCTGGTAGACGGGCATATCATCATCAAGAGCTAAGCCAGTGCTACCAGTATTCGCGCTGTAGACGTCATCCCAAGTCGTGTCGATTTCAAGTTCAGAGCTAATTTCTGATTTCTCTATCACATCGGAGCTATCTGGAACGTCAATTTCTGTTGGTTCGCTAGCACTGTTGCTATCAGCAGCCTCGACCGCTGACTTATCTTCACCGTTTGCTAGAGGCTCGTCTTGGCCTTCTTCAACTTCCAATAATGGGTTTGAGTCCAACGCTTCTTGGATTTCTTGTTGAAGATCGAGTGTCGACAATTGCAATAAGCGAATCGCTTGCTGCAACTGTGGCGTCATGGCTAACTGCTGACCTAGCTTGAGTTGTAATGAAGGTTTCATTCAGTGTTACTTACCTTGTAATGCTCAGAATCTTACCGTTCCTAATATAATCATAGACGGAATTGTTCGCCGAGATAAACTTGTTTCACCTGTTCATTATTGAGAACTTCTGCCGGAGTTCCCGATGCAATTAGGTGCCCTTGGCTCACGATATAGGCTTTTTCACATACGTCCAGTGTTTCACGTACATTATGGTCAGTGATTAACACTCCGAGACCACGATCGCGCAGATGCTCAATGATTTTCTTGATGTCATTAACCGAAATTGGGTCAACACCAGCGAAAGGTTCATCCAATAAAATGAACTGAGGGTTAGCCGCTAAAGCTCGAGCGATTTCCACCCTGCGTCGTTCACCCCCTGATAGTGCCATACCAGCACTGGTTCTGATGTGCTGGATGTGGAATTCTTCCAACAAATCTTCCAGTTTATCTTGGCGCTCTTCCCTCGTCATTTCTTGACGAGTTTCAAGTACGGCCATGATGTTATCTTCTACTGAAAGCTTACGGAAAATCGACGCTTCTTGCGGAAGATAGCCAATGCCAAGGCGTGAACGGCTATGCATCGGTAAAATACTGATGTCATTGTCGTCAATGGTAATGGTGCCCTCATCACGAGGTACTAAGCCGACAATCATGTAAAACGAGGTGGTTTTACCCGCACCGTTTGGACCGAGTAGCCCAACAATCTGACCAGATTCAACTTCTAAGCTAACATCAGTGACGACTTTGCGTTTTTTGTAGCTTTTCGCCAAGTTTTTCGCACTCAGTACTGCCATATTAGTTCTCTATCTGATTGGGTTGCAAAATGGTCGTAACGCGCTCTTCCTTAGAGCTATCTGCGACTAGCTTTTGTTTACCAATTTGGTAACGAATCGAAGAACCTTTGATGGTGTTGTTGTCTTGTGCCAGCTGCGCTTGACCTTTCATGGTCAGTTCGTCTGTAGAAATACGGTAATCCAACTCCGTAGCTTGACCACTAAGTGTTTTACCATCGTCCATCAGCTGAGAAAACTTCGCAGGTTTACCAAATGCTTGAATCTGTTTAATTGCTTCGGTTTTAGGATCGCGAGTTACCACGATTCTATCAGCATCGATATTGATGCTCCCTTGCTTAAGAGATACATCGCCTTCAAAAACAACCTGGTTACTCTTCATATCCACCTGTTGGGTGTCAGAGTTTATGTAAACCGGCTGTTGAGTATCCGACTTGAGTGCCAGCGCTTGAGGCGCCGCCAATACCAGTGCCAGTAGGCTAAGGTGTAACGGTTTCATATCGACCTTGAACTTCATCTGTCAGAGTCGCAGTATGCTGTTTTAAGTTGCCTTGCATTGCGCCTCCAGTAGTTTCAAATTGTGGTCCAACCAACATCACTTGTTGGTCAGCTTTAAAATCACGATTGGTTAGATTAATGACCAATTTGTCTGTTGCCATGGTATCAAAACTCGCACCAGGCAGAAGATTTTGCATTAAGACTTTGTCATATAAAGTCAAAACTTGGTCTTCATCTAACACTGCTCTTGTGGCAGTCACCTTCCATTCAATGACGCTACCTTCACGGTAAACCATCAAAGTCGGGTTATTAAAAATAGTATCTCCACTCTTAGCATAATGGTCTAAGTTAGTGGAGCGAATGATGTAACTGCGGACACCATCTTCACCGTAGGTGATGTTTTCTAATCCAGAACCACTGAACATGGGCAGTTCAGAATCTGGTGCTACTTGAATTGCGTCGTTGCCTTTAGGGGTTAGTAGGTAATAACCGCACCACGCTACAACGAAGATCAAGAGCAAATAAATAAGGCGAGTAAAACTCATATAATGAAGGCCTATCGTTTAGCTCAGTACTTCCCTGACCATTGCCTTTATTCGTCTAATAAATGATTTAAATGTTTGTGCTGATATTACATCACGCCAGCTTTTAGTAAATCGTGCATGTTCAGTGCACCCACAATTTTTTCGTCTTTACATAAAATCAGAGCGTTAATGTTTTTATTCTGCATCAAGTTCAAACCTTCAACCGCCAGCATATCAGGGTGTGCTGTGGTTGGGTTTGTCGTCATGACCTCGCCAATTGCCGTCGTATGAATATCGATACGCTTGTCTAAGGTACGACGTAAATCACCATCGGTGAATATACCAAGCATAGCATCGTGCTCATCGACGATGGCTGTCATGCCTAACCCCTTTTCTGAAATTTCAAGCAGGGCATCGCGAATTAATGCGTCAGGAGAAACTTTAGGTAACGCTTCTCCAAAGTGCATAATATCAGACAACTTAAGTAGCAGTTTTCTCCCCAGTGCACCACCTGGGTGAGATAGGGCAAAATCTTCGGCAGAAAAACCACGAGCTTGAAGCAGAGCTACGGCTAATGCATCTCCCATCACTAATGTGGCAGTCGTACTGCTAGTTGGCGCCAGGCCTAACGGACAAGCTTCTTGAGGTACCGTAATTTGCAGGTGTAAGTCAGACAGCTTGGCCATATTTGATTCTGGCTTACCTGTCATGCTGATGATCTTAATATTCAGGCGCTTTAATACTGGAAATAGAGACAGAATTTCGTTTGATTCACCAGAGTTAGAAATTGCCAGCACAATGTCACCAGGGCTAATCATACCCAAGTCACCATGTGCGGCTTCGCCTGGATGAACGAAAAACGCCGAAGTCCCAGTGCTTGCCAGAGTGGCGGCAATCTTGTTACCAATATGGCCTGACTTGCCAATACCCATAACGACAACTTTGCCGTTGTTGGAAAGGATAAGTTCACACGCTTTTTCAAATTGATCATCAAAGTAGGTATCTAGCTCTTGCAGAGCAGCAACTTCGATATCAAGAACTTGTTTAGCAGCAGCGCGAAAATCAAATTGATTGGACATATCAGATCTCTACTTATTGATCGTGGTAATTAAGCGGTCATGTTTGCGAATAAGTACACTTGGTAACCTAAGAAGCACACAAACAAGATGGCACCTTCAATACGGTTAATACTGCGTGATTTACCCAAACACATCGCGACAAGTAACAATGAAACGCCTAACATGACCCAGAAGTCACGGCCCATCGCGTACTCACTGAGCACCGATGGATTAATGATGCCAGGAATCCCCATTACCGCCAGAATGTTAAACACATTCGACCCGATAATGTTACCGACAGCCATGTCGTCTTCACCCTTTAAAACTCCCGCAAGTGATGCGGCTAGTTCTGGCAGGCTAGTGCCAATGGCGATAATAGTTAGGCCGATAACAAGGTCGCTCATACCAAAGTGTTTAGCAATGATTACCGCGTTATCAACCAGCATGCTGGCTGCCAAAGGAAGCAGTATCAAGCCAATAACCACCCACATGATTGCTTTAGGGTTGCTGACGCCTTCTGGGATCTCTGACTCTTGGTCATCAAGAAAAACATCACCTGATTTTTGCTCTTTGCGGCTGATTTGCAACATAGCAAATAAAAATGCCCCAAAGAGTACAAACAATAAGACACCCTCATAAAAACCGAGATGGCTATTCCAAAGCAGAATACCAGCGAGTACGGTTACGGCTATCATGAGTGGAAGTTCTCGGCGTATGACGGCGGAGCTAATCGACAAAGGCTTGATCAGCGCTGTAATACCTAGGATTAACGCAATGTTCGCTATGTTTGAGCCTAATACGTTACCCACAGCTGTATCTGTTTTACCATCCCAAGCAGCGGTTGCAGATACCATCATCTCAGGGGCAGATGAGCCCATCGCAAGGATTGTCATGCCGATGACAAGCGGGGAAATACCGACGTTGCGGGCTATCGCTGCAGAGCCAAAAACAAGTTTATCTGCACTCCAAACAAGCAAAACAAGACCGACTATAAGCAACGCAACGGCTTCGAGCATGAGAATTCCTAAGTATTAAATAAGTAAAATGAATAACCGCTAATTTTGACCTTTTGCGGCCTAAAATGGAAGATAAACGAAGAATAAATTAAAGGTTAGTAACGAAAATGTATGTAAATCTCACTCATTTAAATGAGCAATTCTGGTCTAGGATTTAAACACTTCGTGCTAATTAGGTCATAAACCATGAGAAATTGCAGGGATATAGTCGACTTTATTTAATTGAACAGT
Organism: Vibrio sp. 1167; assembly: GCF_033340375.1. Lineage (NCBI taxonomy): Bacteria > Pseudomonadati > Pseudomonadota > Gammaproteobacteria > Vibrionales > Vibrionaceae > Vibrio > Vibrio sp. 1167. The sequence continues at coordinate 33,305 of NZ_JAWOWK010000012.1, read as the reverse complement.
GCTTTAAATTCAACGCCAATGTGCTTATGATTGCAGCCTAATAAATATACCGACGTTACTTTATTAAACGTAGAATTCAACTCCGATGAGTATCTGCTTGATGATTCCGTGAGTTGCAACGCTCCTACAGTAGAAGAGATGATATGTCGAACAACGATTTAGTCACCGTGAACAACCTCACTTTTTCACGGGGAGAACGCATGATCTTTGATGATATTGATCTGCATGTTCCTGAGGGCAAAGTGACGGCCATTATGGGACCATCGGGAATTGGTAAAACAACACTGCTGCGTTTGATTGGTGGTCAGTTGTATCCCGAGCAAGGAGAGATCTGGTTTGATGGCGACAATATTCCCTCTCTCTCGCGTAAAAAACTCTACCATGCTCGAAAGAAAATGAGCATGTTGTTCCAGTCAGGGGCTTTATTCACTGATTTGAATGTTTTTGATAATGTCGCCTTTCCATTGAGAGAGCATACCGATTTATCGGAAGATTTGATTCGCACCATGGTGTTACTCAAGCTCGAAGCTGTCGGTCTACGCGGCGCGGCGCAATTAATGCCGAGTGAGCTTTCAGGTGGTATGGCAAGACGCGCTGCTTTGGCTCGTGCAATCGCACTTGATCCTGACCTGATCATGTACGATGAGCCGTTTGTGGGGCAAGACCCAATCACTATGGGCGTTTTGGTTGAGCTAATTAGCAATCTAAACCAAGCGTTAGGTTTGACCTCTATTGTGGTTTCTCACGACGTACCTGAAGTCATGAGTATTGCTGACTGGGTATACCTGATGGCCGATGGAAAAATCATCGCCTATGGTACGCCAGAAGAGCTGACTCAAAACTCTGATCCTCGTGTCCAGCAGTTCTTACAAGGTGATGCCGACGGTCCTGTACCGTTTCGTTTCCCTTCTCAAAGTATCGAAAAGGACTTATTTGATGGTCGATAACTTCATTCACTTTGTCGCATCGTTGGGTCGACGCACGCTTTCTATTTGCGGAGCATTTGGTCGTGCGACTTTCATGTTGATTGGGGCGCTATTTTCTAAGCCACAACCGATCAGAAGCTTTCCTCTGCTTGTTAAGCAACTTTATTCTGTTGGTGTTCAGTCGCTGGCGATCATCGTCGTATCTGGTCTGTTCATTGGAATGGTTTTGAGTCTACAAGGCTATGTTGTGTTGGTGGATTACGGCGCAGAAGGCAGTTTGGGGCAAATGGTAGCGCTTTCGTTACTCCGTGAATTAGGACCCGTTGTTACTGCACTTTTGTTTGCTGGTCGTGCCGGTTCTGCGTTAACCGCAGAGATAGGTCTAATGAAAGCAACGGAACAACTGTCTAGCCTTGAAATGATGGCGGTAGACCCATTGAAACGAGTGATTGCACCACGGTTTTGGGCTGGGGTTATCTCAATGCCTTTACTGGCTATGATTTTCATGGCTGTGGGAATTTGGGGCGCTCAGCTTGTTGGTGTTGACTGGAAAGGCGTTGATCACGGCAGTTTTTGGTCAGCGATGCAGTCCTCTGTTGAGCTAGGGCAAGACATTGGTAACAGTATGATCAAATGTTTTGCGTTTGCAATTACGGTTACTTGGGTCGCTCTATTTAACGGTTATGATGCTATTCCAACATCGGAAGGGATCAGCCGAGCAACTACGCGCACTGTTGTGCATTCTTCTTTAGCAGTACTAGGATTAGACTTTGTACTGACCGCATTGATGTTTGGGAATTAATCATGCAACAAACACGTAAAACTGAATTATGGGTTGGCAGCTTTGTATTAGCGGGAATTTGCGCGATTCTTGTGATGATTTTTCAAGTTGCTGACGTAAAAAGCATTGGCTCTGGTGATACTTATACCCTCAAAGCCGAGTTCGATAATATTGGCAGTTTAAAAGTTCGTTCTCCCGTAAAAGTGGGGGGCGTTGTGATTGGTCGAGTAAGTAGTATTTCGCTTAACCCAGACAACTTATTGCCAGTTGTAACACTATCTATCAATAGCAAATACAATCAGTTCCCAGAAACGTCGAGCGTACAAATTTTGACATCTGGCCTGATTGGTGAGCAATACATTGGTTTAGTACCTGGCTTCGTTTTTGATGATGAAGTCATGCTGGTGGATGGTGATACCATCGAAGACACCAAATCGGCGCTTGTGCTTGAAGACTTAATTGGTCAAGTACTCTACAGCGTAGGTGGTTCAGACGACTCAAGTAAGGAATAACTATGTTAGCGAGATTACTACTTTCAGTTTGTGCTGTGTTTAGCGTCTTTGGAGCAACAGCAGCAGAGGTGGATAAAACTGAACCTTATAAGATGATGAAGCAGGTAGCTGAAGTCACGTTCGAAAGATTGAAAGCCGAACAGCCGAAAATCAAACAAGATCCAAATTTACTTAAAGTGATCGTTGAAGAAGAGCTAATGCCTTACGTCAACTACCGCTATGCAGGGTTAAAACTTCTTGGTCCAAACTTAAAAGGTGCTAAGCGTGAAGATGTACTTGAGTTTATCGATGCATTTCGTGCGTACCTGATTGCGTCTTATGCACAAGTGTTGACGCAATACTCTGACCAAAAAATTGAGTTTGGTCCTGAGCCTAGCATTGATGACTCTAAGCGTATTACAAGCATTAAAGTTGATATCATCGATACTCCGCGTCCAAACATCAAACTTGAGTTTAAACTGCGTAAAGACAACCACTCTGGTGAGTGGGAAGCATTCGATATGATTGCAGAGGGCATTAGTTTGCTTTCTAGTAAACAATCCGAATGGAACAGTAAAATTCGTCAAGAAGGTATTCTATCTGTTGCTAAAGACCTAGAAAAATTGGCCGCAGAACCGATCCGCTTCGAGGCGAAGAAATAATGGCCCAGACTCCCGCTCAGTGGCAATTGGATCAAAACATTCTTAAGCTAACAGGGGCACTTGATAGAGATACAGTGCCTTCATTGTGGGCGTATGCACAGCAATGGCAACCTGCTCAATCGGAGCTGGAATGCTCGCTAAAAGAGATAGAGCGCGTCGACTCTGCAGGAATGGTGATGTTAATCCACTTATTAGAGCATGCAAAAAAGCAAAACTGTCATATAATGCTCAGTTTCGTGCCGGCGCAACTGCGCACTTTGTTTCAACTGAGCAATGTTGAATCTTTAGTGGCCAAACACATACAGAATTATCAGGGGTAAATTGTGGATAGCGCAAAAGTACAACAGTTATTAGAAGAAGCACTAAACCTTCAAGAAGTGCATGTGAAAGGTGAAGGTAGCCACTATGAAGTGGTTGCTGTTGATGCTTGTTTCGATGGAATGAGCCGCGTTAAGAAGCAGCAGCTAATTTATGCTCCTCTGATGGAATACATCCAGCGTAACGACATTCACGCATTATCAATCAAAGCGTTCACACCAGAAGAGTGGGCTCGTGATAAGAAATTGATGTCGCTTTAAGGTTTATTGATGGAAAAGTTTCGAGTTATTGGGTCAGATAAACCACTAGTTGGTGAAGTGACCATTTCAGGTGCAAAAAACGCAGCACTGCCGATTTTATTTGCGTCTATCTTGGCGGAAGAGCCAGTAGAAGTGGCAAACGTACCACACCTTCGTGATATCGATACAACCATGGAATTGCTTAAGCGTTTAGGCGCGAAAGTAAGCCGCAATGGCTCTGTTCATGTTGATCCAAGCAGTATTACAGAATACTGTGCGCCTTATGACTTGGTGAAAACCATGCGTGCTTCTATTTGGGCTTTGGGTCCTTTGGTGGCGCGCTTTGGTCAAGGTCAGGTTTCTTTACCAGGCGGTTGTGCTATTGGCGCTCGTCCTGTGGATCTACATATTTCTGGTTTAGAGCAGCTTGGCGCAACCATTACATTAGAAGATGGTTATGTGAAAGCAGAAGTGGATGGTCGTCTAAAAGGCGCGCACATCGTGATGGATAAAGTCAGCGTAGGCGCGACGATTACCATCATGTGTGCCGCAGCGCTGGCGGAAGGCACAACAACACTAGATAACGCTGCGCGTGAGCCTGAAATCGTCGATACCGCTGATTTCCTAAATAAGCTTGGCGCAAAAATCTCTGGCGCTGGCACAGATACCATTACGATTGAAGGTGTTGAGCGCCTAGGCGGTTGTAAACACAACGTGGTTGCTGACCGTATTGAGACGGGAACATTCCTTGTCGCAGCAGCAGTATCTGGCGGTAAAGTGGTATGTCGCAACACTAATGCTCATTTGCTTGAAGCGGTTCTCGCCAAGCTGGAAGAAGCTGGCGCGCTTGTCGAAACGGGTGAAGATTGGATCTCCGTTGATATGACCGACCGCGAGCTAAAAGCGGTAAGTGTACGTACTGCGCCACATCCTGGTTTTCCGACGGATATGCAAGCTCAATTTACGCTTCTGAATATGATGGCGAAAGGTGGCGGCGTGATTACAGAGACTATCTTTGAAAACCGCTTTATGCACGTACCAGAACTCATGCGTATGGGCGCTAAAGCTGAGATCGAAGGCAATACGGTTATCTGTGGTGATGTTGAGTCACTCAGCGGTGCGCAAGTGATGGCAACCGATCTACGAGCTTCGGCTAGTTTGGTTATTGCAGGTTGCATTGCTAAAGGCGAAACCGTCGTTGATCGTATTTACCATATCGACCGTGGTTACGACAAAATCGAAAATAAACTGGCTGCACTTGGCGCAAATATTGAGCGAGTGAGCTAGGCAAGTTAAACTGCACCGCAGGTAACTTGGATATCAAGAGAGCCGAAACCTGAGTTTCGGCTTTTTTATATCACTCTCATGACCATATTTTCCCTTTATGGAAAGAGAGATATTAATATCTGTATCTGGCAAAAGCCGGTTCCTGGAGAACAAGAATGATTGCACTGTTACGTGTATTTGCTGTCGCTATCTTTGCGATTGTTATGTTTATTGGTGGTTGTGGTTACTGCCTATTAAGCCCTAGAAATCCTAAGCACGTTTTCACTTTTGGCCGTTTGTTTGCCAAGATGTCTCGTGTGTTTGGGATTAAGTTAGAGTTGCGTATCCCTGAAGATGCGTATTCACGCGGCCAACATGTATACATTGCTAACCACCAGAACAACTGGGACATGTTTACTGTTTCTGCGGCTGTGACTCCGAAAGTTGTGACAGTAGGTAAAAAGAGCTTGGCTTGGATGCCACTGTTTGGTCAGCTTTACTGGCTTACGGGTAACATTCTGATTGACCGAGCGAATCGTTCTAAAGCAAAAGGTACTATCGATCAGGTCGTGAGCAGCATGAAAGAAAGTGATGTTTCGGTGTGGATGTTCCCAGAAGGCACGCGTTCTCGTGGGCGTGGTTTGCTGCCATTCAAAACAGGTGCTTTTCATGCGGCAATTGGTGCAGGTGTGCCAATCATTCCTATCGTATGTAGCTCGACGAATAAAATTAAGCTGAACCGTTGGAACAATGGTCATGTGATTGTTGAAATGCTACCTCCAATCAGCACTGAAGGCTATGGTAAAGAGGGCATTCGCGAGTTAGCGAATATCTGTCGTGAACAGATGAAAGAGAAGCTTGAATCGTTAGATGAAGAAGTCAAACAGCGTAATGCTGCTTAAGTTTTACTGCGATATCATCACGAAAAGACAATAAAAAACGGGTAGCCTGAGCTACCCGTTTTTTTATGTTTGTCAGCAAGTGCAATTATTTGCGAACAGCGATTGCTTCAATCTCGATGCCAACATCTTTTGGTAGGCGAGCCACTTCTACACAAGAGCGTGCAGGGTAGTTTGCTACGCCGTGCTCATCAAAGAACTTGCCGTAAACTTCGTTCACTGTGCCAAAGTCATTTAGGTCTTTAACAAAAACCGTTAGCTTTACAATATCAGATACTTTAAGACCTGAAGATTCAACTACAGCCTTTACGTTTTCTAGAGACTGACGAGCTTGTTCTGCGATATCAGCAGACACTTCACCTGTCGCTGGGTTTACTGGGATTTGGCCTGAAGTAAGAACCATGTTACCTAGATCTACGCCTTGAACGTAAGGACCGATTGCTGCTGGTGCAGACTCAGTGTGAAGTACTTTCGTCATTTGATTTTTTCCATCAGTTGTAGGGAATAAAGATTCTCAGTTTGCCTCTAAACCCTCGGTAGGTAAAGAGCAAAATACCCTGGCATTGCAGGGTATTTTAAACGTATCACAGCCTAGTCGTGCGGCGTGTTTATCGCTCGGTTACGATCTCACGTGAGAACACTTTCTCGCAGTATTTACACTTTAGGCGGATTTCTTGTTTTTTCTCGAACACGCTAAAGCTGCTTTCTACTGGTTCATTATGAGAAATACAGTTTGAATTTGGGCATTCAAATACATCATTGATGCGCTCAGGAAGCTCTAACGCGAGCTTTTTCACCACTTCATAATTCTCGATTTGATTCACGGTCGCGTGAGGAGCATACAACGCTAGCTTGCTCGCTTGCTCTTCATTGATAAACACATTTTCGATTTTGAGTAGATCTTTATGACCGAGTGCTGATGATGGCAAGTTCAGTCCAATCGTTACGCGTTGTGATGAATTGTGCATATCGAACAGTCTTAATACTTTGATGCCGATTTGCGCAGGGATGTGGTCGATGACCGTACCATTTTTGATTGCTTCTACCTGCAATTGAGTTTCTTTAGCCATGATTTTTCCCCTCGATTACAGTGTTTCGTTTAGAACAAGTGCCAGCAGTGCTTGGCGAGCATACACGCCATTTTGAGCTTGCTGGAAGAAGTAAGCATGAGGCGTTTTATCAACATCAGTTGTGATTTCATCCACACGTGGTAGTGGGTGCAGCACTTTCAAGTTCTCACGCGCGCCTTCTAGTAGTGCCGCCGTTAGGATGTAAGCCGACTTAATATGTGCGTATTCCGATTCGTCAAAACGTTCTTTCTGTACGCGTGTCATGTACAGAATATCCAGTTCAGGAATCACACTTTCCATGTCTGTGTGTAGGCTATATTGAATGCCAGATTCGTCTAGTTCTTCGCAGATGTAATCTGGCATTGCCAGCGCATCTGGTGCAACAAAGAAGAAGCGGATGTTGTTAAACTTTGCTAAGGCTTGAGTCAGTGAGTGCACTGTGCGGCCATATTTTAGGTCACCTACGAATGCGACGTTCAGGTTGTCTAGACGCCCTTGTGTTTCCGCGATGGTGTATAGGTCGAGTAGCGTTTGAGTTGGGTGTTGGTTTGCACCGTCGCCCGCGTTGATCACTGGCACGCCATTTGAAAATTCAGATGCCAAGCGAGCGGCGCCTTCTTGTGGATGACGCATCACAAAGGCATTGACGTAAGAAGAGATGACTTGTACTGAATCTGCGAGTGTTTCGCCTTTTTTCGCCAGAGAGGTATTACCATCATTATCAAAGCCAATCACGTCACCACCAATGCGCTGAATCGCTGTTTCAAACGATAAACGTGTACGTGTTGATGGTTCAAAGAAACAACTTGCAACGACTTTGTTTTTAATCAGTTCTGGTCGAGGTGCTTTTTTAAGGCTACCTGCTGTTTCTACGATAAGTTCCAGTTCTTCGCGTGAAAGCTCTGGAATAGAGATGATGTGCTTCTGGTAAAGCGAGTTCGCCATGATCTTCTTCCCTATAACATTGATGACTACATCCAAATAACCGAAAGGAATTTTGGACATAAAAAAACCTCCCCAATGGGGAGGTTTTAAAATTCAATAGAATTAACGAAAATAACACCACGTAAGCGTAGTCGCTTAGCGAGAGCAAATCGCGTTTTTACGTCAGCAATCAGCGTGGTCATTTCTTAATCCTCAGACAAATTGCCGAGCATTATACGCTTAACTTTCGTGAGCGCAAGCGATTACATCATGGTTTTTATCGGCTGTTTTTGCGCACTGGTTTAGCTTCCTAGCGTCGCAACCATCACGGCTTTGATGGTATGCATACGGTTTTCAGCTTCGTCGAATACGATGGAGTATTCCGATTCAAATACCTCTTCTGTTACTTCAAGGCCTTTCATACCGTATTTTTCAGCGACTTCTTTGCCGACGGTGGTTTCATCATTGTGGAAAGCTGGAAGGCAGTGCATGAATTTCACATGTGGATTACCCGTTTGCTCAATCACGTCCATATTGATTTGATAAGGTGTCATTAACGCTACACGTTCATCCCATGCCTCGGCAGACTCACCCATAGACACCCAAACGTCGGTGTATAGGAAGTCACAACCTTTCACACCTTCCTCAACGCTTTCTGTTAACGTGATTTTTGCACCGGTTTGTTGCGCGATAGTTTGACAAGTTGCCACGAGCTCTTCTTCAGGCCAGAACGCTTTTGGCGCGACAAGGCGAATATCCATGCCCATTTTCGCTGCGCCCACCATAAGTGAGTTACCCATGTTGTTGCGCGCATCACCTAGGTAAGCGAAGGTTATTTCATGCAGCTGTTTACCACGGCCGTGCTCTTGCATGGTCAGGAAGTCAGCAAGGATCTGGGTCGGGTGGAACTCATCCGTTAAACCATTCCACACTGGAACACCAGCATACGTACCAAGCTCTTCAACAATGGATTGGGCAAAGCCTCGGTATTCAATCCCGTCGTACATACGACCAAGAACACGAGCGGTGTCTTTCATCGATTCCTTATGACCGATCTGCGAGCCAGAAGGGCCGATGTAAGAGACTTGAGCACCTTGGTCAAAGGCAGCGACTTCAAACGCACATCGGGTACGAGTCGAAGATTTCTCAAAGATTAGTGCGATGTTTTTACCTTGAAGTTTCTTCTGCTCTGTTCCTGCATATTTAGCTTTTTTCAGCTCTGCAGACAGTTCGAGCAAAAACTGGATTTCTTTGGTTGAGAAGTCCAATAGCTTCAAAAAGTTGCGGTTACGTAAATTGAAAGCCATAGCTCGTCCCTTAGTACATGTGATTAGATTAATAGAATTCATTAAAACATATAAATGCTTTTATTGTGAATAATTATTTTCAAATAAAGCTAAAAAAGGTTGATGTATTCACATCAACCTTAGTTTTGATTCACCTAATGTAAAGGGACGAGTAAGTTATATATCGTCTCGCTCTATTGGACAGCTCATACAGCGAGCGCCACCGCGACCACGACCAAGCTCGTTACCAGGTACTGTCAGTACTTTGATGCCAGCTTTATCGTATTTTTCGTTGGTGTATACGTTGCGTTCGTAACCAATTACTACGCCCGGTTTTACAGTTAGAACGTTATTGGCATCATTCCATTGTTCGCGTTCCGCTTCATAGCTGTCGCCACCAGTGGTGATGATTTTCAGCTGATCTAAGCCAAGAGCGGACTCAATCGCGTGCAGATAGTTATGTGAGGCTTCAACATGCATTTCACCGTTGCCTTTTGGTGTTAAGCGCCATGTGTCGAGATCTTTGCGCATGATCTCTGGGTAGACAGAGAAAGTATCTACATCCATATGGGTCATCACAGTGTCTAAATGCATACATGAGCGGTGTTTAGGCAGATCAATTGCAATCACCTCGGTAGCTTGGCCTGCTTTAAATAGGCTCGCTGCAAGGTTCTCTACGCCTTGCGCGGTCGTACGCTCAGACATACCGATCAGAACTGCACCTTTACCAATAACCAACACATCACCGCCTTCGACATTAGCATTATCATAATGCAGATCATCGTCACCGAAGTATTTGATAAAATCTTGGCCAGCAAAAATTGGGTGCCAACGATAAATCGCACGTAGGTGGTTTGTTTCACGTTGGCGTGCAGGCATCATCATCGGGTTAAGAGAAACGCCGCCATAAACCCAACATGAGGTATCACGAGTAAAGAGGTGATTAGGCAGTGGCTCAATAACAAAGTCGAGAGGACGCTTCATTTTTGGCAGCATAGAAGATGAGGAGATCGGTAGCTCTGAGTATGCTAAGCCACCTAAAAAGATGCAGGCAAGATGTTCATCATCCATTTCTGAAAAGTATTGGCGTAGGTCTCGCGCAAATGTTGGCCCGTAGCGAAAGTCAGAAATCTGAGTGTTCAGCAGCCATTGTTTTGCTTCTGGAACGGCGAGGGTTTCGACCAGTAAATCGTGGAGGAGAAGCACTTCAACGTCTTGCTCGCGCAGCGTACGTGCGAATGCATCGTGCTCTTCACCTGCCGCTTCTACAGCAAGAACGTCATCAAATAGCAACTCATGACAGTTTGACGGAGTTAAGTGGGTTAGGGCGCGTTCAGGGCGATTTAATAGAACTCGTCGAAGTTGACCAACTTCTGATCCAACGTACAGCTTGCTCATTTTGTATCCTTACAAATTTTCCAGCCATTAGTTATGACAAGCTTCCTAGAAAGATGCAAGTTATCAAGCTTTGTTTATATTCTGTTGTTTCTGGTTTTGTTAGTGTTTTATTTTTATTTTGATTCTTAATAAATTTATTATTAGATATAAATGCTGTTTTACTAAAATTAGAGTGCGTGCGTTTTTATTCTAATTTTCCCGTTGAGAAAGAATACACGCACAGTGCATAAAACGTGCATTTTTATTCTAAATTATGCATTATTAAAGTGAATTTATTCGTTATGCTTCTTCGTTTTACACGTGAGTGTATTCAAGAAAGCATCATAAACACGCATAGAAAGAGAAAATAACCACATTAAGTGTCAATTAGGATGTTCTGAATATTAAAAAATGCCATTCTTTGTTAATTTTTTGTTTCTTTGTGTGGTCGGTTTAATATTTAGATTCAAATAACCGATAAGAATCGCAGTGGTATGATGTTTGTTTGTGGCTTTTCATCGCAATCCATGCCATATTTCACCGGATCAGCATACTCAGTATCGGGTATTGTGTTTCCATCAAGTAACTAATCTGGAGCCAAAACATGTCTCACGAAGATGAATATCTATCAGTAGAAGAATTAATTGAGATTCAAAAGGAAGAGACTCGCGATATCATTGCAGCATTGCTAGAAGATGGCAGCGATCCAGATTCGCTATACGAAATTGAGCACCACCTGTTTGCAGAAGATTTTGACACGCTAGAAAAAGCGGTAGTTGAAGCATTCAAGATGGGCTTTGAAGTTCTTGAAGCAGAAGAAACTGAAGATGAAGATGGTAACAAGTTGCTTTGCTGTGATGCGACTATGGAGTCCGCACTAGACGCAGAAGCGATTGATGCGCAAGTTGAAAAATTGATTCACTTGGCAGAAAAATACGACATCATCTATGACGGTTGGGGTACGTACTACGAAGGCGAAGATGCGCTTTACCCTGAAGAAGATGAAGACGACGAGTAATCAAAGCTCACTACTTTTGGAAAAACCAGCGTTTAACGCTGGTTTTTTTATACCTTGAAAAACTGACGAATGTGGAGGCGATAAATAATTCACATTGAGTTTATAGGGGATTTCTCCCTATAATGCGTGAAAATTGATCTAGCTCAAGGTGTATATGCAACTCTCACTCGCCGGTTTATGGCAAGTCTCTCCACTGACGGACCTTTCTATCCCACAGGATGACATTACTTTCCCTGCTCCTTTGAGTCAGGTATTGCCAGCTGAACTGACAGAAGAAGCAATTCGTCAGCAAGAGTGGCACCTGATGCATGACATTGAAGTGGACGAATCCATGATGGCATTCCCAGCGGTAGAAATGGTGTTGGGTGGTGTGGATTACCATGCAGAAGTGCGTTTGAACGGAGTAGCATTGTTTGACTGTGACGGTTCTCAAAATGTCTACAAGAAAGACATTCGCCCGTTCATGCAGATGGGGCGCAACCGTTTTGAGATCCTATTCCTTGAGGAAGAAGAAGATCTTCTGTTGGATGAGGATAAACCGGAGTTGTGTTCACTTGCAGATCATGAATACCAAAAGAGTGACGAGCGCTTAGGGGTATGGCAAGAGCCGTATCTGCAGTTTATTCGCAATGTGCGTTTAGACCGCGTGGCTACTGAACAGATTTGGCACCACGGTGGTGGTTGTGAGTTTAAGGTGGATTTGTACTACCAAACTTTTGCGCCGGGTTTAGTATCGGCATCGGTTAAGTTCAATGGCATGACTTACCATATTCCTATTGATGTCCGAGCGGAGCATGCGAGCGCTTTATTCCAGATCGAAGCGCCAAAGTATGCCGATCTTACTGATCCTGATCCAAGTGATCTCTACCAGTTGTCTGTTGAGTTGGATGGGCAGCACCAAAACTTCACTGTTGCCTTGAGCCAGGAGCTTTGTGTTACCCATGTTGTGCTTTAACGTCTAATAATATTATCTATTACAGCATCTTAATCATTACGACTTCACATGCATCATGCCCTGTTTGTCCAAGCGGGGCATCGAGATGCTCAAAGCCTAGCTTTTCATACAAGCTTACCGCTTCTCTCAGACATTCAGTTGTCTCTAAATAGCACTGCTGATACCCAAATTGTTTCGCCAATTGTAAGCTCAATGCGACGATGCGTTTGGCTAAACCGTGTCCTCGTGTTTGAGGTAAGAAGTACATCTTTTGTAGTTCACACACATTTGGCTCGCCCGCTAAAGGGGCAAAGCCACCGCCACCAACGATCTCTCCGCGATGTTCAATGACCCAATAGGCGGCCCCGCATTGATTGTAAACCGAATACATATCATCAAGCGTTGGATCGGCCACACCATAACCTTTGTCTGCGGTTAAGCCGTATTCTGCAGAGACTTTACGAATCACATCTGCGACTTGCGGGTTGTCTGCTTTAGTAAGAGGTCGAAGAACGTATTCCTCAGACTGACACACTTTTGTTAGCCCTTTTAGGTAAGTCTCTAGACCAAGTTTGAGTTGCTCTTGCTCGCTGTCATCGAGTTGGGTAAGCAGTTGTTCAAAGAAGTGGTTTTGCTGTTGGTCCAGTTGTGATAACGCCTGTTGGCCTTGCTCTGTAATCGCTACGAGTTGACTACGTTTGTCTTTTGGGTTTTCGATGCTCTCGACCAAACCTAATTTAATCAAACCAGTAACGGTTCGGCTCGCGTTGGACTTGTCGACATTAAGCTGCTGTGCCAGCTGATTGATGGTCAATGGCTGCAATTGGATTTCACCCAATGCGTGCGCTTGCACTGGAGTGAGAGCGACATCGCTGCATTGTTTATCAAGCATACCAAGCAATCGGACGGCTTGACGGGAGTAGTGTCGAAGTTGACGAGCGTTCATTATCACTTACCTCTAAAAATAAAGTTGCGCACCGCAATTAAATTAATTGCGGTGCGCAACCTTGTCAATGGTAAATGTCATTTTTCTCGTTAGGAGACGTAGTGAGCCTCCATGTTTAAGCGTGGTGATGTAAACAAAACTGCGGTGCTGGAGCTTTTTCTGATGATTTACGCATCCATACTTTCTCGTGGAAGTAGTAAGCCACCGTGTTCAAACTCGGCTCTAGCATCGCCATTACGCCGCCGACGAATGCATCACCTGTTAGTAAGTAAACCACGGTAAAAGCGACGCTGAAGTGCACGGTCGCAAAGCTTGCGGTTTTTAATTTGGTCATCCACTGACGAGCTTTAAGTGCTGGGACTTTTGCCCATGCCTTTTCATGAAAGTAGAAGGCTACGGTGTTCACTGAAGGCTCAATCATGGCAATTAAACTACCAATTAGAATGTCGCCTGTGAGTACGTAAGCGACACTAAATGCGATAGTAAAATGCAGTGCTGCGAAAGTTAGTGTCTTTTTCATGATAATTACTCAATCGTGTTTGTTTCGATGAGTTCATTATCGATAATAATTCTCATTAATGATAATGGGTAATGAGTATTGTTGTGATAGGGGGAAGCTATTGATGATGGTTTTGGTGAAATGTATACAAAAAAGGTTGGCCATGATGACCAACCTTTTGAACCAAAAGTGAGAAGTGTTAATTCTTCTCTTTCACTGAGGCTTAAAGCGCAGCGATCGTTGTCTTCTGCTCTTCTAGCTTAGCTAGCGTTTCTTTGTAGCCTTCAAGCTTCTCACGCTCTTTAGCAACAACTGCTTCAGGTGCTTTCGCTACGAAGCCTTCGTTACCTAGTTTGCCTTCGATACGCTTGATTTCGCCGTGAGTTTTCTTGATTTCGCCATCTAGACGAGCAAGCTCAGCATCTTTGTCGATCAGACCTGCCATTGGGATCATCAACTCAGACTTACCAACCAGTGCTGTCGCACATGCAGGAGTTTGTTCGCCAGTTTCAAGCACGCGTACTGCTTCTAGCTTCGCTAGTGACATCAGTACTTGCTTGCTTGCTTCTAGACGAGAGGCATCTTCTGCATTTGCTGCTTTCAGCATAACGTCAAGCGGCTTACCAGGGTTGATGTCGTATTCAGCACGTAGGTTGCGGATGCTAGTGATGAACGCTTTCACCCACTCGATGTCGTCTAGCGCTTCTTGGTGGAAGTTCGCTTCGTCAAACTGAGGCAGAGTTTGTAGCATGATTGTCTCGCCCTCAACACCGTCAACTAGTGGCTTGATGCTTTGCCAGATAGTTTCTGTGATGTAAGGAATCACAGGGTGAGCTAGACGTAGCGTCTTCTCAAGTACCGTGATTAGTGTACGGCGAGTACCACGCTGTTGCGCTTCAGTACCTTTCCATAGAACGGGTTTAGTTAGCTCTAGGTACCAGTCACAGAATTGGTTCCAGATGAATTCGTAAAGTGTGTTCGCAGCCATATCTAGACGGAAGTTGTCGATATGGTTGTTGAACGCTTTCGCTGCTAGTTCAAACTGAGACTCGATCCATTTGTCTGCTAGTGAGTATTCAATCTCACCACCGTTGAAGCCACAATCTTGCTCTTCTGTGTTCATCATTACGTAACGGCTTGCGTTCCATAGTTTGTTACAGAAGTTACGGTAACCTTCAAGACGCTTCATATCCCAGTTGATATCGCGACCTGTTGATGCCATTGCTGCAAGAGTGAAACGCAGTGCGTCTGTACCGTATGCTTCGATACCGTTTTCAAACGTCTTACGAGTGTTCTTCTCGATCTTCTTCGCTAGTTGAGGCTGCATCATGTTGCCACAACGCTTCTCTACGAGAGACTCTAGGTCGATACCATCGATCATGTCGATTGGGTCAAGTACGTTACCTTTCGACTTGGACATCTTGTCGCCGTTTTCGTCACGGATTAGACCAGTAACGTAAACCGTCTTAAATGGTACTTGTGGTTTGCCGTTTTCGTCTTTCACGAAGTGCATGGTCATCATGATCATGCGCGCAACCCAGAAGAAGATGATGTCGAAACCAGTTACTAGTACGTCTGAAGGGTGGAATACTTTCAGATCGTCAGTTTGCTCTGGCCAACCTTGAGTACCGAACGTCCATAGTGCAGAAGAGAACCACGTATCCAGTACGTCTTCGTCTTGGTGAAGTTCAATGACTGACTCTAGGTTGTTGTTCTTGCGAACTTCTTCTTCAGTGCGACCTACGTAAACATTACCTTGGTTGTCGTACCAAGCTGGGATGCGGTGACCCCACCATAGCTGACGAGAGATACACCAGTCTTGAACGTCACGCATCCAAGAGAAGTACATGTTTTCGTATTGCTTAGGAACGAATTGGATGTCGCCGTTTTCTACTGCTTCAACTGCGGTTTTCGCTAGAGGCGCAGTACGTACGTACCATTGGTCAGTTAGCATTGGTTCGATAACAACGCCACCACGGTCGCCGTAAGGAACTTGTAGATCGTGATCTTTCACTTCTTCAAGTAGACCTAGCTCGTCGAATTCAGCAACGATAGCTTTACGAGCGGCAAAACGCTCCATACCGTGGTATTTAGCTGGTAGCTCAGTGCTGTAAGCGTCGCTTGCTTCGCCGTTAGTGTTGAATACTTCTGCTGAGTCGCGGATGTTCGCGTCGAAAGTCAGAATGTTGATCATTGGTAGCTGGTGGCGCTTACCTACTTCGTAGTCGTTGAAGTCGTGCGCAGGTGTGATTTTCACACAGCCAGTACCTTTTTCCATATCTGCGTGCTCATCGCCCACGATTGGGATGCGACGATCAACGATAGGAAGGATGATTTCTTTACCGATAAGATCTTTGTAACGTGGATCTTCTGGGTTAACTGCAACACCCGTATCGCCTAGCACGGTCTCTGGACGAGTCGTTGCAACAACGATGTAGTCTTTGCCATCCGCTGTTTTAGCGCCATCTGCTAGTGGGTAGCGGAAGTGCCACATGTGGCCTTTAGTGTCTTTGTTCTCTACTTCTAGATCTGAAATCGCTGTGTGTAGCTTTGGATCCCAGTTAACTAGACGCTTACCGCGGTAGATTAGATCGTCTTCGTATAGACGTACGAAGACTTCTTGAACGGCGTTAGATAGACCATCGTCCATCGTAAAGCGTTCACGATCCCAGTCTACAGATGCGCCAAGACGACGAAGCTGCTTAGTGATAGTGCCGCCAGATTCGCCTTTCCATTCCCAGATTTTGTCGATGAAAGCTTCACGACCGTAATCGTGTTTTGTTTTGCCTTCTTCTGCAGCGATCTTACGCTCAACAACCATCTGAGTTGCGATACCAGCGTGGTCAGTACCTACTTGCCAAAGGGTGTTTTTACCCTTCATACGTTCACAACGGATAAGCGTATCCATGATCGTATCTTGGAACGCGTGGCCCATGTGTAGGCTACCAGTGACGTTCGGTGGCGGGATCATGATGCTGTATGATTCTTTAGTAGTGTCACCGTGTGGCTTAAAGTAGCCTTTCTCTTCCCAAGTCTGATACAGAGCTTGTTCGATTGAAGTTGGGTTGTATGTCTTTTCCATAGCGCTCTTTTAATGGATACGTTGATGGTTGAATCTTAGTCAATCTTTATAAGTGAGGGATCTTAACAAGATCGCCTTAACTATAAGGATTGACCGTTAAGGATATTGAATTTCGATCGTTTGCAGCTGGTAACCTGCTTGACGGTAAATTTTATATCTTTCTCTTGCGAGTTGTTTAGCTTTTTCTTCGCAGGGCACGAAGTCTACCACTTGAGCAAACTTGTTCGCAAAGGTTGTCTCATTTTCCGCCAAATTAATTACCAGCTGACGGTTCCAATTAGGTTTTACACCTTCATGGCCGATTTCAATATTGGTGGCGTATTTCGGTCCCTCGCCTACGAGGTTATGTGCCATGAACTTGTCTGCATCAACTTGCCAAAAGGCTTCAGCGAGCTGCTCGGCGTGTGGTTTGTCTTGGCAGTTTAAATACACTTTAGCGCCTTGGCGAGCAAAGTGCTGAGCCAAAAACACGATGTATTCTTCAAAGCCAGCCACCGTTGCTTGCGGGCTCTCTTCGTTAATGATGTAGAAGGTTGCAGTTTGCATCATTCTCTCACTTGCCTTGGGTCTCTTCCTAAGACCATCTTAAGTCCCACTTTCATTTTAGAAAATTAGGATAATAAAAAAGGGCCTTGCGGCCCTTTTAGATTCTGTTCAGAAATTACTCTTCTGTCTCTTGGCCGCTGCGGTTCAAAAGGAATTGGACAAGCATTGAGACAGGACGGCCCGTTGAGCCTTTCGCTGCGCCTGATTTCCACGCGGTACCTGCGATATCGACGTGTGCCCAGTTGTACTTCTTCGCGAACTTAGATAAGAAGCAACCCGCAGTAATTGTGCCACCAGGGCGACCACCAATGTTTGCCATATCCGCAAACGGGCTTTTCAACTGTTCGTGGTACTCGTCTGCCATTGGTAGACGCCATGCACGGTCACTCGCTTGCTCAGAAGCGTTTACTAGCTCATGAGAAAGAGGGTTGTGGTTAGAGATTACGCCGCTGATATGGTGGCCTAGTGCGATAACACAAGCACCAGTTAGCGTTGCAACGTCAACCACGCAGTCTGGTTCGAAACGCTCTACGTAAGTCAGTGCGTCACAAAGAACAAGACGACCTTCCGCATCCGTGTTCAGAACTTCTACAGTTTGACCAGACATGGTCGTTAGGATGTCACCTGGACGGTAAGCGTTGCTGCCAGGCATGTTTTCACAGCCCGCTAGAACACCAATAACGTTGATTGGTAGGTTTAGCTTCGCTAGCGCTTTCATTGTACCGAATACCGATGCCGCACCACACATGTCGTACTTCATCTCATCCATACCTTCGCCCGGCTTTAGAGAGATACCGCCTGAGTCGAAGGTTAGACCTTTACCTACGAGCACAATCGGTTTTGCATCTGAGTCAGGGTTACCTTTGTACTCGATGATAGACATCATAGATTCGTTTTTAGAACCACGGCCTACTGCTAGGTAAGAGGTCATACCCAGTTTTTCCATCTCTTGCTCACCAATGATCTTGGTGGTTACGGTTTCGTAATCGTCAGCAAGACGACGAGCTTGAGAGGCTAAGTAAGCTGGGTTTGCTACGTTTGGTGGCATGTTGCCAAGGTCTTTTGAGGCTTTGACACCTGATGCGATAGCAAGACCATGAGTGATTGCTTTTTCACCCAAGTTCAATTCACGACGCGTTGGTACGTTGAAAACAAGCTTGCGCAGTGGGCGGCGAGTCTCAGGTTTCACGCTCTTGAATTGATTAAATGTGTATAGACCATCTTTAGTCGCTTCTACAGCCTGGCGCACTTTCCAGTATGTATCACGACCCTTAACATGCAGTTCAGTTAGGAAACATACCGCTTCCATTGAGCCTGTCTCGTTAAGTGTGCTGATCGTCTTTTGAATGATTTCCTTGTACTGGCGCTCGCCAAGTTCACGCTCTTTGCCGCAACCGACAAGTAAAACGCGCTCTGACAAAACACCTGGTACTTGATGCAGTAGCAGCATCTGACCAGGTTTACCCTCTAGATCACCACGGCGAAGTAGTGAACTGATGTAACCGTCACTGATTTTATCAAGTTGTTCGGCTACTGGAGAAAGGCGACGTGGTTCAAACACACCAACAACGATACATGCGCTACGTTGTTTCTCTGGACTGCCACTTTTTACACTGAACTCCATGCGTACTCCTACATCCTGAAGACAAATTGCTCTAAATGTTAGATAATGATCGCTTACTTGTTGAATTTTAGCTCCAGGCTTACATGCAGAGCTGATTAAGCGACTAACATCTAGTTTATAATTTTTAAAAAAATAAATGGTTCAACGGGAAACTATAGTGATTCGACCAAAAAAACAAGTTTTGTATAGGTAATTTCAGCGTGATTATTGTTAGATATTTGATCCGCGAAACACTCAAGAGCCAATTTGCGATTTTTTTCGTACTTTTTTTGGTGTTTGTAAGCCAGAAATTCATAAGTGTTCTTGCTGATGCTTCTGATGGGGATATTCCTGCTGGATTGATTTTCTCGATTGTTGGTTTGAACATGCCAGCAATGGGTCTGTTAATGCTGCCTTTAAGTCTGTATATCGGCATATTGATCACATTTGGTCGTCTGTATGCAGAGAGCGAAATTGTCGTAATGAACGCGACAGGTATTGGTAATAAATTCTTGGTTCAAGCGGCCTTATACCTAGCGTTGATTACTTCAGCGGTGGCGGCTTTCAATGCGTTGTGGCTATCGCCGTGGTCTCAAGACCGCGTTGAGCAGCTTTATGAGCAGGTAGCGTCAGAAAACAGCGTTGACCTACTTAAAAAAGGTCAGTTCCAAGGTACACCAGACGGTTCATCGGTTGTGTTCATCGATGACATTAAAGACAATACCTTGAGCAACGTTTTTGTTGCGCAGATGCGCCCTCGAGATTCAGTGTTACCGAGTGTGATGTTCTCATCTTCTGGTGAAGTAAAAGAGCTTTCGGACGGTCGTCAGATCATCACTATGAAAGAAGGTACGCGTTATGAAGGTGTGCCTACTCGCGTTGAATATATGATCACGAAATTCGATGAATACGAAGGTGTTATCGGCCAACGTGAGGTCAAAAAGAAAGGGCGAGACTGGGAAGCATACCCAACGGTTGACTTGATAGGTCACCCAGATCCAGAGGCGCAAGCGGAGCTACAATGGCGAATTTCGTTATTTGTGTGTATTCCACTCTTAACAATGCTCGTTATTCCTTTGTCTGCGGTGAATCCGCGTCAGGGACGGTTTGCCAAAATGGGGCCTGCGATTCTGATCTATCTAGCGTATTTCTTGGCGATCAGTGCAACCAAATCTGCATTAGAAGATGGTGACATCCCGGCTGCTATTGGTATGTGGCCAATCAATGCGATGTTGCTGATTGTTGCTATCATGGCGAATATGATGGACAGCGTTGCTGCTAGACGAATAAAAGACAAATTCCGCAAGAAGAGGCTCGCGTAAGCTGTGTTCAAAATCTTAGACCTTTACATCGGTAGAACCATCATCTCTACCACTGCCTTGGTTTTAGCGACGTTTGTTGGCTTATCGGGCATCATCAAATATGTAGAACAGCTACGTAAAGTAGGGCGAGGTGTGTACGACCTCACTCATGCGTTGTACTTTGTGTTACTCAGTGTGCCGCGTGATATCGAAATGTTCTTTCCAATGGCGGCATTACTCGGTGCCCTGATCGGCTTAGGTATGTTGGCTTCAAGCTCTGAGCTGGTGGTGATGCAAGCTGCTGGTTTCTCTAAGCTGGATATCGGGTTATCGGTACTAAAAACGGCCGTCCCACTCATGATTGTCGTTATGGCGTTAGGCCAATGGGGCGCTCCTGAGGCCCAGAAGATGGCCCGTGACTTACGTGCGTTTGCGATATCAGGTGGTAGCATTGTGTCTGTGCGCTCAGGTGTGTGGGCTCGTGACGCAAACGACTTTATCTTTATCGGTAAAGTCGAAGACGACAAGCTTTATGCTTTAAATATGTGGCGTTTTGATGATGATAAGAATCTACAAAAAGTTATTTTCGCCGAAGAAGTCGACTACCAACAAGATAACAACTGGCTGATGCGCTACGTACAAATTACGGACATGGAAAATGAAAACGTAATTTCAAAGCAAGACATCGAACAGATGGAGTGGCACACCTCTTTGGCACCAGATAAGCTAGCTGTGGTGACCGTGAAGCCAGAAGAATTGTCACTGAGCGGTTTGTATGATTATGTGACTTACCTGAAAGCATCGGAACAAGATGCATCTCGCTATGAGTTGGCGTTTTGGCGTAAGTTGACTCAGCCGCTTTCAATTGCTGTGATGATGTTAATGGCGCTATCTTTTGTTTTCGGTCCACTCAGAAGCGTGACCATGGGGGCAAGGGTATTGTCGGGCGTGGTTGCCGGGTTTACTTTTTACATATCCAGTGAGTTCTTTGGTCCATTAAGCTTGGTGTATGGCATATCCCCAGTGTTTGGTGCTTTGGCCCCGAGTTTGGTGTTCTTAGCTATTGCGATTGCACTGCTACGAAGAAAGCTATAACTGAAGCATCATCGAATAAACCAAGTTTTACCGAACCAAATGTAAAAGGAAGGCATTACGCCTTCCTTTTTTGTGTTCCTAGACAAGTTAATTTGCCTTAGGTAATACAACAACCTCTGTTTTGGCCCAAATGTCGTGGAAACCACGTTTCTTCGGATCAATCGGTACAGTCAAATTTGCCAAGCCAAAGCCAGATGTCGAAATACGAATCAGAGCTTGAGTTACCGTAATTGGTGCTCCGTCTTTGGCATTGCGAACTCGAAGCTTCCAAGCGCGCATCCCAAGAGTTTGTCCTGCTCGCGTCCAGAAGAACACAAAGAAATATATCCACACACCCGCAAGGTAAAGTGTAAATAGAGGGCTCAATACAGGGTGCTTTCCGAGCATATCTGCGGCATCAGCGTACTCGCCATAGCTCAACAATCCTGCTGCATTTAGTGCAAACACAACGGCCATAACAATACCTGCGGCCATCATTTCAATTGCGATAATAATCAATGTGTCGTAAATCAACGCTGCAAGTCGACGAAAGAGACCAGCAGGTGGAAGAGTTGTAGACGTTGTCATTATTCCATCACTTACCTTAAAAATTGTGCGTCAGAATATAGATTCCCTCACCAAGAGAAAAGAGACCTAACGCACAGAGTCTTTAATTGTGTATAAACTAAGTGACTTTTCTGCCCTACGTTATCAGCACATGTCATGATACACGAGGCCGTGCAGCAATATGTTTCAACTGAATTCGATTCTCTTAACCATTGGCTCTTTGGTCTGTGACCAGATTAGATAGCTGAGAGAGTTGGTGTTTCTCATCTTCGGTATAATGTTGGCTTAATGAAAGCTCTAAAGCTTTTTCTGACAGCTTGATTGCTGGTGACAAAAATAACTTAGGGTGCATACTAGAGAGAGCTAGCAAGGCCTTTTGTAGGCGAATCTGTATTTGGAGTTGCGCTGCACCATCGTGTGCTATCGGCAAAAAGACATCATCAAACAAATCCTGGCAGCTCAATGCGGGCACAAATAGTCTAGGATATCGAGTTTTGGTAGGCGGCTCACTGAGTAGGTCTCCCCATAATGAAAGTGCTCGTACAGAACGCCCAAGAACGTCAATTGCGGTGCCATTATCATTTACAGCCGGAGATAGTGCTCGTGAGGCGATTTCCGCCATAACGACTAAACCAAAGCGAGGGTCCTGATCATATGAACGCTCTGTTCGAATCGTGAAGGCTGCCGTTACTTCGCTTTCGTCTGGCAATTCTCCACAAACACAAGCCAATGGTTGACCTACGTACACAAAACTTCCCGGTTGTCGCTCAAGGTAGATGGTGCATTGGTTTGCTTCAGCAATACTATCGAGATGATGCATATCAACATGCTGTAAGTAGCCAATTTCTTGGCTCAAAATAGGTTTACTTCCTCTGGGTTTATGTTCTGGGTGGCTCCACGGGTGAGCACCTAGCCAACGCTCTTTGCCCCGTTTTCTTATCGCATCTAACAAGGCTTGCTCCACGTATGAAGTGGTTTCACTGACCCTTCCTAGTACGGAAAGGTGCTGAATCCAACGTAGCAGAGTGAGTATGATCATCACGATTACGGCGATAGTTACGATGAACAGATAAATTTGTGCTTGTTGATGATAGGCCCCAATACCTAGCGCGATAATTCCTACCAAACTAAATAGAAAAGAGCCAAGAAAGGTTGCTAAGGCATTTTGTGTTGTGCTGTCTTCCATCAACAGTTTTGTCGCTCGCGGCGTTACCCCTGCACTAGCGGCACTGTACGCTGAGACCATAATATTGAGAGAGAATGTAGTCACTGCAAGCATGGAGGTTGCGAGGATATTTAATATGTTGTTCAACAAATCCTTGCTGACGTTGATGGCAGGGGGCAGAGTAATGAACTGGTTTAAAACAATCGACATTAAGGCGGTAGCAACAGCAAGTAATGCGTAGAGTGACGTCCGGACCCACAGTTTTCGCGTCATCTGTTTCAGTAACCACTGCCATTTTGACCCAGTCATTCTTTGCTCCTATTCAGTTCTCACTAGAAAGTCGATAGAAAATTCAGAAAGTTATTCTTGCTTAAGCATAGGTTAAATGCCCGTCGTTCTGCTTGATATTTCATGCATCACGAAAGTAAGAAAGCTGCTTGCTTCAAAGAATGGTGCTCTTGAGGTGTGAATTACCACGATTCTGTTACCTTAATTGATAGATGAATTAAAAGTATGTGGTTGAAAAGAGGTAGCGCATGATTGTAATTACAGGTGCAAGTAGCGGTTTAGGGGCGGAACTAGCAAAGCGTTATGATGCGGAAGGCAAAGAGACGTATGTAATAGGAAGAAATACAGAAAAACTATCCGCACTAGCAAAACAACTCTCTCATAACGTTGGTTATCAAGCTTGCAACCTCTCATCGCACCAAAATGTGAAACAGCTCTTTGATGGGGTGAAACAGTCCCCTGAAATGGTCATTCATAGTGCGGGAAGTGGTTATTTTGGCTTACTGGAAGAGCAGGAGCCGGAAGAGATTCAAAAGTTGATTGATAACAACCTGAATTCTGCGATTCATGTGTTAAGAGAGTTAGTAAAGCGTTACAAAGATCATCCAATAAAAGTGGTCATGATCATGTCCACAGCCGCGCAACAACCTAAAGCGCAAGAGTCTACGTATTGTGCAGTGAAATGGGCCATCAAAGGATTAATTGAGTCGGTTCGTTTGGAGCTAAAAGGAAAACCTATGAAAATTATCGCGGTTTATCCTGGTGGAATGGATACGGAATTCTGGAAAACAAGCGGCAATACGATGGACACGAGTCACTTCATGCAAGCAGAAGATACCGCAGAGATGCTCCATAATGCGTTGTCGAGCATTGGGAATGGTTATGTTTCTGATATTACAGTGAATAGAACTTAAAAAGAGTTTCGTATACTCATTTTCATCTGGAAGAGTAGTAGAAAATGGAGCGTACGTTTCTTATGAGTACAGCTTTGTCACACTTTGTGGCGAAATTATCAGCAAACGATAGTTATTTAAGGTATTTCTGCTTGCGCAGGTCAAAAGCTTACGTATAATGCCAACCATCAAAGGGCAATAGCCCAAAGATGCCGGTGTGGTGAAATTGGTATACACGACGGATTCAAAATCCGTTGCCTTCGGGCGTGGCGGTTCAAGTCCGCCCACCGGTACCATATCAGAAAGGTCGCTTTTATAGCGGCCTTTCGTCGTTTTAGGTGCTCGTAAATATCAAAAGGAAGTTAGCGTTGCCTTCGCGGTGACGGCAGGAATGCCAGTCCAATCAACTCCGTCCACCGGTACCATATTTTAAGACAGAGCCTCGATGAAAGTCGGGGCTTTGTTGTATCTGGATCTTCAAAACAAAAAAGCGCGAGGGGTATGCCTCGCGCAAACTACTACATGGTGATAGTAGGAACAGCCTATAGAGCTGTGAACAAGGTATTTTGAGTGTTCGGAGTCCAGTCTGCTTGGGACACGTGCGGTACATCAACTAGATAACGCAAACCTTGATAAGTCACCACATCACCTTGTTTATAGGAAACATTCTGAGTCCAGTTAGTGGCTGGGTCTGCATTTGTCCAGAGGCTAGAGGTTGGAGACGGTGCCCAATCTTGTTGTGCAGTATGGTTTGTTACAGCCTGGTATACAGTACCTAGGTGTAAGACGTAATCGCCAGCGTCGTAGTTATGACCAACTTGCCAGTTCGGTGTGTAGTTATCCATTGTGTCGAAGTCATAACCCGCTTGTTTTGCTAACTGTATAAACTTAGCGAGCTTAGGTAAGTTTTGCGTTGCCCCCATGCCACGCTTACCATCTTCAAATAGGAACTCGTGAGTTAAAACGATAACTTTATCGGCGTGTAAAGGTGTACCACATGGGAACTCTTGAGCTTTGGAGTTGATCGGGTTAATCGTTGTTGGTGCACAAGTGTTTAACGCGGAATCCACATATCCAAGAAATGCTTCTGCTTCTGTAAGGCTGTTTGCTGGCATTTCAATGCCCCAATTTTCAGGTGCCCAGTCCACATCCCAACCGTGAGTTTGATAGCCGTTATTCGCTAGGATATTTTGAACCTCGATAGCTGCTTTTACACTGTTGGATGGGTTGGATGTATCGCATACATATCCTGGTTCCCAAGGTTTCAGGTCATCAGACGTGGCACATAACCCATCTGCTTTGAAGTCTTTCGTCACGCGCCAACCGTTGGTGTAGGGCAGTCTAGCAAACTCTGTTGCCTTGTAGTTCGGGTAGCTTGTAATGTTCGGCAAATACTTTGCTAACACAGATAAGTTTTCCGTAAACATTGAGGCATCGTAAACAGGGTCTTGATACGAGTTAAGCTGGTGGTCCCCGGTCGCATTACACTCCGCAGCACTGTTCGGTCCAAATTCATCCACGCAGTTGTGCACCATGTGATCGTAACTGTGGTTCGCAACAATATGACCAGTGTCTAATGCGAGCTTTAAGGCTTCTAGGGAACGGTCTTCATTCTCATCACCAATTCCATCTAAATGCCAAGCATTAAAGTAAAACGTCGCTTTGATATCTTCCTGGTTAAGTACTTGAATAACGTCAATAGATGCATTGATTGGTCCATCATCAAACGTTAGATAAATGGTGCCTTTAGAGTCGGTTTGAGCAAATGAGTGTTGTGATAGTGCGGCACTTACAAGCGTTGCAATAGCCAATTTATTAAATTTCATTCTCTATTCCTTTTAAGAAATTAATAACGACGTTGTCAGTAGTAAAATATTGATAATTTGAAACTTAATGTGATGTCTTAAATTATTTTATGACTTTTATCCTAGACCTAAATAATTACAAAAAAATAGGTGGTATTTTCTAAATTGGGATTGTGTTCACGAATAATGCAACCGGTTGCGCTTTTTTGTCTTGGTTATTTTTGCTACAGTTTTTACAGGTTGAAATTTACACAACGGGAGTAAGACTATGAAAAAGATCCTTTTATGCTGTAGCGCAGGGATGTCCACCAGTATGCTTGTTAAGAAAATGGAGCAAGCTGCTGAAAATAAAGGAATTGAGTGCAAAATTGATGCAATGTCAGTGAATGCGTTTGAAGATGCAATTAAAGAGTACGATGTTTGTCTTCTCGGGCCTCAAGTACGTTTTCAGCTAGAAGAGCTAAGAAAAACGGCGCAAGAGCATGGTAAAAACATTGATGCTATTTCTCCTCAGCATTATGGAATGATGAAGGGAGAAGAAGTACTAGAGCAAGCATTAGAATTAATTAACTAAACTATAGTTTTAAATTAAAAAGATAACTGTACATCAAATATAAATATTTGATGCGGGATTCTTTTGCCTAAAATAAGGATGGACTCTATGAAGCTTTATGACGCAATTATAGGCGCAGTCGAAAAGCATATAGCCCCTATAGCAGCTAAAGTGGGGAATCAGCCCCATGTTCGCGCAATGAGAGACGGTTTTATTGTCGCAATGCCGTTTATTATTGTCGGTAGTTTCATTTTGATTTTTGCATTCCCCCCATTTGCCGAAGATACAACCTTTACTTTTGGTCGAATTTGGCTCGATTTCGCCACTACACATTTTGATACCATAATGATGCCCTACAACATGTCGATGGGGATCATGACCATTTTTGTTTCGCTGGGCGTTGCTTATAGTTTAGCTAAGGCTTACAAGATGGATGGGATCACGAGTGCTGTATTGTCACTAATGTCTTTTTTACTCATTGCGGCCCCAGCTAAAGATGGCGCGTTGTCTATGTCTCACATGGGCGGAACCGGGATCTTCACCGCAGTGATGTGTGCATTTTTCTCGGTGGAGCTCTACCGTTTTATGAAAAAGCACAATATTACGATTCGCATGCCAGAGCAGGTGCCACCGGCGATTGCGCGATCATTTGAAGTATTGCTACCAGTCTTAGCGATATTCATTACCTTATATCCACTTAGCCTTTTCGTACAAACCCAGTACGACATGCTGATTCCAGATGCTGTTATGGCTATCTTTAAACCGCTAATTAGTGCGTCTAACTCATTGCCTGCCATTATTGGCGCTTTATTGCTTTGCCAGCTGCTTTGGTTTGCGGGTATTCATGGTGCTGCAATTGTTGTTGGACTGCTTTCTCCAATCTTTTTGACCAACATTGGTGCCAACATTGAAGCCTTTGTTGCAGGTGAACCGATTCCAAATGTATTTACTCAACCGTTCTGGGATTTTTACATCTTTATTGGCGGCTCTGGTGCAACACTTGCTCTTGTTATGCTGATGTCGTTTAGCCGTTCTGTTCACCTTAAGAGCATTGGTCGAATGAGTGCGGTGCCTGGCTTTTTCCAAATCAACGAACCAGTGATCTTCGGTAGCCCTGTTGTGATGAACCCGACCTTGTTTATCCCGTTCGTCTTCGCTCCAGTCATCAACGCTACGATTGCGTATTTTGCTGTGCATGTCGGCTTTGTGGGTATGGGTGTCGCTACAACACCTTGGACAACACCGGCACTGATAGGTGCTTCGTGGGGTAGCGGTTGGACCTTTGCGCCAGTATTGCTCGTCATTGGTTTATTAATTCTTGATCTAATCATCTACTTCCCATTCTTCAAAATGTTTGAGAAGCAAATGTTGGAGCAAGAACTACCAACGACGAAGGAAACTAAAGGTGACACGCAGCCGTCAGGCGAAGGCGTTACTGCTTAACTGTGCTTAATGGGCCGCAATTACCGCGGCCCGATTTTCGGAGAGAAAATGATGGAACAAGAATTGGTTGTAATGGAGATCATTTGCAATGCTGGTGAAGCCAGAAGTTTAAGCTACGAGGCATTGCGTTTATCTCGAGAACAAGATTTTGAAGCGGCTGATGAGAAGCTCTCTCAAGCAAGAGAGTGCATTAATAAAGCCCACTTAATACAGACTCAGCTTATTGAAGAAGATCAGGGAGAAGGGAAAGTCCCGATTACGTTAGTGATGGTGCATGCTCAAGATCACCTAATGACTACGATTTTGGCTCAAGAGATGGCTGTAGAAATCGTCGCACTGAACAAAAAAATCTCGAACAAATAAAGGGGGATGAAAATGTCTAGAGAGGCGATCAAGCTTGCCATTATTGGCGGTGGTAGTAGCTATACCCCGGAATTGGTTGAAGGGGTTATTAAGCGCTTAGAATATTTACCCGTTAAGAAAATCCATTTTGTGGACATTGAGTCAGGAGCTGAGAAGCTTGAGATCATCAAAGGATTGGCTCAGCGAATGGTCGATAAAGCCGGAGCAAAAATTGAGATAAAAGCCGGTTTCGATCGCCGTGCTGCGATAAAAGATGCGGATTTTGTGATGACGCAGTTTCGTGTTGGTGGCCTTGCTGCACGCGCTAACGATGAGCGAATCCCAATCAAGTACGACGTCATCGGCCAAGAAACAACGGGCCCTGGTGGTTTTGCTAAAGCACTGCGAACCATTCCGGTCATTCTTGATATCTGTAAAGACATTGAAGAGTTGGCTCCAAACGCATGGATGCTCAATTTCACCAACCCAGCGGGTTTAGTTTCCGAAGCGGTCAGTAAGTACACCAAAGTAAAGAGTATTGGTTTATGCAATGTGCCCGTTTCAATGGAAATGATGATTGCAGAAATGATGGAGTGCGAGCCAAAAGAGCTGCAACTTGAGTTTGCTGGGTTAAACCATCTCGTGTGGGTACACAAAGCATGGCTCAATGGGGAAGATATTACTCAAACGGTATTAGAGAAAGTCGGTGATGGTGCCAACTTCAGTATGAAGAATATCTGGGAAGAGCCGTGGGATCCGGCATTTCTAAAAGCACTGGGGGCGATACCATGTCCTTATCATCGTTACTTCTACCAAACTGATGCCATGCTTGCTGAAGAGAAACAAAGTGCCGATGAAAAAGGCACTCGTGCTGAGCAGGTAATGGAAACAGAAAATGCGCTATTTAAGCTCTATCAAGATCCTACCCTCGATCATAAGCCGAAAGAGTTAGAGGAGCGGGGTGGTGCTTATTATTCTGATGCATCACTGAACCTAGTTGATTCAATTTATAACAATCGTAATAGTATTCATGTTGTTAACGTTTTAAATAATGGAGCGATCAACGGCCTACCTGACGATGCTGTGATTGAATGTAGTGCCGTGATTGGTAGCTGGGGGGCGAAACCTCTTGCGGTTGGCGAGTTGTCAAACAATATCAAAGGATTACTCCATCAAGTTAAAGCGTATGAGCAGCTAACAATAGAAGCTGCTGTCGAAGGTAATTATGACAAGGCGCTTATGGCATTAACCAATAACCCATTGGTGCCTGACATTGGCCGCGCCAAGTCAATCCTGGATGATATCCTAGCGGTGAACGCTCCGTATTTACCTCAATTTAAACTAACGACGTTGTAAGACTAAGGAAGGGCGCCGATGAAAGTCATTTTTAATGCTGATGATTTTGGTTTAACGAGAGGTGTAAATAGCGGCATCGTTAAAGCTCATCAGCAAGGTGTGGTTCATTCAACCACCATGATGGTGGGTATGGATGCTGAGCAACATGCCTTAGAACTAGCTCGCCATAATCCAGACTTGAAAATTGGCGTTCATCTTAGGTTTACAGCAGGTGTGCCTATAACGAAGCATCCTAACTTGACCAACGGCCGAGCGCACTTTATCAACTATGACGAACTTTGGAGTAAGCAGGACTTCGAAACTCAGGTCATTTATGATGAAGCAAAAGCTCAGGTGGAACATTTTTTATCGCTTGGGTTAGAGCTAAGCCACTTAGATAGCCATCATCACGCGCATACTCACCCTCAAATTTTGCCCGTTATTAAAGACGTAGCGAATGAATACAGAGTGCCACTGCGGGGCACTGGCTTGTGTCAAGAATCGATGACAATCAGGTATATCTTTACTGATGAGTTTTATGATCAAAAAGTGAGCTTGGATGGCTTAATGGCACATCTATTGAGCTTAAAAGCTGACTATGACTTGGTTGAGGTGATGTGCCACCCGGCAGAGGCCGATCAGGCGCTTATCTTAAAGAGTGGCTATGCGCTTCAGCGAGAGCTAGAGTTACAAGTTCTTACCTCTCCCATTTTAAAAGAACAGTTAGCTCATCATGGCATAACTGTCACGGATTACTCTGAGCTTGTTTCTACCAATCAAATGGTCGGTGTATGATTAAAGGCTGCCAGCTTCGCCCCCTATAGCACCTTACGAATTGCTGGCAGCCGTTCTACATAAACGAATATTTAATAACAATTGCAGTTGGACCCAATAGCATTATGGCAAGGATTAAAGATGTAGCCGAACTCGCCGGTGTAAATCGCTCTACCGTTTCTCGAATTATTAATGGAGAGGGGAAATTTCGCGAGGAAACTCGAAAAAAAGTAGAGCAAGCTATGGCGCAATTGAATTATCGTCCTAGTGCAATTGCTCGTTCACTCGCAACCTCATCCAGTAATATGGTTGGGTTATTGGTGACTTACTATACGGGGGGCTTCTTTGGCGAGATGATGGAGCAGGTTCAGACCGAGCTGGATATTCATAAGAAGTTTTTGATTACAGCTCAAGGCCATCATTCTGCACAAGGTGAAAAAGAGGCAATTCAGCGTTTTAATGATTTACGTTGTGACGGCTATGTACTTCATAGTCGTTATTTGTCAGATGATGACTTACGTGAATTAGCTAAACAGCCAACACCTTTCGTTCTCCTGGATCGCTACGTGGAAGGAATAGAAGAGCGTTGTGTTACCTTTAACCATCATCATGCAAGCCGTATTGCCGTTGAGCACCTTTTAGCTGGTGGTCATCGAAAGATTGCTTGTATTGCCGGTCCATCCCAACGTCATAACAGTGTATTGAGAAAGCTTGGGTATATTGATGCAATGAAGGATGCTGGTATAGATATTGATGAAAGCTGGTGTGAAGAAGGGAATTATGGTCGGCAAAGTGGTTATGATGCAATGGCTGCAATTTTACAACGACACCCTGATGTGACGGCTGTCTTTTCGTGCAGTGAAGAAATGACGGTTGGCGCAATGCAGTACTTACACGAGCACAGTATTTCTGTACCAGAGCAAATCTCATTAACTAGCTTTGACAGTGTTGATCTTTGTGAAAGTCTTTACCCTACAGTATCAGCAGTGCACTTTCCTATCAGTGATATGGCCCGTGTAGCGGTACAAACGTTAATGGGGCTAGTCAAAGATCAAGAAGTAATAGACAAGCCAGTGTTCGAGGCCAAGCTTAAAATACGCAAAGCAGATCGCTCCTTAAAGTAGCTTACTTCTATCTAATTAAGTGAGTCGCTTAGAAATAACGGTTTGATGTTTTGATAGTTACTGATGAATTTATTCACAAAATTTACTAGTATTCTAACTCTCTTAAGAAATATAAATCAGTAGTGAATAAGTGGCAGCCATTAAACTAACGGTCGATCGTATTCAACCCGGATTACATATCCGTCTTCCGCTAAAGTGGAACGATCACCCCTTTCTACTCAATAGCTTTAAGATTAAAGACCAAGAGCAAGTCGAGATGATCCGCCACCTCGGCGTAAAGTTCGTTTACTTTAATCCAGAGCAAAGCGATGCCGTTCCACTCCCTGTTGATCAAAGACAAGCTGACAGAGTAACAAATGAAGCGTCGTTAGATCATGAAACTCAAAAAATGTGGCAAGAAAAACAGAACCGCATAGAAAAGTTAAGTGCATACCGTCGACGCGTGATTCAGTGTGAAAAAGAGTTTGAGCGCTCTCTGGCACGTATGCGTTCAGTCATGACTAAAATCCGTAACCGTCCGACAGCAGCAGTTGATGAAGCAAAGCTTCTTATTGAAGATATCGTCGAGAAGTTAATGTGCGATGATAATGTTACGTTACATCTGATGAACGGAAAAAATGAGTTTGAAGATATTTATTTCCACTCATTGAACGTGGCTGTTATCTCTATGATGATTGGCTGTGCTAAAGGGTACTCAGCAGCACAGTTGAAAGAGCTTTCCTTTTCCGCACTATTCCATGATATCGGGAAAATAAAAATCCCGACTGCAATATTAAGAAAGCAACTACCTCTAACAGAGCCAGAAACCAACTACTTAAAGTTGCATACTAAATATGGCGTCGATCTTGCGAGTCAAATCGAGGCTTTTCCCGAAGTCGCGAGAATTGTGATTGCGCAGCACCATGAGCTAAGAGATGGGTCTGGTTATCCTAAAGGCCTGAAAGGAGATGAGATCAACGAGTTTGCTCAAATTATTGCTGTAGCCAATGCGTTTGATAACTTGTGTCATACACCGATAGTCTCAGATCAAAAGATTCCTTATACCGCACTCTCTCATTTATATAAGAACTGTAAACACCTATATAAAGAAGAGAACCTGAACATCCTAATTAAGTTTATGGGCGTGTTTCCTCCGGGTACCGTAGTTCAGCTTTCTAATAATATGGTCGGCCTGGTTATCTCAGTGAATGCATCGCATTTATTATTCCCGAATGTCTTGGTTTACGATCCATCAGTACCAAGGACGCAAGCGCCAATCATTGATCTTGCCTCAAAAGATATAAAGATAGTTAACGCGATTCATCCGTCAAAATTACCGGATAAAGTAAAAGAGTATCTAAATCCGCGTTCGCGTATTTCTTATTTCTTTGATAGTGATGAGTAGTTATCCACAGCTTTTTGTGGGTAAATTGTATAAATCCTGAGTGTTATTTCTGGGTAATTTTAGGGTTGGATGGAAAGTATCCATTTGGCATGTTTTTTTAGAAAAAATGCACTTTTAGTATTGCCAAAGAAAATCTTCTCCCTATAATGCGCATCCATCGACACGGCAGACGCCACAAGGCTTTAGCAGGGTCGAAGAGGTAAAAAGCTTCTACAAAAAATTAGTTTAAAAAAGTGTTTGACACTAACAACTAAATCGCTAGAATGCACCTCCGCTTTGAGAGAAAAACTTCTCGTAAAGCAAGCTCTTTAACAATATAGACCTATCAATCTGTGTGGGCACTCGTTGATGATAATCCAATTAGATACTTCGGTATCAAATTAGGTTTCA
>NZ_JAWOWK010000011.1:0-123033 GCF_033340375.1 Vibrio sp. 1167 | reverse complement strand
GGGCTTGTTTGTAAGTGAGGCTTCCTTTTTCAACCTCATCAACTACAGTGAGTTTAAAAGCGAGGGAGTAATCGCGCAGAGTTCTTTTAGTTGTTGATTTCATAACACTCTCCAATTTTGGGGGTGGAAAGTGTCAACCTTATTTAGGACGGCACATAACCCACTAAAAAGCCGATGTATCTACATCGGCTTTTTTAATGCACTTCTTTTTAAGTTTTAGTGTTGACCTCAACTTAGCTTGAGGTTTTAGCCTTAGTCGCACGATTAAAAATCAACAATGAAAAAAGGAACCATTGTGTCCAAAATTGCGATTATTTATTTTTCTAAAACCGACGTTACTGGTCAGCTCGCTCGCGCGATTGCCGCAGGCGTTGAACAACAAGGCATTAAGCAGCAAGATGACTGTGAAATCCTCTCTCACCGAATTGAAGGCAGTGAGATTATTGAGGGACGTTTTGTGAACCCTAAACTAATGGATGAACTTGCTGAGTGTGATGCGATTATCTTTGGCTCACCGACCTATATGGGCGGTGTAGCAGCGCAGTTTAAAGCATTTGCAGATGCAAGCAGTGAATCTTGGTATTACCAAAAATGGGCGAGCAAAATCGCGGCTGGCTTTACCAGTGGTGGGGCAATGAATGGCGACCAATCTTGCACATTACAATATCTACAAACGCTCTCTAACCAACACGGCATGATGTGGGTCGGGTTGGATAAGATCAGCAATTCTGGGGAGCAAAACCTGAATCGTTATGGTGTACAAGGTGGTATTGTTGCACAAGGTGGTGAAGGTGGTCAGTTGCATGCTTCTGATGTTGCAACGGCGGAGTATCTTGGCAAACGAGTCGCTATGCTCGTGAACAAGCTCTCCACTCGCTAACAATAAAAAGAAGCCCCGTAAGATACATCTTCGGGGCTTCATATTTATCGCTTGTTTTGAGCGCTACTTCTTGATGTAGAGGTCTTTCGAGTAGATACGACCTTCTACGTTGTTCTTGGCAAAACCGCCAACCGTAGGACGAACCAAACGCGCTTGCATGTAGTAGTAAATCGGTGCGATTGGCATATCCGCCGCCAACAATTGCTCGGCTTGATCATAGAAACCTTGGCGCGCTTTCTCATCGGTTGCAGCCAATGCACTGTTCATCGCGTTGTCGTACGCTTCACTGCTGTAACGTGCAAAGTTACCCGAGGAACCTGAACGCAATAAACTCAGGAAAGTAGACGCTTCATTGTAATCACCACACCAAGACGCGCGCATCACATCGAAATTGCCTTGTTTACGCGCCACTAAGTACGACTTCCACTCTTGGTTTTCTAACTCCACGTTTGCACCGAGATTCTTGTGTAGCATCGAGGCTATTGCAACGGCGATCGATTTGTTTGCCTCACTGGTGTTGTACAGCAATTTAAAATCGAGCGGCTTGTCTTGGCTGTAACCCGCTTCTTTTAACAACTGACGCGCTTTCTCGTCACGTTGTTGCTGACTCCACTTACTGTATTCAGGCGGCGTCGCATCAAACCCTGCGGTGTACTGATGCGCAAAAGTATAAGCAGGAAGGTTGCCCACTTGCGTGACACCATTCGTAATCACATCGCGCATGATGGAGTACGATACCGCTTGACGCACTCGCACATCATCAAATGGCGGACGAGTGGTATTGAACGCGTAGTAATACGTGCACAATAATGGCACCACCGTGTAAGCCTGCTTGTAATCTTGTTTAAGCTTCTGCGCCATATGAGTCGGCACATCTGACGTGATATCCAGCTCTCCTGCCGCATAACGATTGATTGACGCGTTTTGGTTTTCAAACGGAATGTAAGTCACTTTGTTTAAATGCGTATCTGCGCTGTCCCAGTAACTTGGACTCTTAACCAGTTCAATGCGCTCATTCACGACCCACTTATCCAATGTGAATGCACCGTTGCTAACAAATTGGTCTGGATCACTCCACGGCTTGTCGCGGTTTTCCACTGTCGCTTGATGCACTGGCATCATGGACGTGTGCCCAGTCATAGCAACAAAGTACGGCACTTGACTGTCCAACTCAAAACGTAGGGTGTATTTATCCACTGCCTTGATACCGAGATCGTCCAAAGGCTTTTTGCCCTCTGCTACATCGGTGATGTTTTTGATCTTGGTGAGTTTGAGATACCAAACATTTGGAGAAGCGGTTTTCGGATCTACCGCTCGGCGCAGTGAATAGACAAAATCATCCGCTGTCACAGGCTCGCCATTCGACCATTTCGCGTCTTTGCGCAAGTGAAAAGTAAAGGTTTGGTTGTCGTTGGTTTCCCATGATTCTGCCACACCGGGAATGATGTTTCCGTCACGATCTTGAATCACAAGCCCTTCAAATAAGTCACGAATCACATGCATTTCTGGCAGACCTTCGGCTTTCGCTGGGTCAAGCGTCGCCGCCTCTGCGTCATTCGCACGTACTAAATGCTGTTCTGCGGCAAGTTGAATACCTTTAGGTAAGGTCTCCGCAGCAACTGATGTAGCAAGAAAAGGGGTGAATAAAGAGGAAATCAGCAACGCCGTTGAATGTTTTTTAAAATCCATATCTTTTTTCGTTCTCCTAACGCGTCTTGTGAAGCAAGTGCCACAATTAACATTTCAACCGTTGACGAGTTTAAACGGTTCAGTTTAGCTAGGTGTAATTAGCTTAGATATTGATACTACTTCATCAATCAGGAGATTACGGTGAGTCTAATTCCAAGAACGGAAAGAGCGGCATTTTTAATTCGGCCAACATCATACGGTCAATCCGTGCTTGGTGCGCCATTACTGTATTTTCCGGCTCAAGTCGAAAGTGCTTCGCGAGGTTTGATTTTGGCAGGCACTCACGGGGACGAGACGGCCTCGATTGCAGGTTTGTCCTGCGCGCTAAGAAGCTTGCCTGCTGAAAACTTACGACATGATGTGATTCTGTCAATGAATCCTGACGGCAACCAACTAGGCACACGCGCAAATGCAAACCAAGTGGATCTCAATCGCGCGTTTCCAACCCAAAATTGGACTGAGCATGGCACAGTGTATCGATGGAGCTCTCACACACCCGTTCGAGACGTACAGGTGAAAACTGGCACTAAAAACCAACTAGAGCCTGAAGTTAGCGCATTAATTAACTTGATTGAACTGCGCAAGCCAAAGTTTGTGGTGTCGTTTCATGAACCGCTTGCTTTTGTGGATGATCCCAAACATTCCGACCTTGCCAAATGGCTCGGCGAGCAGTTCCAACTGCCAATCGTTGACGATATCGACTACGAAACACCCGGCTCATTCGGCACTTGGTGTAGTGAACGTGATTTACCTTGCATCACGTTGGAGTTACCCGCGATTTCTGCCGATCTCACCATTGAAAAACACCTCTCTGCTTTTATTGCTTTGCTGAGGCACGATCCGGATCTCTAGTCCGCTGTTAAACAAGCGATCATGTGAGGATCTGTTTGATGTCGGTACTGATATCGCTGATCAACTGACGGGCACTGTCGTCTCTTTGCTGAACCAAGATGATAAACAGCAAATCGGTGATCACGTTTTGCGCGGTACGCGAAGCAATGGATGAGCTGCGATGTTCCGTTTCATTGGCAATCGTATCAAACGTAATATCGGCAATACCGCGCAAGCGACTTCTTCCAGGCGCAGATAACGCAATCACCTTCGCGCCCTGCTCTTTTGCCGCTTCTGCCGCGACGAGAATTTCTTTGCGCTCACCCGAAAACGAGATTGCGATCTGAACATCTTCTGGAGAGAGCGTGCGGGCAACAGCAATCTGCACGTGGCTGTCTTGTTCAGAAAGCGCCGTAATACCAAGTTTAAGCAGTTTAAAGCTTAAATCCTTCGCGGTCAGTGCAGAGCCCCCAATCCCGACCACTTGCACTCGACGCGCTTCACTCAACCATTTCACCGCTTGGTGACACGCTTCGTAAGACAGCGTATTGGTAGTTTGAAACATAGCGTCGGTTTTCGCTTTCACCAGTTTCTGTGAAATTACCGCAATGGGGTCGTCAGCCAAAATATCACTGTGCAGCGGTGTCGACTGCATCGCATGCTTACGGCCAATCTCTTCATTCAGAGCTAACTTAAACTCGCTGTAACCTTTAAAGCCGATACGCTGAGTAAATTTCACAATGCTCGATTGACTCACTTTTACTTGCGCCGCAAGTTCTTGGCTGGTGAGCAGCGCCGCCTTTTCTGCGTTTTCAACAATCCAATCGCCAACCAAACGACCACTTTGCGAAAGCTGAGTACGCCTCGCGACTATCTTATTGATAACTGACACAACAAAAACCTCAAAAATTTTAAATAAATTATTCCAAATCAGAAATAATAGGCGTTTGATTTAACCCCCTGATTATTCTAACCAAGACAGTTAATCCCGGACGTAATAGACGTATATTTTCTCTCATTATTCCAAATTTCTCCTGCATAAAGAATAACCTCAAGTGTGATTTTTATCACCAAACCTGAATATTTTATTCCATAAAATCGCCCTCAGATTGAACATTACGAAGAGTGCAAAACATGAAAATTGATTTAAGCAGATTGGTGACAGAAAGCCGTAACCCAGCCAGTGCCGAGATCGATACGCTTTCGACCATCGAGATGCTGCAAGTCATTAATGAAGAGGATCAAAAAGTCCCGCTCGCGTTAAAAGCGGTGCTACCACAAATTGCAGAGACAGTTGACGCAATTACCCAAGCTTTTGCAAATGGTGGCCGTTTAATTTACATGGGAGCTGGTACGTCAGGTCGCTTAGGCATTCTTGATGCAAGCGAGTGTCCTCCTACCTACGGCACGCACCCAGATATGGTGATTGGCTTAATTGCTGGTGGACATCAGGCGATTTTGAAAGCGGTAGAAAACGCAGAAGACAACGCGAAAATGGGTCAAGACGACTTAAAAGCACTTCACCTCACCAAGCATGACGTGGTTGTAGGCATTGCAGCGAGTGGCCGTACACCTTATGTACTAGGTGGTTTGGACTACGCTAAATCCATCGGAGCCACGACCGCATCTATCGCCTGTAATCCAGAATGTGCCATGGCAGAAGCGGCCGACATCGCGATTCTGCCGATAGTTGGCGCAGAGGTTGTCACTGGATCTTCTCGCATGAAAGCTGGCACCGCACAAAAACTGGTGCTAAACATGCTCACGACAGGCGCAATGATTCGTAGCGGTAAGGTATTTGGCAACTTAATGGTGGATGTAGAAGCCACTAACGCCAAGCTCATACAACGCCAAACCAACATTGTTGTGGAAGCAACCGACGCATCAAAAGAAGAAGCAGAGCGAGCATTAAATGCCTGCGGTCGCCACTGCAAAACCGCCATCTTAATGATTTTGGCCGATTTGGATGCCGAACAAGCCAAATCACGCCTCGCCGCGCACAACGGCTTTATTCGCGCAGCACTAAATAATAACTAAATAATCCGAGTTCTGAAGGATAGACCCTATGGCAAAAATAACTTCAAACACAGTATCGCAGTTGCTGTCCGCAGTGGGTGGCAGTAGCAACGTAAGCAAATGTGGTAACTGTATGACGCGTTTGCGTTTATCGCTCGCCAACAATGGCTTGGCTGATCAATCAGTTATCAAGCAAATTCCCGGCGTAATGGGTGTGGTGGAAAGCGATGAGCAGTTTCAGATCATTCTCGGTCCCGGAAAAGCTCAACAAGCGGCTGAGATGATGAATCAATTGATCGACAGCTTAACCTCTGGTGACAGTGAAGAAGCAGATATGCCGCAACAAGATCTTTCTGCCGTCGCAGCCGAGCAGAAAAAACAGATGAAGAGTAAGCAAACCAGTGCGGTTCAGCGTTTTTTAAGCAAGTTTGCCACTATCTTTACGCCGTTGATCCCAGGCTTTATTGCCGCTGGTTTGTTGCTAGGTTTTGCGACGTTATTGGAACAGATGTTTGTTCTCGACCAGACACCAAGCCAGTTTATGTTGGATTTGATCGCCTACATGAAAGTCTTTGGTAAGGGTCTGTTTGCTTTCCTAAGTATTCTGATTGGTTACAACG
Source organism: Vibrio sp. 1167 (assembly GCF_033340375.1). Taxonomy (NCBI): domain Bacteria; kingdom Pseudomonadati; phylum Pseudomonadota; class Gammaproteobacteria; order Vibrionales; family Vibrionaceae; genus Vibrio; species Vibrio sp. 1167. The sequence continues at coordinate 116,997 of NZ_JAWOWK010000011.1, read as the reverse complement.
CGCAGCAAGCATTTGGCGGCTCTGGTGTTAATGGTGCCATTCTCGCCTCTTTGTTTGTGCTGGGTTACAACCCTGAGGCGACATCCGGCATTTACTCTGGCATGAACGAGTTTTTCGGCTTTGCGATTGATCCGCGCGGCAACATTATCGGCGTACTTTTGGCGGCGATCATCGGTGCGCAAGTCGAGCGTAAGGTTCGTCAATACATGCCAGATGATCTGGATATGATCTTAACGTCCGTTATCACTCTGTTGATCATGGGTGCGGTAACCTTCTTGATCATCATGCCAATCGGCGGCGAGCTGTTTAAAGGGATGTCTTGGTTGTTCCTCAACTTGAACGATAACCCATTAGGCGCTGCAATCTTGGCAGGTTTGTTCTTAATTTCTGTGGTATTTGGCATCCACCAGGGTTTTGTTCCAGTGTACTTTGCATTGATGGAAGCACAGGGCTTTAACTCGCTATTCCCTATCCTGGCGATGGCTGGTGGCGGTCAGGTTGGCGCGTCAATGGCGCTGTATTTCAAAGCCAAAAAAGACGCTCTACTGCGCACTCAAGTTAAAGGCGCTATTATTCCTGGCCTTCTAGGCATTGGCGAACCATTGATTTACGGCGTGACATTACCACGCGTAAAACCATTCGTTACCGCTTGTATTGGCGGCGCTGCGGGCGGCTTCTTTATCGGTTTAGTTTCTTACCTTGGCTTACCAGTTGGTCTTAATACGGTGTTTGGCCCGTCCGGTATCGTGGCGATTCCTCTCATGACATCAGAAAATGGCATCTTCCCGGGAATGATGGTGTTTGTTGCTGGCCTGCTTATCTCTTACATCGTCGGCTTCCTCGCGACTTACTTCTTTGGCTGCAAAGACGTCGATTTAAGCTAAATCATTCTTCCCCTATAGGAATGGACTAGCTCGCGTCCTTGGCAAACAAGGGCGCACCCTCTCTCTACTTCACGACAATTTTTCTTATTCCGTTACTCGGAAGGGGCTTTGTCGTACCTAAAACAATAGAAATGAAAGGTCGTTAATCATGAAAAAGCACATTTTGACTCTACTTCTCCCAACATTGATGGCATCAAACGCAATGGCAGCGCAGCTGTATCAAGCGGAAGATGGGTCAGTTTTAAATATTTACTCTCGTCTTGGTTTCAATGTCACCAGTAAAAATGATGAGCACGGCGATGCAAATGGCGAGTTTGATGGCCGTATTGGTTTAAACGGTTCACAAACCATCAACGAGTACGCGTCGATCATCGGCCAAGCGCAATACCAAGTGGGTGCCGCTGAATACGCAAACCAAGTAAACGACAAACCGTCTCTGACCGCACGTTATGTATGGACGGGTATTGATGCGAAAGATTATGGTCGCATTACAGGTGGTCGCGTGGCATCTGGATTGATTATGTTTACCGACATTGGTGATGTATTCGCTTCTTCCGATGTTTCTATGGCGCGCCAAGCGAATAAAGTCGACAAAACCGCGACGCAAGTTTTCCGTCAAGATGGCACGCTGCAATACCAAAACAACCTAGGTAATGTCGATTTTTCTGTCGCGTACATTTTAGGAAACAACACTTCTGAGCTCGACTACGGTTACAACGCTGCACTGCGTTATACGCTAGACATGGGGAATTTGGGTACCTTGGCGCCAGTGGTGGCGATGCAGAAAAATAAAGGTGATGCACGTGAAAGCAACGACACCGATTACACATTCTGGGGCGCAGGTACGCGTTACTACCTAGGTGATTTGATGTTGGGTGCGTTGTACTCGGAAGATGAACTAGAGGGCTATTACTCACAAACCAGCACCGACAAAGTGATGGAATTGACGGCGGTTTACAGTGTAAATGACAAATGGGCACTGCGTGCTGGTTATCGTTCTTTAGAAAACAGTGATGGTGACGAGCTAGAGCTGAAAGATACAACGCTAGAAGTGCAATACAAACTGACGCCTCGTTCTTCTATCTACACAAACTACGTTGATCGTAACGGCTCGCGTGGCTACAGCAATGGACAAGAAGTCTCGTTTGGCGGTGCGCACGCAGACGAAAGCTACTACCACTTAGGTCTGCGTTACGAGCTGTAAGCACGATACTTAATGTAAGTTAGCTGAATCCATGAGCTTCTTCTGTGTCCGGTCAGTAGTTATTGCCTTTAATGCTGATTTGAAGAAGCTCACCCTCGTAATATGTTTTCTTCGTTACCTGTTTTGACCAACACGCCTGCATCAGGAAAACTGGTGACAGTGTTTTCGCATTCCTTTGCTTCCTCAATTGTTGCTAAGTTTGTTGTCGCTATTCGCCGACAGAATATATGTTCCTAAAGTGTTCGATGAACGCTCGCGTTCTTCTTGGTAAGTGCTCACGTTTTGGGTAAAGCAGATAAAGCGGCAAAATCGCATCCGTTTGCCATTCTGGCAGCAAACTCACGAGTTTTTCTTTTTGTGCAGGGTCGAGTTTAGCCAGTGCAAATTCATCTAACATGGCTACACCACAGCCAGCCAAAGTAGCATCCAACATGGACTGGACAAGATTAAAACTCAGCGTACTTTCTAACTCAATGCTGCACTGCTGTTGAGTTTGCTTATGCGTAAACGTCCACTTGTCTAACACCAAGTCACGACTTTTATAAAGGATGTGCTCTAAGTCACCAAGATCCTCTGGCGTACTTACATTTGGTTTATCAGCTAAATACGAGCGATGAGCGATCGGTTTACAGTGTAAAGTGCGTAGCTGATGGCCGACGTATCCCTCTGGGGGAGTATCGGTAAAGTAGAATGCGATATCAAACCCAGCCTCAATCAAGTCGAGAGGTGTCTCTGTGAAGATCACTTCGACGCTCACTTGTGGATGTTGCAATCGAAACTCGATCAATGTTTGGCTGAGTAACGCGGCTCCGAAAGAAGCAGACGCCGCTATTCTCAATTTTCCCGATACGATCTCGTTTGCCATGACTTGCTCATTGATCTGCTCAGCGCCTTCGAGCAGTTGCTTTACCTGCTGATAAAACCGCAAACCATCGTAGGTCAAATTAAACTGGCGCGTAGTTCGCTGAATAAGCTGCACCGACAATATGTCTTCAAGCTGTTTAAGTTGCCGACTTACATGCGCATTCGAACAATTCAGGCGCTTTGCTGCGCCAGCAATACTTCGTTCCTCACACAAAGCTACGTAAAGTGGTACGTAGCTGAGCCATTTTATTTTCATACAGTAATTCTGAATCTCTAAAATCAAACTATTGGAAATAATAGAAAGCCTCTAAACTCTGTACAACCTAAATTTGAAAGGATGAGTTATGAGTGTTTTCGACACGTGGTTAAAAGGTCAAGTCATTAAAGATCACATCACTAATCCCAATATCATCGTTGGCGATTACAGCTATTACTCGGGCTTCTATCATCAAAAAAGCTTCGAAGAGCAAGCAGTACGCTACTTGTTGGGTGACCCCGTCACACTTCAAGAATGGCAAAGTAGAGAACCCGATAGCATCGACAAATTAATCATTGGCAAGTTTTGTTCCATCGCTTCTGGAGCCACCTTTATGATGGCAGGAAACCAAGGTCATCGCATTGACTGGATTTCGGCCTTCCCCTTCTCTCCTGAAGAATTTGGAGAAGGCGTACAAGACGGTTTCGAGCGTGCCGGAGATACAGTGGTGGGGAATGATGTTTGGATTGGCAGTGAGACGATGATCATGCCCGGAGTAAACATCGGTGATGGAGCCGTCATCGGAGCACGCGCAGTAGTGACGAAAGACGTGCAACCTTATTCGGTGGTGGTTGGAAACAACCAAGTCGTACGTCAACGATTCAACGATAAAGAGATTGAAACTCTACTCAATATCCAATGGTGGAACTGGCCAATAGAACACATTAAACAAGCAATGAAAGTAATGTGTAGCAGCCAAGTCGGTGCGCTTGCGGACTACTATCAAGAGCACATTGTCGATTTGTAGATAAACAAAAGCCCACACATCTTGTTGCGACGTGTGGGCTCAGTGAGTAAGAAAGCTTAAACCGCAGCGACGTCCTCTTCTTCCAAGTTCGCCGAGACTTTAATTTCGTATTGATTGAAACGGAACGAACAACCGCCATGAGTGCGCTTTGTCGTTACTTGTTCGTCGCCAAACTGCACCGTCACGCGAGTGAAGACACGCTCTTTGGCTTCGACAATATTTTCTTCTAACGCGACTTCAAAGTCATGTTCCGTTTGTTCTAGCTTTTGCTTTATCGCTTCAAGCTGCTCGTTGTTTTGTGTTTTCATCACGTCAATCTGAGCTTGTTCTTCGTCGGTACGTTCGGCTTTAGGACGTTTCTTAAATTCGAGCTCTTTACGAATCACATCCATCGTGCCTTCTTGAGCGCGTTTGTATTGTTCTTTAAGCTCTGCTAATCGTTCCTTAAATGCAGAATAGCGTGCGAACGCTTCTACCTTAGTGGCGGTGTCGCCTTCTACGCCCAATTGTAAGCACACCACTTTGCCACCGACTTTTGCATCTCCGCCGCTGAGCGTGCCGTTCCTACCGTTCGCGTCTAGCACCGTCAGATTGCGCCCACAAACAATATCGTTATTCATGCTGTGCACCGCCAACTCAATATCTTCGCCAGCTTGCAAATCACAATATTGGGCGTAGCCGGCACGAATCGAACCTTTGGCTTTGACGTGACAACTCTTTGGCTGGCCATCACTCACGGTGTGGCCAATGATCCCTTTACCAACTTGAATGTCGTCTTGCGCTTGTACTTCAGCCGATTCAATGAAGCCGCCTACAGTAATAGAGCCCGTCGCTTTAACAATCATTCCGGATTCGATGTTGCCACCGATAATCACATTCCCTTTGAATTTCACGTGGCCTGTATTCACGCCAACGCTATTGAGGCAGAGTGCGTTATCAACTTCGATGGTTTTGTCTTTAATCAGAGGCGTACCGGATACCGATGCAATCAATAGGTTTGGGTCTTGCTTGCTTATCTCAGTGCCTTTGCCCGGCTTCATTGGGCTGTCTTTTCCGGCTTGCGGAGGAATCACTCGCCCTTGAACAGTAAAGCCAGGCGTGCCTTTGGTCGCAGGCGTGCGGCGCATCACCTCATCGCCTACGTCAACCGCGATAGTTTCACCGAGGTTACGTAAATCAATTTTGTCGCTAGCAGATTGGCCGTCTTTGGGTTTGAGGATGCGTTTGGTGATGTCTTTAACAAGAGGAGTAAAAAGAGCGTCTTTGCCTTTGATAGGTTGCTTACCAACCGCTACAGGTTGAGAAAAAGTTTCGCCGGGTTTGAGCTGAGTGCTGACAACCAACACTTTCTTCAAAGCCAGTTTGTTGATGCCTTTCGAAACTCGCGCTTGAGCAAGGGCTTGAACAATCTCGGGGCCACGTAAACCTCGGCCTCCGTACGCGCCGACAACGTTCATGCTGGCGAGCATGTCATTATTCGACAATTCGACCTCAACTTGTGCGTTGCGTTTTTCTGCAATGACGATGCCTTCGTAAGCTTCAGCTTTACGTTCTTTGGCGCAGTTAATGAACCTAACGACTTCCCCCTCTACAACAAACATCTTTTCGGCGTTCATTACGACGAGCTGCTCGTTTAATTCATTTTGATTTAGCTCACCACCGAGATCCACTTCACCCGGAAGACGGGCTATCACCTTGGTCTTATCTTCAGATAACTCAAGACACAGCTTCCACATACCCTTACCACTTTGCTTCCCATCAACACTCTCAGTCTAACCAAATCCGTTTTCTGAACAAACCTCGCATTTCTTATTATAGGGCTCACGTCACTAAAGAAAGTAATCCATCAATAACGGTTAAACAGGATATTAAGAGAAAACTCGATTTAGCCTAAAGCTCAATCAAAATACACGCTGAAACAAAAAGGAGCTGGATTTACAGTGTAAAATCAGCTCCCAGTAATTTCATTTACAGTGTAAATTTCCCTTTATTGTTTACAGTGTAAATCGCTCCAAATGTGTCTTACTTCGTCCCTTAACTGCTGCTCAACTTGCCTTCTTCCAGGTAAACCAAATTGCTGAGCACATTCAGTCCAACTACGGTTAAGAAAAAGCTTACTGATCATCAAGTCGGAAGCGGAGTTCAAACCTAAGTTAAGTAACCACTGCTGAAGCCACACAGACACAGACTCATAACTGTTACCACCATCAGCATAACATTCAATTAGTAATAACTTAGCGGGATGAAGTGGACTCATTCCCAAAGGTTGCGGCAATAGAGCTCGAAAAATAGGGGCTTCTAATTTTGGATAGACGTCAGCCACATTGTTAGACAACATTTCTTCAAATAGCGCCTGAGATTGGTCGACCCAAACCGTCTGTTGGGAATCACAAGGTTTGACCATCAAGACTGAATAACAACCGCTAGCAGCATCGCGCATTGACCCTAAGCGAATTGTACGGAAGTTCGATTGTCGCCAGAAATAGAGCAACTCTTCCGTCGCACCAAAACTCGTGCATAAGTAGGCAATGTGTTTAGCAGCCATTTGCTCAAGTTGCTGCAGAATTTTTTGACCAATGCCTTTGCCTTGCAATGCTGGATGAACCGCAATTCTCATGACTCGCAGCGTCGATAGATTCGCGACATTCGGAAATCCTAGGTGGTTTGCAATCGTAATTGGGGCTAAGTGCCCTTTAGGACGACGCTTACCAAACTGGATTTCTTCAACCAATTCATCGTCAAGGCCCCCCTCTTCGACCGCTAATATCACCCCCACAACCGCATTATCTTGCTTAGCAAAATAGAGCTGACTGTTGTCGTCTTGCAAAAGGTGAATCAAATCATTCGGCGAGGTCTGATAATGAGCATTCACCAAAAGAGCGAAGCACTCACGCAGCAAACTAGGCTGCGATATCAAATTGTTCTTATCGGCTTTAGAAAGGGAAATTGAGTCGACCTGTTTAAGTTGATGGTGCGTTAACTCCGCATCCAACAAAAACGCGTCATAGAGCCATGATTCAAGCGCATCATTCATGCTCCAGCGGATGGGCTGTGTCATGTGCCATGTTTTCATTCCCGAACGCTGTTTCTGAAGCCAATCAACAAATTTAATCGTAAAGCCCCGGCCACAACCTTCATAACCATGAACAGTCGTAGAAAAAACGAGTCGATGATAATGTTCGGTAATGCTTTTGAGCATAGGAACTGGAATTGCAGCCGCTTCATCGACAAGTAACAAATCACATTCAGGTCTGCTCGATAGAAGTTCGTCAGGAGCAATGAATTGAATGGCTCCCTGCCCTGATTCTAATCTGTCCTTCCTAATACGCTGCGCATTAGGAAGTAGCCGCAAAGCATGTTGGTAAACAGGCTCAACGGCTTTTATAGATGGTGCCGTAATTAAGATTCTAAGTGGCTTCTGCTGTAATAAGCTCGCACACGCAATGCCGAGGGCACTTGTTTTTCCGCGCCCACGATCAGCGGTCAAAATTAATGGTCGCTTTCGATGTCCTGTCACCACCTTTTCAATTAGAGAAATGGCATGTTCTTGTTCCCTGTAGTGGCTTTCTTTTTCTGCTTGCTTGATGTCTGGAGCCGTTGGCGATGGTTTGTCTTGCTCAATAACAACGAGCTTCTCCCATTGTTTGTGCATCCATTGCTGAGAAAAATTCGCAGTTTGTCGCGGCTCAGTAATGACAATAAGAAAACCGCCGCCAACCAATGAGCCAAGCGCAGCGGTAAAACTATTGGCGTCAAAGCCATTTCGAGCATCAAACAATAGAACGTCACACTCTCTGCCTAGCAACATGTGCCCTTGTTTAGACGAAACACTGGATACGTTTTTCAAACCAAAATCACCAACAGAAAACCAACGTTGATGGCGCTGCGTTTTATGGAACTCTGACATCAACGCATTTTGCCAAGAAGCCTCGCCTTGAATGACTACACCAATCCTTTGGAAAGATCGGTGAGCTTGATGTTGAAGTGATGAAAGGAAATCAGATTGTGTCTGCATTTTGTCTATCCAACGTTGAACTGACACAATGGTATCACATCTTTAATTTGACGCTTCTCAGATATAAAAAAACCGCCCGGAGGCGGTTGATTCAATCATCATTTGTTATTGCAGTTTGGTTTGTACAAACGCAAGAATCTCTTCCATTAAGCTGTCGTCAACTTTCTTCAAGTTCAACGCCAGGCTGCTACCTTTTCGGCTATAGCTTGCTCGACCTTTTACTAAGTCGACTTTTTCCGTCTTCTTGCCAGGTTTTGCTGGTGCAAGTTCAGTAATCCAATTTTCGATGCTTTCCGTGACTTCTTTTGTCAGACGAGCAACGCCTTGAGCTGTGCTTCGCTGCCATAAAAACCCTTCGCTAGAGCGACATTTATCTAACAGCTCTTGCTGCTGCTCTGGCGTCAGCGTTGAAAACTGTTTGTGCAGTTTCACGATTGTTGGACGACCGAGATCGCCAACATTCGGATACGCTTGAAGCAGTTCTAACGGTAATGCTGCGGCTTTTAAAGCGCCACTTACCAACGCTTCACTGCACTGGAACATTTTTGCCAATGCTTTCTGATCTTCAGCTTCACCACTATCAAGCTTAGCCTGCATCTCTTTCCCTTTTTCATATAAAGAGAGCGGCTTGTGAGCATTTGCCACATCAGACAAAAACTTAGCATGGTCAGTATTGATGTTGTCAGCAACATAAACCAAAAAATCTTGTTCAGCGAGGATACAAGACATGCGACGACGGCTACCATCTAAAACTTCGATCTTGCCATCTTCAGTTCTACGACCTACAGCTGGATATTGTTGGCCACGCTCTTTGAGTGTGACTAAAACATCAGATAAAGCATGTTCATTTAAGAACGATTGCTCACGAGCGTTATCAACAAATACTGTTGTTTCTGTCGCAACTTTATTTGCAGGAATACGCACAAGTTCAAACTGAACAATATTTTCACCTGCAACTGCTAGTTCAATCGTTTGAGCTTTCTCTTTTGCCGCAGTTTGCGCCTCTTGCGGAGTCACAACACGACGCTTATTCGTTTTGCCAAATAATTTCGCGTTTAATTCAGACGTTTTCAAAGCCATTTACTTATTACCCCTGATTCAATGACGGCCAATTAGAGTGCAGGACACGCTCTAATTCCAGTGCGCTTTTATGAACAGCGTCCTGCGCGGTAGCTAGTGTCTTCTTACCGCCTTCAAAATCGCTTACTGTCAGATCAAATACTGTGCTGTAGGTATCGGCACAGGTTTCAAACGCACGGCTACGAGGAATAGTAGCCATCATAACTTGGTCACCTAGAAGATAGTTCATTTCAGTTAAAACAGAAACTTGCTTCTTATTGTCGTCCTCAAACATGGTTGGCATCAAGCGAACAAACTCAAGACCATTCCAGTCCTCCGGGAACATTTCATATACCGTAGGCAAATGCTGGAAGAAGTTTACTGTTGAAGCCCAGTCCAGACGCTTAGCCGCACAAGGAATTAGCAAGGCATTTGATGCATACATCGCATTCCATACTAATGGGTCAACGTGTGGACCGGTATCAATCATAATGATATCGAAGTCATCAGCAATTTTATCAATCAGTTGCTCTTTCAGCAGACGGACGATATCGAGTGATGGGTCTTCAGATAGCGTTTGCCATGCTTCCGCATTAAACATCGCGTCTTCTGGAAACGCTGAAATCGACTTTAAGTTCGGATATTGCGTTGGCAGCAATACGTTTTTACGTAAAAATTCACTGTCAATTTCCACACCATCAGGCACGTTACCCAACATAATGTCTACCGCAGAATAGATATTATCATGCTCTGCCATGCTGATTTGCGGGTTGAGGAATAAACGTAGCGAGCCTTGTGGGTCTAAGTCGATTAAACAAATACGGTATCGTTTATCCAAATTTAGCGCTAAACATGCCGCTAAATGAACCGCGGTCATTGATTTACCTGTACCGCCCTTTTGGTTCTGCACATTAATAATCCAAGGTTTGTTACCTGAATTCTTTTTACGCTCATGAAATTTAGGCACTTCAGCCGCATCCATGAGCATGTGTGCTTCTTCTAACGTAATTGAATAATGATTCGCGTTGTTTTTAGTAAATTGATGCCCAGCGGCTTCCATTTTACCAATCGCGTCGTCGAGCTTACGGCGAGTTAGACCAGAACGGGTTTCCATCATCGCTTTCGACATTGGTGGGAAGTAGTTATCGCTTCGCTCTTCTAAAACAATTTCAATACGGTCAGCTTGAACCTGCTGAGTCAGCTCCGCTAACTCAAGAAGGTTTTCAATCGTTTTTTCTCTTTTCATGCCAAATTCCGTTGGAAGGATTTATAATTGCAATTGTACAGCAGTAAAGACCAAAAACAACAAAAAGGTGCACGAACATTTTGAATTACCATCACATAAAAAAACACCCAAATCGACGCTTTTATGATTTATGGTCAAAAAGATAACTATTTTTAATCAAATAATCTTCTCATAAGTGGACACCTAAACTTAAAAATAAAAAGTGTTACAGCGTCACTCATTTACAATGTAAATCAATTTTCTACCGGAACGATTATAATCTTAAGCTAAATTACGGATTATGTTAGACCAACCTAATTTAAACGAAAAATAGTAAGTAATATCGGAACAATAAAGACCTGAACACCTTGATCATGTCTCCGAACAAAATAGGGCAGTTCCAGCGAAACATCTATGGAAGTATGATCAAGGTATACTTATGATCATGCTTCCGTGTTAATAAACAAATCCGAAAGCATGATCATGGCAAAATTGAGCAGAGTACGGTGTAAACACGCAAATAAAATAAGATCCATTAATCGGAAATATGATCAAGCCTTAGAATCTCTCGGAAGCATGAGTTTTCTTCTCTGATTTACGGTTGAGTGCAGACAGAATGGGGGATTGAGCAGAAATTGACGTTATAGAAGCCGGAACAATGAAATTGCTCAAGTTGCTATGATAAATCACGCTCTCATGATCATGCTTCCTGTAAATAAGCAGAGACTAGGATTTACTTCTAAATATGAGCGACTTGAATGTATTTTAATCAGATGAGTGATATCTCATCAATATGGGCGCCAGAACGATAGATATATTGGCTCTTGATCATCGATCCGAGTATAAATAACATCACCAATGCACAATATAATCATCGTGAAGATCATTATTAAATACTGCATCTGTGGATAACCTGTAAAAACATCATGATCATCGTTTCGAGACTCTTTTGATCATCTTTTCATAACCTTAATGATCATGCTTACGAATAAATATGATCATGCTTTCAGGTTATTGTTGATCATACTTTCAGACTTCTTATGATCATAGTTCCGAAATGCATGGAAATAATAGTCTTATAGAACAAAAGCTTAGCGAGAAATTTCAAGCCAGATCATTAGATCATATAATCAATTAAGATCAGATTAATCAAAAAGATCAGTTATTTAAAAAACAATCTTTTTTCTTTATTTATGATCTGTTTTTCTTTATTCTTCGGAACCATAGCACAACTACGGCTAGTGTGATCTGGATCTAAAATGACGGCTGATGAAAAAATTCTGATTAAAGCACCGAGAAGCCACAAAGATGGCCATCTTTTTGAGGTACATGAATCCTCTGCGGATTGGGTAGAGCAGTACCAACATTTCAAAGGGGTGACCAAAAGCATCTTAGAGTTGCTTAATCTGATCTCATTACGAGGCTTCAGCAGCAAGGATGGTTTGGTTTCAACCACAGAGATTGTGGAAGCAACAGATGGGCAACTCACACGTGCAGCTCTGCAACAACGTTTGCGCGCGGCAGTAAATATTGGTTTATTTACTCAAACTCCAGTGCGTTTTGAAGAGGGACTTGCTGGTAAAACGATGCTACATAAATTTGTGAATCCCAATCAGCTTATATCTGTGTTGGGAGCAACAAGTCTTGTTACCGACAAAGTTCGCCAGAACGAGAAACAAAAACGTTCGAAAGCATTGGCTCAGACTCAAGTAAACAAACGTTTGTTGAATGAGCACGGGTTAAACACACCTCCCACGATGAAAGATGAAGCCGATCAATTTGTTGTATCTCCAACAAATTGGGCTGGGATAATTGACCAAGCACTTGCGCCACCAAGAACTCGAAAAAGTTATCAGAAATCCATGGTGTCGATCTCTGGCACAAAAGCCGTTATTGAGACGCGATCATCCAAAAATATCATGACTGTGGATGATCTCATGACCCTGTTCGCTCTCTTCACGTTAACGGTTCAGTATCATGATCATCACAAAGATCAGTATCAGCTTGATGCTGCTCACGTACCAAACAAAACGCCGCTATACATCACTGATATTTTGTCGCTCAGAGGCAAAAAAGACAGTGGCCCAGCTCGTGATTCCATTCGCGATAGCATTGATCGCATTGAATTCACTGATTTTCAGCTCCATGAACTTACTGGACGTTGGCTAAGTGAAAACATGCCAGAGGGCTTCAAAAGTGATCGTTTTCGTTTTCTTGCACGAACCATCACAGCCTCTGAAGAGGCACCTGTGGAGGGAAGCGATGGTGAAATTCGTATCAAGCCAAACTTATATATTTTAGTTTGGGAACCTTCGTTTTATGAAGAGCTGTTAACACGCGATTATTTCTTCTTGTTTCCGCCAGAGATCTTGAAACAACATACGTTGGTGTTTCAACTGTACTCTTTCTTCCGTAGTCGCATGGTTCGTCGTCACACGGATTGCATGCTACTGAGTGAGTTAAATCAGAAGCTTGCACGTAACATTGAATGGCGTCGGTTCTCCATGGATCTGATCCGTGAGCTGAAACGCTTGTCAGACGGCAAAGGGACAGACGATCTTTTTGTGGTGAACTTATGGGGCTATCACTTAACGATCGAAACTATGATCGAGAATGATAAAGTGATGGATTACCAGATCGACATCAAATGTGACGTCGAAGAGGTGCTGCGTTACTCACGTGCTCGTACAACCAACGCAGGCAAGCGCAACATGGCGCCTACGCTGCCAAACCCGCTTCGTAATGAGATGGTAACCCGACAGCAGCTTGAGGAGCTCTCAGGCATCATAGACGGCGAATTTGAGCCCATTCAACGCAAAGCACCGTCTCCAAGAGGAAATTTAGGGCGACGCGTGAAGCAAAGAAAACATTTGGTAGAGATCAATGCTGATGAGATCACCATTACTCTATCTAAATATACCTCACCAGAGGCTCTAGAACGCAGTATAACGGCTTTGTCTGCGATGACAGGGCACTCCTATGCCTCAATCAAAGAAGAGTGCTCAGATTACATAGAGAAGCTCGATTGGCTAAGGGTAGGGGATGAGCCGATTCCTTATGAGACATTAAGTAAAACCGTCGAGCTGTTTAACACCCAGAACGATGTTAAGCATCTTACCATCGAGCGCTTGATTGCGGGGTTAGCGGTGCGTCGGAAAGTTTGTCGTCAAATCTTCGATGGTCACATGGATGAAATGGTATTTCGTGCCTTGGATGAAATGGCGATTTAAAAGTGTCGCTTGATGTGTATCAAGCTATAGGTGTGATGTATCGGTTTGAAATGTAACAATGTCTTTCGATGATAAAAAACAGACTTAACTCTTACAAACCACTGACATTAGAAGCCAAGCCTAATACTACTATTTATCCCGAATAGACAACCTTTTGTCCTTTCTGATGATTAATAGATTGGCTCATATTGTTACATTCATTCTGAATAGACTTCGCGAGTTTCTCCTCAGGAAACTCGCTTTTTTTTGCCTAAAATTCCGCTAATTAAGCCTTGATCATTTTTCCGGACTAATGAGGTAAACCTTGATCATGCTTCTTGGATTCATTCCAGTGTAATGAACGCATCAACGCAACATGTGATTCGATTAAGCTATGGGCTTGTTCCTGCCACTTGTTTTGATCACACTGCTGATTACAAAACTCTAACGCCACAACGGTGAGATGCTGAAGTCGTCTCAAACACCAATCTTTGATCAGAATATCAGTCGAGACTTGGCATGCTGCTTGTTCAAGCTTTGCACTCGTATAAAGCAAGGTTTGATATGCTTTCTGAGGGTCTTGGTACCTTGCATGTTGAAACACGCGTAAACATCCATCCAACCAGCAAGCAATCGCTTTACTTTGAAGATCACTCAATTCGGGTCCAAACACGTCATCAGGCACCTGATATAAGATCGTTTCCAATTTTTCTACTTGATCATGTTTCCGCTGTTCGTACCACATGGCGATTTGATCTTGCCAAGTACTCAAATCCATTACGCTGCCTCAGTCCATTGTTTTACATAGTGATTTGGCCCTATTTGATCAAATTCGTCGACAATTATGCTGCTACGTTGACGAATTTCATCGGCATCTATCGAATAGTTTGGCTCATTTTTCACTAAGTTACCAAAAGGTAAGTCAGGATCAGGAACGGCAGAAATCAACAGCTTAGTATAAGGATGCTGCGGATTCTTAAGTATTGAATGAGTGTCGCCCCATTCAACGATTTGCCCTTTGTACATTACTGCGGTTTCTTCCGCGATGTAGTGCGCAGTCGCCAGATCATGAGTGATGTATAAAAAACCAATTCCCAGCTCTTGCTTCATTCGTTGCATTAAATTCAACACTCCCAAGCGAATAGAAACATCCAGCATAGACGTAGGCTCATCCGCAAGAATGATTTGCGAACCTACCGCTAAAGCCCTTGCTAAGTTTACTCGCTGACGTTGCCCACCACTGAGTTCGTGAGGGAACTTATTCAATGTCTCTTCAGGTAGTTCCACCAGCTTTAGGAGCTCTTCCAAGCGGGCTGGGATGTCGCGCGCGTTTTTGACTTGTTTATGAATTTTTAAAGGACGTGTTAGGTGATGGCGAATGGTATGAGTTGGATTGAGAGAGCCAAACGGATCTTGAAACACCATTTGTACTTTACTGCGATATTCTTGTAGAGCCGATCGTGACGTGATCTCATTTATGTCAGTGCCATTGAAAAGGATCTCGCCTTGCGTTGCTGGATAGACTTTGGTTATTAAACGAGCGCAAGTACTCTTACCGCAGCCTGACTCTCCAACCAAAGCCAAGGTTTTTCCTGCGTACAGATCAAAAGTCACTCCTTGAAGCGCACGAAAGGTTTCCTCTTTCGCTAAACCACCGCTCACTTTGAATTCTTTAATCACATTTTTCATTTGGATGATAGGCTGGCTCATGGTTACGCTCCTTGTAACTCTGGTTGTTTGTGGACGTCATGGATGTTTGGGAAAGAAGCCCATAGCTTTTGCGTGTAGGGGTGTTGAGGATGATTGCGTATATCGTATGCTCGATTGACTTCGACGATTTCTCCGTGACGCATGATTGCAATTCGATCACATAGTTGGCTCATGAGTGCCAGGTCATGAGTGATAAAGAGGACTGAAAAACCGAACTCATCTCTAAGCTGATAAATTTGCTGTAAAATTTCTCTCTGTACCACTACATCTAATGCTGTTGTGGGTTCATCCATAATGATCAGTTTTGGATTTAGAGACAAAGCAATGGCTATCACCAAGCGCTGACGCATTCCTCCTGAAAATTGATGAGGATATTCTGCTAAGCGTTCTCGAGGAATATTGACCAAGTCCAACAACTTTTCTGCTCTATCTTTTGCTTGAGCGTTAGTGAGGCCTTGATGATGTCGTAACACATCTGCAAATTGCTCTTGTATCGTTAAGACAGGGTTGAGTGAGTTCATCGCGCTCTGGAACACCATGGCGATTTCACTCCACCTTAGAGCGGTCAGTTCAGAGTCTGAGATACTAAGGATATCTTTGCCATCAAACCATATTTTACCGCCAGAAATGAACGCTGGCGGCTTATGAAGACGATTTATTGAGAATGCGATTGTGCTTTTACCACATCCAGATTCACCGGCAAGACCAAATACTTCGCCTTTGCCGATATCAAAGCTGACGGACTTTACCGCATTAAAATCACCATTATCAGTGATGTAATCGACGCACAAATCTCGGATCTGGATGACCGGGTCATTGTGGTATGCATGACTTAAGTTAATACCATCCATATAAACACCTTACCAATCTAAAAGATAATTATTATCATTATCAGGTGTGGCGGTTTTTAGAAAGTATCAAACTATGAATCAGTGAAGTGACTCGAAAGTTAGGTGAAACAGGAAGTGGTGTAATGCGTCGTTGATAAAACTAAAGAAGAGCAGAATTGAGAGCTAGATCAGCACACTTTTCGTAGGGGGAATTACTCAAATTTAATCGTAAATTTGTCCCTTGGCAAAACTTAAATGATGAATCTATTAAGGAGTTAGCGAAAGGGCGGGAGGGGTCACATTTCCCTACAGTTTTTCTTACCACCTTGTTCCGGTTTTGCTATAGATTACGCATCGAAAACATGGTGTGTTCGGAGGAAATATGTCCATTAATTCTATCGACCATGACGAGATGACCAACATCGCTCACAAATGGGAATTACCTGATGAGGAAACCGTTGTGAAGCCAGAGAAAACAGTGAAATCAGCAGAAGCCAGAAGACGCATTGAAGCGTTACGTGAGATCCGTGAAAGTGGGTTGACCATTGAAGAAGCAAGGGAGCTTGGCTTGATACACTGATCGCCTCAGGTTGGTTTAGCAACCCATAGGGTAGTCGACGGACTGCCCTTTTTATTTTTTCACTCTATTACTCTCTTATTCAAACTCTCCATTTATCTGTCTTGCGCCTCAAAAGCACGAGTTTCACACTCACGTCCCGTCCCGAAGAAGTTTGACAATCTGACCTTGTGTTACTAGATATATCAGTAGCGATATGCTTTTTGTTGATTATCGCAACCACAAAGCAAGGAGCGCAAGTATGGTTGATCAAATCCTTTTTTATGAGCCCGATGAGCCCCACGGTTTTCTCTCAAATTTTTGCCATGCCCCAGTCAATATCTCCTCCCAAACTTGGCCCACCAGCGAACATTATTACCAAGCCCAAAAGTTTCTCGATGCTCAGTTGCAAAGTAAAATTCAGCACGCAAGCACCCCTGACGAAGCGTTTGCTTTAAGCCGCAAATACGAACACTTTGTCAGAAGCGATTGGGACGATATAAAGTTGGCTGTTATGGCTTTCATCGTTAGGGAAAAGTTTCTACAAAATCCACCATTAGCGCAGCAATTAATGAGAACGGGTAACGCTTGCCTAACAGAGCATTCTCATAAAGATGCCTTTTGGGGAGACGGGGGAGATGGTAAAGGAGAAAATCATCTAGGAGAGATTCTGATGAATGTGCGGGCAGAGCTGAGACATGTTGAGCCTTACAATCTCGTGAAGTTTATCGATAAAGCCAAATTGCCCACCCAGTGGGGCACATTTATGATGTACGGCTTTATTGAAGCCGCGACAAATAAAGAGCATCTTGCTCTGGTCTATGGTGAGCCAACAAAAAGTGCTGCTCCACTTATTCGGTTGCATTCGGAGTGTCTTACAGGAGATGCTCTATTTAGCACGCGTTGTGACTGTGGTTTTCAGCTTAATAGAGCGCTACAAAACATCGTCAAAGAGGGATGTGGCGTGCTGCTTTATTTACGTCAAGAAGGGCGTGGAATCGGCTTGATTAATAAAATTCGTGCCTATCACTTACAAGATGATGGCGCAGATACCGTGGAAGCAAATGAGCGTTTAGGTTTTGCCGCTGATATGCGTGATTACGCGTTCTGTAAAGGAATGCTAGAGCATTTGGGGATTGACGCTGTGCGTCTAATGACGAATAACCCACGCAAGCTCGCCGCCTTAAAAGCGGTTGATATTAACGTCATTGAACGAGTGCCATTACAAGAAGGGAATAACCCAAGTAATCAACATTACCTGCAAACCAAGGCGAGTAAATTGGGGCACATGTTTGATCCTAAGTTTGTTAACCACATTAAGTAAGTGCTACAGATTTCCCAGAAACAAAAACGCCAACGTATCATCGTTGGCGTTTTTGTTAATGAGTTGATTCATTGATACTTTTGAATGATTTCATCAATTTCCCCTGAGGCTTTTAATTCAACGAGTCGTGTATTGATGTAATTTTGAGTTTCTGGTTGCATTTGAGGTGAAAAAGCCAGGTAGATTGAGTAGTCAGGAATAACCGAGCTGAAAGGCTGTATCTGAAAATTCTCTAACGGCAAATTGAGTCGCTTTAAGTTGTAAAGGACTCGGGATTCCATCTCGACAAAAGCTGTATCTCCAGGGGTTCGGCTTATCACTCGGTATGCGGCGTTGTAGTCTTTCACACGCATTTCATTGACACTGCCATTTTCAAAGAACGGTGTTAAATTTGGATAATCAAACCCCAGCAGTAATACAATAGAACGACCATGCATCGTATCCATATTTTTGAATTCTAAAGGCTTCTCGCTACTCGACACCAGTACATGTTTTACAGTGTAAATGGGCTCCTCAGATAAATTTTCCGATTGCACCTTGCCCCAGTTCGGGCTGCCATAAGTTAACCAGTTTGGCTCAGCGCCTTCTTCCAATATGGAAATCATGCGCTTAAATGGATAAGTGTGATAATTCACTTGGTAATCCGACTCCGCGAAGATAGCGCTGACGATATCGGTCACAATTCCGGAGTGCATTTGTCCCTGTTGTTCAATTTGAAATGGTCGAGCTTGTTCAGCAATGACGTAATAGTTCACTTGATTTGCGGTCACATGAGAACTTACAACAATTAAGCTAAAAGCCAATCTAAGTAGAAGTCTTTTCATCGTATCCTCGATTATTATTTGTGCGTAGCTATATTTAGAGTAGCGCAAGTTTATCGGAGCGGTTTCATATGGATGAAAAAGAGCGATCTCAACGTCGTTTTAGTATCGGCAACCAACTTATGTTGGCGGTATTAACGTTGAGTTTAATCTTTACGGTCATCATTTCTACAGTGAGCTTATATCGAGTTTTTCACGAAGATTTAGCCCATTTAGATGTTGAATTAAAGCAGGTTGAGTCTAGCTATTTATCGAGCTTTTCTGCGAGTTTGTGGGTAGAGGATAGGGAGCTGTTGCTGACACAAGCTCAAGGTGCAATGCGTATGCCCTCGGTGGACTACTTACGTATTGCTAGTGAAGACGAAGTTATCATTGAATTAGGTTCGGCGCTTTCTGAGGATGTTGTCGAGAGAAGCTGGCCGATGCAGTATCGGGTCGGCGATAAAACGTATGATCTCGCGATATTAACGGTTCAATCGGATCTTAGCGCGATATATGAAGATCTTTGGCAGCAGTTCTTTTTTCTACTTACGACAGAAGCGATCAAAATTCTTGTCCTCATCATTGGTGTTCTTTGGGTGGCGTTTCGCTTGTTGGTCAATCCGTTACAATTGCTGTCTGGTGCGGTGAGCGATTTTCGTGGCGGTACAGTGCCGAGTAAAGTGACTCTCCCTAAACGATGGTGCTTTGATGAAGTGAGTGTTTTGGCAGAGAAATACAACCGAAGTGTTGAGAAAGTGAAAGAGCACCAGACTGAGTTAGAGGCTGAACGCGATAGGGCAGAAGTCGCTAATCGTAAGAAAAGTGAGTTTCTTGCCACTATGAGTCATGAGATCCGCACACCGATGAATGGCATTATTGGTGTGTCGTCGTTGCTCAATGACACCGACCTCGATCCCCAGCAAAAAGAGTTTGTAGAGATCATTGACAGTTCTTCTCACTCACTAATGACGATCATCGACGACATTTTGGACTTCTCTAAAGTTGAAGCTGGCAAAGTAGAGCTGGAATACACGAGCTATGATCTTCGCGAGCTACTTGACGATGTCATCAGTTTACATAGTGTCAAAGCCAAGCAGAAAAACTTACAGCTGCTCAGCGATATTGATCCTCACTTGCCAATGGAAGTGCAAGGTGATGCCACACGATTGAAACAAGTTCTGAACAATTTGTTGAGCAACGCGATTAAATTTACCGAGCGCGGCCATGTGAAGCTTCTTGTAGCGTTATCTCGACTTGATGGAGAGACCGCTCATATCCGGTTTCGAGTTGTGGATTCTGGTATTGGTATTGCGAAAGAGCACCAACAAGCAATCTTCGAACGCTTCCAACAAGCTGATGGTAGTACCACCAGAAAGTATGGTGGGACAGGGCTTGGTTTGGCGATAGCTGCACAGTTGGTTAACTTGATGGGAGGGGAAATACAACTAACAAGTGAGCTTAGGCTGGGAAGCTGTTTTGAATTTTCGATTCCTGTTGCTGTAATAAATGCGCAATCGACCTATACCGACCAACTTAATGTATTAGATTTCCCGAAAGCGGAAGACAACGAAATCAGCCCTCAAGATAACGATAAACCTTGGGTATTGGTTGTTGAAGATACCATCGTCAATCAGAAGGTAGTTCGCATCATGTTAGAAAAACTGGGTGTGCGAGTGAGTGTCGCCAACCATGGCGAAGAAGCATTGCAGCTGTGTGATCAGCAGCCTTTCGATTTGATTTTTATGGACTGCCAAATGCCTGTGATGGATGGGTTTATTGCTACGGAGCGAATTCGAAAAATGGGAGAGTGGGGGAAACACGTTCCAATTATTGCGCTAAGTGCCAATGTCATTAAAGAGGATCAGCAACATTGCTTCGATGTTGGGATGAACGAGTTCGTGGCTAAACCCGTTACCAAGACTCGATTACAACAAATATTCGAACAGCATTTACCAAAAGCACTGAAAATCAGCGCTGTGCCTAAATAGTTAACTTGAAATCGATCAAGTTAAGTGCGTTTCTATTCTGTAATTGTAACTCTGTGTGATATAGTGCCCGGCTAGTATTTAAAGTACCTTGAGGCTGTGAATGTCGTTTAATCTATCCCTATTGCCGCCTGACGAAAAAAACAAAATCGAACTGGATAAGCAGGCGTCGTTTTTGGTTTGGAAGCTCAGAGAGGCCAAATCTGGTCCTGAAGCAATAGAAGAACAGTTGTCCAAGATTAACGATGCTGATGAAAAGGCGTTTTTCCAGCAATCGGTCGAAAAGTACAAACGAGTAATGGGTGTCGCTTAACGCGAACCGTGGCAATGGTTCAATCCAATGCGACGAATGAGGTAACCTCCCTATTCCTTTGCTAAGCGAAATTGAAAAGGTTTCGCTTTTTGCTAAAATCCTTCGCATTAAATTTGAATTTAGAGAGACATCCCGATGGGAAGAAGTTTTGAAGTGCGCAAAGCCTCTATGGCGAAAACTGCAGGCGCGAAAATTAAAGTTTATTCCAAATACGGTAAAGAAATTTACATGTGCGCGAAAAACGGTGGTGGTGATCCAGACATGAACTTGTCTTTGAAGCACCTGATCGCAAAAGCGAAAAAAGACCAAGTTCCTGCGCACGTTATCGATAAAGCGATCGACAAAGCGAACGGTGGCGGTGGTGAAGACTACACTCCAGCACGTTACGAAGGCTTCGGTCCTGGCGGTACTAGCGTTATCGTTGACTGTCTAACAGACAACGGCAACCGTACTTTCCAAGATGTACGCCAATGCTTTGTGAAAGTCGGTGCGAAAATTGGTGTTGAGGGCTCGGTTTCTCACATGTTCGATCACCAAGCGGTATTTCAGTTCAAAGGCGACGATGATGAAATCATCCTAGAAACGCTAATGATGGAAGACGTAGACGTTACTGACGTTGAGCTAGAAGACGGTGTTATCACTGTATTCGCACCTCACACTGAATTCTTCAAAACAAAAACTGCGCTTAACGGTGCATTCCCAGATCTAACGATCGATGTTGAAGAAATCACATTCGTTCCGCAAACTCATACGCCTGTATCGGGTGAAGATGCTGAGAAGTTCCAGAAATTCCTAGATCTTCTAGATGACTGTGATGATGTTCAGCAGGTTTACCACAACGCAGAGCTGTAATTAATTCGCTCATATCGTTGTAAAAAGGCTTCCTCAGGGAAGCCTTTTTTTGATCGCTTTTTCTCAAGCAGAGCTATGCGTTACGATATTTGGAATAACACAGCGACATGATTACACCAAAACAGATACCTTGAGTTAGCATCGCCGTGCCGCCATAGCTAAAGAAGGGAAGTGGGCTACCCATTACTGGCAACAAGCCACTCACCATGCCCGTATTGATAAAAGCATACAGAAAAAAGCTCATCGCTAATGCGCCACTTACCAGCCGACTAAAAAAGTGGTCAGACTGACATGCAAGCAACATAACGCGTGCAGTGATAAACAAGTACAATGCGAGTAAGACTAAACTGCCAACAAAGCCCCATTCTTCTGCATAGGTCGAAAAAATAAAGTCCGTATGACTTTCTGGAATAAACCCAAGTGTTCCCTGCGTTGCATTCATCCAACCTTTACCTTTCATACCGCCTGAGCCAATCGCAATCAAAGATTGTATGATTTGGTAGCCCGAACCCAGTGGATCGGACTCAGGGTGCAAGAACTGTGTTACACGGCTCTTTTGATAGGTTTCCATAACGAAGAACCATAAAATAGGTGCTAACGTTAAAATGCTCGCAATAAACCCGCAGATTATTTTCCAGCTCATGCCAGCCAAAAACAAAACGAACAATGCATAAATGATGGTAAAAACTGCACCGTCTAAATCCGGTTGTAGCGCGATTAACCCGGCAGGAATCATTGTAATAAGTAAGCAAAACGCAATTTTCCGACTGTCTGGTCGACCTCCTTCAATATGCAGCATCCAGGCGATCATGATTGGAATGGAAAGTTTGATTAGCTCAGACGGTTGAAAGCGGAAGAAGCCGATATCGAGCCAACGTTGAGAGCCATTGGTGCTATCACCAAATAAAGCGACAGCAAGTAGCAGCGCAACCGCAATAATGTAGAGATATGGAGCTGAGCGTTGATAGCTGGACGCTGGAATCGAGGACATGACCAAGATACAAACTAATGTCAGTCCGCAGCGCGCCAAATGTTTGAAGAGCATCGCCTCATTAAAGCTACTGGCACTCCAGAGAGTGAGCGAACTTAACAGCATGATCGGAATGATCGCCATGAGTAGTGGCAAATCAACTCTTGGGAAATAACGCTTATTCATTTTCAACGACCTAATAACGCACCTATTTTGAGTGCGAAAACAACTAAAACTCGAAGAGTTCAAACTATTCCGATGCTAAGAATCTCGATTTGGAAACAACAGACACCATGCAAAGGTGTGTAAGAAAGGAGAGTGCGACACTGTCTGTTATGGGTAGCTGTGGGATGGATAAATACACTAGCCTCAGATTTTAAGCCAGTGTTTTTATTGTGACTGCCGTAAAAATGTAGAGTTACGAATGAGCGGAATTGTATTTTCTGTTTAAGTGAATGTCATTCATCCTCTCTCAATACCATTCACTCCGCATAACTGCCATTGGTCGCATGTAAAAGCAGCGTGCGATCTTCTCCCTTAATCTGAAACCATCAAATCACGTTCAACTAAGGACAGTACATGATGGTTTCTCAATCTCGCTCAATCAAAGCTCTTAAACTGGCAAGTACGTTTATCGCCGCATTTGCACTCAGCAGCAATCTGGCTCTGGCTAACCCAAGCGAGCGCACACTCAGTCAATTCAACCAAGCGGCGCAGGGTGACTCTGGTTTAGTTGATACCGTTTACGGCGAATTATCCAAACAACTCGAAGAGCAAGGCGCAACGCCAGTGACCTTGGTGTATTTAGGCAGTGCAGAGACGTTGCAAGGTCGTGAGGCGTTTATGCCTTGGAACAAGATGAAGTTCACCGAGCGCGGTCTTGCCACAATCCAAAAAGGTTTGGATCTAATGGCGAATCAGCCAGTACCACTGCAAGAACAACAGCGCTTACAAGGCTTGCCGGAATATCAATTAGCCACCGCCATGGCAGCCACTACCTTTACTTCTCTGCCAGATATGTTCAATCACTTTGAGCGTGGCTACGAGCTGTACCTTTCTCTGCTCGATGAACCGAGTTTTAGCCAACAACCTTTCGCGGCTACTTCGTGGATTTATCGCTACGCCATTGAAGCGGCACTGCGCGCTGAAGATGTTCAACAAGCCAAAATATGGTTAGCGCAAATGGAGCAATTGGGCGACAGCAATCTAGAAACGCAAACCGCGAAAGCGTTGCTAGCCAAGTATTAGGGAGGCGTCATGATCGTTTTTAATCAACTCAGTCGCGATTACGCCCTTGGCAACCAAACGGTGCGTGCATTGCGAGACGTGTCTGGTGAAGTGTTTGCCGGCGAAATGGTGGCATTGTGCGGGCCGTCTGGTTCAGGCAAAAGCACCTTACTTAATGTGCTTGGCATGCTGGATACTCAATACCAAGGTCAGGTGACATTTGCAGGCAGCCCATACCCAACCGGACAAATGCAGGCTGCAAAAATGCGCCGTGAAAAGCTTGCTTTTGTATTTCAAAAATTCAATCTTGTGCCCGTGATGACAGCGTTAGAGAACGTGGCGTATCCGCTACACCTCAACGGTTTTTCAAAAGCGGAACAAACCGAGCTCGCTACACAAATGCTAGAACACGTTGGCTTGGGCGAGTTTATTCATCACATGCCCGATAACTTGTCGGGCGGTCAGCAGCAGCGTGTGGCAATTGCTCGTGCGTTAGTACACAAACCGGCGTTGGTGATTGCCGATGAGCCAACCGCAAGCCTTGATAGCCAAACTGCCAACAAGGTCATCGACATTATGAAAGGACTCGGACACGAGCTTGGTACTACTTTCATCGTCGCCACACACGACCCTCGTATGGCATCTCGCTGCGATCGAACCATTGAGTTGGTGGACGGCAAAATTACTCAAACGCACGCAAGTGTGGAGGAGGTTTCATGGGCAAGCTAATTCCAGTTTCCGTTCGCCTTGCTTGGTTGAACCTGCAACGCAATCGCCGTCGCAGTTTGTTGTCGATGCTGATCATCGCTATTGCCGTGTTTGCGTTAACCAGTGCGGGTGGTTTTGGCCTGTACACCTACGACAGTTTGAAAGAATCGACAGCGCGTGATACGGGGCATCTGACGTTAACCACGCCGGGTTATTTCGCCAAAGAAGAAGAGATGCCACTGAGTAACGGTTTAACTCACGCCGACGACATCACCAAGCAATTGATTGGATTGAATGAAGTGCGAGGCGTGCAGCCACGAGTTGAGTTCAGCGGTTTGATTTCCAACGGCAACAAGTCCTCGATCTTTATCGGCATTGGCGTGAACGAACGAGAATTCGATATGAAAGGACCGTTTTTGGATGTGCGCGAAGGGCAGACGCTGTCCAACATTCACGCATCGCGTTATGACCCTGCAGAGCCGGAGGTGATGCTTGGCGTTGATTTGGCGAATAACCTAAGCGTGCACGTTGGCGATTGGATTACCTTACTGGCAACCACTACCGACGGCGCATTGAACGCGTATGACTTCAGAGTTCGTGGCATCTATTCAACAGGAGTGCCTGAGCTTGATAAACGCCAGCTTTACGTGCACATCAACAGCGCGCAATCGCTGCTCGGTTCAGACAAAGTCAGTGCGTTATCTGTCTTCCTGTTCGATACCAATTTAACGAGCCAAGTCGAGCAACAAGTGGCTTCGGTTCTGAGTAAGCAAAAGCCGAACTTTGGCGACCAAGGTATTGAGATTACGCCTTGGCAAGAACGTGCGTTCTTCTATCTCAAAGTGAAAGATTTGTACGACCGTATCTTCGGCATCATGGGTGCAGTGATGGCGCTGGTGGTCTTTGTTGCGCTGTTCAACACCATGACCATGTCGGTCACCGAGCGTACACGTGAAATTGGCACCTTGTCAGCACTTGGTAGCTACCCTCGCGAAATTATTGCTGGGTTCTTGCGCGAAGCAGGGTTACTTGCCGTGATTGGCAGCTTAATCGGTGCTTTGTTTACGGCGCTAGTCACCGTCTTACTGATGGTCGTGGATGTGCAAATGCCGCCACCGCCAGGACGCACAGAAGGTTACCCATTAACGATTTACTTCTCTTGGGAGCTGATGGCTATAGCAGGATTCGCAGTATTGATGATTTGTTTGGTTGCGGCGTTTTTCTCGGCACGCAAAGGGGTGAACAAGCCAATTACGGAGGCACTGATTTATGTTTAATTTCAAATCACTATTACCAATTTCACTGTTGATGGTAAGCAGCGTTGCATGCATGAATGCCAGTGCGAATGAAACAGCGCTAGATGCACAGCAAGTCGCGCAATTGATTGAAAAAGCGGATAGCTACCGTTTGCAAGATGACTCCTCCAAAGTGGTGTCACTGGTGCGCCTATATCAAGACCAAGAGTTAGATAAAACCCGCCTTTACCACGTGTACACGCGTCCAAATCGTGAATCGCTGGTGGTGTTCAAATCAGCAGTCGAAGCTGGGCAAAAGATGCTGATGATGGGCGACAACTACTGGCTGCAAATGCCAAAGAGCCGCCGCCCGATTCGCATTACGCCAATGCAGAAGTTGCTTGGTGAAGCGTCTATCGGCGACATCTCAACCCTGACGTGGAGCCAAGATTATCAAGGTGAATGGAAAGCGACAGAAACCGTTTCGGTGAACGGGGAAAGTGTCGCGGCTTATCATCTTGCTTTAACCGCGAAAACCAAAGGGGCGAGTTATCAGAAGATCGACTTATGGTTGTCTGAGCAAGATGCGTTTCCAATTAAAGCTGATCTCTACTTGCGCTCTGGCAAACTCGCCAAGCAAGCGCAATACGGACGTGCAAGCGACAATGGCGAAGACTACGTCAGTGAGATGACTTTGCTTGATAGCATTCAGCCGAGCAAAAAGACCGTTATCGAGTACCAAGAAATCGTGCCTTGGCAGCTGGACAACAAGTTCTACAACCCAAGTTATTTGCCGAAAGCCAATACGACTCAGCTTTAGTCTGAGCTTCGGAAAGAGAACCATGAAAACGAGCAAGGAAGTCACATGAAACCGCACCAGCCTAACCTTAACAAAAGCACCAGTCTGTTGATTGCTGCCTCATTGTGTGTGGGCGCAGCAGCCCCTGCTTTTGCCAATGATGAGCTGAGTTTTGAGTGGGATTGGGCTGTCAGTTACGAAACTGCCAAGCTGCGTGATAGCGCGTTTATGCAGGCGCAGGGCAGTTCTCGTGATTCACTTAATGCACTGTTGGATGTGCTGGTGAATTATCAGAACTTCAGTGGCTTGTTTGCTCTGTACAGCCAAGGGTTGTACCTCAACCAACAAGGAGAGAGTGATTGGTGGAGTGAAGCTGATAACCAACTGTTGATTCGAGAGTTGGCTTGGCTAGGGGAGTGGCAAGTCGGTGACACTACACTTGATGTGAGTTTGGGTAAGTTGCGCGTGGATTGGGGAGTGGGTTATGGCTACCGACCTTTGGACCTGTTTAAGCCTTATCGACAAAACCCGGTTGGCTTAGTCGCAGAAGAGGGGGCGGGCGTGTTTTCACTTTCACACTACGATATGGCCGGCGAGTGGACAGTTATTGCGACGGATTCAAGCTGGGGGCAACAAGACCAGAGTGCACTTGATCAAGCCGCAGAGCAGCAAGGTGTTGGTATTCGTCGTTATGCGCTGGTGGGTGATACCGAGTATCAACTTATTGGTTATTACGATGATGTGCGCCGAGGTTTACTTGGCGCCAGTGCCATCGCCGTGTGGGATGAATCCATCGCCATGCACGGTTCCATGCTGTGGCAAAAGCAAAGTGTCGGCTATCAGTTTCAGCAAGACGATCTTTACCAACCTGTTTCGGTTGAGAAGCAGGGCAGCGCATTCCAAGCCTTGATTGGATTGAACTGGGCAAACCAAGCCGGACACAACGTGATTGCTGAATATTGGTACGACAGCCGAGCATGGTCGAAAAACGAATGGCAACAAGCAATAGAGCGTGGAGAATTTCTCTCTCGGATCCCTGATCCTAACAACTCTCTGTTGGCTAGCAGCGCTCTACTTGCGACAAGCTATGCCCAAGGGTTTCAGCATGCCAATATCGTTCAGCATAACCTAATGCTGCACTGGAGTTGGGATTTGGAAGCGTGGGCTTCTTGGAACGGCAAAGCGGATATGGGCTGGCTAAGTGATGTAACCCCTACGTTGGATCTGATGCTGTCGCCACAAGATGGTGGTGTGATTGTCACGCAGTGGCTTAACTACCAATGGATTGATACTGGCGATCAAAGTGTAGAAGTGGAAGTTGCCGCACGCTTTTTAACCGGAGACGACCAATCTGCTTACGCACAAATCAATGATAAGCATATGATTGTATTTAACATCAAAGGGAAATTCTAAATGGGTTCAGCAAAATCAGTGGTGAAAAGTGGATGGCCGCGTAGCTTATTAGTGACCACGGCATTTTGTCTCTTTATCGCAGCAATGACGCTCTCGGTTTGGGGCGGTCCATTTTACATTCATGTAGCGGTTAGCTTCGGATTTGGCTATTCGGCTATCTTCTTCTCATGGTTGATTGACCGTTTGTTTCCAGCCATCCCACGTATGATAGAAGTGGTGTGTTCGCTTGTTGCCTGTTTATTGTTTGGGGTGATTAATGCGCAATTTTGGCTCGGAGAGTATTTTGGTATCTCCGATATGATCCCTGTTGGCTTAATGGGATTACTGTTTAGCGGTATGTGTTATTTCTATTTTTACTCGCGTGAGAAAGAGGCGGTTGCTCAACGAGAGTTGGAAGCCATCAAGCGCGAGAAAGCAGAGCAAGATCGTGCGCTGTTGCTAAGTCAGCTTAAGCAGATGCAAAGCCAGATTGAACCGCATTTCCTATTCAATACCTTGGCGAATATCAGTGCGCTCATGTCGCAAGATGTTGATAAAGCCAAGCTGATGCTAGAACAGTTAACCGCGCTGCTGCGTGCAACGCTCAAAAGCTCACGCGAAGAACACACCACCATAGACAATGAAACGGCGTTACTTGAGGCTTACTTAGGCATCCAACAAACTCGTTTGGGTGATCGACTCAGTTACAAGATTGAGGTGGAAGAAGGGCTAGGCAGAACCGAATTACCGCCGATGATGCTTCAACCCTTAATCGAAAACGCCATCATCCATGGTATTGAGCCGAAGCGAGAGGGTGGTGAAGTCAGCTTGCTCATCAAGCGCGAACAACAGAACTTGAGGATTGAAGTCAGAGACACGGGTGTTGGCTTGAATCACGTGAGTGGTCACATGGGCTCTGGTGTGGGTCTAAGTAATCTCAAGCAGCGAGTTGAAGCTTTGTTCGCAGGGCAAGGAGAGGTCTCTATCAGTGAGTCTGTTCAGGGTGGCGTTTGTGTTCGCCTGAGTTGGCCAATGGAATCGTAATCAAGGAAGAAAGGAATGAATACAGGGTTTACTGCCATTATTGCTGATGATGAACCGCTATTGAGGCGTCATCTTGATAAAAGCCTAGCTGAAGTGTGGCCAGAGTTAGAGGTGATAGCCAAAGTCGCCGATGGTGAACAAGCGTTGCAAGCCATTGAGCAAAGTCAACCTGACATTGCGTTTCTCGATATTCGTATGCCAGTTTTGGATGGCATGACATTAGCGCAAAAACTCAATCAACTCGCCAACCCGCCTTTGATTGTATTTGTTACCGCGTACGATGATTACGCCATAAAAGCCTTTGAGCAAAATGCCGCCGATTATTTGCTCAAGCCTATCTCGGATGAGCGCCTCCTGACGACGTGTGAAAGAGTGAAAGCACGCCTTGCTAAGCGAGAGCAAGAAAGCAGTAATGTGCAGATGAGCAGCCTGTTAGAACAGTTGCAGCAATTATCCGCGCCACAAACACCGCAATATCTTCAGTGGATCAAAGCGACGCAAGGGGAAGACATTCATCTGATCGCCACGTCTGATGTGTTGTATTTCAAAGCGGAAGAAAAATACGTTTCTGTGTATGCCCAACAAGGACAAGGCAAAGTGCAGGAGTATTTGATTCGTACATCTTTGAAAGAGTTGATAGGGCAGCTTAACCCAGAACAGTTCTGGCAAGTGCACCGTTCAAGCGTGGTGCAAGTGTGCAAAATTAGCAAAGTAAACAAAGACTTTGCTGGCAGAATGTTTGTTCACGTTGGAGAAACTAAGCTTCCGGTGAGTCGTGCATCTCAAAGTTTGTTCAAAGGGATGTAATCGCTAGAACTGCTCACTCTTTACACTGTAAACTCGCTGCTCTTAACCCACATTATCAAGGAAGATAAATGAGTTATCGCGTAACCCTCTTAAATGCAACGGGAGAGTTGTCTCCACTCGCTGAGTATTTACATCAGAAACTTGATGACCTGAGCTCACAGCTTTCTAGTTACTTTGATTTAAGTAACGTCGACCTAACCGTTAGCCCGTTTGATCGCAATGACGTACCGCAGACGGGGATTGGTGGCTATTGCTTAAGTGCCTATCGTGTAGAGGTTCTGCTTGATACTCAACGTACTGATATTAAAAACGTTATTGAGAAAGAAATAGCTGCGGTGTTAGCGCATGAGTTGCATCACCTGTTCCGTATGCGAGCGGGAGAAAGTGGCGTTGCACTTGGTGATGTACTAATTATGGAAGGGTTAGCTTGTCACTTCGAACGTAAGGTGAATGGCGGCGTCACTCCGAGCTTGTTTGAGCAAATCAAAGATCAAGATTGGCGCCCTTTCTACGCTGAGATGAAAGGCAAGTTGACCAGCTTAGATTACAACTTCGACGCTTACTTTCTTGGCAGCGATGAAAGCCGCTGGCCGAAATACATGGGGTATTGGGTTGGGTACAACCTTGTTGCTGAATATCTGGCTGATTTTCAAGGCTCTGAACTGGATTTGGTTGGAGCCAAAGCTGAGCTTTTCTATCAATAACTTCGGCACAAGCCAAACTATACCCAAGTAACCTCGAGATGCTAGGTTCAGCGAGAATGACTTGGTTTGTAGACGCGGCGGCGATTTAAAGGTTTGGTGGGCCCAATTCGAGAATCGACAACAAAGTATACAATCCAAGACCCTTACTATTTGTAAAGAGGGCCCTTTGGGAGCGTGTCATTGGCTCGACTTCTGTGTCAAACAACTTGGAAAGAGCTGGCTATTACGCTGCGTTGTTTTCCTTGACCTCGAATCAATGACAACGCTCTGAATCCTGCATCTTGAAGTCACTTGGGTATAATCGGCTGAGTCATAAAAACAAAAAGCGCCTAGATCATAAGACGTTAGGCGCTTTCTTCGTTTTATAACGACGATTTCTCCGCAGAGGCGAATGGGCTTATTCGTTGACTGTCACTTTCTCGATAATGATTGGATCGCATGGCACATCATCGTGACCAAGCTTAGAGGTCGTTTTCACTTTCGCGATGCGATTTACGACATCCATACCCGCGGTCACTTTACCAAACACGGCGTAGCCCCAGCCTAGGTTGGTGGTTGCGGTGTGGTCTAGGAAATTATTGTCTTCCAAGTTAATGAAGAACTGTGCCGTTGCAGAGTGCGGTGCATCGGTACGCGCCATTGCGATAGTGCCAACAAGGTTCTTTAGACCACGGTTTGCTTCATTGGCGATCGGTGCGCGCGTTGGCTTTTCTGCCATGTCTTCGGTGTGACCGCCACCTTGGATCATAAAGCCATCGATAACGCGGTGGAAAATGGTGCCGTTGTAGAAGCCATCTTCACAGTATTTTTTGAAGTTCTTTGAGCTAACTGGCGCTCGTTCTAGGTTCAGTTCAATCTCGATGTCACCGAAATTGGTGGTCATAATAATCATCTGGTTTGCCCTTGTAGGTGCTAAGTTGGCGGCATTATAGCTAAGTCGTATGAGGATAGCAGAAATAAAAACAGCGACGTTTTGGCGCCGCTGTTTGCATGGTGAATGGGTGAGGAAAGCGTTAAACCGTAAAGCGACCGACCAAGTCGTACAGCTCGTTAGCTTTGTGGTTAAGGTTGCCACTGCCTGCGCGGTTTTGGTTGGCAAGGTGCGCCGATTGGCTGCTTTGTTGAGAGATGACTTCGATGCGTTGTGAAATCTCTTGCCCAACTTGGCTTTGCTCTTCGGTTGCCGTTGCGATAAGCGTGTTCATGTCCATGATGTTAGCAATTGCGGCTTGGATTTCTTGCAGTGCGGCAGAGGCAGCTCGTGCTTCCTCAACCGTTGCTTCACCACGCGCTTGGCTTGAACCCATGGCTTTCACTGCCGCATCCGAGCCAGACTTCAACTGCTCAATCATTTGGTGAATTTCGCCTGTGCTGTCTTGAGTGCGACTCGCCAGTTTACGAACCTCATCGGCAACGACTGCGAAGCCTCGACCTTGTTCGCCTGCACGGGCTGCTTCAATGGCTGCGTTTAGTGCCAATAGGTTGGTTTGCTCGGCGATATCCTGAATCACTTCCAGAGAAGAAGAAATGTTTTTTACGTCGCTCTCTAAACGAGAAATCACCGTGCTGGCTTCCGACACCTCTAGCGCGAGTGCTTCGACAGAGTTCGCTGCCGAATCAACAATGTGTTTTGCTTGTTGCGAGTTTTCATCGGCGTCTCTGGCTGATTGTGCTGCTTGGTTAGCGTTGTTTGAAATCTCGTGCGCCGTTGCTGTCATCTCGGTCATTGCCGCTGCGACTTGTTCGGTCTCTTCACGTTGACCAGAAGCTAATTCATCCACTTGCGATGCACGCTGTGACATCTCGTTGGTCTCTGAAACCACTTCTTGTCCTACGTGGCTAACGCTCTTGATGATGCCTTGGAGGCTTTCAACGAAGATATTGAAGTTGCGGCTCAGCTGCGTGAACTCCGGCACGCTAGATTCTTCCATGCGCGCTGTTAAATCTGCATCGCCTTGTGCGAAAGAGTGAATTGAAGCATCAAACTGCTCAATAGGTTTCATGATGCTGCGGTTAACAAATACGGCAAAGACTGCAACTATCGCTGTTATCGAGGCACAAAACAGGGCTATCGCAGTTAGTGTGGTGTTGAGATCTTCGTGTGCGGCTTTTTCCATGTCTGCCACAATGGCGTCGATATCGTCCGTGTAGAAACCCGTTCCCAACATCAAGTCCCATTCAGGAATAAAGACTGAGTAGCTGAGTTTCGGTAGTGCTTCACTCTGACCGAGTTTCGGGAAGTAATAAGTCGTGAACTCACCAGTTTTGGCATTTTTTAGCAAATCCTGAATCAGGTAGTTGCCTTTCTTGTCCTGCAAGTTATAGAAGTTTTCCCCGATGCCTTTGGTGTTTTTACCCACCACGACGCGAACGCCTTTTGAATCATAACCAAAGATGTAGCCGGATTGACCAAACTCTAGTTGTTTCAAGATAGGCAGAGCCTCTTCCAGTGGGGCATTTTGTGCGAGTAGCGGCTCGACAGCGGAACGCGCCATTTGTACGTAACTTTTGAGTTCGGCTTTTTTCATCTCCATCATTCGACTTCGAGTTTGCTCAATCTCGTGCTCGTTGTAGGCCGTGGTTTGTACGTAGGTGAACCACATCATGCCTATTGCCATAGTTAGAATTGGAATTATTGAAAGGATATATAGTCGTTTTCTGATCGTCAGATTCATAGAGACGTCCTTCTCTCGGCGCAGCGTTACAAGTGACAAGCTGAATAAGCTTGCCTGATAAAAGTGTTAATACTTATTGTTGTAATGCTTAGAGATTAACCGAGTTAATCAATCAGAAGTACTGGAAATTTGTAAATCTAGACGAAGGTCGTAGCATTTTTAAGCGGGATCACAATTAACGTGAACACGACCCACTATTGCAACGAGAAGTCCCTGTTAACCAATATGAGACGCGATACCTATTCTTTGCGAATTTGAGGTAAAGCCAGTCAGCAACAGGTTTAACGAGGCGCCAACGCAGTGGAGCGTAGAGCCAACCGCGACCAACCAGTTGCCACGCACGATGAGTCACGTCCAACCCAAGCAGAAGCTCCCCCTTTTCGTTGAGGGCGTGCAAAATGGTGTTGGCTTGTTCAGGAGCGATCTGAGGATAATCTGCGAATGCATCACTATAGATATCGACGGTTTTGATGTGCTGCTTGGCATCGCGTTGTTTTAGCGCCTTCATCTCTTTGGCACAAAGCGGGCAGGTTCCGTCATAAAATATGGTGAGTTTTGTCATTGCGGTCTTCTTGTTTGAGATTTTCTAATCGCTTTTACGTGGCGAATTTTCTTTTGGTTCATTGTTTTGCAAGTAATGCAGCCAATTGTCGCGAATGTTGCCGTAATTGAATTGGCAGAACTCTTTGCGATCACGCAGGTAGTCTTTTTCTACTTCATCGAGTAAGGCTTTGTATTGCTTAGGATCACTACCGTACACCAAACATAACGTTGAAAAGTAACGCTGCAAATCAAAGCTGTGTTCGTCAATGTACTCGCCAAAATCGTAGTAGTCCGGTCTGTCGCCGGATTCGAATGCGAACATGTCGGCGGCGCTAATGGCCATATCTGCGCCATCTTCTAGGAAGTCAATCATTAAAATAGTGGCAAAATTATCGACCGCATCTTCTTCTTTTCCGAGAACAGGGATGCTTTGATCTTCGATGTAAGCATGTCCAGCTTCATGAAGTAAAGTGTGCAATAACGTATCTAGCGCCCCTGTTTTTGGGGATTTTCCGAAGCGTTCTTCATACTGATTATTGGAGAAGTAATTGAGCGACTCCAAATAAAAAGTGTAAGGAACGTATATTGTGTGTGTATCAGGATCATACATTGGACCATCTTCTCCGCCGTAAACCAGCGTGAGAGCTTTATCAAATGGAAAGTAGGCCTGAGATAGCTCAGCAAAGATGGTGTTTACATCGCTGCTTTGAATAGATTGTTGGGCGATTTTTTCATGAGTTGTCTCTACGGGAGAATATTGAATACGAATGTTTTCAGCTGCTGTAGCTGATGAGACGACGCTGAGTAATAGTGCAGGGCAAAGCGAATGAATGTTCATGTGGGACTCTTGTTATTGAATAACTTGTATAAAAAATTATACATGTTTTTGTCTGATGCATAGTTGGGGTTGTACTCATTAGCCAAAGTCGGGACGTCGGTCTCGAAAAGCAATCATGATAACATCGCATATTTCGGCTGCTTGGTTCTCTAGGGCGTTTATCAAGACCTCCTGGATAAGAACGGCGGTGAAGTTATTAGCTATGCATCGTATTCTAAGAAGCTTACTGAGTAACTGTGCTTCGATCTTTATCTGTGAAAATGATAATAGGCAGTTAATCATTGCAAGGTTTAACTATGGGGTTGGTGAATGTCACTGAATTGAAGAAAATTATCAGCGATATGTTATAATCCTGCTCCGTTGTGACGAAAACGTTTGTTGCAGCCTGAGAGTTTCCTTGGATTCGGCTCGTTTATACACCATGAGCCAGAGTTGAAAAGCTACGACAGGAACAGGCAAACCCAATTGTTTTGAACGCGCTCTCGGCGTTTAGCGGTTACAACGGGAAGGAACTTTGTTTGATAGTAATTGACACATTCTGTTTAAGTAAGGGAGCCCGAAGTGGTTCAGAAAGTGTCACCCAGAATTTACTCACAACACGACAGCCCAAGCGATAACGCACAGGTATTGCGAGGGGCCATTTGAAGGAGCTGTATCAGCTCCTTTCACATTTAAGGGCTTGCTAACAGCGTAAAAACTGACACATCGCTTAAGGAGCGCCCCTTAAACTAGCCTAAGGCGCATCTACACCAACTTTTTGAGTATTTTCGAAACAATAAAGCGAGAAAATTTGCTATTGAACGAAGGTTAAACTAACACTCATTCATTACGGAGAATGAAGAGAACAATAATAAGAGGCGATATGAATCATTTAATATCTGTAGGTGCACTGGAGTCCTTCTTGGTCGCAATCAGTGTGCTTTTCCTGGGGCATTTTATTAATGCTAAGCTACCGATTTTAAAGAAATTCAACATACCTGAGCCGATTGTAGGTGGTCTTATTGTGGCCTGCATGATTACTGCTCTTCATTTCAACGGCATCGACTTAGAGTTCGACTTGCCATTACAAAATACGTTTATGTTAATGTTTTTTGCGACAGTTGGTTTGGCCGCAAATTACACTCAGTTGATGAAAGGAGGTGCGAAGGTTTTTATCTTCTTAGCTGTCGCATCGTTTTACATCATCATACAAAACGGCGTTGGCGTTTCACTTGCGGCGGCGCTCGGTTTAGATCCTTTGATGGGGTTAATTGCTGGCTCGATTACTCTGTCAGGTGGTCATGGTACAGGTGCTGCGTGGTCACAAACCTTTCAAGACGTGTATGGATTGGATAACGTCTTAGAAATTGCAATGGCATCAGCGACTTTTGGTTTGATCATCGGCGGTATCATTGGTAGCCCTGTAGCGCAGCGTCTGGTGGAAAAGAACAACATAGAGTCTGAGTATGGTCGTGGTGGTCGAGATGCCAAAACTCACGAGAAATTCCCGGAGTTGGTGACTTACAATGAATACGAAGAAGATAAAGTAACGGCGAAAAAAGTGGTGGAGAAACTCTTCTTCCTACTGATCTGTGTTACTGGGGCCAAGTATGTCGAGCAATGGGTAAGCACGTATGAAATCTCATGGCTGATGATTCCAGACTTCGTATATGCGCTATTCATTGGTGTGATCATTACGAATTTCTTGGAAGTGACCAAGATTCGTAAGTTAGATGCCGAAACGGTCGATATGTTAGGTACGGTATCGCTATCTCTGTTCTTAGCGATGGCTCTGATGAGCTTGAAGTTATGGAATATCTTCGATCTAGCGATTCCATTCTTGGTTATTTTAGCTGTGCAGTCTGTCGTCTTAGCAATCTTTACGTACTATGTTACGTTCAAAGTGATGGGAAGCAACTACGATGCTGCTGTTATTGCAGGGGGGCACTGCGGTTTTGGCTTGGGGGCAACCCCAACAGCCGTAATGAACATGGGTTCGATCGTTAACCGATTTGGCCCGTCGCCACAAGCATTTATGGTGGTGCCAATTGTGGGCGCTTTCTTTATCGACATCGTCAACTTAATTATCTTGCAAGGCTACATTTCATTCCTTGGTTAAAGTTAAGTGGATGAGCTCCTAGAGGCGAAATAAAACGGTCACAACACTGGTTGTGACCGTTTTTTTATGACTTGGTTTGGTCGTTTATTGAACGAAGCATTATTGGATAGTTCGGCTGAACTTGAGGCTAGCTGTCCAACCAAGAATACCAATGAAGGCGTAAATGCCAACGTTTAACCAACCCGCTTGAGGAATGGCATTGAATGGGTTTGGTGTAATAATGGCGTGCAGCGGAAGGTAAAGCACTTCGGAGAAAAACTGATCTAGCCCGTAGAAACCAAAAAGTGCGATAGGCATCCAACGCAGCGCATAAATGGCGATAAACAAAATGACCAGTGGTGAGTTCACTTTTTGTGAAATAGCCATCGCAGTTAATGCCAGCGGTAACAGCAGAATACCGGCGAACAACATTCTGATTAAAAACTCTCCCCAATGCAGCAGCACGTAACCTAACGAGGCTTGGCGGTACAATAAAGCCAATTGGTGATCAGTAGAGATGTTCAGCAACCACAACATTGAATTTGCAGCGAGTACGAGCACCGAGCAGACAAGCGGAATCACCAATAAGCCAAATCCTAGCTTCACTAAATGGGCTTTTATGTCACTGACAGGCATACTGCGCCAAAACATAATGCTGCCTTCCGCCCGTTCTTTGCGTAGCGTTCTTGGGAAGTACTGAACGGCTAACAAGATAGACAGCAGCCCTGCTCCTCCGGTAATCAACATATTGACATCATCACCAAGCTCTTTGTGAATGTCACTGACATCGCCACCAAAGCTCATTTGGAAAAACATATTGTGTTGTAGAGTGTCGTTACTCATTAAACTCACAAAGAGAATAACTCCACACGCCAACACAAACAGTGGAATACGTAAAACAAGAGGGTTTTCTAACCACTCTTTTTGCAACATCGCGACAACTGAACGCATTACGCTGCCTCCTTCTGCAATGCTAAAAATAAATCCGCTAATTTCACCCCATGGATGGAGCCCATTGTTTCTGCTTGTTGGGCATACTGGGCTTTGAGTAACCATTTCGTTGAACCGAGGCCTTTTTGTGACGAGAGTGGGTTCATCGCTTCAATTTGTGTGCGGTGCTCGTCGTTGGCTTCAAGAATGAAATAGTCTTCACTGATACTGTCCATCGAGGTTTGCAGAACGGGGCGACCATGCTTAAGAATCAGAACAT
The DNA here is from genome assembly GCF_033340375.1 of Vibrio sp. 1167. Lineage (NCBI taxonomy): Bacteria > Pseudomonadati > Pseudomonadota > Gammaproteobacteria > Vibrionales > Vibrionaceae > Vibrio > Vibrio sp. 1167. The sequence continues at coordinate 78,931 of NZ_JAWOWK010000011.1, read as the reverse complement.
CTGTCAGCAAGTGCTCAATCTCTGATACTTCATGACTGGCGATGATCAACACGCGCTCGCCGTCGTGAAACCATTCCAATAAGTGACGATAAAACGTCTCGCGATACACGAGATCTAACCCGAGTGTCGGTTCATCCAATATGAGGATTTGGGTGTTGGTCGCGATCACAATCGCGAGGTGTAATTGCACCTTCATCCCTTTGGATAAAGATTTGATACGCGCACGAGGTTTGATGTCCGTTTGACGAAGTAGCGTATCTGCTTGGGCGCGATTGAACCCTGGGTGCACGCCCTCGGTATAGTTAAGCAGTTGAGCAACGGTCATCCAATCTGGCAGAACGTTGACATCCGAGATGTAGGATAAGCTCTGCATTATCTTGTCGCGTTGCATAATGGGTTCAAATCCGTTGATACGAATAGTGCCCTGATATTCATGTGCACCGAGTAGGGCATTAATAAGCGTTGATTTACCTGCGCCATTATGGCCGAGTAAGCCAAGTACTTGTCCTGCATGTAGGTCGAAACTCACTTCATGCAGTGCTTCTCCTTGTTGCTGATATTGCTTGGAGACGTTGTTTACACTGACTAATGCGCTCATTGGTCACCTTTCAAGTGTGGTTTTAGTTGTTGAATGAATTCGTCGAGTGACATATCCAGACGCTGTATTGTGTCGGCTATCTGCGGAATTTGTTGCTGAAGAAAACGTGCCTTCTCGTCTGCGAGTAATTTGAGCTTTGCTCCTGAAGCGACAAACATACCTTGACCGCGTTTTTTCTCCACTAGCCCGTCATCAACAAGCAATTGATAGCCTTTCATAACGGTGAGGTGGTTAATTTTCATATCTGCAGAGATGCTACGGACGGAGGGCAGAGCATCGCCTTCTTGCCAGACACCTTGCAGTATTTGCTGCGTGATCTGGTCTGCCAACTGTCGAAATATCGGTTGGCGATCATGCCAATTAGTCATGAGTGAATCTCTTGGTTGAGATGGTGTTATATATATGTATAACACCTAGTGCATTAGAGAGAAAGTAATAATTTAAAACCTAGTGTATCCGCCTGTCTCATTCGCTCTAAATATCCACCTATGTGGTCGTTGTTTTGAGGTTTTGTTTTATATGGAAATTAATTGCTTCTCATAAGTTGAGAAGTGTTGTTTTTCTCTTCCCATCAATACACTTATCGCCTGTTCTAAATGAATATTCTCACCGAATGATAATTAGCATAATTTTAGGTCTGCCTATTTCTTACTTGATGAGAATTGATGGTCAAGGAGGCCTAGAAAACAAAAGTTTCGAGAGGCAATCTGACTGGCTTAGGCACCTATCTCACGTTGAGCGCGTGCTCAATGAATGAGAAAGAGTAGAGTAAAGAGGTCTCATGAATCAGGTAATATCTATCGGCCCACAGGAGTCGTTCCTCGTCGCAATTTGCGTGTTGTTTTTAGGGCAGTTCATCAATACCAAGTTACCAACCTTAAAAAAATTTAATATTCCAGAGCCAATTGTTGGTGGTCTAGTGGTCGCTTGCGTCATCACGACGATGCACTTAAATGGTGTGGATGTCTCCTTTGATTTACCACTGCAAAACGTCTTTATGCTGATGTTTTTTGCAACCGTTGGCTTAGCGGCAAATTACACCCAACTGATTAAAGGCGGTGCGAAGGTTTTCATCTTCTTAGTTGTGGCATCGGTCTACATTCTTATCCAAAACGCGGTCGGCGTGTCCTTAGCAACAGCGTTGGGGTTAGATCCACTCATGGGGTTGATCGCCGGATCCATTACGCTTTCTGGCGGACATGGAACTGGAGCTGCGTGGTCGCAAACTTTTCAAGAAATGTATGGTTTGCATAATGTTCTAGAGGTGGCAATGGCTTCTGCTACATTTGGCTTGGTGATGGGCGGGATTATTGGCAGCCCTGTTGCACAAAAGCTACTAAACAAACACAACTTGGAATCGGAATACGGACGCACCAATCAAAGTCATCAGAGTTTCCCTGAACTGGTGACGTACAACGAACATGAGGAAGATCGTGTCACAGCGAAAAGAGTCGTTGAAAGCTTGTCCATCATTCTACTTTGCGTGACAGGCGCGAAGTATCTGGAGAGTTGGGTAAGCAGTTTTGACATCAAGTGGTTAATGATTCCCGATTTTGTTTATGCGCTGTTTATTGGTGTTGTTATCACTAACATCATGGAAGTGACGAAGGCGCGCAAGGTTGATTTAGAAACCGTTGATATTCTTGGCACGGTTGCACTATCTCTATTTCTTGCCATGGCCTTGATGAGTTTGAAATTGTGGAATATTTTCGATCTTGCGATCCCATTCCTTATTATTCTTGCTATTCAGTCGGCAGTGTTGGCGATGTTCACTTACTACGTAACATTCCGCATGATGGGAGGCAACTACGATGCGGCGGTGATCGCTAGCGGACACTGCGGTTTTGGGTTAGGTGCTACACCGACTGCGGTCATGAATATGGGCTCCATCGTGAGTCGATATGGTCCATCACCACAAGCATTTATGGTGGTTCCAATTGTCGGTGCATTCTTCATCGACATTGTGAATTTAGTGATTTTGCAAGGATGCATCGCTTTTATTAAATAACATTCGCTTTTTTACCGAAATAACAAAGCCAGCACCTATACGCTGGCTTTGCTATTTGTAACACGAAATCTTGTTTGCCTGACTTCAAGCCGTGAAATCAATGCGTTACTATGACGACATAGTGTTCAATTTTGCAGCAGCATGAGGTACCCACATGTCTGAAAAAATATCGACGTCGGCATTAGCGAAAATGCGCAAGGTAGAAGCTAAGCTGCTGTTTGCCGATCTCAAACGTGCAGGCTACATCGTTCGCCAAGATGAAAAGTGGATTTTGACCGAAGAAGGGGCAAAGTTTGGCGGTGAGTATGTGGATCACCCTAAATTTGGCCAGTTCATCGTCTGGCCGACCAACTTACATATTGAGCTGACTCCCAGCTCAGGGAAAACATTGAGCGCGACACAACTGGGTGAAAAGCTGAAATTGAATGCGAAGCGCATGAACCAGCTTTTGAGTGAACTGGGTTGGTTGACCAAATCCGAAGAGGGATGGAGTGTCACTGAAGCTGGTGTGCGCGCTGGTGGGCAGCAAAGAACCGATAAAGAAACACAAAATACCTTTGTCGTATGGCACGATGTGGTGCTGCGTAACAAGCGTCTTAAGCAGTCTGTCATTGAGTTTTTAGGGCAAGACGCGGAGTCACATTCTACGGATAAATCGTACTCAAGCTTTCGCCAAAAATTTGAAGCCAAGCACCGAACATTAGATGGGCATTACGTGCGCTCTAAGGGGGAGTTGCTCATCGACAACTGGCTGTACTTGGCTGGTGTTGTGCACGCTTATGAGCGTCAGTTGCCGATTGACCAAGATGTCACTAGCGATTTTTACTTGCCAGGTGGCAAAGTCTATTTGCAATTTTGGGGAAGTGACGATGGGGAGATGGCTCAGGCCGACCGTGAGACCATTCGTACTGTTTATGAGCAGCATCATTTCAACCTTATCGAAGTCGAACCGAGTGAACTAGACAAGTTGGATGAAGTGCTTCCTAAGCGTCTTCGTCAGTTTGGTATTAAAGCTTATTAACGACTTAAGCCCCGCTGTTCAGATAAGAAAAAACCCGTGTTCAACACGGGTTTTGTATTTTTAGTGTGTTTCTAGGCTGCCATCCTATGGGTTAAAAGCCTTTGATGTTTTCTGCTTCTAGCTCAGAGAAGTACTTCACTGTCTTCACTTTCAGTTCTTGTTGAGCTGGTTCGTCGCATACGATCACCGCTTTAGGGTGAAGCTGAAGTGCAGAAACTGTCCATAGATGGTTTACACAACCTTCCACGGCTGCTTCAAGTGCCTGAGCTTTGTTATGACCAGTGACCAAGATCATCACTTCTTCTGAGTCTAGAAGCGTACCAACACCGATAGTCAGCGCGTATTTAGGCACTTGGTTTATATCGCCGTCAAAGAAGCGAGAGTTCGCAATGCGAGTGTCTTCAGTGAGGGTCTTGATGCGAGTACGAGAAGAAAGAGATGACGCTGGCTCGTTGAACGCGATGTGACCGTCGTTACCCACGCCGCCCATGAACAGGTTGATCTTGCCGTAAGACTTAATTTTGTCTTCGTAACGCTTACATTCTGCGTCGTGATCGTCTGTGTTACCGTTCAGTAGGTTGATGTTTTCTTCTTGAATATCAATGTGATTAAAGAAGTTGTTGTACATGAACGAGCGGTAAGATTCTGGGTGATCCGCAGGGATGCCAATGTACTCATCCATGTTAAAAGTCACGACGTTTTTGAAGCTGACTTCGCCGGCTTGGTAAAGCTCGATTAGGGCTTTGTAGGTTGCTAGAGGAGTGCCACCAGTTGGTAGACCCAGAACGAATGGACGCTCAGCAGTAGGTTTAAAGTCGTTGATACGCTTAGCGATATGCGCAGCTGCCCACTTACCTACTTGTGCTGCTCGAGTTAACGGGATAAGTCTCATTTTGTGCCCCTAGTTATTGGAATTGACGATGTACTGAAACATTAATTCGCATTATAAAATAAGTAATGGCGAACTGCTATTGTTTTAGGTCAAAATTTTGCTTTTTCTTTAACCAATGTTGGTTTTGTCGACGATTTTTATATCTAAATGCTTTTATAAGACGATTTTTTACAAAGAAATTGCATTATGAAACTGACGAATCAATAGATAAAATTTATGATCTAAATTAAGTTCTGCCTTCGCACTTAACCTTGTTTTTTAACAACCTACAGAGTGCGAAATCGCACACGAACTTCAAATATTATGGGTTAGATATGGCATGGCGCTCATTCTTTAACCATAATTGAAATGTGTAAACCAGTGAGGAATTCGGTATGAAAAATGAGTTAGATCCGAGCAAAGTACTACAGGCTTACGAATGTGTGATGAACAACGGTACGCCAACCGAATTTGGTAAAATGTATGAAGGTGTAGAAGCGTTTTCTGACTACGATGGGTACAACGTTTTCTTAAGAGGGAATGGTGTTGAGCTAAAAATTGGCTTCCACAACACCTATCACTTGGAATATGACCAAGAGCATTTGAAAGAGAGCTTTCTGAAAAAGATTGCGACGCTCGCCAAGTAAACGGTCATCACCCAAATATTAAAAAAGCCCTTGGGAGAATGCCCCCTTGGGCTTTAGGAGAAGAAATGAGCTTGTCTTGCTCGCTCAGTAAAGTCAAACGAGCTTTCGCCTACTGCTAGAAAAAGGCGAGAACTAGGTTATTGGTTATTAATCGTCTTCAACCAAACTCTCTTCAATGTATTCTTCTGTGGCGTCAGGCTTGTTACGACCATTTAGCGTATGGAAGCGCTTGCGACCACGAGCAAGTTGGGTGTACTTTAGCCACGTACGCTCAAGTTTTGTTTTTGCTTTGCCCGGGTTTTCTAACACCTTGATGAAGTGTTTCTCTTCGCTGTTTTCAGGTGTTAATTCGCCTGACTCTAAGCCAAGCATTGTATCCCCATAAATTGTTAGGATTTCCTCTTCTGAAAGAGTAAAATCGCCAGACTTTGCAAAGCCGCGTGGGAATTTTACGTTATCGTAAAAACGTTTTTTGCCATGACGGAATTCAGTGTCAGACATGTCAACAGCCTCTGTAACCGTTATTGATGAATGTAGTGAACTTACGGCGAAAATTAGGCTTAAATCTAACAAAAGAAAAACAAAACTTTTTTGTCGTCATGATTTTAATTAGTTGTTAATCTGGTTTTATATTAACCAGGAGATGGTTTATGGATGTAAAAGTCTTTCGAACATTTTTAGAGCTGGCAAGAGTTCGTCACTTCGGACGTGCTGCTGAGAACCTTTATATTACCCAAGCCGCTGTGAGCGCACGTATCAAACAATTGGAAAGTTACTTCGATACGCAATTGTTTATTCGTGATCGAAATAACATAAAGTTGACCTCTGCAGGTGAGCGCTTAATCAGCTATGCCGAGGTAATGGTCACTACATTGCAACAAGCGAAGCTAGAATTATCGCTTGAAGATGGCAAAGCGCTGCAACTAACGTTAGGTGGCACGCCAAACATTTGGGACGCTTATTTACAGAATTGTTTAAGTGTCGTCACAGATTCGTTTGGTGGTTATGGCTTCATGGCAGAAGTGATGGGACGTGAGATGCTCAGTCGTAGCTTGCTAGAGCGCACGTTAGATATGGCATTTGCGTTCGATCAGATCAAAGCTGATGAGCTTAACTGTAAAAAAGTGGCAGATGTTGTTCTCGTTCTGGTATCAACTGAGAAAGATTCTTTAGACACCGTTTTCGAAAACAAATATGTGTACGTTGACTGGGGGACGCGTTTCTCCTCAGAGCATTCTGAACGTCACCCTAAGATTCCGGCTCCATATTTACGCACTTCAACAGCGCGTATCGCATTGGACTTTATTTTAGAGAAGGGTGGAGCCGCGTACTTACCAATCTCTCTCGTGGAGCCATTTATCGCTAATGGGCAGCTTCACAAGGTGTCTGGAGTAGAAGATTGGTGTCGCCCTATCTATTTGAGCTATCGTAAAGCTAGCTCGTCTGTAGACGCGATTAAGCAAGTGGAAGAAATTGTCAAAGAGATCGATCCACTGACCGCTTACAGTTTTCAGCAAATTGGTTCTGGCACTTCCGACGAATAGCGTTGAATGAAAAGTCAGAAAAACGAAAAAGCCGCCTTGAGAAATCAAGGCGGCTTTGTTTTTATCTCGATGAATCGATAGTTATGGTAAGTCAAACAACAGGGCTGTTGTGCTTTCGTTTGATGTATTGCGCAAAACAACCTTACTCTGGTGTTCAACCTTCGCGCCGTCGCCAGCCGTCAAAGTGGTATTGTCGACACTAAGGCTCCCAGTCACTTGATGGATGAATAGATTTCGGCCCGACTCAATCTCAAAGTTTAGTTCGCTACTTGGCTCAAGAATTAACTGATGCAAAGTCGCATCTTGCTTAATAAGTAGCGTGCCGTTTTCTCCAGTTGGAGTTGCGATAGTCGTTAACCCAGGATTGCGACCAAAATCTTTTTGCTGATAACCTGGTTTGGTTCCAAATGTGTTCGGTTGAATCCAAATCTGTAGAAACCGCAGCGTATCTTGGTTCGATGCATTGTACTCACTGTGGTAAATCCCTTTCCCTGCCGACATGAGTTGGAATTCACCTGCAGGTAGTGTTTTGACGTTACCTTCACTGTCTTTGTGTGCGATAACACCTTCCAACACATAGCTGATGATCTCCATATCACGGTGGCCATGTGTATCAAAACCCGCGCCAGGCTTGACTACATCGTCATTAATGACTCTCAGCTCAGAAAAGCCCATATGTTGAGGATCGTAGTAGCTACCAAAAGAAAACGTATGTTTGCTATCAAGCCAGCCAAAGTTTGCTCGACCTCGGTCTGCTACATGTCTTACCGTAATCATAAGGCCTCCTTAAGAGAGCTTTTTGTTTAAGAAGTTATCTAACGCTGCTTTACCTGCGCCAGAGAACGCCAGAGAAACGCTTGCTGCCAGTAATGCTAAGCCAAACTCGTAACCGTTGTTTGCCATGAACAGGCCATTTTCAAAGTGGACAGAGAATATCGCTACCACCATCGTGAACGCCAAAGCAACCGCTGCTGGTCGAGTTAGCAGACCAAGTAAAATGAACAAGCCGCCAAAGAACTCTGCGCTGCCCGCAAGTAACGCCATGAGCACGCCAGGACCTAAACCGATAGATGCCATCCACTGACCTGTGCCTTCTAGCCCGTAGCCACCAAACCAGCCAAATAGTTTTTGTGCGCCGTGCGCCATAAAGATAATGCCGATTGGAACGCGAAGTGATAGTGCGCTGTAACCTGCGTTTGATGTGGTAATTTTCTGTAATAGTGCTTTCATGATTCTGTCCTCTGACTCTTTTCAATGAGTGGGAAGCGTGTGCTCCCGTGCTGTTGAGAACAGTTTAGGTAGAGGCGAATATAAAAATAACGGGAGGATTTTGATAAACTCGTTCTAAAAAATTGAATATTTGGTTTTTATTTATTTAAATCAATGTCTTGATTTTTATATTCGAGTGTTTATTTGCCGATTATTGTCTGTTTTAAATCAAGGTCTGTCATTATTTTCGATAAACATTTTTGCTGTTAAACAAAAAAAGAGCACATGTACTGTGCTCTATTGCTTTCGCTTTTAACAAGGGAGAAAGGTGCGTTAAAGAAAACCGTCAGAGGTTCATTAAGCTCTCTAATGACTCCTCTACGTTGTTGTAGTGATAAGTTCGAATATTACGTCCATCCGTCGCATTAATCTGAATTTCTGAGATCTCGTTATCTGAGTCTCGTTCGATAATTCCAATAGAATGATCTACGGATTTACTGGTAATAACCTTTTGGTTTCTTAATACAATTACGCAAGTATGTAAGTCCATGCCAATTCCCTTTAGCCGACGTTGTTGTGATGTTCTGGATCTAACTTTAGTGTACAAAAACGCTAATGCCAATAAATCTCAATATTGAGTTCCGAAAATGGCTAATTGTGGGCGCTTAAGCAAGCTACAATAACACTATATTGAACGATGCCTATGAACAATAAATGACAAAAGGCATGAGCAAGGAAAGCACTATGTTTATTCACCCCCATACCTCACTGACCTTCGAGCAGTGTCACAAGGCGCGAGTCGCGCGAGACAGTCGTTTTGATGGGCGATTTTATGTGGCGGTAAAAACAACGGGAATCTTTTGTCGTCCGATTTGCCCGGCAAATTTGCCTAAAGAAGAAAATGTTGAGTATTTCGCTGATAAGACGCAAGCCCTTCAAGCAGGGTACCGTCCGTGTTTACGTTGTCGACCTGACAGCGCGCCTGGATCTTGGGCATGGAAAGGTGTCGAGACGACCTTTCAACGAGCGATTTCGTTAATTGATAGAGGGGAGTTGCATCACCATTCGGTGTCTGAGTTGGCTGAGCGTGTTGGGATTTCTGACCGTTACTTACGTATGTTGTTTGAGCAGTATCTAGGTATGTCACCCAAGCAGTATGCGCAATATCAGCAACTAATGTTCGCCAAACAGTTGCTTCACTCCAGCTCTATGTCGGTCACCGACGTGGGGTTTGCGTCAGGTTTTAACAGTACGCGCCGCTTTAACGATGCTTTTCAAAAGTTTCTCAAACTAACGCCTTCTCAAGTACGCCGTAAAGAGTTTGATGGTGCGGGTTGCAATCGAATTGCCTTACCTTATCGAGGTGAGTTGAATTGGTCGCACATGTTGGACTTCTATCGTTTGCGAGCGGTTGAGGGGGTTGAGCTGGTGAGTGATGAGAGTTATCAGCGCAACGTTTTTTTGGATGACAGCAAAGCCTGGTTTAAAGCGACAAAAGGTGAAGGATACTTAGAACTGGCGTTTGAAATTGAAGACGTAACGAAGCTGCAAAATTTGGTGTCTGACATTCGTCGTATGTTCGATCTTGACGCTGATATTTGTACTGTTGAGCAGCATTTGGAGTATGTCGCGCCTGGGCTCGTGTCGAGTAAAGGTATTCGTATTCCTGGTGTATGGAATGCATGGGAAGCAGGGGCTAGAGCGATTTTAGGCCAGCAAGTGTCGGTTAAAGCTGCGATTGGTCAACTTAACTTATTGGTGGCCACACTTAGTGGTGAGTCAGAAAAACGTTTTTTCCCGACTCCCAGTGATATTGCGAACGCCGACGTGAGCTTTTTGCGCATGCCGCAAAGCCGTAAAGAGACGCTAGTGCGCTTCGCCCAGTTTATGCAGGACAACTCAGAAGCTGACCCCCAGCAGTGGCTAGCTTTGAAAGGCATTGGACCTTGGACCGTCAGTTATGCTCAACTGCGAGGGCAATCTCAACCCGATTGCTTTCTAGATAAAGACTTAGTGGTGAAAAAGGCGATGCAGCGTTACCCATCACTGAATACGCACACTGCGGCCCCTTGGGGAAGCTACGCGACGTTTCACTTATGGAATCAATCATGAAAACATTTTATACCGAAATGCCGAGTCCACTAGGAACGGTGACTATCCAATCGAACGCTGAGGGCTTACTTGGCATTTGGTTTGAAACATGCACCACTAAGCCGAGTGAGCTGGGGGGGCGAGACGAGCAGCATCCGGTCTTGCGCCAAGCTGTCACCCAACTGGATGAATACTTTGCTGGTCTGCGCAACGAATTCGATTTGCCCCTTGCAGCGACAGGCACTGATTTTCAAAATCAAGTTTGGCAGGCACTAACGACCATTCCATATGGGGAAACGTGGAGCTATCAAGATCTCGCGAATGCGATAGGTAACCCTAAAGCTGTGCGTGCTGTTGGGTTAGCAAACGGGAAGAATCCGATTTCTATCGTGGTGCCTTGTCATCGCGTTATTGGCAAAAGCGGAAAACTGACTGGGTATGCAGGTGGAGTGGAGCGCAAGCAACGTTTGCTCGCGTTGGAGCAAGGTACACTGCTTTAAGTGAGGCGATTCTCGTATTGGGATTAAGCGTGCTACACAGGGGTAACGATAGTGTAGAGTTTCATAATCGTTATACGAATAGAAGAAGGACAATAAGGACATGCCTTTCAAAACGGATTTTGATGCCTTCATGAGTGAGTGTTGGCAGCATCACGAGGAAAATCCCGAACAAGTTTATGCTAAGCTAGAAACGGCTCTGAGCGAGGTGGAAGACGTTACCCAAATCGAGCGAATATTCGCATTGATGCTGCATACCGCTATTGGGCATCTCCAGTGCCCAGAACAGTTTCTTACTTGTTTAGAGCACTTTGATGAACGCAAGGTTGCCGAGAGTTTGGCATTTCAACGCAGTATTGCCGTTGTGCGCTATTTCGTAGATGGCACTGACAATATGGAATTATTGGAAGAGCAAGAACAACGCCGAGTTTACGCTTTGATTTCGAATGAACTTTCTGCACTTGTTCAGCTTGAACTGGCGAGTCAATGGTTGGTGAAGGCAGCGTTAGGAATGACGCCGAACGATGCAGAAGGGCCATTAGCGCGCGCTATCGCGATCACTGCAAACAACTTAGCATGTCAGTACGAAGCGCTGGCTGAGCGCACGTGCATGGAAAAATCGAAGATGTTAGAAGCAGCGACACTCGCGCTAGACTATTGGAAAGTGGCAGGGGGTTGGATGCAAGAAGAGCGCGCAGAGTATCGCTTAGCGATGAGCTTGCTTAAAGCGGATAAACCGCAAGAAGCCAAAGTGCATGCTGAGCGCTGTGAGGCTATTTGTCAGCAAAATGGTAGCGACGCGTTTGAGCTGTTCCACGCACATGACTTGTTGATGCAAGTACACTTCCATCTTAGCCAGAAATATAAAGCTAAATTGGATGAAGAGATGCAGCAGCACTGCAAAACGAGCTCGTTGACGTGATCTTAGCGTTGAATGAAAAAGCCCCGAGCGACTGGCTGGGGGCTTTAGGGTTGTTGACTATGCAGCGATGATTATGCTGCTTGCGCTTTTGCTTGGTATCGTCCTGGTTTATGGTTCATCGCCAAAATCAAGTTCGTTGCGATGGCACCTAGAACAGATAGAGCGATAAGGTGCACATCTACAATGAACAGTGACATCACCACGATGGCACAATCTAACGCCATTTGAACTTTACCCGCTCGAACTCCAAAACGTTCCTGAAGGTACAACGCTAGAATGTTAAAGCCACCCAAACTCATTTTGTGACGGAAAATTACCAACATACCGATTCCAATCAGCCCACCACCCAAAAGTGCCGCATAGAAAGGTTCGATTCGTGAAATCTCAATCACATGATGCAGATGATCGACCGCAAAAGAGACAATCGAAACTGCAATAAAGGTATTGATAGTGAAGCGCCAACCCATGCGCATCACAGATAAAATATAAAAAGGGAGGTTAAGAGCGAAAAATATCTGACCAAAACTGAAGTCACTCACTTTGGTTAGGAAGATCGCCAAGCCAGCCGTACCGCCAGTGAGCAATCCTACTTTGCTAAAAAATATCACCCCAAGTGACACTAACGCACTGCCGAGCGTCAGAGCCAAGAGGTTCTCTCTTAGGCTATGATCTTTGTCCATAAATTAATTTCCTTGGTTTAAAAACCGCGCCGGAGATAACACGTCTCACGGACGCGATAGACAGTCGCCAAAATAGCAACTAACAAATCGGCCAATAAAATGTCGCGAAAAGTGATGGATGTCGAGTTTTTGGACGAGATTATGATGATATTAACCTGTTTAACATAATGTACACAGATAGAAAAACAACAAGGAAAAGTTATGATTAAGAAAGTTGGCAACACCCAAATCAACACATTACATCGACTGAGTTGTCACTGTGGAAAAGTTGAGTTGGAACTGGCGTTACCCAATGGTATTGAGAAACCGAGACGGTGTGACTGTTCTATGTGTCGACGTCGTGGCGCGATTGTCGCGTCTGTACCTTTGAACGGTATTCGTATTGTGCAAGGCGAAGACGTCTTGAAGCAGTATCAATTTAATACACACACTGCGAAGCACTTTTTCTGTGGCGAGTGCGGTATTTATACGCACCATCAGCGTCGTTCTGACCCGAGTGAGTATGGCTATAATGTCGGCTGCTTAGAGGGCGTCAACCCATATGAGTTGGGAGCGATTGAAGTGATGGATGGCGTTAACCATCCATCCGACCGTTAGGTTACATTGCAAGTTAAGTGACTAATTCTAGGTGTTTTTAAGTAAATAAACCGCTATTTATCCACAAGTGTACCGCAATACTGGCGGCATAACCCAAGGCGATGACGGGAGCCCACTTTAGGTGGCCAAAGAAGGTGTATTGTCCACGCGCGGCTCCCATTAAAGCGACGCCTGCCGCGGAGCCAATGGAAAGCAAACTGCCACCGACACCTGCGGTTAATGTGACCAGTAGCCAGTTGCCCATCGACATGCTTGGTTCCATGGTCAGTACAGCAAACATAACCGGAATGTTATCGACGATTGCAGATAGGACACCAACCATTACGTTTGCCCAGACTGGGTTCCATTGCGTGTACATGACGTTTGAAACCAGTTCGAGGTAGCCAAGTAAACTTAAACCGCCAACACACATTACAACACCGTAGAAGAACAACAAGGTGTCCCATTCGGCTCGAGACACACGATGAAACACATCAAACGGAACCACTGAGCCTAAGCGCTTCAATGCCTGATCATCGCCATTGGCAATTGCCATAGCTGCTTTTTTTGCGAGTGAGTGTTTGAGAGTTTGGCGCAAAAAATATCCGAAAAACTGTAAGTACGCCAAGCCCATCATCATGCCCATAACGGGTGGGAAGTGCAGCACAGCATGGAAAGAGACTGCGGTGGCAATCGTCAAAATGAACAACGCGACAATACGCCTTGCCCCGCGTTTTAGCTCAACGTGTTGGTGAATCGTATTCGGTTTTGTGTTTGGAACAAAAAGTGACATCAAAAATGCGGGAACCAAGTAGTTCACCAATGACGGTACAAACAACGGAATGAACTCAGCAAAGCTGACATGACCGGCCTGCCACACCATCAGGGTTGTAATATCACCAAATGGGCTGAATGCACCGCCAGCATTGGCTGCGATAACAATGTTGATACAAGCAAGATTGACGAACTTAGGATTATCACCAGAGACTTTCATCACTACAGCGCACATCAAAAGGGCCGTAGTTAAGTTATCGGCAATCGGTGAAATGACAAAAGCGAGAAACCCCGTCAGCCAGAACAACTTTTTGAATCCAAAACCTTTACCAACCATCCACGCCTGTAAGGCATCGAAGAGTTTGCGTTCTTCCATTGCGTTGATGTAGGTCATCGCCACGAGCAAAAACAGCAGCAACTCGGCATATTCCAACAAGTTGTGTTCTAGTGCGGATTTGGCGATTTCAGGCTGGTTGTGCTGAGCAAAGGTGTAGCCAATCAGAATCCAAATTAACCCTGCAGCGAGCAGCACTGGCTTGGATTTTCTCATTTTCAGATACTCTTCCAACATAACCAGTATGTAAGCGATCGAAAAGATAATCAGAGCCGCGTAACCGACACCAGAATTAACAAGATTCAGTTCATTGGTTGATGCAGCAAAGGTGGCGCTAGAGAACAACAAACAGCAGAAAGCCACAATTGGATAGATTGGCATAGACATTTCTCCTTTGTCTGGTTGGAGAAATATTAGCCACAAATGAATGAGTTAGTTGTGAGAGAGCTCGAATTAACAGTAGGAGTTAGGAAATGATAGTGTGCGCCACTATTTTCTGAGTGACGCAATGCTTGCTGCGCCGAATAAAACCGCAGCGGCATATAAACCGTAAGTTAACCAGTGACTAATCTCTAAAAAAGGAACGAGTCCTTGACCTGCCCACATACAGCCTCCGTTTAATGAGCAATGTTGTAATAGTCGAGCCAATTTAAAGGAAATGAACAATGTTTTTTGTGAGTGAAAGCAAATTCTGAAGGATTAGAAAGTCAAAAATTGGTCAGTGAGAGAGAAATCTCATTTTGAACTGGCTAGCTCTAACCCTTTTGAGTTAAAGCTAGCTATATCTAGAGCTGAATGCATTTAGCGTAGGAGCCATTTTTTCAACGGTGAAGCGTCGATTGCTTTCACAAGCAGTATGGTTGCAACAATCGTTGCAGGATAAATAAACACATCTTTCGCGAGGTGTTGCAGCCCGATAAATCCAGCGACATTCATCATGACAATTATGATAAGCAGATGGCTAACATATATCCCTAACACGCTAGGAGATAGTTTGAAGACCCAAGGCATGTCGCCAAAATGAGGGTGAGCCAAAAGCCACATAAAGACACCTACAGACCAGATAACGGTACCGAATAGGAAGTCGTGCGAGTTGAAAGCGATGTCATGTTGCATCAGCCAGTAAGCTTCACCAAAATGCAGTGCCATGCCAAGAATAATGCATCGAACCGTATTGTTTCGCGACCACCGCCACTGCGCTTCTCGTGCGAAATAACCCAGAACAATGAGCAACGTGCTGAAAAAAGGCCCATTACGAGTAAAGAAAGGCGCTGGCAGGTCGGTAATGGTCGCGTAACTGCCAGCAAAGACCCCGTATATGTATAGCAATACTGCAGTTGGCAGTATCAGTTGCACCATATTGATATGCACGAGAAAGGCAATTAACGCTACGGCAATGACCAGAGCCGGAATAAACCACAGATGAACGAGTCCGCCTTCGATGAGTGAATTGATCGGGGTTGACATTAAGTACCCCCAATAACCTTGCCTTTCTGCGAGATACCCTGCCTCAGCGACCGTCTGCCATTGGAATGGCATCAGTAAACTGATCATGCTCCAAATGAGCCAAACCTTCATTAACGGTTTGGCGTAGTTCTTAAGAGTATCGATAGGTGAATGACTCAACTTCGGCTGGATTAGATAACCCGAGATGAGAAAGAACAGCGGAACAGCAAAACGAGCCAGTTGGTTGAGCATATAGCCAACCCATGGTATCCCATCCCACTGCCAGTACGTCAGTGCCATCTGGCAATGCAAACCCACAATCGCAAGCATTGCAATGATACGTGCAAACTCTAAGCTGGCTATTTTTTGTTTCTTTGCCATTACATTGTTTACCTAAATAAAAAACTTAGGTGAAAATAGCAGGTTGTTGTTGAAGTAATACGTGAAAAAGTCAACAGACTTGCGCTTACATTGAAGCTGTTTCGAAAATTAAGACTTACTTCAAACTTCTTAATTATTAACCTATTAACGCAATCAATACCTGATTTGTGAGTCGAAAATAGCACTGAATAATGGTTAGACCAGTTAACTCGAGATTGCAAAAAAGAACGATCGTGCTAAAAATAAGATTATGCAAAAAGGAAAAGTGACAAAAGAGTTTATTCTGCAGCGGGCTTTTGAAATCGCCAGCGAAGACGGATTAGAAAGTCTTACGATTGGAGAGTTAGCCAAGCAATGCGGTATGTCGAAAAGTGGTCTGTTTGCCCACTTTAATTCGAAGTTGAATTTACAGCTATCGGTGCTTGATCACGCCAATAAAGTGTTCGCTGATCGGGTTATTGAGCCTGCTCGAGAACTCGGGGATGGCAATATCGAGCGTAAAATTCGAGGGTTGCTCGACTCTTGGATGACTTGGAATCACGCATTCCAAGGAAGTTGTATGTTTCTTGACGCTTGGAATGATACGGCAGATAAAGATTGCCCGCTTCAGGCCGGGCTGCGTAAATCCATAGACACTTGGCTGAGCTATTTGGAGATCCAAATAACGAAAGGCAAAGAGAAGCAAGAATTTGCAGCAGACTTAGATACACGCCAAGCAACGTTTGATTTGTACGGTCTCTATTTGAGTGCGCATGTTTTTTACTCAATTAAAGGTGAGCAAGAAAGCTTGCGTCTGTTTTGGCAAGGGATCGACAACTTATTTTCTCGCTGGAAAGGCTAATATCGGTTATTCGCTTCCCAGATTCGTAGACATAAAATCACAAAGAGCGGCTGATTTCGCTCTTTCTTATCAGTATAAAAAGCACGACCGTTCTATTTTGTGCAAAGCTGATAGTTAAGGACATGATTATGAGTGAAAAAATTTACTTTAATACATCGCAACGTTTCAGTATTAAGCGCAGTTTGGTGAACATGAGTACTCGGTTACACCATACACTGGCCCCGTCACATGCAAAGAAGACCGCGCGCAAGCTTCTTCTGACACCTGCTCGTACGCAACCTAAAAATATTGAACCTCAAGGGCTTATCAAAGGTGAAATTAAAGGGCATGCAGGCATCATCAAAACCTATACTTTGGGCTCTGGACCTATTTGGGTGCTAACTCATGGTTGGTCTGGCACGGCAAGTCAGTTTTATCCACTGATGGAACATATTGCGTCGAAAGGGTTTACTGCTTTGGCGTACGATCATCCGGCACATGGTGAGAGTGAGGGGAAGTATGGGCACATTCCGGGGTTTGTCAGAGGATTAGAAGATGTGTTGGATACGGTCGAGGATATTGTTGGCCTAGTTGGGCACAGCATGGGCACCGCTTCTGCTCTTGAGTGTAGGCACAGTAAGTTAGAAAACAAGCCTTTGCTGCTTATTGCTCCGGTATTAAATTACGTAGAGAACTTATTCGGTAGCATTGCACGTTCCGGTTACTCGATGAAGCTTTTTAATGCTGTGGTTTCAGAAGTTGAAGACCAATTTGGTTATCCGTTACAGTCCATTGATCCGATGAAGCGTTTGTCTGAGCGTCCGTCTCACACCATTATTATTCATGATGAGCAAGACAAGTTCACCAAATACAGTGTCTCGGCAAAAGCGGCTGAAGAGATTAAAAACGTTGAGTTAGTGACAACACAAGGTCAGGGGCATGGTCGAGTGATGAAGTGTGAGCAAGTCTTCAGTAGTTTTGACCGTTTGCTCGATAGTGCTTGGTAACCCTTACTTTTACTGATTGATTCGCTCCGTTTTGCGCTAATTCGATTTGAAAGTAACACCTCAGATTTTTTCGTCTCTGGTGTTGCTCTCCTCGTTAAGAGGTTAAATCCAAAAAGGACAGCCGAAGCTGTCCTTTGTTTATTTAGCAGAAAGTCTACAAGGCTGAAGTTAGTTACAGTTAGCTACGCCAACTTCTTTCCAAACGCCCCATTCGCCAGATTGGCTAGGATCGTCACCCTGAGTCCACCATTTCGCTTCCCACGTTTTACCTGCGTGAGTCACTTGGTTACCACCTGTGTACACTGCGCTCGCATCCCATGCGTTGTCACAAGTACCAGGGTTCGGATCGGTTGTGTGCTGTGCAACAACCACTGTCGCGCTTGCCGATGAAGACGCTTTACCGTCGCTCACACTTACAGTGAAGCTTAAGCTTGTGTCTTGCGGGTATTCCGCAGCAGTGAACGTGACTTTAGAGCCTTCAACCGTTGCATTCAGACCTTGAGGTAGAGTCCAGTTGAATGTCAGGGTATCGTTGTCAGCATCGCTAGACGCAGCTGCATCTACAACCACAACGTCACCAGCGTTTGCTGTTGCTGGAGCAACAATTTGCGCTATTGGTGCGCTGTTCACTGGGTCAACAACACCTGCTGGTTTCACTGTTACTACAACGAGGTCAGATGCCGTTGCACCTTCGTTATCAGACACCGTCAGCTTGAAAGTTAATTGCTCTTCAACAATAACTTCTGCTGCATCAAAGCTTGCTTTCGCTGTGTTTGCACCTGTTAGTACCACTGCCGTGCCAGATACTTGTTCCCAAGCGTAGCTTGCGATGGTGCCGTCAGAGTCGTTTGACAGGCTGCCATCTAGAACCACACTTGCAGGACCTGTTACCGATTGATCTGCGCCAGCGGCTGCGGTTGGTTTACGGTTTGGTTGAGGTACCACACCACCAGCCATACCTTCGTGCATCGCGTTTAAAATGTCGCCGTTATCCGCGTCAATTTCCCAAGAGAATAGACCAGCAAGACCAAGAGACTTCGCGTAGCTACCTTTTGCTAGCACTGAACGGTGGTCATCAAATGTGATCAACTCGCCCGTAGTACGGTTCCATACCCATGGTGCTTCTGCTTGTGCATCGTAGCCGTATTCGAAGCCGTTAATGCCAGTGTTGTTTGCACCTAACATGAATGACTTAATGCCTTTGTAGTCAATTACGCCATCTTCCCAAACACCTTGTGCTGTGCTGCCCTTCAGTTTACCTGTAGCAGTACCTGTCATTGGGTCGTTTGGATCTGTGAGTGTATCTGGAGTTACGCCTTCCCAGCCACGACCGTACATTGCTGTACCAAGTACTAGCTTGTTCGCAGGAACGCCTTGAGCAAGAAGAAGTTGGATGCCGTTATCTGCTGTGTAAGCAGGACCTTTGTACGGTTCGCCGTTCTCATCAACGCCACTACCGTCACACTGACCAGGACGCATGAATGAACCACAGTAAAGCGCAGTTTGGTGACCAGGAACGTTATTCCAACCACCGTAGAAGTCGTAAGTCATTGCGAAGATGTAATCCATGTACTGAACTGCATCTGCGTAGTCTACGTCTTCAATCTTGTCGTAACCGACACCGATAGCGGACGTTAGCTCGTAAGTACGGCCTGTCTCAGCTTCTAATTCATCAAGCATTACGCGCAGTTCACGCATCAGTGCGATGTATGCTGGGCCATCGTTTACAGGGTCGCCCTTATCGGCTGCTGCACCGCCGCCGCCAGGGAATTCCCAGTCGATGTCAACACCGTCGTAGAATTTCCAAGTTTTCAGGAACTTCTTAACTGATGCGACGAATGTGTCACGGTTTTTCTTGTCCACGAAATCGAAGAATGGGTCAGACAGTGTCCAACCACCGATCGATGGGATGATTTTTAGATCAGGGTTACGTTGTTTCAATGCCATTAGCATTGCGTAGTTACCCTTGATAGGCGTGCTGTATTCATGGCCAGCTTGTGGGAAGCTCTTCTGATAAGCAGCCCAAGGGTCATGGATAACGACTTCATAATCAGGCACACCTGTACAAGCAGTTTGTAGCGCGTTGAAACTGTTGCCGCCAACAGACTTCACAGACTCATTTGGGCCACAAATTGGGATAAAACCGTAAAGGATGTGAGTCAAGTTGTCGACCGGCATATTATCGACGGTGTAGTCACGGCCATAGATGCCCCATTCAACAAAATACGTACCCATCACGACGCTTGGATCGGTATTGTAGGTTTTGTTGTTTGGATCAACATTCATCGTTAGTGGCTTCAGGTGAGAACCATCGGTATCTGCAATTGTGATTTCAGCTGGTGCGCTTTTCGCACAACCTGTCGCATCACATGCTTCGATTTCCATTTGGTATAAGCCACCTTGGCCGTATTCAAACGAAGCTGTCGTTTGGCTACCAGTGATAGGGCCGCTTGCTACTTTTACACCATCAAAATAGACGTTGTAAGTGTCACCAGGTGTGCCACTCCACTGGTTAAATTTAACAGTGATCTTCGCTTGCTCATGGTATTTCACCATGTCGTAGTAGCCTGACGTGGTTTCCATCGCGAGTTCAATTTTAGAAAACTGAAGGTTGTTGGAACCGTACATATCGATACTTGGTGCGGTTGGAGCCGCAACTGCAGCACCTGATAGCGCTAAAGCAACTCCAGCTGCACATAGGTTAAATCGAATCATAACTTCTCTCTCAATCCTTGGATTCATGTTCTACCTAGAACATAGGCTGCTCTTGCACCAGATAAGATGATTGGATTTACTCCACGTGCAAAAGCATCACACTCAGCATTTCAGAGAGTTTTTTTTCGTCAAAAAAAATTAAGACGGTTTTCGAGGCACTTGAGAGAACTTAACTAAAACTCGCACTCTGTTACACAGAAAGTGTCAGACTGAGTCAATAATTTATAAAATCTCAGCAGAAACTAAAATTATTGTTTACTCAGTAACGAGTTAGTTAAATGCGATGAAGGCCTTATTTTGTTGTTTATTAAGGTTTTGTTTCATTGATATAGAAAGAGAATTGAAAGGAAAAATAGCCGTGAAGACATACTAGTCACGGCTGAAGTGTTCACTCAACGCGGCGCGACGTTTAGAGGCTGCGCCGGTTTCTGAGCCCTGAACGGTATGCTCAAATCCTTTACGAATGAATCGCTGATCTGGAATAAGAGGCTCAATACGGCGTATTTGAGGTGAAAGATGAGAGCCCGAGATCTGATACGCTGTCTTTCCTAATCCGGTATTCAACGTGATGACCTTGCCATCGAATTCAAATTCCGTCGTAATGAGTCGATGGTTTCGGTATACCCCATCTTCAGTGAAAACGAGACGTTCTGTTTGGTAGGGTGGCGCGCCAATCTCAATCCATTCGCCGTACACCTTTTCCGGATCAATGTGGTCTTGATAGGATAGGTGGATTTGATAGCCAAAAAACGTCAACAGACCCATCCCGAAGCAGACAAATGTACTCTTGAGGATTTTGGATTGGTAGCGAGCCAAAAATGAAAGTTTTGGTTCTTGTCGTGCTTTTCGCCTTCGGCGAGTCGAGTCCGTCATAGATCTAATTTTCTCCACTTTTTTAACATGGTGGAAACCTTCCTTTTTAAAAACAAACAATCCCGCCATTGAGACGACGAAACTATGATCTAATGTCCACTTTTACATTCAGATACACATCTTATTGATGGTTTTGTTGTTTGCTCACATTCATTACTTCGCAGGTTTTCTTGCTCGGTTTAGGTCGCCTGATTAATCCTCGCGAAAAAAGGTTCTCGCTCAGTAGCAAAGGATGTGCGTTATTACGTTGAGTTTAATGGCTTTCAAAGCTTGAGTAACGGAAAGAAACAAGGTAAAAAAGAGCGGACTTTTGATAAGGAAACCAATAATGAATATTAAGGAAAATAGCTATTTTGCTGGTAGTGTAAAATCACTAGGCTTTAACCAGAAAGATCAGGATGTTAGCGTTGGTGTGATGCTTCCTGGTGAGTACACGTTTGGTACTCAAGCACCAGAGCGTATGACGGTTGTAAAAGGTGCGCTTGTGGTCAAGCGTGTTGGCGAGAGCGATTGGACGACTTATCAAAGTGGTGAGTTTTTTGAAGTGGAAGGTAATTCTTCATTTGAGCTTCAAGTGAAAGAAGCGACTGCGTATTTATGTGAGTACTTCTAGCGTTCATTTGTTGCTCGTCATAAAACCACCTTCGGGTGGTTTTTTCGTCTATGTGCTTCACTTATAACGCATCTTTTTGGTTATTTGGGTATATACTTAATAAAAATGTACCCATCGACCAGGGAGGAAGTGATGGCAGTACAACGCAAGCATTCTGATCTCCCTCCTCGTTACGAGGACAAAGATCTCACCAATGAGCAAAGACAGCGCTTTACCGAAGTTGCCAATGCCGCTCATAAGAGACGTGAATTTTATCGACGTGCTCTAGGAAAGAGCTTAATGGGCAAAATGAAGGGCCGTGCGTTTAAAGATCACCCCACTCGTCAGCAAGACAAGCCGAACAGAACGTTGCAAGTAGTGTGGTTAATCGTATTCCTCGTTGTGGGGCTTTGGGTGATGCATGTGTTCGCTTGGTCATTAGCAAGCTTCTGGTACCTCTGGTGCATCAGATGTTGACTGTTCTTCCGTATTGCAGTACTCATAAAAGGCGTACTGGTTTTTACCAGTATGTTTAGCTGCGTACATTGCTTTATCTGCACATCGAGTCAATTCAGACAAATCCTTTGCATCTTGCTTATAGATAGCAGCACCTACACTCATTGTTAACTCGTTAATCATATCGTAGCTTCGGTAACCTGTCGGAAACAGATTCACGATCCGTTTTAGGATGCTGTCGAGGTCATCTTTACTTTTTACATCGTAAAGCATGATTACAAACTCGTCGCCCGCAAATCGAGCGATGGAGTAGTCGTGTTTATCTGTTTTTCTGTCTTTGTTGCGAATGTTATTTTTTAATCGAGTTGCGAAGGCTTGAAGTACTTGGTCACCAATATCGTGCCCGTAGGTGTCGTTGATGTGCTTGAAGTTATCGATATCGAGAAAAACCAATGCGGTGATGCTGTCATCAGATGAGTGCTTGATTTCATCGAGCTTTGCGCGCGCCCAAGTTTCAAAGCTCCAGCGATTGGCAAGCCCAGTGAGCTGGTCAAAATATGCTAACTCCTCAATCCCCTCACGATACAGTGTTTGAATGTAATTGAGGACTTTCGTGTAGTAATACGAGAACGTGTGACACACAAACGCGGTCGCTATCAGGGTCAGCATCAATCTCCGCTCTATGATTTCTGTGGCTGTTGGCAGTCGATCTAAAAAAGCGACCCCAAAAAAGATCAGTAAAATGTAGGTGCCACTGAACAGCAGACCGACCTTAAACTCATTAATTAATACCAGAGTGGCGACAATAGGATATAGCCATAACATTTTGCCTGACGGAGCGTCGTTATACAGAAGTAACAATAACCCTTCGAACATTAAGACAGCACTTAGCCATAAGTCGGCGTATTGATGGTGCCGCTGGACTTTTATTACATAACTGATTGCTAAGCATGCCAGGGCACATAAAGCATGGAAAAAGCTTAAACCCCAGTTATTCTCAAGTGATTGAGCAATGGAACCATAAGTTAAACAGGCAGCGGCGATACTGGAGCATAAAAAGACAATTTTCTTTTTTCTTGTTGAGCGGATGTCCGCCATTTCTTCTAAGCGCGCCCCAGCCAATGTCGACATTACGTATCCTTGCTTAATTAACGTGTACGCTTATTCTAGGCGGTATTTTCGCGATAAATAGAACAACAAAGTTTCCAAATGTGATATCAGTCATTTTTAGTGCAAAGCCATCAGTGTGATTTGGTGCGAGTGTTCAAAGAGGAATGGTGGCGCATGCAGGTTTTCATGACGGTTCTTCATGGCTCTATATGGTTGGACTGATAACTCAAAGTAATATATCTAGTTAGACGCATTTATATTGATTATCCTGATTCTGTTCGGTGCTCGTTGATTGAGAGTATTGTTCACCAATCTCTGCTCTACGTATCGTCAAGGCATATGTCGTTTCGAAAATGCATTAGAAATATTTTTCCGAAACAGGGCGAAATATTGTTGTCGTTATGACCAATATGCGACTAGAATCCGCGCTAAATCACAACCTCATATCGAGCTTCGTTCGAGTCACTATTTTTAAACTGCTTCACAAATATTGTGAGGCAGTTTTTAGTTGTAGGAAAGGTTACAAGCATGCCTAAAAGCCAAAACATCAACCAACGAATGTCCATCGTGGCATTAGCTTGGCCAATTCTTGTCGAAATTTTGCTACGGACGGCTTTAGGAACCAGTGACGTGTTCATGCTGAGTGGCTACTCAGACAAAGCCGTATCCGCTGTTGGTGTGATCACGCAGATTACCTTCTTTTTAATCATCGTTTCGACCTTTGTCAGTAGCGGTACGGGGATTTTGATTGCCCAATACAATGGCGCTGGACGCGAGCAAGAGTCAGTGAGCGTTGGTGTTGCGAGTATTGCGTTGTCTGTGCTCGTCGGTGCGCTATTGAGTGTGATTGCCGTGCTTGGTGCGATATATCTACTCCCGTATTACGGCTTGGAAGCGCAAGTCGAGCAGTACGCTCATGAATATCTGCTGATAAGCGGTGCGATGACGTTTAACGTTACGATTGGCGTTGTTTTTACAACTATTCTGCGTAGTCATGGTTATTCACGTTCCCCAATGGTGGTGAATTTGATCTCGGGTGTGTTCAACATCATTGGTAACTATATTGCGCTTTACCAGCCATTCGGTTTACCTGTGTATGGTGTGCAAGGTGTAGCAATAGCAACCGTCGTCAGCCAAGTCATCGGTACGTTAATGTTATGGTTTATTCTCGCGCGCAGCAGCATTGAGCTACCAATGTCGACCATGAAACAAGTGCCCGTAGAGATTTACAAAAAGATCTTAAAAATCGGCGGCATGAACGCGGGTGAGGTGCTGTCTTACAACGTGGCGCAAATCTGCATTGTGTATTTTGTGGTGCAAATGGGGACGGCATCGTTAGCGGCTTTCACTTATGCGCAAAACATTGCCCGTTTCTCGTTTGCTTTCGCGCTGGCAATTGGTCAGGCAGCGCAAATTCAGACTGGCTACTACATCGGTAAAGGTTGGGTGAGCAGCATTTTAAAACGCGTACAAATCTACTTCTTAGTAGGATTTGTGGCATCAACGGCGGCAACCACACTGATTTACCTGTTTAGAGAAGAGATTCTGCGCGTATTTACCGATCAACCAGAGATCCTCGCATTGGCAGGTTCGTTAGTCATGGGCTCAATTTTGCTCGAGGCCGGACGTGTGTTTAACCTGATTTTTATCGCGGGGCTCAAAGGCGCGGGTGACATCAAGTTCCCAGTGCAAATGGGGATTTTGAGTATGTGGGGACTAGGCGTGCTTTTCTCTTACATCTTTGGCATCCACTTGGGTTATGGCGTTTTAGGGGCTTGGATGGCAATCGCTCTCGATGAATGGGTACGTGGTATCATCATGGCAAGACGTTGGCGCTCTCAGGTGTGGACCAAGTTTAAGGTGAGCTAACGGTTTTCGGTATCGCGCATCACGCTTATTCTGGTGTTAGAAAAAAAAGGCACTGATAGTCAGTGCCTTTTTGTTATTTAAAATCGGGAAGACGTTAGAATTCGCACTCAGCTTGGAACACCATACGCTCTTTGCTGTATGGATGATCCAGCTCTAGCATCTCAGCATGCAGGTGTAAGCGATTCGATTTTTCGCCGTATAAACCATCACCAACCATCGGCATGTTTAACCCCATGTGATGAGCACTGTGTACACGTAGTTGGTGAGTTCGCCCGGTTTTCGGATACATATATACCTTGCTGCGTCCATCTTTGACTTCAATCAGTTGCCAGTAGGTTTCTGCATGTTTCCCGTGTTCAAAACACACCAGTTGACGTGGGCGGTCGTCTGGGTCACCACGCATTGGCAGTGAAATTTCCCCTTCAGGCTCGTTTAATACGCCTTCGAGCAGTGCCATATAACGTTTTTGTACGCCGCGAGCCATAAACTGTTTTTGCAGACTTTTGTTCGCGCGCTTAGTTAAGGCAAACACCAAAATGCCAGAGGTCGCCATGTCGAGACGATGAATCACAAACGGCCCTTCCACATCAGGGTACATCGCTTGTAGGCGCGTATAAGCAGAGTCCTTGATAGTTTTACCAGGCACTGAAAGCAAGCCCGAGGGCTTGTTGACGACGACCATAGCGTCGTCTTGGTAGATTATCTCTAGCTCTTTGTCTTCTGCCCAATTCTCCGCCAATGGGTTAGGTTCGACGTTCAGCCCTTGCATCATATGGCCTAAAATCGGCTGACATTTGCTATTACACGATGGGTAGAATTTTTTGTGTTGGCGAACTTCAGACTTTGGCGAAACACCCCACCAAAATTCTGTCAACGCCAGCGGTTTGAATCCGTGTTTAAACGCGTATTGGAGCAGTTTTGGCGCAGCACATTCCCCCGCACCTGCTGGTGGGATTGGTTTTGTGGTGTCAGCAAAAATGTCCACCAAGTCGCGTGCTTCGCCATGGTTGTTTAGGAAGCGGTATTGTTTATGCAATTTGTGCTGCAAAGCGTTGGAGAGCGTTTTGCGCTGCTCTTTCAGGTGAGCAAGTTGCTGCTCTAACTCAGCCAATCGCGCTTCTTTGATTGCAAGCTTTTCATCCCACGCTTGCTTTAAGTATTTGAGAACGTTTTTCTCGGCGACACTTTGTTTACCCAATTCATCCAATAAGATTTTGAGGTCATCGGCATTGAGTGTTTGCTCGCCCTGTTGACGCTGTCGTTTGCGAGCGGCGCGGCCGTCAATCATCACTTGGCGTTGTGTTTGCTCTTCTTGTTGATAAGCGGCTCGGTCGGCTTGTATTTGCGCTTTAAGATCCGCCAATTCCGGATTCGCGGCACAGGTTTTGTACTCCGCATTGGCGGCGTTGATGGCATCCGTTTCTGCGCGGAAGAAGCCTTCATCGGTCAGCATGTCGTACACAGGAGGGACAAATCCTGGAATCAAGTTTTGGTCAGCAATTTTGCCAGAAAACGCACTTAAAAAGCCGAGCTCGCCTTGAGGGCTTTTTACCACCAATACGCCAAACATTTTGCCTCGCCCCGTTTCTTCATTAACCAAACCAAAATCGTGTTCGAAGTCGGTTTGCGCTAATAAGTGCTGTTGCAATTGCTTTGCGGCCATAACGCAAAGAGGATGCGGCGTGTAGTAGAACGGAAACGTAAACTGCGTTGGTAATTCATAATCAGAAGTATCAGCAGTAAAACGAGTAAAACAATGTTCAGGCGAGTGCATGGTGGGTATCCGCGCGAGTAAAAATTCGAGCGAGGATTGTACCTGTTTGAGTCAGGATTGCCATGTCGGTGTTGGCACTCGCTCTTGGATTAAGGACAAGAGCGAGTGGGGAAGAGCTTATTGCAGTTTTCGTAATGCAAGCTTCCACTGTGCTGGTTTGTCGTAGTAGGCCGAGTGCGGCAAGGTCAGGTACTCGCCATTTACTTCTGCATTCAGGGTTGGATAACCACCAACGTGCAACTGGCGCATCAATTGTCGGCTAGAGCGAATTCTCTCACCTAGTTCGGCTTCGCTTAACGTCATATTTTGCTCCCACGCATCACTTGCTAAACCTAGCGATTCTGCAATGGCTTTGAGCGTCGATGCTTCATTCACTTTTAACCCGAGCTGATAATGCGCAGATTGGATGGCCTTTAGCATGTGCCATGGATTCAGCCCCATTTTTTCCGCACTCAAGATCGCTTGTGTTGGTAGATAAGAATCAAGAACAAACGCATCTTCGCTTTTCACGCGTTGCAGATATGCTTCACCAAACGTCGCTCCGGTTTCGGTTGCAATACGAGCGTCACTGTTGATGATGTGCTGACGAAATTCAGGTTCAATCGCGCGTTTCTCAATCATACCGCCGGGATGAAGCTCTACCTTAAATTGAGAGGTGTCCATCAAGGCTTCGATGAGTGGTGATGCCCCGTAGCACCAACCACACATGGGATCGAAGAAGTAATGCACGGTTACCATGACATTTCACCAGTATGCACTTTCGCACCGATTTCTAGCGCGATTGGCAATTGAGCTTCTGGGTATTTCGCAGACATGGTGTCAATGAGTTGAACGCTGTTATTGCTGTGTTTTTTCGCTTGCTGAAAATCCTGCAAGTATTGTTGCGAGTAGCGAATGGTGTCTGCGTTCAGCTTTGTGCCTGCTTTCATGTGACCAGGAATGACCACTTGAGGTTTAAGCGCAAGCATCTCGCTAAGTTGCTGCTCCCAAGCATTGATGGCGGTCTGGTCAGCGGCATCTGCCATCCACAAATGTACGTTTGAGTACACGGCTACGTTACCTAGAATCGCTTTGTTATCTGGAATCCATAGGTAAGGGCGGTGTGCTGATGTGCCATGGTTACCACGAATTTCAATCTTATGACCTTCTAGCTCCAATGATGCTTTATCGTACGCGACAGGGATCACTGGTTTTACCGGTGCGTTTGCGCCAAGCTTTGGTCCCCAGTACGCCAGCTTTCCAGCCAATTTCTCTTTAATAATTTTTTGAACCGCAGGCGTTGTGATGATCTGCGCATCAGGGAACTGTTGGTGTAAGGCCTCTGCGCCAAAGTAGTAGTCTGGGTCCGCTTGGCTGATAAAAATGGTTTTAAGCGTTTTGCCTGAGTCCAGCACTTTAGCGGCAATGCGCATCGCGTCAGCTTTGGTGAAGCCAGTGTCGATAACCATGGCGTCAGTCTCACCGTATACCAAGGTTGAGTTTACGTGGAAGCTGTTACCGTCGGCGTTGTAAACCTCAAGAGTAAGGGGAGAGTGGTTTGCCGCTAGAACAGGGCTTGCCATTAAAATGGATGCAGCAATCAAAGTGAATTTTTTCATAATAAGTTCCTAAAGAATTTGGGGCCAAGCGATCATGGCTTGGAAACGGGAGCTATATTAGGAAATTGATACGCTCGGAAAAATACACAATAATGTGCATCACTATTTCTTATTTCGAGCAAATGTATGGACAGAGTAACGGCAGCAAAAGTATTTGTGGATGTGGTGTATTCTGGCAGTTTTACCGCGACCGCAGAACGGTTAGACATGTCTCGGCCAATGGTGACTCGTTATGTAGAGGCGATGGAGAACTGGTTGCAAACTCGTTTGTTGCACCGCACCACGCGTAAGGTGTCGCTCACCACCGCTGGGGAACGCAGCTTGCCTCAGATTGAGCGCTGGTTAAAACAGGCCGATACGTTGACGTCGAACATTGCCGCTGATGGTGAGCTGTCCGGAAAAATCCGTCTTGCGTCTAGTACTTCATTTGGATTCTCACAGTTGATCCCCGTAGTAAACAGTTTTATGCAAAAGCACCCCAAAGTGCATATCGACATAGATCTGCAAGATTCAGTGAGTGATCTAACCGAACAACGTATCGATCTGGCGATCCGAATTGCGTCAGATCCCGATCCTTCTTTGATTGGTAAGCCGATTGCGGTGTGTGAATCGGTGTTGGTGGCATCACCGCAATATTTGCAAACTCACCACGCGATCGCGCATCCACGAGATTTATCTTCACACGACTGTTTGGGATACAAAAACTTTGAGCGTCACGTGTGGCATTTGTCTCAGGGCGACCAGTTCGAATCGGTGGGAATTGAGTGTCGCCTAACCAGCAATGAGGCCACGGCGTTATTGCATGGCGCTTTACAAGGCATGGGTATTTCGATGTTGCCAACTTACTTGAGCAATATCTATCTTAAATCGGGTCAGCTTGAGTCGGTGTTGCCGGATTGGAAGCCAAATGATCTCAACATTTACGCGCTGTATTCATCGCGTAAACACTTGTCCCCTGCGGTGAGAGCCTTCATCGATCACAGTGAAGATTACTTTAAACAGCACCCTTGGTAATCGCGAAAGGCGTCGTCATCCCGACTTGAGATTCATACAAGATCCTGTACCTTACATGGATATATTTTCGCAGCATCATTTAGAGTTTTAGTTAATGTCACAAGTTCGCATCAAATTTATTGCTTCCGATATGGATGGCACATTGCTTGACCAATACGGTCGTTTGGATCCGGAGTTTTTCGATCTGTTTTTGCAACTGGAAGAGCAAGGTATTTTGTTCTCCGCTGCGTCTGGTCGTCAGTATTACAGTCTGCGAGACACGTTCGCGCCAATCAAAGACAGGCTGTTGTATGTGGCTGAAAACGGCACCTTAGTGATGTACCAAGACAATGAGCTCTACAGTTGTACCATTCCTAAAGCGGAAGTGTTGGAGATTGTGAAAGCGGCTCGTGAGATTGACGGGGCGAACATCGTATTGTGTGGCAAGCGCTCGGCGTACATCGAAACGCATGATCAGCAATCGCTGGAAGAATTTCAAAAGTACTACCACCGCTGTGAATATGTGCCGGATTTGCTTGAGGTCGAAGACGAGTTTATTAAGGTAGCAATTTGTCACTTTGACGGTTCGGAAGAGCTCCTGTTCCCGACCATGAACGCAAAGTTTGGCGCAACGCATAAAGTCGTGGTGAGTGCAAAAATCTGGCTGGATGTGATGAATGCCGAGGCCTCTAAAGGTGCGGCCATTCAGCATCTTCAAGAGACGATGAATTTTACTCCGGCAGAAACTATGACGTTTGGTGACTACCTCAATGACCTCGAAATGCTGCAAGTCAGTGAGCATTCGTACGCGGTTGCCAACGCGCACGAAGAGATTAAGAAAATTGCTCGTTATTCTGCGCCAAGCAACCAAGAGGCTGGGGTACTCAAAGTGATTAAAGAGAAAGTATTAGCGAAGTAACGCTCATTCTTTCGATGTTATTTTCTTCTTCACGTAAAAAGCCCCGCAGTGTATGCGGGGCTTTGTTTTTTTGGGGGGAGTAAGGTTCCCGTTTTAGCGTACGTACTTGGCGGTTGCACTGACTAAAAAGTGTTGCAATTTCCCGTCTGATTTTGGCACCCACAAGTCGTTATGATAATGGTAAATACGGCCATTGACGGTCACAGACAAGGTATTATCACCCGTTTTCTCCATGCGAATAAACTGATCCGAAGTGACCAAAAACGGCTCTTGCTCTTCAATGCTCTGGCCCGTTGCCAATACGAAGTAGCCGAATCGGTTGCCAGCATCCGGATCGGTTGAGTAGATTCGATGCCCAACTAGGCTGTAGTCGTCGTTGAGTGCCTGCTCAAGCGTTTTTTGCCCGATGGTTTCGTGCGATGGAATAAATACCCAAGCCAACACACCTGCCGCAATGACTGCCAGTAGAAGCAGTACTTGCATGAACTTTCTCATCATATATACCGTTTAACGTTGAAATTTCATTTTGTACATGCGCTTATCCGCTATGCTGATAAGAAAGTCAACATTGTCACTGTCTTTAGGGTATTGCGCTAAGCCCATGCTTGTTGAAAGTGTTGAGACTTTATCGGAGTTTAATATTTGTGCATCAAAGACGGTATTTATCTGCTCACGTACGTTCTCTTCATTGAGATGTTCACCTTCAAGTATAACCGCGAACTCATCTCCTCCCATGCGATAAACAGTAAAATCATTGAGTGTCATAGAATTAAGCCGCCTAGCGATTTCCCGCAGTACAGTGTCGCCAACTTGGTGTCCGTGTGTGTCGTTGACTTCTTTAAAACCATTTAAATCTAGAATCCAGAGAGAAAAGGGCCTTTTTTCTTGAGTAAATTTGTTTAGGGTAATGAATAGTGCATTGCGGTTCCCTAGGCTCGTCAAAGGGTCGCTGAGCGCCAATTTTCTATGAAAATGGGATTCACGATAAAAGAAATAAGTTAAAGAGATAATCGACAAAACGAACGTCGCAAACAACATATATTGTGCTTGCATTAAGCGCTGGGTTTGACCTTTTTGTGCTTCATAAGCTTTACTGCTTAGACGGAAGTTTTGATTAACGAAGTCTATTAAGCCTAAATATAGTGTTTGAGTTGAACGATAAAATGCAGCAGCAGCTTGGCTATCACCTGTTCTAGCTTCTACCAGTTGTTTTTCTAGCTCTTTGAACTCTTCAAAAAGGTTAATGAAGTAAAGGTGCATGTTGTTCCGAGAAAAGAACTTATTGGCTTTCGTGCTACTGGTCAATAAGTCAAAGCGACTCCACGCTAACTCGTATTGAAGCTCTGCACCATCAATATTCAATACGTTTTCATCTAACCGTCTGGCCTCGCCGACAAGTTCTGATAGTTCTTTGGAGAGTTGGAATAAAAACCAAGTCGCTTGTTTTTGTTCGTTATTAAAATTTTGTGAGAGTGAACGTGTTTGCT
Organism: Vibrio sp. 1167; assembly: GCF_033340375.1. Lineage (NCBI taxonomy): Bacteria > Pseudomonadati > Pseudomonadota > Gammaproteobacteria > Vibrionales > Vibrionaceae > Vibrio > Vibrio sp. 1167. The sequence goes on along the minus strand of NZ_JAWOWK010000011.1, from coordinate 47,119 downwards.
GTAAAAGCACGACATTCGCGAGAAGCAAAGAAACGGCAAACACCACCAGCAGCATTTTGCTGGTGGTAGAATATTGCAATATTCTTTGTTTCTTAGAATAGGGTTCTGATAACTTCATTCTTATTATTTTTCTTTTATTTCATTTACTTGCCATACCATTTGCGCATGATATTTATTGTAGTTTAGCTCTGGATAGAGATTGAGTGGATATATCACCCAGAAAGGGCCTTTATTCCTGACTTTTATGTAATTCTGATCTTGTTGATAAGCCAGTATTGGTTGATATCGAAGAATATCTTGTCGGGACAATGTCGAGTGATAGTCGTTTAAGCTGCTGATATCAACCTGCTCTGGTACCTTTCCATAGACGTGTGTAAGAAGCGTGCTGAGTTTAACGCCTAAAAACTCTGACGAGGCAGGAAGCCAAGGCAATGTCATCGTGTAGCTAGTGGTAGGTAAAGCTTGGATCTCTTCCAGTTCCAGTATGACACTAGGCTGCTGGCTACTACTAAATACGATCGTATTTGCAGACAAGAATGGCGCAACAAAAAACAGACCTAGCGCGACTATCTTTTTCATCATATGCCCTTTTGAGTTTTATTCTTTTTTCTTAGCTAGGACAAAGGTGCTAGCGGTAATTTATTTATAATTATAGAGCCAACCGGATGAGATTTTATAATACGTTATGTTTCAAAAATAACTGTCGGTTTACGTCACGTCAAGGTTATTAAGTTGCTTCTTAATTAAAAGCTCAGAGTATTGGGATGATGGTAGAGTTTCGTAATGATTTCGCGGTATTTAATTGGTTTTTAGTGCAACTTTGTTTCATTTTTAATAAAGATACTGTGTCGGAAATGAGAATTTAATAAGGCGAGAAATGGACGTCGAATTTGTTCTTAAGTTACATTATTTTACATATTTAAATCATCGATATTCAGATATGTATTTGTTAGTACGTAAAGAAAATAAAGTCACCTAGTTTTGGTGACTTTATTTTTTATTTCATGAGCTTACTTAAATTAACTATGCAAACAAATATTTTGCATGGAAGTTGAGGTGCTCTTCAATAAAGCTTGAGATGAAGTAATAGCTATGGTCATAGCCTGGTTGCATTCTCAAGGTTAGGTTTGAATCGTGTATTTTTGCCGCAGCAATCAGCGCTTCCGGTCTAAGCTGCTCATTTAAGAAGCCATCAGCATCACCTTGATCAACCAAAATTGGTAATGGTGATTGTTGTTGTTTTAGAAGTTCACTTGCATCGTATTGCTTCCAGCTTTCAAGCTCCTTGCCTAAGTAAGCAGTAAAGGCTTTTTGTCCCCAAGGGCATTGCATTGGGTTACTGATTGGACTGAACGCTGAAATAGAACGGTACTGTTCTGAATTTTTCAGACCAATGGTGAGCGCTCCGTGGCCGCCCATACTGTGACCGGAAATTGACTTCACGTCAGAGACTGGGAAGTTACTTTCGATGATCGCAGGCAACTCCTCAGTCACATAGTCGTACATACAGTAATGCAGTGACCAAGGTGCTTGCGTCGCATTAAGGTAAAAGCCAGCTCCTTTTCCTAGGTCATAGCTTTCGTCGTCAGCGATACCTTCGCCTCTCGGACTTGTGTCTGGTGCAATGATCGCAATGCCAAGCTCGGCCGCCATACGAAATGCGCCCGCTTTCTGCATAAAGTTCTCATCGGTACACGTTAAACCAGAGAGCCAGTATAGCGCGGGTACGGGATTTGATTTCGTTGCGTTAGGTGGCAAGAATATCGCGAAGCGCATGGTGCAGTTTAGGGCATTGGATTCGTGTGTATATTGCTTGTGCCAACCGCCAAACACTTTGGCTTGGCTTACATTTTCAATGGTCATGAATAAACTCTCTAATTAGCAGAAGGAATTCAGGCTCCCCAAAAGGAGAGCCTGAGGCAGCATTATTGATCCATATGGATAACTGTTCGGATGCTCTTACCTTCATGCATCAGATCAAACGCTTTGTTGACGTCTGCTAATCCCATTGTGTGGGTAATGAACTCCTGTAAGCCGAATTCACCAGCCATGTAACGGTTTACGATTTCTGGAAGCTCAGAGCGACCTTTAACGCCACCGAAAGCGCTGCCACGCCATACACGACCAGTTACCAGTTGGAATGGACGAGTTGAGATCTCTTGACCTGCACCAGCAACACCAATGATGACTGACTCACCCCAACCTTTGTGACAGCACTCAAGTGCTTGGCGCATCACGTTTACGTTACCGATACATTCGAATGAGTAGTCAACACCACCGTCTGTCATTTCAACAATCACTTCTTGAATTGGCTTGTCGAATTTTTGTGGGTTGATTACGTCAGTTGCACCAAGTTGTTTCGCTAGGTCGAATTTGCTTTCGTTGATGTCTACACCGATGATGCGGCTGGCACCAGCCATGCGAGCACCGATGATTGCAGAAAGACCGATACCGCCGAGACCAAAGATTGCCACTGTGTCGCCTTTTTCAACTTTAGCTGTGTTTAATACCGCACCCATACCAGTGGTTACGCCACAACCTAGAAGACAAACTTCTTCAAGTGGTGCTTCTTTGTTTACTTTCGCTAGTGAGATTTCTGGAAGAACCGTGTACTCAGAGAAAGTAGAACAACCCATGTAGTGGAAGATAGTTTCGCCGTTGATAGAGAATCGGCTTGTGCCATCTGGCATTAGGCCTTTACCTTGCGTTTCACGAACGGCCTGACATAGGTTCGTTTTGCCAGATTTACAGAACTTACACTCACCACATTCAGCAGTGTAAAGTGGGATAACGTGGTCGCCAACTTCAACGCTTGTTACGCCTTCGCCAACCATTTCAACGATACCGCCACCTTCGTGACCAAGGATTGAAGGGAAGATACCTTCTGGATCGTCACCTGATAGTGTGAATGCGTCAGTGTGACAAACACCAGTTGCTACGATGCGTACTAGCACTTCGCCGGCTTTTGGAAGTTGTACATCAACTTCTTCCATTTTAAGCGGCTCACCTGCAGCCCAAGCGACCATTGCTTTTGATTTTATGTGAGTTTGACCAGGTTTGATTTCAAGCGACATTGGATGTTTCCTTTATATTTTCAGTATATGGAGTGACGTAATAAGCGTAGTTAAGGTTTGCTTACCGCGCTTCGTCGTTTTGTTGGTGCTCATTTTAGGTGTTTCAGTAAAAATGATAATCCGTCCATTTTGAAAATAATTTTTACATATGCGTAATAATGATAAGGTGAGCGTGTAAAAAGAGTGCTATGCCTCCTTAAAGCGGAAGGGAAATGGAAAAGGTGATTGACCTGAAGTTAGATAGAGGGGCTAAAGTAGAAAACAGTCAAACCATCAGCTAAGTAAGAGTCATTATGAATAAGACGGATCTGAGTGCCTATTTAACCAAGCTAGGCTTGCCTAGTGAATTGCCCGCCGATTTGGAGTCATTGCACAGAATTCACGTGGCGCAGCATCGTTGCCTGCCGTTTGAGAATTTTGACATCGCATTGCAGCGAGGCGTCTCTGTTGAGATTGAAGATATTATTCAAAAAACCGTGTACCACTCTCGCGGTGGTTACTGCTTTGAATTAAATGGTTTAATGCTTGATGTGCTCAACACTCTTGGGTTTGAAGCGCGAAGTTTGCTAGGGCGTGTACATGTGTCTGGTACACCAACAGGTCGTAGTCATCAAATCACGTTAGTGACGTTAGAGGAACAAACATGGATTGTCGATGTGGGTTTTGGCTCCAATACCCCTCGATCGCCATTGCCATTTATCCTTGACCAAGTGATTCAGACGGATTTACAAACCTTCCGTTTTGTCAAAGATGCTCAGTTTGGTTATTTCCTCCAAGTGCTTTCAATCGATGGAACGGACGTGTGGAGCAATCTATACAGCTTTGACCTAGAGTTCGTGTGTGCTGGTGACATTGCATGTAGCAACTTCTTTACCTCGACTTCGCCTAATTCGCGTTTTACTAGCGCAAGGGTCGCTGCTAGAGCGACAGAAAGTGGGTTGGTGACGCTGCTTAACTACACACTCAGATGCACCAATCATGAAGAGCTAACAGAAATAGAGCTAGAGCCAGGTCAAACCTACCTGGATGCGTTGAAAGAATATTTTGGCATTGAGCTTGATGCGCAATACGACGAACTTCGTCCGTTACCTGACGCGTAAAGTTTTCCAGTTTTCAAAGCGTAGCGCGACGAGAACAATGTAATCACTATTTGTCTAGAAGAGGTCGACAGGAATACAGCATGGCGAATTGGGAAGGAGTCAGCGAGTTTGTTGCCGTAGCGGAAACTAACAGCTTTACAGCTGCCGCGGCTAAACTGAAAACGTCAGTGGCACAAATCAGTCGCCGTGTATCGGCACTTGAAGAGCGTCTTGCGGTTAAGTTACTGCATCGCACGACGCGAAAAGTTTCTCTGTCTGAAGCTGGACAGCTTTATTATCAGCAGTGCAAACACTTGGTCGAAGGGCTAGAACTGGCTGAGCTTGCTGTAACGCAAATGCAAACCGAACCGCGAGGTTTGCTGCGTGTGACAGCGCCTGTGACCTATGGGGAAATGAACCTCGCACCGCTCTTGCATCAGTTTTTGGAGAAGTACCCGCGTGTGGACCTCGATTTAGTTCTGACCAATCAAAAACTGGATTTGATAGAGCAAGGGGTAGACGTGGCGATTCGTCTTGGCCGCCTGCAAGATTCCAGCATGATCGCAAAGCGTCTTTCGTCGCGTCAAAATTACGTGTGTGCTAGCCCTATGTATTTGGAGCGATTTGGCGAGCCTCACACATTATCCGAACTGGCTCGACATCAGTGCTTGGTTGGTTCGGTCGATTATTGGCATTTTAAGGAAAATAAACGTGATAAGTCTTTGCGTGTGTCGGGGAGGATTAAATGCAATAGTGGTTTTGCGCTAATGGGCGCCGCCAAACGTGGTTTGGGTTTAGTGCAGTTGCCGGACTATTACGTTCAAGAAGCCCTAGATAACGGTGAGCTAGTCGAGGTGCTGACCGATTACCGAGACGACCGTGAAGGCATTTGGGCACTGTATCCACAAAGCCGAAATTTATCGCCCAAAGTGAGGTTGTTGATCGACTTTTTAGCGCAGGAACTAGCGGATTAGAGTTTTCAATAACTTTAATACAACTGAAATCGCTAAAACGCCCGGTGATGCCGGGCGTTTTTATTAGGATGAGAGCTGGAATCGAAAAGACATGAACCACTATTGGTTGGATTCCGCGTCTTCACGTTTAATCACTTTGTGCCCATCTTCAGACACGCCTTGCTTCCAATAGCTGCTGATGTAGATATTCTCGCGATCGACTTCTTTCTCATTGCGGAAATATTGGCGCAGCGCACGCATTGAATCGAACTCACACGCACACCATATCGAAGCGTTACCGTCTAACCACTCGAGTTCGCGAACGCTATCAGCCAAGGTTTGCTGTTCAGTTAGCCAAATCAACTCCATACCGGCTGGCGTGTTTAGGGGTTGAATGTCGGCTGGAGACATCACGCTGATCACAGCGTAGCCTTTGGCCTCTTCTGGCAGCGTACGAATTTTCGCAGAAAGTGCTGGAAGTGCTGTCATATCGGCAGCCATGAAGAACCAATCCGCCTCAGTATTTAAGTTGGAGATGCTACCTGGCCCAACAATGCTGATCGTGTCGCCTTTTTGCGCGGCCATTGCCCAACGCGCTGCAAATCCGCATTGCAGATCTTGCGTTACGTGTCGGACGAAATCCACTTCGATTGAACTGGTTTCTGGATGAAAGCGTCGGATAGTGTAGGTGCGCATGATTGGTCGGTCGTCTTCTGGCAGGATGCTCAGATCCGCGCCGCCCATATCGTTAAACAGTAATTTGATGTAACTGCCTTCGCAGTCACGAGGAAAGTGGCTCAGCGCCTCACCTTGCAAGGTAATGCGCTGCATGTTTGGAGTGATGGTTTCTGTGTCTGTGACAACAAGCGTTTTAGGTTGAGGCTTCTTTTTCATTGTTACTTTACTCGATAATTATTCTCTTTCTCATTTAAAGATTATCAAGTTCCCTAACAAGAGGGTAGCGTCTTTAAACAAATTTACACTGTGAATTAACGCCAAAGCCTCAAGCAAAATGCAGTATCTGTCCTTTCCCAATTACGTAAAGTGAGTCGTTTTTTAACCCAAAATAGACTTATATCATTGGAATCGTAGACAACAGCAACAGCGCAGCCATGCTGTAGTTGAACCCCTTAACGCGTTTATCGGTGGTCAACCAACGCTGCAATTGCATACCTGCCGCCGTCCAAAATGTTACCGATGGCAAGTTAGCTAAGCAGAAGATACCGGCGATAAAAGTCAGTTCGAGCCATGCACCGCCAATGCTGTATACCGTAATGGCCGTCAACGCCATCGACCAACCTTTTGGGTTCACCCATTGGAATGCGACAGCCCCTAAAAAAGACATCGGGCGAAAATCGTGTTTTGCTTCTGTTTTGTCGCTGGTGGCGATTTTGTACGTCAAGTACAGCAAATAACTCAAGCTCAATACTTTCAAAATGGAGTGGGTGAGCGGGTAGGCATGGAACAGGCTCATCAAGCCAATGCCCACCAAAATTAACATGGCACCAAAGCCGAAGGTAATGCCCAACATGTGTGGGATAGTGCGTTTAAAGCCGACATTTGCCCCTGAGGTCATCAACATAATGTTATTGGGACCCGGCGTAAAAGTGGAGACAAAAGCGAACAACGCCAAAGCGCCCAGTTGATGATATTCCATAGATTGTTCCTTGAATCAGTTCTCGATAAGTTGAGAACAACTATAAGTAGAACTGAGGTCAATATTGTGCTTTTATTTGATGATTAGAAACTAAATAAGCAATGAAACATCATCATGGATAGATTTGACGAAAGAATATTGCAAGTGCTCAAACGAGACGGAAGAATCTCCAATGTGGAGCTGTCGGAACGCGTTGGTTTATCTCCATCTGCAACCTTACGCCGAGTGCAAGATTTAGAGCGTAAAGGCGTGATCAAAGGCTACCGAGCAGTACTGGATAATCAGCAACTTGGCGTGGGTTTTGTTGCTTATGTGTCGATTGGTTTGGCCTCGCACTCTAAGCAGGCACAGCTGGGTTTCGAAGAGCATGTGCGTTTTGTAAACGAGGTGGTGGAATGTCACAACATTACGGGATCTAACGAATATCTCATACGCGTAGAGACGCAAGATCTCGCCGCTTATAAAGCGTTCCATGCTGATGTGTTGGGTGAGTGCGAACACGTCAAGTCGATCACAACGATGGTGGTGATGGACACACCAAAAGACGAGCGATAGCCAAACGAGAGTGACAGTTTTTGTGGCACATGAATTTGAAGTGACTCGAAAGAGTCAGTCGAGTATGAGAATGGTTCACAACAAATGCTGGAAAGCAGATGGCACTCTTACAATTTCCATATTTATTCTCACCTTCTAAATAATCCCATCCTGCTAGTTTTGCTTAAACCGCTTGTGTTTCAGAGCGGCGAGTCAGCAAAATTAAGGATGAACGATGAAATCACATGTAACACTTCCTCTTTTGAGCTTAAGCGCTGTTGCCGCATTGAGCTCATTTAACGTCAACGCCCACGGCTGGGTAGAGTTTCCAAGTGCTCGTCAAAATACGTGTTATTTAGACGGTGGCTTTTGGACCAACGAGATCCCTAACCAAGCGTGTAAAGCGGCTTTTGAAGAATCTGGTGCGTACCCGTTTGTGCAACGCAGCGAAATTGCAGCAAACGTACCAAATTACCGAGATATGGAGCATGTGAAAGCCGTGGTTCGCGACGGTGAGCTATGTTCTGCTGGCGATACAGCTAAGAAAGGCTTGAACATTCCTTCTCCAAACTGGCAGCGCACCAATGTTACGCCAGATGCAAATAACCAGATTGAATTGGTGTTTTACGGCAAAGCGCCGCACAACCCATCATACTGGGAATTCTATCTCACCAAGCCAACTTATGATGATTCAAAACCTCTTACTTGGAGTGATTTAGAGCTGATCGACACCGCAGGTGATGTGTATGTTGATGCGGAAAAACGCTACCGTATTCAGGTGACTTTCCCTGCTGATCGTTCGGGCGATGCGGTACTTTACACTCGTTGGCAGCGTATTGATGTCGCTGGGGAAGGTTTCTACAACTGTAGTGACATTACGTTAAACGGAACAGGCACGACGCCACCGACTGACCCTGTTGATCCAACCGAACCGGGCAATAATCTGACATCTCTAGGCTACTTTGTTCAGCAAGGTTTCGGACCAGTAGAAGCGGGTGACACCATCCGTTTCCGTACGTTTAATGCGACAGGCAATGAAATTGTCGATATTTCACTGCCAATCAGCGCAAACAATACGACGACTTGGGCGGCAGAAATTGCGGATCAATTTAACGCGCAGCAAACGGGCGATTGGTACGTGGGCATTTGGCATCAAGAGATGAACCACTACATGTTCGATAGTAACAACGTGAATGCGAACCAAGTATTAGCGCCAAGCGCAGACTTCAGTTATGCGTTGTCACTGATCAAAGCGGATGTACCGCCACCAGTTGAACCAACCAACTTGTGGGACAAGACGGCTGTTTACGACCAAGGTGATGTGGTGACGCACAACGGTAAAGAATGGACCGCTCAGTGGTGGACGTCTGGTGAGGAACCAGGCACAACGGGTCAATGGGGGGTATGGCGTTAAGCCAGTTATTCGGGCCCTGATCAATAAAACCCTTCTCATGTGAGAAGGGTTTGTTTTTTTAGCCTAAAACGATCACTTTGGTCGAGTGGTTGTCTTGAAAATCAGAGCACATATCGTTATTCGCTTGCTCTCCACTCGCTCCAGTTGAGCATCGCGTAGTCTGCCAGTTTGAGCATCGGAATGTCTTCGTGTGTATCACCGTAGGCATAAACAGACGCAAACTCGTCGAGCGAAAACGCCGCCTTCACGCGCGAGACTTTTCTTTCTAAACTGCAATCACCTTGCTGGTAAAAGCCACTCAGTTTTGGCTGCTCTGAGATCAGTTCACTGCACAGCAAGTGGTAACCGTTCGCTTCACACCAAGGCTTGAGATACGCATTGAGTGATGCCGACACCACCACAATGGTATCGCCTCTGTGTTGATGCCAAGCCAGCCTTTCCATCGCTTCTGGCCGTAAGTACAGCGGGATCACTTCATGGGCAAACTGAGTGCCAATCGCTTCAATTTTCTGCGTTTCTTTCCCTGAAAATGCAATAAAACTGCTGAGAGGACGCATAACACGAGCGGGTAACACTCCGAGTTTGTACAGCGCATAAAATGGCATGATAGCGACCTTTCCTACTCGTTTGCGCAGGCCATAAGCAGAATAGTGGAGGAAAAGGCTAAACATATCCTCTCGGGTGATGGTGCCATCAAAATCAAACAGTGCCAGTGACGGCTTAGTAGTATCGAGCAAATTCAGCGCCTATTTTTTGGTTTAAGATCGTTTTGTGTTTATTGATAAAACACCGCCAACCAGATGGTTTCTTGCGTTGGGTCAGTCCAGCTCACTTTGTGTTTGGTATGAGCTGGAATCGTAACGTGATCGCCTGCCTCAAGTCGTTGCACGACACCTGATTCAAAAGTCAGCTCACCTGCTCCTTTAAGAACCAAGACCCATTCATGTTCTTCTTGATCGTACCAGCCACTTTCGGGCGAGGTTTGCCCCGTTGAGACAATGCGTTCTATACGCAGGTTTTTGTGGGTCAGCAGGTCTTCGAACACTTCCTCGTCGAGGTTATTCGGTAAGTCTTTAAACAGGTTCATGGCCTTTCCTTAGAGAATGATCAGTCCAAAAGGCGCAAGCAATTGCTCTTGTTGCCAATCACAAATTTTAACACCAAACAGAGAAACGCGGCGAACATCCAGCCCGTCTAGTTCGACATGAGTCAGATCACACTGCTCAACGTTAAAGGTTCCCCATTGTTCTGGCGAGAATTCGCAGCGAGATAAATCCGAGCCTTTGAGAGTTGCCCCTGCGAGGTTCGCACCGTTCCAACGGTTTTCAAAGAGGTCACATTTTTCTAGTAACACTCGTTCGAAGTTACAGTAGGTGAGGTTGCAGCCAGTAATAAAAGCAGAACAGAAAAACATGGTATTGCTGACGCGATTAGCAAAGTTCGCACCTTGGAAGTTTGCCCCTTTGAGATCGCACTTACGCAGCTCCAAGCCCATACAATTTGCGCCGTTAAACAGGCTCATCGCCAACATGCAGTTCGTAAAGCTAGCGTCTTTTAAGTTCGCGAAGCGAAAACTACACCCTTCTAGCGCTTTGGATTCGATAAAGCGACAGTCGATGAACTTAGCATCGCGCAGATCGGCATGGTCGAAACAGCACATATAAAAGTGGCAGTTTTTAAAGGTAGCATTCTGAAAATCGTGATGAGAAAAGTTTTCTCGTTCAAAAATGAGATAGGTTTTTAACATGTCTTCTCCTTAGCTGCGAGCAGACTAGCACTCCAAGTGACTGATTTTCCATAAAAATAACTTCTTGTATTTCAGTGCTTTACAAACCCCTCAAATCGCGATTTTAAGGGGGCAAACGAGCGTTTTAAGTGGGTTGTTTTTTGAAAATAGAAGACGTAGAGGACGAAAAAAGTTTTTGCTGGCTACGAGCCTTAACGAGAGGATTCGCATTTATGGGTATGCATGGCAACTCACACGCACAGTTTGCATTACAGAATTGTATCCTATTTGCATAATTTGTTGATCAATATGGCGTTTCTCCATACAAAAAACCTATATTTTTCACAAATTGATTTCCATCAAAATAGTAGGGTTTCTATGTGCTAGATTGCGCACAGCTCAAAAAGATATAGATACCCGTGTGCTTCAAGGCGCTGAGTTTACTTGAAATCTCAGATCAGTTAGTAGGCACCCCTTTGGGTACGACATAATGAAGCCCTACGAAAGGAAATAAAAATGAAAAAAACAATCTGCAGTCTAGCAGTGGTTGCTGCACTCGTGTCACCAAGTGTTTTCGCTCATAAACAAGGTGACTTCGTTCTTCGTGTTGGTGCGGCGTCTGTCGTTCCAAACGACAGCAGCGATAAGATTCTTGGTTCTCAAGAAGAGTTAGAAGTTGACTCAAATACGCAGCTTGGTTTGACGTTTGGCTACATGTTTACAGACAACATCAGTTTAGAGCTTCTAGCAGCAACACCATTCAGCCACGATATTTCAACAGACTTGTTAGGTCTTGGTGATATCGCGGACACCAAACACCTTCCACCAACGCTTATGGTGCAGTACTACTTTGGCGAGCCACAAAGTAAGTTCCGTCCATACGTGGGTGCAGGTCTCAACTACACCATGTTCTTTGATGAGGGCTTCAATAGTACGGGTAAAGGCGCTGGTCTTTCAGATCTTAAGTTGGATGACTCATTCGGTCTAGCAGCGAATATTGGTGTGGACTACATGATCAACGATCAATGGTTCTTCAACGCTGCTGCGTGGTACGCAAACATTGAAACAGAAGCAACTTACAAAGCAGGTGCAGTGAAGCAAAAAACCGACGTCAAAATTAACCCTTGGGTATTTATGATCAGCGGCGGTTACAAGTTCTAAGAAAAACCAGTAGTTACACGCACATTACTATTATTGGCATGACTTTGGGGGCGGTTACGGGGACTGCCCCTCTTTTTTATCCTCGTTTTGATTGCACATCATTTACTCCACTTAGCAACATGCAAAATTGGATCTTTACCTTGCAGATCATTTTATTGTCGGAAGATCGAAAAGTCCTACACTGATCACATAATTGAACAAGTGGACAATATAAATGAGCGACGACATCGCAAAGCATTCCTCCTCCAGATCTAAGCTGGTAAAAACTCTTTTCTTTACTCTCTGTGTTATCGCATTTGGTGCGATGTATTGGTCTTGGCAGTATTCAGACAGTCACCCAAGCACGGAAGATGCCTACGTTAGGGCAAAAATTTTGTCGGTAGCGCCTCAGGTAAAAGGCCAAGTGGTTTCTGTGGATGTTAAAGATTTCCAATCTGTTAACAAAGGTGACCTACTGTTGAAGATAGATTCACGCCCATATTTGTTGGCAGTGAAGCAAGCAAAAGCGGCATACCAATTGGCGGTCCAGCAACATGACGTTGCCGATAAGCAGGTAACTGAAGCTGTTGCGGGCTTAGATGCGGCGCGCTCTAACCTGACAGAAGCGCAAGTAGAGTACAAACGTGCGGATTCCCTAGTGAAACGCAAACTGGCGTCGGACCAAGATTTAGATACGGCGAAAAACAAACTCGCCAATGCCCAAGCGAGCCTAGAGCAAGCGCGCGCGACGGTAGAAAAAGCCATTGCGAACCGTGGTGAAGAAGGCGCAGAGGCTGCGGTCGTTCAACAAGCTGCAGCACAGTTAGCGCAAGCGGAGCTGAACTTGAGCTACACCGACATTACGTCACCAGTGGATGGCATTGCCGGTGAAATCAATACGCACGTAGGCTCGGTCGTTAGCGTGGGTCAAACGCTGTTCCCTGTGATTTTAAAAGGCAGCTATTGGGTACGCGCGAATTTCAAAGAAACCGATCTTACGCATATCAAACCTGGCATGCATGCGGATGTGGTGATTGATATGTACCCAGACGTGGTGTGGAAAGCAACGGTAGAACAGCTGTCGCCTGCGAGTGGTACATCGTTCTCTTTGATGCCACCAGAAAACGCAACGGGTAACTGGGTTAAAATCAAACAGCGTTTCCCTGTACGTTTGGCATTAGAAGTACCGGCCGATGCGCCGCAACTTCGCGTGGGTGCGAGCTCAGAAGTCACCATTGATTTGCAAAGTAGCGTGCAATGAGCCATCAAATTACGGCAGACAAACGGGGGATTGCCACCGTCGCCGTGATGCTTTCTGCCATCATGGTGTTAATCGATATGACCGTTGCGAACGTGTCGCTATCGCACATGATGGGCGCGTTGGGCGCAACGGCAGACCAAATTACTTGGGTGCTGACGGGTTACAGCATGGCGGAAGCGATCTTCATTCCGATGACCAGTTTCTGGGTGTCGCGCTTTGGTGAACGCAAAGTCATGCTGGTTGCCGTGGTCGGTTTTGTGATTGCCAGTGCGCTTTGTGGGCAAGCACAGTCTCTTGAAGAGATGGTGCTATTTCGCATTATCCAAGGCGCTTTCGGCGCGTCGGTGATTCCATTGGCGCAGTCGACGTTAGTGCAGATCTATCCGTATGAGCAAAAAGGCAAAGCGATGGCGATTTTCTCCATCGGCATTTTGCTTGGTCCTATTTTGGGCCCAGTTGTAGGTGGTGTGATCACCGACAACATTAACTGGCGCTGGATTTTTTACATCAACTTGCCATTCGGTTTGATCTGTACCTCTTTGATTTATCGCTATATCCATATCGACAACAAATCCAAACCTAACTTTGACTGGTGGATCATCGGTTACATGGCGTTAGGTGTGGGCGCGTTGCAGTTTGTGTTGGATAAAGGGAATGAAGACGACTGGCTCGACTCACGTATGATTCAGACCGCGATATTGCTCGCAGTCATGGGATTGGTGATGTGGATCTATCGCAGTTGGAAAACCAAAAGTCCAATAGCGCCATTGTGGCTACTGAAAGACCGAAACCTTATGGTCTCGTCATTGATGATTGCCGTGGTGTCGATGGCGATGTTTGGTCTGACGACTCAACAACCAATGCTGTTGGAAAGCTTGCTGGATTATCCGGTCTCAACCACTGGTTTATTAATGGCACCGCGTGGGTTGGCGTCAGCGGCGATGTTGATTTTGGTGATTAAGCTCAATCCGCAATTCGATCCCAGAATCAAAATAGTCTTTGGCTTAAGCTGCATCGGGATTGGTAGTTATTTGATGACGCAATACTCACTGCAGATCGATACATTTTGGATTGTGATGCCGAGTATGATTCAGGGGATGGGGCTTGGTTTAACCTTCTCGACGCTGTCCACCTTGGCGTATTTAACGATTCCGAAAGAGCAATCTGTCGCGGCGGCAAGTATTTACAATCTGTTCCGTACTATTGGTAGCTCGTTTGGTATTTCTATCGCCACCACGTTCCAATATCGTGATAGTCAGCAGCAATGGCATGCACTGGGAGAGGGTATTAATCCTTATAATCCTAACTTGCATGACTGGGCGGCCAATCAGGGGCTTTCTATTACCGACCCGGTTGCGTTAGACCAATACCAACAGATGTTGCAGCAGCAATCGCAAATGGTCGCGTTTGTGCACACCTTCCAGCTTGTGGGAGTGATGTTCGTGATCATGATGCCGATGCTGGTTTTCATTCGGTCGCGTGAATAACATGAAGTTCCGGTGAATAGTGTAAGAGAACGCCTCTCAAGTTGTGTCAGCTTGAGAGGCGTTTTTTATTGGACAGTGCCAGTGAAAGAAGGACGTTTACTCAAACGTCACTTCGTCAAAATGCGGATTGGTTTTGAGCGCGCGCATTGCGACTAATTGTTCAGTCGGGAAAGCGGTGTGCTCACCATCCATATCTAAAAACAAGCACTCTTGTCGCTGCATGTCGTAGCCTGTGTCGAACGCGTTGCCCTGATGAGTTTCACCATTTTTTAGTGTGATCTCGATAGGGAGCTTAAACATACAGGCGATTTCAATAAAATCGTATTGGCTGCAAGTCACCATAGTTTTCTCCTTTCAAACCGACGCAGTATTCAGAAGGTTTGAGAACCGTATCCTTAAATAGGAGACGTTTGATTGAAACTGAATCTTCATCTTACACCTCATTTTGGTCACGAAATAGACATACACGCACGTTTTAATAAACCTACTGTTGAGCGTTCACAAGCGAGACAAAACTACGATATGTCTGAGACGACACTTAAGCGCACATACCTAACAAGTGAACAAAAGACACAAAAGCCAAGTTCACTGATGTCCCCTCAAACCTACGATGCGCAGTTGGCGCACCGTGTTCACCACTCGCCTCAATTTGAAAACGGCCGCGTTAAAAACGAGATGCCAAATGTCCCTAGCCCGCAATCATTCTGGCAGGTGTGTTGGAGCTATCTTGGTGGTAGAACGCCATTGAGTCCTAACGAACATCTGCCACATTTCCCAATTCAACCTACGCAGTTTGCGCAGCGAAGTGAATCGATGCGCGTTACTTGGCTGGGCCATTCCACCATGCTGGTGGAGGTCGATGGCATTCGAATTCTGACTGATCCGGTATTTGATTACGCTTCTCCGTTCATCGCAAAAGCGTGGTTTGAACGCAATATTCCCAATACCCATGCCAGAGATTGTTTGCCGATTCCTGAAATTATCGTGATTTCGCACGATCATTACGACCATTTAGAAGCATCGACCATACGTTTCTACGCCGATAAACCCGTGACGTTTTATGTGCCCTTAGGGGTTGGCAAGCATCTGATAAAGTGGGGCGTTTGCGCAGACAACATCGTGGAATTCGATTGGTGGGATAGCGTGCACTATGCCGGAACTGAACTGATTTGTACGCCTGCTAACCATAATTCGGGTCGTACTTATTTCGATAAAAACGCGACCCTGTGGGCTTCTTGGGTCATCAAAGGAAAAGAAGAGACGCTCTATTTTAGTGGCGATTCAGCTTACGATTCGCATTTTTCCGAGATCGCACTGCGATGTGGACCAATCGACATTGCCTGTTTGGAAGTGGCTGCCGATGTGAAAGGCCAAGGTTATCCGGTCGAAAACTGGGGACACATGCAGGCTCACCATACCGTGCAAGCGTTTCACGATTTAAATGCGAAAAAACTGTTGCCCGTACATTGGGCTACATACGAGCTATTTACTCACCGTTGGGACGAACCGATTTTAGATTTGCTTGCCCATTGTCAAAAAGAACATATAACGCTGCTGACGCCAATGCCGGGGGAGAGTTTTTACGTTCATCAAGAACATATAAATAAACAGTGGTGGCGAGAAAAAGAAATAGGTGAGCCAGCTAGAATTTTGACTTAATAATATGTTCTTACTTCAATAATTATTTGAGAAGTTAACCTTGTTATTTTAAAAATATAACAAGGTTTTTACTCGCTTACTCATCAATCACTTGAGGTTTTAACTCGACGACATTTCCTTCCGGATCATGTATATAGAGTGATCTACCGAACCCTTGTGCGCCATACCGCTTCGCAAACTCTTCGGTTTCAATGCCGCGCGCACGCAGATATTCCAGTAATTCATCCTCGGAAAAAGGCGCCAATTGCAGGCAAAAATGGTCAATATTACGACCATTTTGAACTGGTGGCTTACCGCCGAGTTGGCCCAATTCGCTGTCTACCGTCACTACATCAATCAATGCGTTACCTGCCCTAAGTTGAGTTAAACCAAGTTCCGTTACTTCGCGTTCGACAGGGCAGCCCAAAATGTCTCGATAGAAATGCAACATAGCATCGAGGTTACAGGTCCTTAATACAACATGATCAAGCGCTTTGATGGCGATTGGATTTTTGGTGGGCATGCTTCACTCCTTTTTGCATTGTGTTGAGGTAAGTATAAAGTGACCTTAAAAGTGGTGAGAGAAATGATCAAATTCCAGATGTTTTTTTCTAGAGCGAGTGCAGAAACACTGCAACTCAAAGCAAACAAAAAAGGCTAGCGTATTGCTAGCCTTTTGGAATATGGATGGGGCTATTACTCGTAATCAGAAGCGTAAGTTTCTTCGTAAGTGTGTGAGTAAAGCTCGAATAGGTTGCCGAATGGGTCTTCTAGGTAAACCATTTTCGCAGGCTTATTATCGTCTTCTGGATGGTAACGCATGATGTCCATGCGAACTTTGCCACCTAGTGCTTCGGTGCGTTTGATAGCACCTTCAAAATCGTCTGTCTGCAAACAGAAATGGAAGATACCGATGCGAGAAAAATCCACTTCATGGCGCTCTTGACGCTCTTTCATTTCGAATAACTCAAGGCCGATGCCATCACTTGTCACAAGGTGCGCAATGTTGAAGCCTTTAAAGCCTTCCCCAAAGACCGCAATACACATTCTGCCAATTGCCGTTTCGCGTTCTTCAATCACTTTCGTGTTGCCCATAACGACTTTTAGACCTAGCGCTTGCGTGTAAAACTCAACCGCTTTGTCCATATCTCCGACCATAATACCGACATGATTCATTTTCATTTGTTTGCTCCCAACATGTGTGTTTGAACGTTGTCTTGTTTCGATGTGGGAGAGTATATGGCGTGATGTTGATTACATGAAATTATCATAAATTATAAAAATGATAATTTTATTTAATGTTGTACATGTTGGGATTGAGTTAGTGAGCTAAGGCCTCAACAGCTTGCCTCACCGAGGTGAAATGAATCTTGATAATGCACCGTTGCGCGAGGCTGAATTCATGCGATTGGATTAATGACGTAACCTCTTCTACGGACAGCGTTCGTTCTTTTGGGTGTAAAAGAGTGGTGTTCGAACCATTGTTTTTCAATTCGAACGTGTTGCCATTTGAGTCAATAACGTAATCATCTTGCCCAAAAATGAGGGCTTCGCATTCAGAGTCCAAGTCGGATTGGGAATGCGTATAGATCAGCTCATCGTCGCCGTCTAGTTTTAGCAAGCATGGCCAGCATACTGCGTGGTCTCTCATGGTTAACTCATTATTCATTGTTATTTAGAAACTTGACCCAGGTTGTTGCAAAAATGCTAACTCTTCGGGAGTGCTCTTTCTTCCCAATATCGCATTGCGATGAGGATAGCGCCCAAACTGGTCGATGATGGCTTTGTGTTTTAGCTCAAAATCGTAGTTATTTTCAAGCCCTGATGCGCGAAACAATTTTTCAGCTTGGACATGAATGAGGCGAGATTCGCTGTGCATAAACGGCATGTACAAAAAGCTTAGCTGCTCAGGCGCTAATTCTTTGTCGTAACCTAACCGAATTGCCTCTTGAGCCAATGCTAATGCGAGTGGGTCTTGTGCAAACGCTTTTGGGGTGTTGCGATACACATTACGTGAAAACTGGTCGAGGACGATGATTTCGGCCAATCGTCCTTGTGCGCTGTTACGCCAATTAAACAGTTCACAACGAGCGGCTTGTTCTAATACCGAGGCAAATCGCGATGCAATACACTTGTCCAGTTCTGGGTTGTTTTCAAACCAATTTTGGGGCGATAGCTCCTCGAACCAAAATTTGATGACTTCTTGGTACATGGATCTTCCTTCTTATTGCATTAGCTAAAGAATAAAAAGCCAGAAGGCGAGCTCCTGGCTTTCTGCGTGTTATCGACCGTAAGTCTCTACGATGTAACGTTCAAAATCGTCACACATTTGTTCGTCAGAGATGGCGTTGCTTGCCAGCTCTTTACTGCCGTCGACGACTTTAATCGCGGCGTTCAGTGAAGCGACTGATGCTCGCTCTCGCGTCGCAAGTGAGTCGATTTTCTTCTGCTGCACTTCCCATGCCTGTTCTGGCGACAGGTTACACACGTCTGCAAGGTATTTGGCATTGAAGCCTTCGCCAGTCAGGCTGACAATGGTTTCGTTGTGCGACAAGTGATTGCCTGCGTGCCAGTAGTGTTTTGCCAGCAGTGGGCCAATTTCTGGGTTATCCGTCAGGTAACCAAACTTCTCAAGGAAGTATGCACGGGTCTGATACACCGCCATGTGCGCGAGTAGATAACCTTGATACGCACAAGCTGCTTCGTCGGATAGCAAATGTGGAATCGCCATCAGTGGGCGAGGGCTGCATTCCAAACCAAGGATCTGTTTTTCACAATCGCGAGCCAGCTTAGTGATGCGTTCTGGCGTTAACTCGTCATCGCTCAGTTGATATAACGCGCGTTCAAAGTACGGCACAACCAAGATGCTACGTTCTTCATAAGCTTTGAATGGCTGACGACTGTTGATCATCGCTTGAATAATCTCATCAGGAACCGGATTCCCTTCATCATCCAGTGCGTACTGTTTTAGCCAATCGGCATCGGTTAACAGGCTATCACAGAACATCGACTGAGTTTCTGCATAAGCCATTGACGTCGGCGAAAACTCCTGCGAGAAACAAGGCGCGTTCATTTTTACGTTCGCAAAGTGTGCTGCGTGGCCGCCTTCGTGGAACAGCGTGTTAATGCCATCGTAGCCACTGCCCACTTGGTCTGGTTTGGCATTACTGGTGAAGTTCACCTGCGCTGCGACCCATTCGCCTTGATTATAGAAAGAAGGGATAGGGCCGTGGCAGAACCCGTTCGGGTACTTACCTTTGCGATCTAGTAAATCCAGCGTTAGCGTCGCGCCAGAGTAATCAATATTTAGGCGACCAAATGATTCTACCCAGCGTCTCAGAGATTTTGAGAACGGCACGTATGGGTCAAGGTCACGCATAACGTTACCCGCGAATGAGTAAACAAAGTTGTAGCCTGCTAGTGCGCTTGCGCCTTTCTCTTTCGCCAAGTTTTCTAAGCTGTTTAGGTGCGCATCTCGCGTGCGTTGTTCGAAATCTTCCAAAATCTCGAATAGCTGCTCAGTGCTCATCTTTTCCGTTTTTTGCACGGAGTAATCAAAGAAAGTCGCATAACCCAGTGAGCGAGCGAACTGGTTGCGCAGTTTGATCAGTTCAATAAAGCCGTTTTGCAGTAGCCATTGTTCAAGGTTCAGCAACGCTTGATGAGCCGATTGGCGAACTTCTTCATGATTGCTGGTGCGAATGGTTGAGCTTAATACTGGAAGTGAACCTTCTACTTGCTCGCCGTTCTCATCGGTAAATGTTTGTACGTGGTTCTGTTTTTTCTCGAAGAGCTCAGCTTCAAAGGCAATGAGCTGATTTTTCAACGCTTGTGCTTTTTCGCCCTCGATAGCGTGAGATTCAAACATCGCCAGCCAACCAGATAGACCCGTAATGGTTTGTTGTTTCTCTTGTGGGTCGGTAATTGAGTCCGCGGCTTCAAGTTGTTGTTTGATGGCAGTAATTTGCTCGGCGTTGCTTAAAAAGCTTGTCCATGCCGTTTGTGCTTGCGTCGAGCCATCATGGTCATCGCTGATCCCCATGTAAGTTTCCCAAAAGAAATCTTCTTTGGTGCGGTGAATCGCAAGGTAACGTTGATTGAGGTCGTTGAGGTAATCCGTTGCGGTCATTTTGATCCTTCAAATGGTTTCGTTATGTAGACAGTTGATTATTGCACGCTTGGTCGCGAGAAAGGAACGCTAATCTCATTTGTCGATTTTGCATCGCGTAAAGGTGATTTTACTATTTGTTTACATTTGGGTGAGTTAATAGGAGTTATGAGCTTGCAGTGTTAAGACTGGTATAGAGTTTACAGTTTATTAAGTAATTAATCTGCGGTGCGCTATCGATGATCCTTATCAGGTGTAATAAGATTTCCATATCGTGGCGATACAGTTGGAAACGATATGATAAATAAGACAAAAGTTACGTTATTGGCGGTAGGTACGATTTTAGTTGGATGTTCCACAGTCGCGCCACCAAGAAATGATGCGGTTGAAAGCATTCAACAAAAGTGCTCTGTGATTTTAAGCAATGATGTTGCGGGCGATCAGCGCTGGCAGACGTACAACGGCTTGCTTGTAGAATATGCCGTGCATGGCGTTAAGAGTCAGGCACAACTGGAACGTTTTGAAGCGTTTGTGCAGAGAGTGCAAGATGATGAGTCTGGACAGTTAGTTACTGAGTTGATTGAGGTCACCGACTGGGGATGCTCAAACGGCAATTATCTTGAAGAGATGAGCTTGTTTATTCAAGAAGTTCAAAAGTAAAAAACCGAGCGTTAAGTCGCTCGGTTTTTCTGTTTGTGGAACGCTTTTGTACGCCGGTTCGTCAGGACGTTTACTCCTCTGGATACTCGCCCATACCTTGCGTTTTACCTTCCGCTTTCCAATGCTCTCCAGGAGCAAATGCTTCATCGCATAAATCTACGGTGTAGCCCATTTCTGTGATTTCCTTCAAAGTGAGGTTATCAGCAATATTTGCAACTTCCCCCGATTTATTCCGTAACTCCATGTTGATCTCTCCTCTGTAGGTAGACGAGTGGCATCAATGCACAGTGAAGAATGCATTGCTAACCTTTGTTCTAAGTATATAACCCTCTGCTAAAAATGAAGGTTTAATCCACTTTTTAAATATGGTTAATTGGATAATGCTTTGAGCTGCTTCCGTTATTTAGAACCGCAGCATCGCGATAGTTTGCCATTTGTGATTTATTGAGTGATTAAACGGTCAATTTGGAAACTCGAAATGGTGATTCTCGACCACGCTTTAGCACAACAAATTGTTGATCGAACCATGTCCATCATTGGTCACAATGTGAATGTGATGAACTCGGCAGGCATCATCATTGGCAGTGGCGACCCTAAACGTGTTGGGCAAGTGCATGATGGCGCGGTACTGGCGCTGAATCATGGCGATTCGCTAGAGCTTAATGAGCAGCAATGTTTGACGTTGCAGGGTGTCAAACCCGGTATCAATATGTTGTTGAAATTACATGGCGACGTGGTCGGTATTGTTGGCGTCACAGGCGAGCCGGAGAAAATCCGAGATTTTGCAAAACTGGTTAAAATGACCGCTGAACTGACAATCGAGCAAGCTGCGCTGGTGGAAAAATTTCAGTGGGACAGACGTCATCGTGAAGAGTTTATTCTGGCTTGGATCAATGGCAAATTGACCGATGAAGAGCTGAAAGATTGGGCGATGCGTCTTTCTATCGATGTTACTCAATCACGGGTGGCAACGGTGATTGAAGTCTCGACGCCGTCCGCCTCGAAAAGCATGAAGAGTGTGCGCAATATTGTTGAGCTGCTTGAATACCCAGAGCGTAACAACCTAGTTGCGATTGTCTCAGTGAATGAAATTGTGGTGCTGAAACCGTGTCATTCCGCCAAGCAGTGGGATAGCCAAATCGAAAGTGAACGCATTGATAAGTTGATGTCGCGTTTAAGCGATCACGATTCGCATACGTTTCACATTGCGCTAGGACAGCTGTTTAATGAGCCTAAAGATGTCGCGTTGTCATACCAAAGTGCGAAGCAGGTATTAGCTATTGGCAAGCAGTTCTACCCAGAGAAACGTAAGTACCTGTTCGATGAACTTCGTTTGCCTGTTTTGTTAGCGCCGTTGGCGGATATTTGGCAAGGTGAACAAATTATTGATGGTGTGAAACGGTTGAAAGAGAAAGACAAATCTGGGCAATTATTGAAAACCCTAGATGCACTGTTTGAATGCAATGGCAATGTAACAGAATGCTCTAAAATGCTGTTTATTCACCGGAACACTCTGCGCTATCGGTTAGAGAAAATCACCGAGATAACAGGGTTGCCAACCACCAATTTTGTGGGGTTAGCGGAGCTTTATATTGCGACTCGGCTCTCAAAAATGGCGTGATGTTGTGCATTTGCACAATACGCGTTATTTTTTGACCACATCATTTGTCACTCCGCCTAAAGGAATTCGAAAGCAAACGATTAATAATTCATGCGTCCCTACATGTTGAGTGAGCCAACACGGACTCGCTCAGCAAAATAAGAATAAATGGAGTTATCATGAACCTTATATTAATCCTGCTTGGGGTGATCGCATTTATTGTGCTCACGACCACCAAACTCAAATTACATCCCTTTTTAGCGCTGATCATCGCGGCGTTCCTTGCGGCATTTGCTTACGGCTTACCGGCAGATAGCATTGCCAAAACCATTGCTTCTGGCTTTGGCGGCATCCTTGGTTACATTGGTTTGGTTATCGTTTTGGGTACCATCATTGGTGTTATTTTGGAAAAAAGTGGTGCGGCGATCACCATGGCCGATACGGTCATCAAAGTGTTGGGTGAGCGTTTCCCAACATTGACCATGAGCATCATCGGTTACATCGTTTCTGTTCCAGTATTTTGTGATTCAGGCTTTGTCATTCTGAACTCGCTCAAAGAATCACTCGCTAAGCGTTTAAAAACCTCAAGCGTTGCGATGAGTGTGGCGTTGGCAACTGGCCTATACGCAACGCACACGTTTGTGCCGCCAACTCCTGGCCCGATTGCCGCTGCGGGTAACTTAGGCCTGGAATCTAACCTTGGTTTAGTGATTGGTGTGGGTGTGTTTGTTGCAGCGGTTGCGGCGTTAGCGGGGATGTTGTGGGCGAACCGATTCCAACATGTTGAACCAGATGGCATTGAAGCCGCAGAAGAAATTCAGCAAGACTGGCAAGCACTCAAAGCGTCTTACGGCAAATTGCCAACGGCGAGCCAAGCATTCGCTCCTATTTTTGTTCCTATCTTATTGATCTGTTTTGGCTCTATCGCGAAATTCCCAAGCCTACCGCTGGGCGAAGGTTTTGTGTTTGATGTTCTGACTTTCTTAGGGCAGCCACTAACGGCATTGGTGATTGGCCTGTTCCTTTCTGTTCGCCTACTCAAATCAGACAACAAGATTGAAGAATTTGGCGAGCGAATCAGCCAAGGTATTACGGCTGCTGCGCCTATTCTTTTGATTACTGGTGCTGGTGGCGCATTTGGCGCGGTATTAAAAGCCACGCCGCTAGGTGAATACTTAGGTACGACGCTATCGGCGCTGGGCGTGGGTATTTTCATGCCATTTATCGTTGCGGCTGCGCTAAAGTCGGCGCAAGGTTCATCAACGGTTGCATTGGTGACCACATCGGCTTTGGTTGCGCCTATGCTTACGCAATTGGGGCTCGATTCAGAAATGGGCCGCGTATTAACGGTGATGGCGATCGGTGCTGGTGCGATGACGGTTTCTCATGCAAACGACAGTTTCTTCTGGGTAGTTTCGCAGTTTAGCCGCATGTCGGTGGGCTTAGCGTACCGCGCGCAAACCATGGCTACGCTCGTTCAAGGTGTCACGGCAATGGCATTGGTGTACATTTTGAGCCTCGTTCTCTTATAAGTCTCTGGAAATACGTATGAAAGTGGTAATTGCACCTGATTCATTTAAAGAAAGCTTAACCGCCAAACAAGTGAGCGAGGCGATCAAAACAGGTCTTGCTCGCGTATGGCATGATGCTGAGTTTGTTACGGTTCCGGTCGCAGACGGTGGCGAAGGCACGGTTCAATCTTTGATAGATGCAACTCAAGGCGAACAAGTCTTCACAACAGTGACCGCGCCATTAGGGAATGATGTTGAAGCGTTTTATGGCATTCTCGGCGACGGCGAAACCGCGGTTATTGAAATGGCGGAGGCCAGTGGGCTACACCTTGTGCCGAGTGATGCTCGCGACCCAAAACTGACCAGTAGCATTGGTACTGGACAGCTGATCAAACACGCGCTAGATAGAGGTATTCAACGCTTAATCATTGGTTTGGGCGGCAGCGCTACCAATGATGGTGGCGTGGGCATGTTGACCGCGTTGGGGGTGGCGTTTCTTGATGAATCTGGTCATGCAATTACCCCAAATGGAGGCGGGTTAGCGGCGCTTGCGTCCATCGATATTTCTGGTCTTGACCCTCGTTTAGCAACTTGCGAAGTGTTGGTAGCGTGCGATGTTGATAACCCACTCTGTGGTGACAAAGGCGCGTCGGCTATCTTTGGCCCGCAAAAGGGAGCGACCGTATCAGACGTTACTCTGCTCGATA
Source organism: Vibrio sp. 1167 (assembly GCF_033340375.1). Lineage (NCBI taxonomy): Bacteria > Pseudomonadati > Pseudomonadota > Gammaproteobacteria > Vibrionales > Vibrionaceae > Vibrio > Vibrio sp. 1167. The sequence continues at coordinate 22,570 of NZ_JAWOWK010000011.1, read as the reverse complement.
ACGCATTGCGCAAGTTTGGCGAGTTGACGGAACAAGCGACGGGTAAGCATGTACTGACTCGTGAAGGGGCGGGTGCTGCTGGTGGTATGGGCGCGGCCTTGCTCGGGTACACGCCAGCACGTTTGCAACCGGGAATTGAGATTGTGCTTGAAACGGTCAAACTTGCTCAGCATGTTGCGGATGCGGATATCGTATTTACAGGCGAGGGTCGAATCGATCATCAAACCGCACATGGCAAAACGCCGATGGGCGTTGCTCAGGTCGCCAAGCAGTGTAATTTACCAGTCATTGCATTAGCAGGCTGTGTGGGCGACAACTATCAGGCGGTTTATGAGTGCGGCATTGATGCGGTGTTTGCTTGTGTACCAAGGGCGATGAGCTTACCTGAGGCCATGAAAGAGGCCGACGTCAACGTTGCTAACTTAGCCGAAAACGTCGCGAGAATGTGGCAAATTAAGTCGCACTGAAGGCGATGACGATATGAAAAACTCCACCTTTGCGTGGAGTTTTTTGTTGTTACGTGTTTGCGTGTGTAGGCATAAGTTCATTTAGCAAGAGCGAGTTAACAGGCATGCTTTGCTATCAATTTTGCCAGTGTTTGCATCGCTTGACTCCAATCGGTTTCATGACCAAAGTTTGCCACGCTGAGGCGTACGCAATGCCGATATTGCCCTTGAGTGCCAAATACGGTGCCGGGAAGTAGGCTGATTCTGTGCTTATTGCATGCTTGATACAACGCATAGCTGTCCGTGTCTTCGGGCAGTCGCAACCAAAGTAAGAACGAGCCTTGTACGGCGTTGATCTGGTATCGATTTTTTAGAGGTTCGTATTCATCCAAGTATTGATGAAGCATCTGGATAAATCGTCGCATGTTGTTTTGATAAACCCGACCCATTCGCGCAGTATGCGTTCGATACTTGCCTGACGTTAGAAACGTTGCCACGGCGGATTGCATCAGGTTCAAACTGCCCATGTTCTCACACAGTAGATATTGCTCAATTTGATCTCGATATCGCCCCGCCAACATCCAACCAATTCTCAAACGCGAATCGAGCGTTTTGGATAACGAATTTACGTAAATTACGCGTTGCTTGTCATCGAGCAATCTCAAGCTTGGCAACGGCTTATCATAACTTAACCCGCCAAACACATCGTCTTCGATAATAGGAATATTGCCGGACGCCAATAGTAATTGTTGACGCTTTTCTAGCGGCATCATGGCACCAGTTGGATTGGTGAAGTTTGGCGTTACGATGATCGCTTTTATGTCCCATGTCGCCATTGCTTTTGCTAAGGCTTCGGGGCACATACCGTCGCGTGGGCAACTCGGAATTTCCACCACTTTGAGGCCGAGTGATTCTAGCATCAATAAGTTGCCAAAATAGCAAGGGGACTCCACCGCGACGATATCGCCTTTTTGTGTCGTTGCGCGCAGCGCTAGGCTAATGGCTTGTTGCGCGCCGTGCGTCACCATGATCTCATCCAACTTGGCTGGCGTGCCCAAATCTTGTGTGATTTTCGCTAGTTGTTTGATTAAGAGGTGATCACCGGGTGGTAATTGGTAATGGCTCGGTACATGCGTTTGCTGGCGGCTGTGGCGGCCGATCTCGGCGTACAAGCTTTTGATCGCGGGGGAATCAATGTTTGGGTGGGCAGAACCGGTAGGCAAACGCTCTTGGTATTCAGGATAAGTAAGGATTTCTTTGCAGATCGAGAGCAAATCCACGCGAGTCGGATCCGGAATTGAGCGAGAGGTCGGCAAAGCGACTTTAACTCGATAACCCGATTTGGGAACCGAGTACACCAAGTTTTGTGCTTCCAGCTCTTGATACGCACGAATCACGGTATTTTTACTGACGTTTAATTCTTGGCTCAACGAGCGAATGGAGGGCAGTCGATCATCCGCCTGATAAACGCCACCACTGATGGCTTGTTTGAGGTGTTTTTCCACCACGAGGTACTTATTCCCTTCACCGCTTCCCAATAAATCTGTACCCATAAAAACACTTCCATCTGTCACTTTTTGAAAACACTGTACCTAATTACATTAGCAGTATCTCAAAACATAAAACAAGCGTGAGTGAGGCGATCATGTTAATCCGAGCCATCCCTTTTGTATTTGTCATCCTTTGGGCTTCTGGATTCGTTGGTGCGCGTTTTGGTTTGCAATATGCCGAGCCAGCGACACTACTTTCTATCCGTATGGCATTCAATGTCTTATTGTTTTTGGTTCTTGTGGCGGTATTGCGTAGAAGGTTGCCGACAGGAAAAGATTTATGGCACAGCTGTGTGGTTGGTGCATTGATCCACGGTTTCTATCTGGGCGGTACTTATTTCGCTATCGCCTTAGGTATGCCTGCGGGGTTGAGTTCGTTGCTGGTGGGTATTCAACCGATTTTAACCGCGGCTTTGCTGGTGGTGTTTGTTCGTGAGGAATTTAAACCCTCGCAATGGTTGGGTTTGGCTCTTGGTTTTGTCGGTATCGCTATGGTGTTGATGGGCAAAATGGAGTGGCAATCCGAGCAGCATAAAGTGTTGGCCATTGGTTTGTGTTTGTTGGCTTTGGTTGGTATCACGCTAGGGACGCTTTATCAGAAAAAACATTGCCAACAAGTGGATATGGTGGGTGGTGCGACGGTGCAATATTTGGCCGCGCTCGTCATGTTTCTGCCCGTTGCGATGCAGTTTGAAACCATGCAAGTGCAGTGGGAACTGGAGTTTATTTTGACTGTGTTGTGGTTGGTCGTCGTGCTCTCTTGTGTAGCTATTCTACTGCTGCTGTACATGGTTAAGAACGGTGCTGCATCGAGCGTAGCTTCTGTATTCTACCTGGTGCCGCCAACGACGGCGATTCAGGCTTGGCTCGCGTTTGGAGAGTCATTTGATTGGATGGGGATTTCTGGTTTCGTACTGGCAGCTACGGCGGTGTATTTGGTGGTTAAAAAGCCGGATCTGACGATAAAGAAATCGATTCAAACAGAATATACCTAAATTGGGTAGGGACATTTGCGTACCAGTGGGTACAATCTGCTTCATCTTAATCCGTGGAGCAGAATGATGAAGGTAAAGCCAGATCGAATGACCGCCATGCGTAGCATCATCGAGCAAGTAAAAGCGGAACTACCAATTTATGAACCAGAAACGTTTGTATGTGGACCAGAAGGGCAGTGCATTGGCTGTCCGAAGAAATTGTTGGAAATGGTCGATTCAGAAGTCACTTATTGGGAGTCAGCCATGGAGCGCGGCATTGTTCCGCAGTTCGATGAGATTCGTCGTTTTGGCAAAATGTGCACGAATGTTCGTCGTGGTCTGGTGCGAAATAATGTGCCTTTACTCAGTAACTAGAGAGTAAAAATCGTCTAATATCTGACACATAGCGTCGTTTTGTTACACTGCTCTTTGGGTGCTGTTCTCAAGTTTGCGTGGTGTTTGTCTCTTCTTACCCTTTGGGCCTTTAATCGTAAAAAATTGGCGATATATTGGCTCGGTCTCACATGGATGTGGGGCTATTGTCTTGGGCTAGTTGAGATAAGAAACGTGAAATCAAAGGGATTTACGCTGATGGAAATCACCATAGTGCTTACCATTTTGGCTTTCATCGCATTAGCTGCTTTACCAGTACTACTCGATATTCATCGCCAAGCATACGCTGCGATGCTGCACAGTTCTCAGTCTTCTTTGGGTACGGCTCTCAAGTTCTTCCATGCTCAATCAGTGATTGATAACGCTTACGGCCAAGAGCACGTTCACTACATTGACCAACAAGTCAAAACACGCAAAGGCATGCCAGAAGCGAGTGCCGATAGTATTCGAGCTTTGTTAGAAATCGATCTACCAGCCAGAGGTTACTCGAAAATTGACGTGCCGTGCAAAGGCAGTGATTTTTGTATCATCGGTCAGCAGCACCCGAACAGCGCTCATTTTGTCGCGATTCCTGATTATCAGTTCTTAGATAAATCGGGCGTTGATCGCGTGGTGTACATTTGGCCGCAGGGTTACACATTGGCAGAAGAAGCGTGCTATTTCTACTACGTGAATCAAGCCTCTAACGATTCAATTGTTCGAGGGCATGTGACGCAAGGGTGTTAACCTCGAATAAGTGTTGCGAACAACGGTTATCGTGACTCTACAAATCGGGGTTTTTCGAACGGCTTTGCGCTTTATACAATACCATTTTTTGACTCATCAAGACTTTACCATTTGGCAAGGTCACTTCCCCAAGTTCCCCCTGATGTTCAAATCCAAACCGTTCATACAAAGCAATCGCTGGTGTGTTGGTTGTGTATACGTAGAGTGTGATTTGGTCGTAACCAAATTCCCAACCACGTGCGATCGCGACTGCCAATAGTTTCCGCCCCAATCCTTTGCCTCGGTAGTTTTTGTCGATGTGAATACCAAGAATACCGACGCGAAGGCGTTGCCCTCTTTCGTAACCGCACATCTCAGCTGGGTAGATTTCAACACTACCGATAAGTTTTTGGCGGTCAAACGCGACAAACTGAGGGATGGACTCGTTTTCCACACGTTGCAGGATTCTGCGAAGCGTTGCGTTATCGGGTGCAGGAGAAATCAAAAATTCCCCTTCGGAGTACACTCGATTCCACAGCGCGGTGAAGCGCGCGATATCGCTCACCTTGATGGATCTGATTTGCATTCATCTTCCTTGATTAGTGCAGGTTAGTAACGGTTAGGGGATAAGCTCAGATAAACAACGAATTTGGTTAGGAATGGCTTCGGCTGGTGCATCAGCGCCCGTTGGGTTAAACCAAATTGTGTTTACGCCCGCTTTCATCGCAGGGTAAATATCTTTGTGAGGTAAATCGCCAACCATGGTTATTCCACTCACGTTAACCCCTAACTGTTTTGCGATGGCGAGATAAAACTCAGGTTGGTTTTTAGCGATGCCGAGGTTGGCAAAACAAAAATAGCCATTTAAGTATTGGTCTAAGTCGACGCGAACAAATGCACGCTGAACCTCTTCCATGTTGGAATCAGATGCACTGGTCGCAATGTAGATGGGATGATTTTGGGAAAGTATTGCCAGTGTTTCTCTGGCTTGAGGAACAGCTTCTACGTGTTCCCAATCGCACATTTTTCCTTGTGCGTGAGGGAAATCTACCATCAAGGTGTTCCCCCAATCGAAAAGATAAATCATGTTCGAATCTCCTTATCCGCACATCATATCGTCTTTTTCTAAAATCAGGGGGGTAAATTGCATCGATAAATGCGATTTAGGTGGGTTTAGTCGTGAAAAGCGCTTAATTGTCGTTATCGTTACAAATGTTTCAGCATAATGCGTGAGTTAGTTTTAAAACCTTGATTATCGTAAAAGCGCTGTGCTGGCTGATTGAATTCCATCACTTCCAATCGAACTTGTGTGGCATTGGCATCGCGCGCCCATTGCTCACAGGTTTGGAGCAGTTGGCGGCCGATTCCTTGCTGCTTTTGCGCTTCATCGACAACAATTGTTCCCACGCGACAAATTGGGTCTTTGATCAGAAAACTGACGGTGTCGTTTTGGGTGATCATCGCGGTTAAGAAGCCGAGAATTTGCTGTTCGCGTTCGGCAATCAAAAAGAGTCGCTCTTTGTTCTCTAGTGCTTGTGCAAGAAATTTACGGTCAGCTTCTGAAGGCGCAACAAAGGCTTCTGGCGCATTCGCAAAATGCAGTGAATTAATTTGAAAATTAAGCTGAAAAATTTCGTCTAAATCATCGGGAATCGCTTGTCGAATATGGACTTGCATTCTATCTGCCCCCTGCAATATCGATAAATGATCCCGTGACATAAGAGGCTTCGTCACTTAATAGCCAAGCGATCGCATTTGCTACTTCTTCTACCGTGCCACCGCGTTTAAGAGGAATTTGAGGGCTGAGTCTATCTACTCGGTTTGGTTCTCCGCCGTCGGCATGCATATCAGTGTAAATGAAACCAGGTCGAACGCCATTGACGCGAATATTGCGCTCTGCCAACTCTAGCGAGAGCCCTTTAGTTAAGGTATCCATCGCGCCTTTTGATGTGGCGTAATCGACATACTCAAATGGCGCTCCTGAGCGCGACGCTCCAGAGGAGACATTCACAATTGCACCGCCTGCACTGAATCGCCTCGCCGCTTCTCGACAGCAGAGAAAACAGCTATTCACATTGGTGTTCATTACTTTCTGAAAGCGTTCCAAGCTAATTTCTGACAAAGGCGATTGAGTAAATAGGATGCCAACGTTGTTGACCAAGTGCGTCACTGCACCAAATTCACGTTCTGTTTCATCAAACAAGGAGAGCACTTGCTTCTCATCGGCTACGTTTGCGGCTATGGCAATCGCTTTGCCACCGTTTGCTTGTATTTCTGCCACAACTTGGTCGGCGGCCTCTTGCTGAGTGCGGTAATTAACGCAAACGCGATAGCCTTGCTCGGCCAGCTTTTTCGCCGCTGCGGCTCCAATACCTCGGCTTGCGCCGGTAATGATGACTACTTTATTCAAAATACGTCCTTATTTATGTAGTGAGTAGATTTTATCGGCGTAGGGTTTGCCACCAATTTGGTATGCGTCTGGAATGACCTCAATGAGTTCGAAACCACATTTTATCAGGACACGCTCTGACGCAATATTGCCTTCAGTGACCGTCGCGGAAAAGTGGTTGATGTTATGTGTCGAGGTTGCCCAGTATAGAAGCGCTTGAAGAGTTTCTGTTCCAAACTGTTGGCCATGAAATTCCGGCAAAAGTAAGTAACCTACCTCTGCCTTACCGTTTTCAATAGCAAAGCCAGTGATGCCGATGGGTTGTTCAGATTGCTTATCGAGTATTACAAGGCAAAGCCAATGCTGGCAATTTGGGGTCCATGGTAATAATCGCGAAGCAAATTTTTCTCTTATTTCTGTTTCGCTGGGACGATCGAAACAGAGCGCAATAACCTCTTGTTCGGAGAGTAATCGTTGAAAGAGTTCCCAGTCACTGGCTTTGATGGGTCTTAATTGGCTTCTGTGCGTCTCGATGTAAACTGACATGCGTGTCCTTACTGCATCAATGTGGAGATTCAGTCTCTCATCCTCTTATCTGTTTAATCAAATAGTTGCATTCATAAAAGTGATTTATGTGGTGAATAGTTGGCTGGGTAATGGATTATTGCCATATATTCATCTTTGAGATGCAAATAACAAAATTTCATACTTGAGGCATACAGAGCAACACGGTAATGATGTGGATCAAGAGTTATCTACCCACAAAGTAGTAATTTGCGACCTATAATTACATTTTATTTGGAAGTGTTGCGAATTATGTCAATAAAAAAACGATATATTGCATTGCTAGTTGCTGCTGGCGTTGGTGTGGGTTGGTTAACTTTGGGCGGCAGTGCAGCGGTGATGCACTACACGTCTGACACTGAGTTTTGTGTCTCATGCCACTCTATGGAAATCCCTTATAAAGAGTATCAAGGCTCAGTTCACTTCAGTAATGCAAAGGGCATTCGCGCGGAATGTTCTGACTGTCATATTCCTCAAGAACCAATGGATTACCTGATCACCAAAATTCGTGCGTCGAAAGACATTTACCACGAATTTGTGACAGGTAAGATCGATACGCCAGAGAAATATGAAGCACATCGTAAAGATATGGCTGAAACGGTATGGGCTCAGTTCCGTGAAAATGATTCAGCGACGTGTCGTTCGTGTCATGATTTCGATGCAATGGAAGAGTTTGAGCAATCACGTGATGCGGCGAAGATGCACGCTTACGCGAAAGCAAACGATCAAACGTGTATCGATTGTCATAAAGGTGTGGCGCACTTTGCACCAGAAGCAGAGCTAGACAGCAAGGCATTTGAAACGTTGATGAGCTTCACCACAAAAACATCACCTAATGCCAAGGTTGTTTACCCTGTGACTGAAATCGCAATGGGTGAGATGGGTAAAATTAACCCAACGACGAAGTTGGAAGTAATCAGCTCTGAAGGCGACAACCGCACTGTTAAGTTGAACGCATTCCAAATGAAAGGCGCAGAGCAAGTGCTTTACATGGGAGAAGGTCAACGTGCCATCGTTGCAACGCTAACAGAGCAAGGCCAACAAGCGCTTGAAACTGGTGAATTTGAGGCAGATGTTTACGGCAACGAATGGCGCGCGGTTTCTCTAACTGGCGCTATTGATTCTCCAGTTGTTGACACGCTTGAACCAGTATGGTCATACGCAGAAGAGTTGGACAACGTTTACTGTGCAACTTGTCACGCGAAAATTCCTTCAAATCACTTCACAGTGAATGCATGGGGACCGGTAGCGAAAAGTATGGGTGATCGAACTGATATTTCAGCCGAGAACCTAGAAATTCTAACCAAGTTCTTCCAGCACCACGCGAAAGATGTGGTTGGTCACTAACGATAAATAGAAGGATAAGATTATGACTAATATGACCCGTCGCGGATTTCTAAAAGGCACTGGTATGGCGGCTGGTGCAATGGCATTCACTTCATTTGCACCTATGTCTGTTGCTTCTTCTAATGCTCGCGGCAAAGGCATTCTAACGGCGGGCCGCATGGGCCCAATGCTGTGTGAAGTGCAAGACGGTAAGCTGGTTTCAACCACGAACGCATTGCCACAAACGGTACCAAACAGCCTACAAAGCACCGGTCCTGACCAAGTGCACACTAAAGCGCGTGTTAAGTACCCAATGGTTCGCAAAGGTTACTTGGCAAACCCATCGTCGCCAGAAGGTGTGCGCGGTAGTGATGAGTTTGTGCGTGTGTCTTGGGATGAGGCTTACAAGCTGATCCACGAACAGCACATGCGAATTCGCAAAGAATATGGCCCGGCTTCTGTGTTTGCTGGTTCTTACGGCTGGCGTTCAAGTGGCGTGCTGCACAAAGCACAAACCTTGCTGCAACGTTACATGAGCATGGCGGGCGGTTATTCAGGCCACTTGGGTGACTACTCAACGGGTGCTGCGCAGATCATCATGCCGCACGTTGTGGGCTCTATCGAAGTGTACGAGCAACAAACCACGTACCCAGTGGTACTAGAGCACAGTGATGTGGTTGTGCTTTGGGGCTTAAACCCAATCAACACCCTAAAAATCGCGTGGAGCTCAACAGACTGTGCTGGTCTTGAATTCTTCCATCAATTGAAAAAATCAGGCAAGACGATCATTGCGATTGACCCAATTCGTTCTGAAACCATCGAGTTCTTTGGCGAGAATGCGGAGTGGATTGCTCCTCACCCAATGACCGACGTGGCAATGATGATGGGTATCGCACACACCTTAGTGAAACAAGGTAAGCACGATAAAGCCTTCCTCGATAAATACACCGCAGGTTACGACAAGTTTGAAGCGTACCTGATGGGCGAAGAAGACGGCGTAGAAAAATCAGCAGAATGGGCATCACAAATCTGTGGCGTACCTGCGAAGCAACTTGAGCTACTGGCTGACATCTTCAGTAAAAACCGCACCATGCTGATGGCGGGTTGGGGCATGCAGCGCCAACAATACGGTGAGCAGCGTCACTGGATGCTGGTTACACTGGCAACAATGTTGGGTCAAATCGGTTTACCGGGCGGTGGTTTTGGTTTCTCTTACCACTACTCAAACGGTGGTAACCCTGCTCGTGATGCTGGCGTACTTCCTGCGATTTCGGCATCGCTGGGTGGCGGCTCTTCTGCGGGGAACGACTGGGCGGTGTCTGGCGCGGTGCAAAGCTTCCCTGTGGCGCGTATTGTCGAGGCGTTGGAAAACCCAGGTCAATCCTACCATCATAACGGTCATGAACTGACGTTCCCGGACATCAAGATGATTTGGTGGGCAGGTGGTGCGAACTTTACTCACCACCAAGACACCAACCGTCTGATCAAAGCGTGGCAAAAGCCTGAGCTGATCGTGATTTCAGAGCCTTACTGGACGGCGGCTGCGAAGCACGCGGACATTGTTCTGCCAATCACCACATCGTTCGAGCGTAACGACTTAACGATGACGGGTGACTACAGTAACCAACACTTGGTGCCAATGAAGCAAGTGGTTGAGCCGCAAGGTGAAGCGCGTAATGACTTCGATGTATTCGCGGACATGGCCGAGATGCTAGCTCCGGGTGGCCGTGACGTATACACCGAAGGCAAAACTGAAATGGAATGGCTGTACGGCTTCTACAAGGCGGCGCAACAAGGTGGCCGTGGCTCTCGCGTAGCAATGCCGAACTTCAGCAAGTTCTGGGAAGATAACCAACTGATCGAGATGAAGTGGAACGAGAAGAACGCACAGTTTGTTCGTTACGCAGATTTCCGTGAAGACCCGATCATGAATCCACTCGGTACACCAAGTGGTAAGATCGAAATCTTCTCGAAAACCATTGAAGGTTATCAGTTGGAAGACTGTCCTCCACACCCAACGTGGATGGCACCAACCGAGTACACTGGCAATGCAAAAGACGGCGAGTTGCAGCTAATGACCGCGCACGCAGCGCATCGTCTACACAGCCAGTTTAACTACGCGAAGATTCGCGAAGAGTACGCAATTGCAAACCGTGAACCTATTTGGATTCACCCTGAAGATGCGAAAGCGCGTGGTATTAAAACGGGCGATTTAGTTCGTGCGTTTAACAACCGTGGCCAAGTATTGGTTGGTGCAGAAGTGACTGACCGAATCAAGCAAGGTTCAGTGTGTATTCATGAAGGCGGCTGGCCGGATCTGGATCCGAAAACCGGCATTTGTAAGAACGGCGGTTGTAACGTGTTAACGTTGGATATTCCGACCTCTCGACTTGCAAACGGCTGTGCGGCGAACTCGGCACTGGTTCGTATTGAAAAATACACTGGCCCAGAATTAGAACTAACAGCGTTTGAACCACCAAGAAATGGTTAGAAAAAAGTAGCGTTTTAAAGCAAGAAGCCAGCGAATCGCTGGCTTCTTTTTTATCTAGTAATCGTTCACATTAGCGCGAAGCGAGAGAAACAAATGGCATCTGTTTCTTAATTTGAAATGTCGGGAGTAAAGTAAATACAATCGCGACAAACAAGACTGAGCCTATTAAATCTTCAGGGCGATGCATCCCCAGCCATAAGCGGCTATATGCGACGCTCATTCCCCACATCCATAATGACAGTGCAGAGATATAGCACTTGTTCTGTAAGAACAACCCGCCAAAGAAAGCCAAACAAATCGAAACGAAAATCGTATGGCCGGATGGGAAAGAATAGTCTTTCTCGCCTTGCCAATGGCGCGTTCGCCAATCACTGACGTGTTCAGAAATCTGGTTAATTACGTTGGCTTGCTGCTTTGTATCCAACTGATAAAACGCTTCTGGGTGCTCAATCAATTGCTCTGCAGCAAGCAGTTCGGCGTAGGGACGCGGGCTTTCTGTCATCAGTTTTAGCCCCGTTTTGCTGGCAAAGCCAATCACCAGTAACAACCCTAACATTGAGAGTTTTTGTATCCACTCAATGCGACTTGGTTTAAAGCGAAATAAAGAAAGCAGTAGCAGTGTTAACGTAATTAAAAAACCTTTGCTACCAGCAGAATCTGTGAGCAAAGTAAAAGTAATACCCAGACTTTCAGGCACCTGTGAAGTGAGATTGTGATAAGAGCCAAACAGCGACATTGGGATGATGCCAAGAACAAACAAGGCGAGCATCATCAATCCATATTTTTTGGTTTTCATTGAGAGCGTTTTGTTTTTATTGAGGGTTATTCAACCACGTTAAAATAAGGGGCTTATCTTACGTTATCTGGCGTGAAAAACTTATCAACGCTCTGTCAATTCGAGCGTGAAAGTGATATTGCAGCTCTTCGTTGTGAAAGGAGAGGTTGTTGAAAGTACTGAAAGGCAAACGCGCTCATCCATAAGCGCTTTGTTCAGGCGTGAGCAAGGTTAGCTCACCAACCCTAATAAATATTCCGATGCGGCTTTTGGATCTTCTGCGTGGCAAATCGCTGAAACCAAAGCTAAGCCGTGAACACCAGTGGCGCTAAGCTGTGGAATGTTACTTTCGTTAATGCCGCCAATGGCAACAATCGGCAGTGAAGTCGTCTCTAACGCCATTTTCAAACCATCAATACCCCAATGTTTTTTTGTGTTGGTTTTGGTCGGCGTCGCGAAGATAGCGCTCAAACCGATGTAATCAATCGGCAGAGAGTTTACTTCTGCCAGCTGCTCTTCAGTCTCAATCGATAAGCCGAGAATCTTGTTTGGGCCAATCAATTGACGAGCGATCTCTGCTGGCATGTCTGACTGCCCGAGGTGAACACCATCGGCATCGACGGCAAGGGCAACATCAACACGATCATTGATGACTAACGGGACGCCAGTGCCTTCAAGAATCGTCTTGACGGCTTGAGCACGTTCGATAAACGCACGCACATCACCGTGTTTTTCGCGGACTTGTACCATAGTCACGCCACCTTCCACGGCTTTTCTCACAACACGCTTTAGTGTGGCTAAATCTTGTTGGTCATCGGTGACCAAATATAAACGATAGGCGTTCATTGGGTTTCCTTTAAGCCTCTCATTGAAAGAGGATTGAGAGGCTAGTGTTAAAAGAGAGAAAAGCTTAGCTCACTTGCAGTTTTAGGCGCTTTGCCAGTGTCTCTTCATCTAGCTGGTAAAGCTCATCCAACAGGTTCATTTGCAGGCTACCTGGGCCGCGAGCTTGTTCCGCTGCAATCTCGCCAACAACGCCTAGTACCGCCGCTGCAGCAAGTCCGGTGTTATCACCAACAGCAGCAAAAGCACCCGTCAGTGCCGTTAGCGTACAACCCATTCCGGTTACGTATGGCATCATCTCGTGACCATTGTTCAGTTGCACGGTTTGTTCCTTCGTGACGATGTAATCAGTCTCGCCAGAAATTACCACGCTCGCACCATACTCTGAGACTAAGAAGTTGGCTGCGCCAAGTGCTGCGTCGCTGCTGTCTAACGCATCGACGCCTTTGCTTTGTGCTTGCTCGCCGGCAAGAGCAATGATTTCTGAAGCGTTACCACGAATGATCAACTTGTCTACAAGGCGTGCGATCTCACGTGATGTCTCTGTACGTAGTGAGCTTGCTCCGCAACCGACAGGGTCGAGTACAACGATTTTACCATTGGCATTGGCTTGCTCTACGGCATAGCTCATGCGCGGTGTCCAAACGCTATCTAGGGTACCGATGTTGATAACCAGTGCGCCAGCGAACGACATCATCTCTGCCATTTCTTGCTTGGAGTGTGCCATGATTGGAGAAGCACCAATAGCCAATAGGGCGTTTGCCGTGTTGTTCATCACCACGTAGTTAGTTATGTTGACGACTAATGGTTTTTGCTGGCGCACTGCGGTTAATGCTTGGGTGATTTGTTCAATTAACATGAGACTCTCCGATTAATCTTGCTGAGCATTCAGACCTTGTTGCCAGAATGCTACTTCCATACGCGTTGCAGTTTTGAATACCTGAATCAGGTTTTGACCGCGTTGGCTGTTGATGTCGATTTCTGCTAGCAGCTGGTTAAAGTGTTCTGTACCTTTTGCGACACCAGATTGGAACTCTTCACCACCGTAGAGGTTGATCCAACTTGCGTATGGGTTGCCTTCGATTACCGTGTTCTCATCTTCAATCAGCATCTTACCGATAACTGCATAACCGATAGAGCATGGCGCCAGTGCCGCGTATAGATCAACAAGATCGCCGGTCATGCCAGCATCTAATACGTAACGGGTATAAGCTACCGTGCCGAAGTCTTCTGGCTCATTTTCTAAGTCGGATTCTGTCAGTCCCCATTGCTCACAGTAAGTCACGTGGTGGGCGATTTCAGAATCGAGCAATGCATGTACGCTTGGGAGAGCGCGGCGCATGTCATCCAAAGTACGCGCTTTGTAGATCGCTAATGCGTAAGCTCGTGCGTACTGCTTTAGGAAAAGAAAATCCTGCTTTAGGTAATGCAGAAAACAAGGCTGAGTCAGAGTGCCTTTTGCCAATTGCTGTACGAAAGCATGCTCAGTGTATTCTTGCCAATCTTGGCGGCAAGCGTCGATCAAATCTTGGTATTTCATTATGGGTATCTCGTTATCAAAAGACCCTAGGCTTAGATCCTAAGGTCAGTAGCATTAGTCAAAGTTCGGTACGTAATCTTTCGCTTTTGGCAGTGTTTCGATGATTTTTTGTGAATACATGAATTCGGCATAATCATCGTAGCGTTTCAGATCTACTGCAGATGGACGAAGAGCGAAACGAGTTAGAGTGTCATTCCAAGCGCGTTGGTTAAGCTCGTTGTTGAGTGTGTCTGGTGAATAAGCCACAAACTCTTTCCACGACTCTTTTGGATGGTTAACGATGTAAGTGGTCGCTTGCTCTAGTGCTTTGTTGAATGCCTTGATGGCTTGTTTGTCGTAGGTTTTTGCATTGGCTACGAAGACTAACTCGTCATACGCTGGTACTCCGTGTTCTTCAGGGAAGAAGGCTTTAGCTTTATAACCTTCTAGTGCCAGTTGGTTGGTTTCGAAGTTACGTAGACCGCCCCAAATCGCATCCACTTTGCCAGATGCAAGAGACGAAGACAGCGCCCAACCTACGTTGATGATTTGTACGTCAGAAAACTTCACGTTCTCTTGCGCTAGCATGGTGCCGATTGTCGCTTCTTCGTTGCCTGCGATCGCAATACCGATCTTCTTGCCTTTTAAGTCGCCAAGGTTTTCATTCTTACCGTTGTCCAACACCATCAGCGTGTTGAGTGGCGTAGCAATCAGAGTCGCAGAGCGGATTAGTGGCAAACCAGCCGCGACATCGATGGTCAGGCTTGGTTGGTAAGAAATCGCCATGTCGACTTTACCCGCCGCGACCAACTTAGGTGGTGTACTTGGATCTGCCGGCTCTTGAATGTTGACCTTCAAACCTTGCTCTTTGAAGTAACCACGCTCTTTGGCAATCACGATAGGACCATGGTTTGGATTGACGAACCAATCCAACATCAGTGTCATCTCTTTTTCAGCGGCAAGCACGTTGGTTGATACCACTGAAGCGAGTAGAGCAGCAGCGCTCATAAGTTTGTTTTTATTCACGGGGTTCTTCCTTTTCTTTCCCAATTTCCTTTGGTTATTTTTTGCAATTATTTGCTTTCCCAAGGGATGGCTTTTTTCAATAATTTATCGGTGATGAAGTAGAGTGAGATAGACAGCATGGCGAGGATAAACAGCGCCGCAAACATCTCATCAATGATCATGCGAGCGTTGGCTTGGAGCATCAGATAACCCAAGCCTTCACTTGAACCTACCCACTCACCGACCACTGCTCCAATTGGCGCAATAACGACGGCAACACGAATACCTGAAGCTAACGTTGGTAGCGCGGCTGGCAATTGAATATGACGAAGTAACTGCCATTTAGAGGCGCCCATGGTCTTGGCAAGGTCGAGGTAACCTGTTGGTGTATTGCGCAAACCGTCGTAGCAACATGTCGTGACGGGGAAAAAGATGATGATCGCCGCCATGACTACTTTTGATGCAATGCCGTAACCCAGCCAAAGCATGAGCACTGGCGCGATGGCGAACACAGGGATCGCTTGGCTAGCAATCAGAATAGGCAATAACCAACGCTTCAGCGGCTCGAACATCAGCATTTGCAATGCGAACAGCAAACCCATCGATAATCCAAGCGCCAAGCCAAATAAGATCTCTTGCGCGGTAACCCAAGTATGTTTGAGCAGGACATCGTAACGAGTGACCAATCTATCCAGCACTTCAATTGGTGAAGGTAAGATGAAGCTTGGCATGTCGAATATCACCACGACCAACTGCCACAATCCCAAGATCACCGCTGTGCTGATAACTAAGCGCAGAGCCGGATGGGTCACGCGTTCTTTTTTACTAATACGTGCCGAAACGGAGTTGTACTGAGTCATATCACTCATAGTCTTTCTCCAATTGATCCAAAATCGCTTGTTGAAGCGCGGCGCACTCTCCATCGAGAACTCGGGGCGGCTTGGAGTCTGGAACGACCAAGTGCTGAGCTTGCGCAGGTGTGCCTTGCAACACATAGAGTTGGTGAGCTAATCGCACCGCTTCTTGTGGGTCGTGGGTAATCAGAACAACCGTCTTATCTTTCAGCAATTCGGCAGACAAGGTTTGCAACTTATGACGAGTAACCGCGTCCAGTGCAGAGAAAGGCTCATCCATCAGAACTAGAGGCTTGTCTTGCATCAGAGTGCGAGCAAGGGCAACACGTTGTCTCATGCCGCCAGAGAGCTGAGCTGGCTTAGCATCCGCGTAATCGGCGAGTCCCACTTGGCTTAGTAAAATCAGTGCACGTTGTCTATTTTTCTCTGGTGCTTGCTCTTGAGAAAATCGAGAACTGAGGCAGACGTTGTCTAACACATTCAACCACGGTAGCAATAAATCCTGCTGAGCCATGTAAGCGATACGGTCATGCAGTGCAGCGCCATCCGTTGTGATGAGTTCGCCATGCCAGTCAACTTGGTCATCCAGCAGGCCAGCTAAGTAACGCAATATTGTGGTTTTCCCGCAGCCACTTCGTCCGAGTAATACCGTCCATTTACCGACGGGAATGGTCATGTTCATTCCTGCTAAAGTCGGTGTTTGGCTATCTTTGTATCGCAGACTAGCATCGGAAAGCTGAATGCCAATCGCGTTAGCGAACATAAGTATGACCCGCAAAAAAGTGGTTCACAGGGCCATGGCCTTTACCTACATCCAATTCATCAGCGTGTGCGATAGCTTGGCTGATGTACTGCTTACCCAGGTGCACCGCTTTGTGTAGGTTGTTGCCTTGGCCAAGATAAGACGCGATAGCAGAAGACAGCGTGCAGCCTGTGCCATGAGTGTTTTTGGTTGGAAAGCGTTTAGCGCTGATTAACTCGGCACTGTCTTGCATGATAAGCAGATCGTTGCTGTTTTCATTTTCTTCAAGGTGACCGCCTTTGAGCAGAATAGCTTTGGCGCCAAGCGCACGAAGGTCGGTAATCATATCGTTCATTTCAGATTCTGATTGAGGCATTGGCTTACCCGTCAATGCTGCGCCTTCGGGTAGGTTAGGGGTAATGATGTCTGCGAGCGGAATCAATTCTTCTTTTAAAGTGCTGATTGCCGATTGTTCCAGTAATAGATCGCCGCTGGTGGCCACCATCACAGGGTCAATCACGAGGTGTTTTGGCTGGTATTGTTTAATTTTGTCTGCAACGACTTTGAGGATGTTGGAATCGGCCAGCATGCCCACTTTGACTGCAACGATGTTGAGGTCGGTAAATACTGCATCAAGTTGGCTCTCTACATGGTCGAGAGGAATGGGGAAAATCGCAGAAACGCCTTGGGTATTCTGCGAAGTAATCGCCGTGATTACCGAGCAAGCAAAACTGCCGGTTGCGGACATCGCTTTGATGTCGGCTTGAATACCTGCACCGCCACCACTGTCTGAACCCGCGATGGTCAATACGATAGGGGTAGGCAAGGCTGGCGTTTGATGTGAATGAGGTTGTGATTGCTGCGTCATGGTCGCTCCTACTACAAGACGTATAGGAACTGACTTTGACCGTTGCAGATAGATCGATTTTTCGATCGCTATCGCTTACCTAAGAGGGGCGACGAAAGGCAAAGTGTGCATAGTTCCCTACGTCAGTGCTAACTGAATCAGGTTCAACGGGTCTCGAATTTCGATCTCAGCCAACACTTGTCGTGTGGCCCCCCGACTATTTCGTTCGGATGATAGCAGGACCATTGCGGAAGGGATACGTTTTTTGAGCGTAATTATAATGAGTATTCAATTATGCGAGGTGAGTGATAAAGTAAGCACCTAAATGGTTTGCTGTGTGGAATTTACTAGTGCAACGCTCTGGTGAATGAGCAGAACCTGGAATATTTAATAAATAATCGTGGTCTCGTTAAGCAAGGATTAGCACAAAACAAGGTTAAAAAACTGTTAAAATTTAACGTGTTGCCAATTTAACTTTGTTGAACTTTTTCACAGTTAATTAGGAAGGCTAAGACGATCATCGAGCAAGGAGACTTCATGCTTAATTCTGTAACAGCGAAGTCAGTGATCGATCATGCACTCTTTTTGGGGGCTGATTTCGCTGAACTATTCGTTGAACATCACCAAACCAACACTGTCCAGATCGCATCTGGTGAGGTGGACAAGGTTAACTCGGGTATCGATTTTGGTATCGGTATTCGTCTCTTCTTCGGTCATAAAGTGCTTTACGGTTACACCAACAGCACCGATGAAGCCGAACTTAAACGCGTAACCTCACTGCTTGCAGCAAAAGACAAGCGTGAGCAAATCGCGTCAGCAGGTTCTCTCAATCTGAACCGCTACCCAATTCAACATGGTTGTCGTATGCCACTTGGCAAAGACGCTAACCTAGATTCTAAAATTGCTTTCCTGTTGCAAGTTGACCAAGCCGCACGCGCAGAGAGTGAACATATCAGCCAGTTCATTGGCAGTGTGCTTCAGCGTGAACAGCAAGTGTCTATCTTCAACTCAGAAGGTCTACACGTTGACGATACCCGTCACTACATACGAGTTGCTGGTAATACTGTCGCTCAAAAAGGTAATGAGCAGTCTTCTGGTATGGAAGGTCCTGGCGCTCTTGCTGGTTGGGAATTCAGTGAACAGCTTGATGCCAAAGAGCTAGGTCAAACTATCGCGCAGCAAGCGTTAGTAAAACTTGGCGCGGATGCTTGTCCATCGGGTGAAATGCCGGTGGTGATTGGTAACGGCTTTGGCGGCGTTATCTTCCATGAAGCATGTGGTCACTTGCTAGAAACCACTTCCGTTGCGAAGAAAGCATCAGTCTTCCACGACAAGATGGGCGAAATGGTTGCTCACACCGCAGTGAATGCAGTCGATGATGGCACCATGACCAACGAATGGGGCTCGATTCACATTGATGATGAAGGTATGAAGACTCAGCGCACTCAACTGATCAAAGACGGTAAGCTAACCAGCTTCATGGTCGATAAAATGGGTGGCATGAAGACAGGTTATGAGCCTACGGGTTCTGGTCGTCGTCAAAACTACAAGTTCGCACCAACCTCGCGCATGCGTAACACCTTTATCGAAGAGGGCGAGCATTCACTTAATGACATGCTTGCAGGCATTGAACGTGGTATCTATGCGAAGAAGATGGGCGGCGGCTCGGTTCAACCGGGTACGGGTGAGTTTAACTTTGCTGTTCGTGAAGCTTATCTCATTGAAAATGGCAAAATCACCAAGCCTCTGAAAACAGCAACGCTGATCAGCACGGGTCCAAAAGTGTTAAAAGAAATCAGCATGGTCGGCAAAGACATGGCGCTTGCGCCGGGCATGTGTGGTTCCGTAAGTGGTTCAGTGCCAACAACAGTCGGTCAGCCAACGCTGAAAGTCGATAACATTCTGGTAGGAGGCGGTAACTAATGAGCCAAGAACAACAACTTCTCAATGCGGTTGATTACGTCCTATCAGAAGCAAAACGCCAAGGTGCAGAAGCGGACGTCATTGTAAACCGCAACAGCAGCTTTTCTCTGAAAGCGAACCAAGGAAAGCTGGATGAGTACAAAGTAAGTTCAAGCCAAGTGCTGGGTGTTCGTGTTGTGAAAGATGCGCGTGTTGCAACGAGCTATTCTGAGTCGTTAGAACAACCAAGCTTAGATTTGATGCTGACTAATGCACTGCAAAGCGCTCGTTTTTCCAAGCAAGATGAACATCAGACCATTAGTTGTGTGAACAGCCAAATCACGACTGACGTGGCTGAGATTGCTCAAGAAGACACAACTTCGGTTGATGAAAAAATTGAACTGTCTCTCGCACTTGAGCAAGGCGTAGTGGCTCTGCCTCACGCTTCTAGCGCACCTTACAATGGTTACAGCGATGGCGAAACACAACTGATCATTGCCAATACTCAAGGCACATTGTGTCAACACTTCGAGCGCTCGTTCACTTGTTACGCGTATACCTTGTTTGAAAAAGACGGCAAACAGTCAATGGCGGGTAGAATGTCACTGGGTCGCCGTTTTGATGAGTTGAATCCAGCTTACTGTATAGAAGGTGGCTACAACCTTGCTCGTGATCTTCTGGAAGGCGCTCCGGTTGCGACAGGTAACTACCCTGCTATTTTCCACATCAATGCGCTAGCAAGTTTATTCGGTGCTTTCGGCAGTGCTTTCTCTGGCGTAAGCGCGATGAAAGGCATTACGCCACTGGGTGACAAGCTTGGTCAACGTGTTGCGAGTGATTTAATTACCTTTACTGATACGGCTTACATGCCAAATGGTATGGCAATCGCGAGTTTTGATAGTGAAGGCTTCGCTACTCAAGATAATGTCATGATTGCTAATGGTGAGTTGAAAACCTTGCTACATAACAGCCAGACCGCAAGTTACTTGGGCGCAGTCTCGACAGCAAGTGCCGCTCGCGGTGCAAAATCGAGCCTAGACGTATCAGCTAATCACAAAGTGATTGCGACGGGTAACAGCAGTCCGTCAGAAGTAAAAGCGGGTGAGTACCTAGAGTTAGTCGAACTTCAAGGTGTCCATTCTGGTGCGGATGCAGTGAGTGGTGATTTCTCATTTGGCGCGAGTGGTTTCTTGTGCCGTGATGGTAAGCGCATTCAACCAGTTCGTGGGATCACGGTAGCGGGTAACTTCTACAATATGCTGCAAGAAGTTGAGGCAGTAGGTGATACTCAGCTAATTAACGATAGCCGAACTTTCTTCTCGCCAGACGTTCGTTTTGCTCGTTTGAGCATTGGTGGTAAGTAAACTTAGCATTACTATAGAAACAAAAAGAGGACTCAATAGAGTCCTCTTTCATTATCTAGCAACGTGTGCGCGAATAACTAGAATTCGCGTATGTCCAACTCATTGTGGATCAATACTACACACTGAGAAGCGAAAAGCATCTTAGGACCTAAGCTGATCTTCTCTGTGCCAAGGCGCTTTAAGCTGTTAAAAGACTTTTTCGGCATCGGTATATGGTCAGTTAGCAAGAAACATGGATTTTCACCAATTTCTGCATCACGAACAAATTCGCCTTTCTTATCCAGCATATATAGTTGGTGATCTTCTGCCAGTTCTTGTACTAGGCGTTCAAAGCTCACTGTACGAACGGTAATACCAGGTTCGACTTCACGAAGTTGCTCTTTACCCATACCAACCGAAGCATCCAAAGCGCGAGCCACTGCTGCAATCAAGGTTGACTCATGGAAGCCGCCAATGTTGGTGATGTCGTTGGAGCGAATAGTAATGGTGCGTGAGAAATCTTTTGTGCTTTCTAAAACCAAGTGAACAACCACATCTTCACGGTGTGATTGAGCAACGAACATCGTGTTCATCATGGTATGAGCAAGAATCTCTGTATGCGCTTCATTACCAACACCTTCTAACAGTGCTTTGCTGGTGGTTGGCGCCGCGCGAGCTCGTAAAACAAAAGAGCGCATGAATTTAGCCTCTATATAGGAAGAGTGAATGCGCGGAAGTATATACCCAAGCAGGGAAGGGATGCGAGTTTAATAGCAAATGTGAACTTACTTACAAAGCTTCGATTGTGGAGCTGGGTGTGCTGGCTAGAATAGGAGGCAACCCTGTTAGGAGTGGTATATGGAAATCAAACAGATAAATAAAGACATTTATAAAAAGAAAGTAAACCTTGTGATTGGCGGTTTTGTTGCGTTGCTCGCCATCTCCTCTCTTGCCTTTAGTACCTTGTTGATTGTTTTGTTTGGCAACACTGAAGTCGTACCAGAACAATCAACGGGCAATTTCCATTGGAATTTGATTGGTGTCGTTCTCGCAGTTGCAACTTCCCTCTCTTTATTGAATCAAATTAAAACTCGACCATACATGGAAGAAGTGCTGTACGTTTGGAAACTCAAGCAGCTGCACAACAAGATCTTTCGTAAACTAAAAAGCATTAAAGCAGCCGCGAACAATGGCGATGTAAAAGCGCTGACGATCCTTAAGTTCTACTATACGACTCAAAGTCAGGTGTTTGAGCTAGACAACAACACACTGACGATGAGCAGTGTAAATAAAGAATTGGAGGCTATCGAGCAAATCGAAGCGGCGCAATCAATGAGTCTCGATATCACAGGCTTTGAAGAGTCTTGGCTAGACACATATTGATTGCCTATTTGCTACTTGAAGTTAACAACTGAGTGCTAAAAATAAGCGTTTGAGTGAGATTTAATCATTCGACGCTTTTTTTTGATTTTTTTCTGAAAAGGGGTTGCCAAGAAAAATCATCTCCCTATAATGCGCCTCCGTTGTCAGGGCAAAGCGGAAACGCAAAAGCGGTTGGCAAGAAGGCGAAAGAAAACTTCTAAAAATTAATTTAAAAAAGTGTTTGACACTGAAAATTAATTCCTTAGAATACGCCTCCGCTTCGATAGCAAAGCTTACGAAGCAAGCTCTTTAACAATATAGACCTATCAATCTGTGTGGGCACTCGTTGATGATAATCCAATTAGATATTTCTTTCTTAACGGAAAGCGGTATCAAATTAGGTGTCAATGAAACGAAGTGACCATTGAATCGAAAGATTCAGCACAGTCAATTCAAACATTACTTATGTAATGTTCAGTATTCATTGAGCCGAACAAAATCTTAAATTGAAGAGTTTGATCATGGCTCAGATTGAACGCT